>NZ_JAHUTL010000009.1:0-1372 GCF_019209955.1 Corynebacterium sp. TAE3-ERU2 | reverse complement strand
TGCTGCTGTCGTGGTTTCGGCGGTGTACTTCAGCCCCACTACATTGTCGGCGCAGAACCACTCGACCAGTGAGCTATTACGCACTCTTTCAAGGATGGCTGCTTCTAAGCCAACCTCCTGGCTGTCTTCGCGATCCCACATCCTTTTCCACTTAGTACACTCTTAGGGGCCTTAACCGACGATCTGGGCTGTTTCCCTCTCGACTACGAAGCTTATCCCCCGCAGTCTCACTGCCACGCTATAACATTCACGGTATTCGGAGTTTGGCTGATGTTGCTAAGATGATAGTCCCGCTCAACCAACCAGTAGCTCTACCCCCGCAAAGAAACACGCAACGCTGCACCTAAATGCATTTCGGGGAGAACCAGCTATCACGGAGTTTGATTAGCCTTTCACCCCTACCCACAACTCATCCCCTCAGTTTTCAACCTAAGTGGGTTCGCGCCTCCACAACCTCTTACAGCTGCTTCACACTGGCCATGGGTAGATCACTCCGCTTCGGGTCCAGGACACGCCACTAAACACACTAGTTAGTATTCGCTTTCGCTACGACTACCCCACACACGGGTTAACCTCGCGACATGCCGCTGACTCGCAGGCTCATTCTTCAAAAGGCACGCCATCACACCCCAAAAAGGATGCTCTGACGGATTGTAGACACACGGTTTCAGGTACTATTTCACTCCCCTCCCGGGGTACTTTTCACCATTCCCTCACGGTACTCATACACTATCGGTCACGCCAAGTATTCAGGCTTACCGGGTGGTCCCGGCAGATTCACAGCAGATTCCACGAGCCCGCTGCTACTCGGGTACACGCACACAACCACTGATGCGCATGTTCGGCTACCGGACTCTCACCGTCTACGGTAGGTGATCCCACACCACTTCGCCTCACACACACCAACAATCGAGATGACACGGCAGTATCACCAACACACATGCCCCACAACCAGCCACACGCAACCCCTGCCGAGTATCACACGCATGACTTTTAGCCATCATCCGCTTTCGTTCGCCACTACTCACAGAATCACTATTGTTTTCTTCTCCTACGGGTACTGAGATGTTTCACTTCCCCGCGTACACCCCCTATGCAGCTATACATTCACCACAAGGAAACACACACCCAAAAAAGCGTGCGCTAGGTTACCCCATTCGGACACCCTCGGATCAACGCTCGATTGACAACTCCCCGAGGACTATCGCGGCCTTCCACGTCCTTCATCGGCTTGACGATGCCCAGGCATCCACCGTGCGCCCTTAATAAAAAACAGACACACAAACAATCAAAAAACACTAAGAACAAACACAATAAAATTGCTCGCGTCCACTATACAGTTCTCAAACAACACACACACCAACCACCCACC
>NZ_JAHUTL010000008.1:0-1733 GCF_019209955.1 Corynebacterium sp. TAE3-ERU2 | reverse complement strand
AAAAAGGCTTAGGCCATGGGCTTCGGGTGTTATCAACTTTCATGACGTGACGGGCGGTGTGTACAAGGCCCGGGAACGTATTCACCGCAGCATTGCTGATCTGCGATTACTAGCGACTCCGACTTCATGGGGTCGAGTTGCAGACCCCAATCCGAACTAAGACTGACTTTCAAGCGATCCGCTCACCCTCACAGGCTCGCATCGCGTTGTATCAACCATTGTAGCATGTGTGAAGCCCTGGACATAAGGGGCATGATGATTTGACGTCATCCCCACCTTCCTCCGAGTTAACCCCGGCAGTCTCTCATGAGTCCCCACCATAACGCGCTGGCAACATAAGACAAGGGTTGCGCTCGTTGCGGGACTTAACCCAACATCTCACGACACGAGCTGACGACAACCATGCACCACCTGTGAACAAGCCAAAAAGGAAAACGTATCTCTACGCCGATCCTGTCCATGTCAAGCCCAGGTAAGGTTCTTCGCGTTGCATCGAATTAATCCACATGCTCCGCCGCTTGTGCGGGCCCCCGTCAATTCCTTTGAGTTTTAGCCTTGCGGCCGTACTCCCCAGGCGGGGCGCTTAATGCGTTAGCTACGGCACAGAAACCATGAAAAGTCCCCACACCTAGCGCCCACCGTTTACAGCATGGACTACCAGGGTATCTAATCCTGTTCGCTACCCATGCTTTCGCTCCTCAGCGTCAGTAACTGCCCAGTAACCTGCCTTCGCCATCGGTGTTCCTCCTGATATCTGCGCATTTCACCGCTACACCAGGAATTCCAGTTACCCCTACAGCACTCAAGTAATGCCCGTATCGCCTGCACGCCCGAAGTTAAGCCCCGGGATTTCACAGACGACGCGACAAACCACCTACGAGCTCTTTACGCCCAGTAATTCCGGACAACGCTCGCACCCTACGTATTACCGCGGCTGCTGGCACGTAGTTAGCCGGTGCTTCTTCTATACCTACCGTCACCAAAAAGGCTTCGTCGGTACCGAAAGGAGTTTACAACCCGAAGGCCTTCATCCCCCACGCGGCGTCGCTGCATCAGGCTTGCGCCCATTGTGCAATATTCCCCACTGCTGCCTCCCGTAGGAGTCTGGGCCGTGTCTCAGTCCCAATGTGGCCGATCACCCTCTCAGGCCGGCTACCCGTCGACGCCTTGGTAGGCCATTACCCCACCAACAAGCTGATAGGCCGCGAGCTCATCTTGAACCAAAAAAATCTTTCCACCACCGACACTAAACGATGGTCCTATCCGGTATTAGACCCAGTTTCCCAAGCTTATCCCAGAGTCCAAGGCAGATCACCCACGTGTTACTCACCCGTTCGCCACTCGAGTACCCCAGCAAAACTAGGGCCTTTCCGTTCGACTTGCATGTGTTAAGCACGCCGCCAGCGTTCGTCCTGAGCCAGGATCAAACTCTCCACAAAAAACCAATCAACACCACAAAGGTGCAATCAGAAAAAGCTACAAGCTCCGTGAAAAGCCCAAAACTAGCAAAAAAACAAAAAACAAGGGGGCAGAATCCGACGAGGAAAACCCACCCCCAAAAAAATCATCAACACACACTGCTAAAAAACAGCACACGCATCAAATCACATGCGACCAAACAAACCCCAATCACAAGGGCACCTGATCCACACACAACCAAACACGCACACCACAACAAAAGCAGCACACATCAACAAAACAAAGCTGGCACACTATCGAGTTCTCAAACAACA
>NZ_JAHUTL010000007.1:0-195426 GCF_019209955.1 Corynebacterium sp. TAE3-ERU2 | reverse complement strand
CCCCCCCCCCCCGCCCCCCCCCCCCCCCCCGCCCGCCCCCCCCCCCCCCCCCCCGCCGCCCCCCCCGCCCCCGCCGACGCTGACGGCCGCGACGCTGGCGAGGGCGACACCGATAACGGCGACACTGACGGCGGCGACGCTGGCGAGGGCGACACCGATAACGGCGGCGACGCTGACGGCGGCGACGCTGACGGCGGCGACGCTGGCGAGGGCGACACCGATAACGGCGACGCTGACGGCGGCGACGCTGGCGAGGGCGATGCCGACGCTGGCGACTCCGAAACCCCCGGCGACGCTGACGGCGGCGACGCTGGCGAGGGCGACACCGATAACGGCGATGCCGACGCTGGCGAGGGCGACGCTGGCGACGCTGACAACGGCAACACCGACGGTGGCGATGCCGACGGCAGCGACTCCGAAACCCCCGGCGACGCTGACAGCAGCGACGCTGGCGAGGGCGATGCCGACGGTGGCGACGCTGACGGCGGCGACGCTGGCGAGGGCGACACCGATAACGGCGACGCTGGCGACACCGATAACGGCAACACCGACGGTGGCGATGCTGACGGCGCCGACTCCGACAACGGCAACGCTGACGGCAGCGACTCCGAAACCCCCGGCGACCACCACACCCCGGGTCACGACAGTGACTCGAACGGCACCAAGCCTGAGGACGGCCACAAGCCCAGCACCGACAATGATGGCGGCATGAAGCCGTCCACTGACGGCCACGGCTCCACGGACGATCACAACCACGAGGCTCCTGCTGGGAACAACAACAATGGTTCCCACGGCGGAACCCATGCTGATCACTCGCACGGCTCCTCCGGTCTTGCAAACACCGGCGCCTCGGTGATGAGCACCACCGGCATGGCTCTCGGTTTGATCCTCACCGGTGCAGCTGCCATCTTCCTCGCTCAGCGCCGGAAGAACGCCTAGCGTCCTCACGCTAGTGCGCGGACAGTAAAGGGATTCGCCTCCCACTGCCACTAGACCACTGCTCTCCTCCCCTACTTATCTCGTCACAGGGGGAAGGAGAGCAGTTTTCTTATACGCCCACCCACTCCCCTGCCCGCTCACCTCTGGGCAGCGAGTGAGGTGGGCAGAGGGTGGCGTCGATAAGCCTAAAAAACTCCCCACCGAACGGGCTATGCCATTCGGTGGGGAGTGCGCGCTGTGCGGCGGGACTACTTCCAGCGGCCGCGGTAGGTGAGGCCACCCGGCAGATTCACCCACACACCACCGCGAGAGTTGAAGGTCACCGGCCCCACCTTGGTGGAGGTGGAGGCGCCAGAACCCGAGAAGTTAATCCACGAGTTCTTGCCCACCTTCTTGCGCTTACGGAATGTGATTCCCATGCTTGTCTCCTAGTTGTTCTCGCCGCGGGAATCATCGTCCTCGCCGCTGGTATCGGAGCTGTCCTCGTCATCCGCCGCAGGAACCACGGTGTTATCGGATTCGGGAACATCCTCCTCGGCGGCGTCGCTGACTTCCTTGATCGCGGCGGCAGCCTCGGGGGAGATCTCGGAGAAAGTCTCCTGGGGCAGCGGCTTCGGGCGCGGAGTGAAGGTGAAGGTGGCGTCGTCGGTGTTCTTGGACTCGCCGTCCCAGCCCTCGACATCGACGGTGATGATCTCTCCGGCGCCCACCTCGCCAAAGAGGATGCGCTCGGACAGAGCATCCTCGATATCGCGCTGAATGGTACGACGCAGCGGACGAGCACCCAAGACCGGATCAAAGCCACGCTTCGCCAAAAGGTTCTTGGCCTTATCGGTGAGCTCGATGCCCATATCCTTCTCGGCGAGAGCATCCCGCACGCGGGAAATCAAAAGATCCACCATCTGCACGATCTCATCGCGGGTGAGCTGATGGAACACCACCGTGGAATCAATACGGTTGAGGAACTCGGGGCGGAAGTGCTTCTTCAGCTCATCATCCACCTTCTGCTTCATCCGCTCATACTGGGCCTCGTGGTCCATCTCCGAGGAGCCGGTGAAGCCCAAGCCCACCGGCTTCGAGATGTCCTGGGTGCCCAGGTTCGAGGTGAAGATCAAAACCGTGTTCTTGAAGTCCACGACGCGGCCTTGGCCGTCGGTGAGTCGACCATCCTCGAGAACCTGCAACAAGGTGTTGTAGATCTCCTTATGCGCCTTCTCGATCTCGTCGAAAAGCACCACGGAGAAGGGCTTGCGGCGCACCTTCTCGGTGAGCTGGCCGCCCTCTTCATAGCCCACATATCCGGGAGGGGCACCGAAGAGACGGGAGGCGGTGAAGCGGTCATGGAACTCGCCCATATCGATCTGGATGAGGGCGTCTTCCTCGCCGAAGAGGAACTCTGCCAAAGCCTTGGACAGCTCCGTCTTACCCACACCGGAGGGGCCGGCGAAGATGAACGAACCGCTGGGGCGCTTCGGATCCTTCAGGCCGGCACGGGTGCGGCGGATGGCACGAGAGACTGCCTTCACGGCATCGTCCTGGCCGATGATGCGCTTGTGCAGCTCCTCTTCCATGTGGAGCAGGCGATCGGATTCCTCTTCGGTGAGCTTGAATACAGGGATGCCGGTCCAGTGGCCGAGTACCTCCGCGATCTGCTCCTCGCTGACCTCAGCGATGTCCTCGAGGTCGCCGGAGCGCCACTGCTTTTCCTTCTCGGCGCGCTCTTCACCCAGCTTGCGCTCCTTATCGCGCAGGCCGGCGGCCTTCTCAAAGTCCTGGGCGTCGATCGCGGCTTCCTTCTCGCGGCGCACGCTCGCGATACGCTCATCCACCTCGCGGATGGAGTCGGGGGCGGTCATGCGCTTAATGCGCATGCGGGCACCCGCCTCATCGATCAAATCCACGGCCTTATCCGGCAAGAAGCGGTCGTTGATATAGCGGTTAGACAAATTAGCAGCCGCGGACAGGGCGCTATCGGTGATAGAGACACGGTGGTGCGCCTCGTAGCGGTCACGCAGCCCCTTGAGGATCTCGATGGTGTCCTCCACCGACGGCTCGGGAACCTGCACCGGCTGGAAACGACGCTCGAGAGCCGCATCCTTTTCGATGTGCTTGCGGTACTCATCCAAGGTGGTGGCACCGATGGTCTGCAGTTCACCGCGGGCCAACTTGGGCTTCAGCAGCGAGGCAGCGTCGATGGCGCCCTCGGCGGCGCCGGCACCCACGAGGGTATGAATCTCGTCGATGAACAAAATGATGTCGCCGCGCTGGTTAATCTCCTTCAGCACCTTCTTCAGGCGCTCCTCAAAGTCACCGCGGTAACGAGAACCGGCCACAAGAGAACCCAGGTCCAGCGAGTAGAGCTGCTTATCCTTGAGAGTCTCAGGAACCTTGCCATTAACGATGTCGAGGGCAAGTCCCTCCACCACGGCGGTCTTACCCACACCGGGCTCGCCGATGAGCACGGGGTTATTCTTCGTGCGGCGAGACAACACCTGCATAATGCGCTCGATCTCGTCCTCACGGCCCACCACGGGATCCAACTTGCCATCCTTGGCAGCCTGGGTGAGGTTACGCCCGAACTGGTCCAACACCAGGGAATTAGAACGCTCCCCAGCGCCACCGCCACCGCGGCCGCCGCTGGCCGCACCGGCGCCGAGCACCTTGCCACCGGCAGGTGCGGCGCCACCCTCATCCTCGGATCCTTCCTGGCCGCCCTCATAACCGGAGAGCAGCTGAATAACCTGCTGGCGCACGCGCGGCAGATCCGCGCCGAGCTTCACCAGCACCTGTGCGGCTACGCCCTCGCCCTCACGAATGAGGCCGAGCAGCAAAAACTCGGTGCCGATGTATTTGTGCCCCATCTGCAGGCCCTCGCGCAAGGACAGCTCCAACACCTTCTTGGCGCGTGGAGTAAAGGGGATGTGCCCACTGGTTTGCTGGGTGCCGTGGCCGATAATCTCCTCGACCTCTTGGCGCACAGCGTCGAGAGAGATGCCCATCGACTCGAGCGCCTTCGCGGCTACACCTTCGCCCTCGCTAATAAGACCGAGCAGGATGTGCTCGGTGCCAATGTAATTGTGGTTAAGCATGCGAGCTTCGTCCTGCGCTAGCACGATCACTCGACGGGCTCGGTCCGTAAATCTCTCAAACATAGTGTTGTGTGTCCCCTTTACTTCATAAGCCGCGCGCGATAGTCCGCGCGCCGGCTCATTCAACTGGTGTTATTCGCTACACACACTCTAACGCGCGCGCGGCGGTGGTCATCCCCGTCGCCGGCTGCCGCACCTACTCCCACGGCAGCCCTGCGCATGTTTGTGCTGCTCAGGCCGCCTTGTGGAAGGTGTACGCCTGTAGCGAACACGCAGGGCGAGGCATTCTCAACGCGCCTCGCTCCTTGCCCTCAAAAAACTATAAGGTTAGGCTACACTCTAACATTTTCTGTGTGGGGGTTGAGCTCCCTCCTACTCGCTGCGCAGCGCGCCGGGCTAGTGGGGGTTCACCACTGCCCCACCCTTGGTGAAAGGACATTCATGACTGCCTCTGTTGCCGAGCCCTTGTCCCTAGCATTGAAGGCCTCTACCGCCCAGGCCCACGACTTGGCGGAAAACGCTGAGTTCATCAAAAAGGTAGTAGGCGGCGAACTCGATGTCGCCGCCTACACCGCCCTCTTGGAGCAGACCTATCAGTTCTATGCCGCTCTGGAGTCCATGAGCCGCGGCCTGCAAAATGATCCGATTTTCGCGCTCATCTATGACGAGACGCTGATGCGCCTGCCGCAACTGCGCAAGGATCTGCGTGCCCTGCACGGCTCGGATACATGGCGGGAGAATCTCACCATGCTTCCCGCCACCGCCCGCTATTGCGTCCGCCTCGCAGAAATCGGCGCACTGGCCGATGGACCGGCGGCTCTCGCGCATCATTATGTGCGCTATCTGGGCGATCTCTCGGGCGGCCAGGTGATTGCGGTGATGCTCAAGCGCCACTACGGGGTGAATGAGGAGGCGCTGAACTTCTACCGCTTCATCGGCATCGACAAGCCCAAGAAGTATAAGGACTCCTACCGCGAGAAGCTGGATAATCTGCAGCTCACCGAGGCGCAGCGCGAGCATGTTCTCGACGAGGCCGCCCGCGCCTTCCGCCACAATATGGAGGTCTTTGGTGATCTCAAGGAACTCACTGGGATCTAACCCCTGCTGAGTAGCGGGCGCCTGTGCTGGCTGTCGCCGCCGCAGGCGGCCGCACACAGTGGCACCGCCGAGCACGCGCGCCGCGGGCCAGAACTGAGTAGTGTCCTGACCCGCACGTAGAGTACAGGGTATGCGTTTTCTCGAAGAACCTACCCATGAATTGACCTACTCCGACGTGTTTATGGTGCCCTCGCGGTCCTCCGTGGGCTCGCGTATGCACGTTGATCTCAGCACCAGTGACGGCACCGGCACGACCATCCCGCTCGTGGTGGCCAATATGACGGCCGTTGCTGGTCGCCGCATGGCGGAGACGATCGCCCGGCGCGGCGGGCTGGCAATCCTGCCGCAGGATGTGCCCGCAGAGATTGCCGCGGAGACGATTCGCAAGGTGAAGGATGCCCACCTCACCTTCGACACCCCTATCACGGTCAAGCCCCACCACACCGTGGGCTATGCCCGCAACCTGATTCACAAGCGCGCGCATGGCGCCGCCATCGTGGTGGCGGAGGATAAACCGGTGGGCCTTATTACGGAAAAGGACCTCGTGGGGGCCGATAACTTCACCCAGGTAGGCGCACTCATGGCTACCTCGCTTCTCACCCTGCCCACGGATATTGATCCCCAAGAGGCCTTTAGCCGGCTGCGGGATGCCTCCCGCAAGCTCGCCCCAGTGGTCGATAGCGAGGGTCGTCTCGCGGGAATCATGACCCGCACCTCCGCGCTGCGCGCCACGGTCTATGCCCCCGCGGTGGATGACTCTGGGCGGCTGCGGGTGGGCGCTGCCATCGGCATCAATGGCGATATTGAGCAGCGGGTGCGGGTGCTTGTCGACGCCGGCGCTGATGTCTTGGTCGTGGACACGGCACACGGCCACCAGGATTCCATGATCGCCGCCGTAAAGCGGGTGCGGGCACTGGATCCAGGGGTGCCGATTGTGGCCGGCAATATCGTCACGGCCGAGGGCGTACGCGATCTCGTCGCGGCTGGCGCCGACATTATCAAGGTGGGCGTGGGCCCAGGCGCGATGTGCACCACGCGCATGCAGACGGGCGTGGGCCGCCCGCAGTTTACGGCGGTGCTCGAATGTGCGGCGGCGGCCCGCGAGCTCGGGGCGCATGTGTGGGCCGATGGCGGGGTGCGCGATCCGCGCGATGTGGCGCTGGCGCTTGCTGCGGGCGCCTCGAATGTGATGATCGGTTCGTGGTTCGCCGGCACCTTTGAATCCCCGGGCGATCTCATGCACGACGCCGATGGGCGCATGTACAAGGAGTCCTTCGGTATGGCGTCACGCCGGGCGGTGGAAAACCGCAATCAGCGCACCGAGGCCTTCGAGCGCGCCCGGCGCGAAATGTTTGAAGAGGGCATTTCCTCTGCGCGTATCTATCTCGATCCTGCCCGCGGCGGGGTTGAGGACCAGGTGGATTCCATCATCAGCGGTGTGCGCTCCTCCTTCACCTATGCCGGTGCCGCCTCGATCCCGGAGTTCCACGAGCGCGCCGTGGTGGGTATTCAATCTGCCGCCGGCTACCAGGAGGGCAAGCCCCGCTCCTCGCGCGGCTAAACCCCGCCACTCTGCACACTCCCCACAACGACAACGATGGCAGCACCCTCATCAGAGGATGCTGCCATCGCGGAAATAAACGGACTAAACGCCAGTGGCGCGGTTATGAGAGCCCGAGGGCTGCGGCGAACTCTTCCTTGAGCTGCTCGAGCCGCTGCTCAGCGGCGGCGCGATCGGAGGCGATCACCTCGAGATAGCACTTGAGCTTGGGCTCCGTGCCGGAGGGGCGGGCGACAATGCGATCGCCGCCATCGGTTTCCACCCAGAATCCGGTGGTGGGCGGCAGCCCGCGGAATCCGGCGGAGAGATCCGAGAAATCCGTCACGCTCGCCCCGGCCAAGGTAGTCGGCGGGGTGGCCTTGAGTCGTTCCAGGGCGGCGGCGATGGCCGCTGGGTCGGACATGCGGAAGGTCAATGGCGAGGTGACATACAGCCCATAGGCTGCGGCGATCTCGTCGAGGAAATCCTGCAAGCTCTTGCCCTCGGCGCGGAGGCGATCCACCAGGTCGGCGACGCGCAGGCAGGCGGTGATGCCATCCTTATCGCGCACGATCTCCGGATCGGTGCAGTAGCCCAATGCTTCCTCGTAGCCCATGATCATCTCTGGGGTGCGGGCGATCCACTTAAACCCGGTCAGGGTGGGCTGGAAGCGCAAGCCGTGGCGCTCGGCCACCTTGCCCAGCAGACGCGAGGACACGATCGATGCCGCGAGCGTGGCGTCGCCACCCTCGTGGGAGCGGGCGATGTCCTCGGCGAGTACGGCGCCCACCTCATCGCCGGAGAGCTGGCGCCAGCCCTCGGCGGTAGGAATGGCCACGGAGCAGCGATCCGCATCGGGGTCGAGGGCGAGGATGAGCTCGGCGCCGGAGCGCTCGGCGGTGGCGATGGACAGATCCAGCGCCCCATCTTCCTCCGGGTTGGGGAAGGCCACGGTGGGGAAATCAGGATCGGGCTCGAATTGCTCAGCCACCGGGGTCACCGCGCTGAATCCCGCGCGGGAGAGCACGGTCTGCAGCACGCGACCGCCCACACCGTGCATGGCGGTGAACACGATGGGCAGATCGGATTCCCCGCTGCCCCGACGCAGGCTCACCGCACGGGAGAGGTACTCCTCCAGCACCGATTCGGCCACCGGCTCGATATTTTCTTTGCGGCGCGGAATCTCATCGGCGTCCGGGGCGGCGGCGATAAGCTCCGCGATCTCCTTATCGGCGGGGCTGATCAGCTGCACGCCCTTGGCGGCGTCACTATCTACCACGCGGCCACCGAGGTAAACCTTGTAGCCATTATCCTTAGGCGGATTATGCGAGGCGGTCACCATCACACCGGCATCGGCGTCGAAGTGACGCACGCAGAAGGCGGTGAAGGGGGTGGGTAGCTGCGGCGGAATCAGGTGCACGATGCAGCCCGCCGCGGCGAAGATCTCTGCGGCTGCCTGGTGGAAATCGGCGGAGCCATAGCGCGCATCGCAGCCGATCACCACCACGGGCCGCTCCACCTGAGAGTTCAGCCATGCGGCCACGCCGGCGGTGGCGCGGGAGACGGTCGCCACGTTCATCCGCGACTCACCGCCCTCGAGGCGGCCGCGCAAACCGGCGGTGCCGAACTCCAGCGGGCCGGCGAAGCGGGCGGCAAGCTCCTCGGTATCATCCGCGTCGAGCAGGCGCTGCAGCTCGGCGGCGGTGGCCTCGTCGGGGTCGTGCTCGATCCAGCGAGCGATCCGGGAACGATCGATAGTCATTTAGTCCAACTCCTTCAGAATGGCGGCGGAGGAGGAGCAGCCGAGACGGCTGGCCCCAGCCTCGATCATGGCTTGGGCGGTGGCGAGATCACGGATCCCGCCGGAGGCCTTCACTCCGAGGCGATCGCCTACGGTCTCGCGCATGAGGCGAACAGCCTCCACGCTGGCGCCGCCGGCCGGGTGGAATCCGGTGGAGGTTTTCACAAAGTCGGCCCCTGCGGCCTCGGCGGCCTGGCAGCAGCCCACGATCTCTTCGTCGCTGAGCACTGCGGATTCGATAATTACCTTGAGTAGTGCGTTCGGGATGGCCGCCCGCACGGCGGCGATATCGGCCTGCACGGCCTCGAAGTCGCCTTCCTTGGCATCGGCGATGTTGATCACCATGTCTACCTCGTCGGCGCCCTGCTGCACGGATAGCGCGGCCTCGGCGGCCTTGATCTCCGACTGCACGGCACCAGAGGGGAAGCCGCACACGGTGGCCACAGCAACACCCTCGGGGGCGGTGATGGGCAGCTCGGAGGGAGAGACGCAGATGGAGAACACTCCCAGCTCGCCGGCCTCGGCGGCGAGAGCCTCAAAGTCGGCGCGGGTGGCCTCCGGCTTCAGCAGGGTGTGGTCGATATAGCGGGCGAGTTCTGCTCGGTTCAAGCTCATAACAACAGTCTCCTTAAACGATGCGATCAAGAATGATGGTGCGGGCCGGGGCGGGGCCATCGCCGATGACGATGCCCGGGCGGATGGATTCCAGCGCCCGCTCGATGCGATCGGGGGTTTCGGTGTGCAGGGTGAGCAGTGGCTCTCCCTTCTTCACCTCTTGGCCGATCTCGGCATGGATCTCAATGCCGGCGGTGGCCTGCACGGGATCTTCCTTGCGGGCGCGACCGGCGCCGAGGCGCCAGGAGCCCACGCCTAAAGCGAGCGCATCCAGCTGGGTGAGCACGCCATCGCGCTCAGCGCGCAGAACCTCCTGATGCGGGGCCACGGGCAGGGCCGCGTCCGGGTCGCCGCCCTGGGCGCGGATCATCTTCCGCCAGGAATCCATGGCGCGGCCATCCTTGAGGGCCTCTTCCACGTCCGGGTCGTGCACGCCCACCAGCTCCAGCATCTCGCGGGCCAGCTCACAGGTGATCTCCACCAGATCAGCGGGGCCGCCGCCGGCGAGCACCTCGAGGGATTCCTCCACCTCGAGGGCATTGCCAATCTTGCGCCCCAAGGGGGTGTTCATGTCGGTGAGGAGTGCTCGGGTGTTCACCCCAGCGTCATTGCCCAGATCCACCATGGTACGGGCGAGGGCGCGGGCCTGGTCGAGGTCCTTCATGAACGCGCCAGAACCCACCTTCACGTCCAGCACCAGCGCCGAGGTGCCCTCCGCAATCTTCTTACTCATGATGGAGGAGGCAATCAGCGGGATGCAATCGACGGTGGCGGTGATATCGCGCAGCGCGTAAATCTTCTTATCCGCCGGGGCGAGGCCAGCGCCGGCTGCCGCCACCACCGCACCCGAATCCTCGAGGATGGACATGAGGCGATCATTGGGCACATCTGCCTGCCAGCCCGGGATGGACTCCAGCTTGTCGAGGGTGCCGCCGGTGTGGCCCAGGCCGCGGCCCGAGAGCTGCGGCACCGCCACCCCATAGGAGGAGACGAGCGGCCCGAGCGGGAGCGTCACCTTGTCGCCGACGCCGCCGGTGGAGTGCTTATCGGTGGTGGGCTTCGACAGCCCGGAGAAGTCCATGGTGGTACCGGAGGCGATCATCGCCTGGGTCCAGTCCACGATCTCGCGACGGTTCATATCGCGGATGAAAATGGCCATGTTCAGTGCCGCCATCTGCTCATCGCCCACGACCCCGCGGGTATAGGCATCGATGACCCAGTTGATCTGCTCAGTGGAGAGTTCGCCGCCATCGCGCTTGGTGCGGATGATATCGACGACATCGAATTGTTCAGCCATATCGCCTCTGTCCTCTTTCCTCTAGCGGGCCCCACCACGGCAGTGACCTCACTCACCGTGGCTCCCCAAAAGTTAGGTAGACCCTTGATATTGCTCTTTGAGACCAAGTATCATCCCGCTTAGAACAAATGTCAATACGTGGATTGCCAATTGTTCCCTGTTTGTCGCGCTGTGCTTTCCGACGAGGGACCGTACGCTGATCAGCTAAGAGCTTGACCGCAGCCAACGCCGATTCATGCCCGGAGAGCGGCGTCGTCAAGCGTGCTTCTTCTCCCCAGCGAAAGGACCACCTCGCATGGTTGATCACGCCTCCTTGCTCGCGCGCGCCCGCGAAGCCGCCGAGCACGCCTACGCCCCGTACAGCGACTTCCCCGTGGGGGCCGCCGTGCTGAGCGCAGACGGAACAATCTACACCGGATGCAATGTAGAAAACGCCTCCTATGGGCTCACCCTGTGCGCCGAGCGCAATGCCACTACCACCATGATCGCCCGCCTCGACCCCAGCGATAGCGTGGGACGACGCATCGATACGGTCGCCATCGTCGGCCTGAACGCGGCCCCCTGCTGGCCGTGCGGCGCGTGCCGCCAAGTGCTCCGCGAGTTCGGCTGCACCACAGTCGTGGTGGAGGATGACAAGGGCGAGCCTCTCAGCCTGAATTTCGACACACTCCTGCCCTATTCCTTCGGGCCCGAACACCTCTCTAAGGAGGCATAACCTATGGATCGCTTCCAAGGCCTCATCGGCATTTTTGTGATCTTCGCGGTACTCATCGCGTTATCCTCACATCGCCGCCAGATCAATTGGCGCACCCTGGGCGTGGGCTTATTGCTCCAAGTGTCCTTCGCACTATTGGTGCTGAAGTGGACTCCCGGTTTCCACGCTCTCGAAGCTGTCTCCAGCGCAATTGAGAAGCTGATCGACTACACCAACAAAGGCACCTCCTTTGTCTTTGGCCCCCTCTTCGGCGAGGACGTGGGCTTCATTTTCGCCCTCAACGTCTTGCCGGTGATTATCTTCCTCGGCGCCATCATCGGCGCCCTGTACTATCTGCGCATTCTGCAGTGGTTCGTGGAGATCGTGGGCACCATCCTGCGCAAGGTGCTGGGCGTATCCAAGATCGAGGGCGTGTGGGCCTCGACGGTGATCTTCCTCGGCCAGTCCGAGGCCCCGCTGGTAATTAAGCCGTGGCTGCCCAAGCTCACCCGCTCCGAGCTATTTACCTGCATGTCCGGCGGATTCGCCGCCGTGGCCGGCTCCACCCTGGTGGGCTATTCGCTGCTGGGCGCACCGCTGCCCTATCTGCTGGCCGCCTCGGTAATGAACGCCCCCGGCTCGCTCATGGTGGCCAAGGCCCTCATGCCCGAGACGGAAGAATCGCAGGTGAACGCCAATGTGCGCGAGGTACGCGATGAGGATTCGCGCAATATTATCGACGCCATCGGCACCGGCGCGCTCTCCGGCGGCCGGATCGCCGTCACCGTGGCCTGCCTGCTGGTGGCCTTCATCGCCGGTATCGCTATGGTCAATGCCGGCATCGGCGGCCTCGGCAGCATCTTCGGCCAAGAGAATTGGTCCCTCGAGGGGCTATTCGGCGTGCTCCTCGCCCCGCTGGCATGGGCAATCGGCGTGCCCTGGGAAGAGGCCAGCTTGGTGGGTAACTTCATCGGCCAAAAGACCATTCTCAACGAGTTCGTCGGCTATACCGCCTTCTCCGAGCACGTGGATGATCTCTCCGCGAAGTCCGTGATGCTCACCTCCTTCGCCCTGGCTGGTTTCGCCAACTTCTCCTCTATCGCCATCCAGATTGGTTCCTTCGGCGCCCTCGTTCCCGAGCGCCGCTCCGAGGTAGCCGAGCTCGGCATCAAGGCCCTCTTCGCCGGCTTCTGCACCAATATGCTCAACGCCGCCATCGTGGGCATCGTCGCCTTCTAGCTTCGACGCTTATCGACGCCTCCCCGCCGCCACTCACCCTGCGGTGGGGAGGCATTCCTTTGTCCAGGGCCGCCCCGCGGGGCCCACGCGGGCGGGCGGGAAGCGCTAGCGCTCGAGGACGGCGCAGGCGGTTTGGTGGTCAATCACCAGATGGGTGGCCAGCCCCATGCGCAGCGCGGCGGCAATGGCGGCGGTTTTGGATAGCCCGCCGGCGACGAGAATGCGCACTGGGCGGGAGGAGAGATCCGAGAGGCTAATCCCGACGGTGCGCTCGTCTACGCTCGGGGCCGCAATGGCGCCCTCGCTGGTGAAAAAGCGGGAGCAGGCATCGCCCACCGCGTCCCGCTCCAGCTGCTGGATCTCGCGCTCGCTGAGATAGCCCATGGATAGCGGCAAAGAGTCGCGGTGCACCGCGCCAACGGTAAAGATCGCCACATCCGTGTGCGCCCCGAGCTCCAGGGTGTGGCTGATGAGCCGATCCTGTTCCACCACGGCTTTGGTTTCGGCATTATCGAAAATCACGGGCAGCGGCAGGGTGCGGGCATAGGCGCCGAAGGCGCGACAGAAGAGATTGATGGTCTCGATATCGTTGCTGGAGCGTTCGCTATAGCTCAGCCCGCCCTTGAGCTGCACGATCTCCACGCCTTGGCGCGGGGTATCGCTCAGGGCGCGCGCCACGGCATACATGGTATTTCCCCAGCTCACTCCCACGAGATGCCCGTCATCGACGTGCTCTTGCAGCACCAGCGCCCCCATGCGGCCGAGCTCTTTGAGGATTTCCTCGGAGGACTCGCGGGCGGTGTGCACCACGCGCACCTCTTTCAGCCCGTACTGGCCGAAGCGTTCCACCAGGGTTTCGGCCACGTGGCCGCGTTCTTCCCGCGGGTCGAGGATCTGGATGACGACATAGCCGCGCTCTCGGGCGTATTGCAGCAGCTTCGCCACGGTGGGGCGGGAAATACCCATCTCGGCGGCCACCTCGGCCTGGCTCATCTCGGACTCGTAGTAGAGCTTCGCCGCGCGGAGGGCCTGTTCATCGCGAGCATCCATACCGTGGGGCCTTTCCTTTTATCGATGTATTCACAAGCGGCGCTAGGGGAATCTAGCGGTTAAGGGCCGCGGTGGCGGAGCGATCAATACGGCCGAAATTGTAGTAGGCGGCACAGGCCCCCTCCGGCGAGACCATGCAGGTTCCGATCGGAGTGGCGGGCGTGCAGGCGGTGCCGAAGACGCGGCACTGCCAAGGCTTGATCCGGCCGGTGAGCACGCTGCCGCACTCGCAGGCCTTCGGGTCTTCCACCCTGCGGCCCGGAATATCGAAGCGCTTCTCTGCATCCCACGGCGCATAGTCCTCGTGGATAGCCAGGCCAGACTCGGGCAGCGTCCCCAGTCCGCGCCACTCGAAACTCTCTCGCACCACAAAGGTCTCGCCCAATAGGGCCATGGCTTGTTTATTGCCGCCGGGTTGGACCACGCGGGCGTATTGGTTATCCACTCGCGCCAACCCAGCGTCCACGTCGCCGCTGATGCATTGCCGCAGCAGCATCGCCACGGATTGCAGCACATCGAGCGGCTCGAAACCGGCCACCGCCACGGGCATATCGTATTCAAAGGGCAAAAACTCGAAGGCATCCGTGCCCACGATCGCGGCCACGTGCCCGGGCCCGATGAAGCCATCGACGGCTGTTTCTCCGCCATTGACGATCGCCCGCAGGGGCGGCTCGATGAGGACGTGATTGGAAAATACCGAAAAGTTCTTGATGTCGAGCGCCTTGGCAGCGCGCAGCGTGGCAGCGGTGGAGGGCGCCGTGGTTTCAAATCCCACGGCAAAGAAGATCACGTGCTTATCGGGGTTCTTCTTCGCCAGCTCGAGAGAATCCAAGGGCGAGTACACGAACTCCACATTGGCGCCACGCGCTCGGGCATCGAGCAGCGAGCCCTCCGATCCGGGCACGCGCATCATGTCGCCGAAGGTGGTAAAGAGCACGTCCGGCTGGGAGGCCAGCCAGAGGGCGTCGTCGACACGCCCCATGGGGATCACGCACACCGGGCAGCCAGGGCCGTGCACGAGATTGATGGAATCGGGGAGCAGATTCTCAATGCCATAGCGATAAATGGTGTGGGTATGCCCGCCGCAGACCTCCATCAAAGACAGCGGCTCGTCGAGGGCAGCGGCATCGCGTTCAATGCGATCCAGCAGGGCCCGCGCGGCGGCGGGGTCACGGAACTCATCTACAAATTTCATCGCAGCCGCTATCCGATATCCGAACGAGAGAAGGAATCGAGCTCATCATCGAAGGTCCCACCGCCGAGCTGCTTGATCTGCTGCAGGGTGAGAGCGGCCTCATCCTCGTCGATCTTCGACAGCGCAAAGCCCACATGCACCAGCACCCACTCCCCCTCCTCGAGGGCCTCGCCCACCAAGAGATCGGTGGAAATCTTCCGGCTCACCCCAGACATTGACACTGTGGCACGGTGGCCATCCTCAATATCCACGACTTGTGCGGGCACTCCCAGACACATCGGTGTTCCCTTCTTCGGTATTAGCGAGGATTCTCAGCTTTAATCACAAATTTTACTCCCGCTGCGCGGGCTCACCTAACGCAGATGGGCCCTGGCGATGGCCCCGCGGCAGGCGCTCCGGCCGCAGCAGATTGAGCTCGGCGATAGCGCGGAGCGAGGCTTCGGCATCCGCCGCGTCCACCACGGTCATGGCGAAGCCCTGTTGGATCAGCACATAGTCGCCCACCTCGGCCTCGGGCAGATAGGACATATTCACTTCCCGCCGCTGCCCGGCCATATCCACCTCGGCCATACTCAACAGGCCAGGCTCGCGGGAGAGAATCTTGGCGGGGATTCCGAGACACATCTTTAGTCCTCCTCCTCGGCGCTCGCAGCCGATACGGTATCTTCGCGCAGCCGCAGCCCCATCTGCCCCTGCGGGGCGGCAGCACAGGGCAGGCAGGGATCAGCGGTACGGATCGATTCCTCCACATCACAGTCCTGCACCAGCGCGTGCCGCATCATCTGCGCCAACCAGTACTCGTTCTGGGCGGTGGGGGTGAGGATGCGACACTGCACCACTCGCTGCTGCTCATCCACCGTGTAGGTGTGGGCGAGCAGCCCGCGCGGCCCATCGACGACCCCGGTGAAGGTGCCCGCCCGCGGCTGCAGCTCCGCCTGAATATCCGCGCCATAGAGCTCGTCTCCCGAGCGGAGCCGCTCGACTGCCGCCACGCGGCGACGAATCTCCGCCACCATGACCGCCGTCAGGCCCCGCTCCGCGGTGGCGGCATCGGCATGTGCCACTGGGCCCACCCGGTAGGGCTGCCATTGCCCCGAGGACAGCCGCACCTGCGGGCGGGGCGCCGGATCACCGGGGCGGGTTTCGCGGATGCGTTCAGCACTCTCCGCCGCGGCGAAGCTCTCCCCTGAGGAGAGCACAATCCGATCCCCCACCGGGTCCGCGCCGAGGTGCACATCCACTCCCTGCCACGGGGGCACGGGAGATTCCGCCGCGGCACACTCCAGTAGCTCCGCGCAGAGCTGCTCCACCTCCAGATCGAGCGCCTCCACCGCGGCTCTATCGGCGGGGGCCACCACCCCACCCGGGGTAGCTACGCGGGGAAAATGCCCGGTGGCCCCGGCCGCCGCCATGAGTGCGTCGCCACGCTCTTTGAGCGCCCGCGCACTCTGCGGGCTCACGCTGAGGAACTTGGGCGCATAGGCGGACAGAGCGGCACCGTGGAGCAGAAGCTCCCGCACGGCACGGGCGGTGACGGGCAGAGCCGATACACCGTGCATCCGATCGAGCGCCGCCATCCCCGCCAAGTGGTGGGCCACGGGGCAGAGCCCACAGAGGTGAGTCACCATGTGCACCACCTCGGCCACCGGTTTCCCGAGGAGTAGCGGCTCCAGTCGCGGCAGACCCGAGAGGTCAAAGTGGGCATCAACGATGCGCCCGTCCCTATCGCGGGTATAGAGCACCGTGGCCTCGAAAGGATCAATGATGGCGTCGAGGCGGATGCTGGTGGAGGAGTTAGACATAATAGATTCCATGCATGAATTCAGCCTGCTGAGCGGCGTTGTCTCCACTGTAACCGCCCATGCCTCGGGAAGGACTGTGGAAAAAGTGGCGTTGCGCGTGGGCAGCCGCGCCGGTGTGGTCACCGAGGCGCTGCACGCCGCGTGGCCGCTGGCCCGCAGCGGCACCTGCTGCGCCGCGGCGAGACTGGAGGTGGAGGACATCACCGCCACCGTCTACTGCCCCAGCTGCGCCGAGGAGGTGGAGATTGATGAGTATTTCGCCCTGACCTGCCCCCGCTGCGACACACCGACGGCGGATCTGCGGCGGGGACGCGAGTTCGAGATCGCCTATATTGATCTCGCCGATGCTTAAACTCCGTAGCTCCACAGCCCTTCACTCCCCCACGGCGGTGTTCTCGGCGGCCAGCCAGTCGGCGATGACCGCACGGGCGGCGGCGACCGCCTCCGGCAGCGCGGCGATCACCGGCTCGCTCAGCCCCACCGATAGCTCAGTGCTGGCGGGCACCACGCCCACCACGGCTATCTCCTCGGGCTCGGTGCCCAATAAGCGCGCCGCGGCGAGCAGATCCAGCAGACTCACCTGATGCGGGGAAAGATGCGACTGCACGAGCCGGGGCAGCTGGTCGCCACGCAGGACTGTGACCTGTCCGGGCTGGGCCCCCGCGATGGCGTCGAGAAGCAATAAACGGCGCGCCTGCTGCACCACGGGAAGAATCTCCATCCCGGAGGTGCCGCCATCGATAAACTCAACGGGGCCGGGACAGGCAGGCTCCGCGAGGGGCTGGCGGCGATGGCTCGGCACCCACGCCAGCTCTGAAACCTCGCTGTCGCCGGTGGCCAGCTGGCGCAGCAGCTCCAGACCTATCCCGTCATCGGACATGATGGGATTGCCAATGCCCACCACCGTCACCGGCGCCGCCACTAGCCGATCTCCGGGGCGTCATAGGGCTGGGCGCCGCGGCGCAGCCACACGCCGCCGTTGATCATGGAGGAGACGCCGCCGTGGCGTTCGACCGAGTCCGCCCGCACCGCGAGATAGACGTGAATCCAGACGAACATCCACACGATGAACATGATCATGGCGTGAATGAGCCGCATGGTGGGGATGCCGGTCCAGTGCACCGGGTAGCTAAAGAAGGACCAGATGATCGAGTTCTGGTTATAGAGCCCGTAGAGCGCGAGTCCGCTGAGCATTTGGAAGAGACAGAGCAGATAGATCGCGGTATAGGCGAATTGCTGCAGCGGGTTGTGGGTGAGATAGAGCGGCGGGTGCTTCTGCAGGAAGAGATAGTACTTCAGGGTGCCCACCAGCCCATGCAGGTCCCGTTTAGAACGAATGGGCCACATCGCCCGCCACCGGAGCTGGCGGTGCCGCGAGGTCACCCAGATCACGCAGCGGGTAAAGCCCAGCAGTAACCAGAGGAACGCGGCCACGAAGTGGATATAGCGCACCCAGCCCATGAGATAGCCGGGATCGCCGCCGGGTTGCTGGGCGGGAAGCAGGCCGGGGTTCATGATGAAATAGCCGGTGACCGAGAGGATCACGATGAGCGCCACATTGCCCCAGTGCTGCAGGCGAAGCGGCACCGTCCACAGATTCACCCGCACCCACTGGTTGGGATTAGCGCGCACATCCTTCATCGCGCGGTCTTTGTCCTCGACCTTCACCCCCACCACGCCTTGAAAGCGGAAGGTGCCGGGCTGGCCATCGTCATCCACGTGGGCGGTGGCGATGCCGAGGAGGCGTTCGCCCTTGCGGCGGGCCGTCTTGACGGTCTGCACCAGTGGGGCGCGTTCCTCGTTCGACAGCTGCGACTGCTCGAGCACCGCCTCATAGTCGCCGCGCATAATCATCCGGGTCTGGTGCTCTTTATTGATCGTGATCGTGTCACAGACCGCCAGCGAATAGGGGCGCTCGGTACTGGCCGCGTCGAAAGATACGGCCGTCAGTTCCGCCTGGTCGATATCGGGGCGATTGACGTGCAGCGAGGTGCGGAGCGCCCGCTCCACGGGATCGGTGCTGTCCTGCGGCCCCACCGCGGCCAAGGCCAACAGCCGACCGCTGGAATAGTGCCCCACCGAATAGGCCCGAGTCGGGCGCAGGACGCGCCCTGGGCCCTGGGTGTCGCGCTTCGTCGAGTGTGACTCGGCCCCGCGGCCCGAACCGTGCGGTGTGTGCAGGGTGGTCATGGCGTCATCACCTCCATCACGCTCTCCCCGTTGGGGTCGAGCACGTGGACCGCGCAGGACATGCACGGATCGAAGGAGTGAATGGTGCGTAAAGGCTCCAGCGGCTGCTTCGGATCGACCAGTGGATGCTCGCCGCCATGGGCGAGAGAGTGTTCATAGGGGCCCATCTGGCCGCGGGCATCGCGGCCGCCCGCCAGCCAGGTGGTGGGCACCACCGCCTGGTAGTTATCCACCTTGCCGTCTTTAATCCGCACCCAGTGGCCGAGCGTGCCGCGAGCTACCTCCAGCATGCTGAATCCCTCGCATTCCTGCGGCCAGCTGGAGGGCTCCCAGGTGGAGGAGTCGAAGACGTCGATATCACCGCGGCGCAGGCCGTCGATGAACGCGGGCAGAATCGTATCCGCCAGGGCCTCGGCGGTAGTTACCGCCTCCACGGCGCGGGCGAAGGTGCGCCCGGCGGTGGAGTTGAGCTGCTCCACCCGAATCTCGAGCGCCTTCATGGCCTCATTCACCAGCCGGGTGGTGGTGGGTTCTTTTTGCAGATACGCCAGCAGCACCCGCGCGACCGGCCCGACCTGTGTGGGGCGACCATCGTAGCGGGGCGCTTTCGACCAGGTGTATTCTTCGCTGTCTCCGAGCCACTCATAGGGTGGCTGCGGCCCGGTGTAGTCCACCACCGTTTCGCCTTCGGAGGGGTGCAGCCCCACGTCTTTGCCCTCGCTATAGCTAAACCACGCACTGCTGACGAACTCGGTGATCTTGGCCGGGTCCAGCTCGTGCAGGGTGGAGTAATCGCCGTCGAGGATCACGCCGGGCCGAATATCGGGGTGGAAGGAGGACACGGGACGACCGGTGGGATCGCCGCCATAGGTGGCGCCCGCCATGCCGACGGCGAGGAAGTTCGGGGCCGCCGCGCCGATATCGAAGTAGTCCTTATAGGCCCCCATGATGGCGACAGCATCTGGGTAGTAGCAGTCGTTGACGAACTCGAGGATCTCATCGATCCAGGAGGACACCTGATCGAGCTGCACCTGGTTGACGGTCTCGGACTTATTGGGATCAATCGAGCACGCCATTCCGCCGACGAGGAAGTTGGGGTGCGGGTTCTTGCCGCCAAAGACCGTATTAATGCGGATGATCGAGCGCTGGAACTGCAGCGCATCGAGGTAGTGCGAGACCGCCATGAGATTCGCTTCCGGCGGCAGGCGATAGTCGGGGTGCTCCCAATAGCCATTGCTAAAGATGGAGAGCTGGCCGGAATCCAGCACCCCTTGGATGGTCTCTTTCACCTTCTGGAAGGTGGTTTCGCTATTGTTCTTCCACGTCGATCCGATCGAGGCGGCAAACTCCACGGCTTTTTTCGGATCAGCCTCGGCCGCAGAGACCACATTCACCCAGTCCAGGGCGTGCAGGTGATAAAAGTGCACCACGTGATCGTGTACTTCCTGCGATCCCAGCACCAGATCGCGAATCAGTCGCGCCTGCTTGGGCACGGTGGAGCCGATGGCGTCTTCCACCGCCACCACCGATCCGATCGAATGCACGCCGGTACACACCCCGCAGATGCGGCCCACAAAGGCCCACACATCACGCGGATCGCGGCCCTCTACGATTTCCTCGATGCCGCGAAATTGCGTGGTCTCCGACCAGGCGTTGGTGATCTTCTCTCCCTCGCGCTCCAGCTCGATACGCAGGTGTCCTTCGATACGGGTGAGGGGGTCAATGACAACGCGCTCTGCCATTTACTTACCTTCCTTAGTGTGCGGTTCCGCCGGCCCTGCCTCGGGGGCGGAGTGGGCGCGTGACGACGCCGTCTCCTCGGCCGCGCCACCAGTAGCGGGAAGATCACCGAAGGCCGCGAGCAGCTCCTCGTCCTTATCTCCCGAGCGGATCGGAATTGTTTTAAACGTGGTGATGCCGGCGTGCACGGCCGCCCCAGCAATGCCGGCGCCTACCAAGCCCCAGCCCACCTTCTCTGCGGAGGACTCGACGCCAAAAGCGCCCACATTGGGCAGCTCCTCGTAGAAGGGGGTGAACTTGTCAAAGAAGTGTTTCTCGGTACAGCCGATACACGGGTGGCCAGCACCGATCGGCCAGCCGGAGCGCATATTCCACTGCACAATCGGGCAGGGGCTAAAGGTGGAGGGGCCTTTGCAGCCCACCTCGTAGAGGCACCAGCCATTGCGGGCGCCTTCATCGTCGAAGGTCTTTACAAACTGCCCGGCATCAAAGTGGGGGCGCTTGGGGCAGGAATCGTGGATGCGCTGATCGTAGGCGAAGAGCGGACGGCCCTCGGCGTCCACCTTGGGCGGCTCGCCGTGGGTGAGCAGGTAGGTGATGGTGGCGGTAATAACCTCGCCGATTGGCGGGCAGCCGGAGACATTAATCACCGGCTTATCGGTGATGATCTCCTCCACGCCCACCGCGCCCGTGGGATTGGGGCGGGCGGCCTGCACCGAGCCATAGACGGCACAGGCCCCGACGGCGAGCACCACCGAGGCCCCCTCGGCGGCCTCGCGCAGCACCTGCTCCGAGGTTTTGCCGCCGATCATGCAGTAGATGCCGTTTTCCTTGGTGGGCACCGAACCATTGACCACCAAAATATGGGGTTCGCCGCGCATATCCTCGAGCGCCTTCTCCGCCCCATGTCCAGAGGCGGCCATGAGCAACTCGTTGTAATTCAGCGAGAGCAGATCCAGCACCATGTCTTCGACGGTGGTGCCGCCGGAACGGATGAGCGATTCCATGCAGCCGGTACATTCCTGCAGCTGCAGCCACGCCACATTGGGCTTTTCGACGTTGCCTAGTTTCTCGGCAATTTCTTCTGCCTGGGCTTCAAATCCGCTCATTACTGGAACGCCGGTGGCAAATACTCCCGCCATAGCGCCACATAACTTGAGAAAGTCACGCCGCGGCACCCCGCGCATTTCTAGATTTTCTCGAAGGTTTTTTCCTTGCCAACTATTCGCCAGATGCATTTATGGTGCCCTTATCTTTAACCATTCGCTTGCCGCGTGGCATGAATGTGTTGTGATAAGTCGCTAATCTCACCGTTGGAACAGACGCAGGAAGCGGCGATGCGCAGCCACATTGTCACGCGGATAGTCCAGCATCGATTTTATCAACCGCACTATCGCCCTTCAGGGCCTTGCGCAGGGCATATCTCACACCTCGCGGCGCTTCTCCAGCTATGCGAATAGCGCTCTGGGTGCTTTAGTCAAGCGTGCGGGATTTCTACGGAAGCGTAGCCAATAGTAGGCATACCTTGTTTATTGCGGGAATTACTGCGCTCTGTAATGGAGTAATTCACATTTTTATCCGGCTACAGTGCGCAGCGGCGCGGTGTTCTACCCCCAAAAGGTGCAGCTGTTCTCTTCCCGCACCCGCTTTAGGCGGGGCTAGGCCGGAGCCAGTCCAACCAGTCCTGCAGCCCCTCGCCAGTGCGGGCGGACATCTCGATCACCGGCGCATGCGGGTTTATGGAGTGCAGATTGGAGCGGAATAGCTCCATGTCGAAGTCCAGATGGGGCGCGAGATCCATCTTGTTCATCACGATGGCGTCGACGGCTTTAAACATCACGGGATATTTCAGCGGCTTATCCTCGCCCTCGGTAATGGAGAAGATCATGGCCTTGCGGTGCTCGCCCACTGCAAATTCGGCAGGGCAGACGAGATTGCCCACGTTTTCCACGATCACCAGATCCAGCTGGGAGAGATCCAGCCCCTGCAGGGCGCGGTGCACCATGGGGGCGTCGAGATGGCACTCCCCGCCGAAACCGTGGCCGGTGTTGAGCAGCGAAATCTGGGCGCCATGGCCGCGGAGCCGATCCGCGTCCAGGGAGGTCTCAATATCTCCTTCGATCACGCCGATACGCACCTGGCCTGCGAGGGCGGCGAGGCTGCGCTGCAGCACCGTGGTTTTGCCGGCACCAGGGGAGCTCATGAGGTTGATGCATTCGACACCGTGGGCGTCAAAGGCGGCACGGTTCTCGGCGGCACAGCGGTCATTTTCCGTGAAGATGTCCTCCAACACCGAGATACGCTCGCGCCCAGTGTCATAGGCTGAGTGATCTCCGAGATCGTGCTCGCTGCTCGGTGCCGAATCGGGCGCGTGCTCATGGCTATGCCCGTGCTCATGGCTGTGCACTGTGCCATCGTCGTGCCGGTGGAATCGTCCCATCGTTCTTCTCTTTTCACCTGCTCGCAGAAAGTGGCTATGCCCTCAGCTTAGCGCGGTGGCCGGCCCCTCTACCTCGATATCGACCACCCGGAATTCCTCCCCGGAGAGAATCTCGGCGGGCTCACCGCAGCGAGGGCAGCACAGGTTCAGCTCGGCACCCATCTCGCCGTGGAAACCGCAGGAGCAGCGCAGCCGCACCGGAATCCAGCGGGTGTCGAGCTCGGCACCATCGAGTTCGGTGCCGGCAGAAACGAAGTGCCACGCATACTCGAAAGAGGCGGGCACCACCTGCCGCAGTTGCCCCACCTCGAGATGGACCACGCGCACCCGGCGGCCGGCGGCGGCGCGGCGCACTACTGCTGCGAGCTGGGTGGACAGAGCGACTTCGTGCACGTGATCGAATCTAGCAGCCGCTACTACTATCGGGGATATGGTGAGTGAGCGCAGGCGCGCCGAGATTCTCGGGGTGGTACAAGGCGTCGGGTTTCGACCCCATGTCGCCCGCTGTGCCGCGCGCTTTCCGCTCACTGGGTTCTGCGGCAATTCCGACTCGGCCGTCTATATCGAGGCCCAGGGCGACTCGGCGGTCCTCGCGGAGTTCTTCCACGCTGTCATCGACGAGCTGCCACCGCTGGCGCAGGTGCAGCAGCACCACATCACCGCGCTACCGCTGCGCCCTGCAGAACGCGGCTTTCGCATCGTCGCCTCGCAGCATTCCGGCGCCACCCCTACCTTGCTGCCACCAGATGTGGCCGTCTGCCCAGAGTGCCTGGCCGATATGGCGGATCCGCATAATCGGCGCTTCCGCTACCCCTTCACCACCTGCACCAACTGCGGCCCACGGCTATCGATAATCGAGTCCCTGCCCTATGACCGCCCCCGCACCACCATGCGGGAGTTTCCCATGTGCCCGCGCTGCGCCGCCGAATACGCCGACCCGCTGGATCGGCGCTATCACGCCCAGCCCATCAGCTGCCCCGATTGCGGCCCGCAGCTCTGGCTAGAGCGCGAGGGCCACCGAGTGGAGGGCGATCTCACCCGCGCCGCCGAGTGGCTGGCCGCAGGCGAGATTCTGGCGGTCAAAGGCCTAGGCGGGTTCCACCTGCTCTGCGATGCGCGTAACTCAGCCAGTGTGGCGCGGCTGCGCCGGCGGAAGCAGCGGCCCCATAAGCCCTTCGCCGTGATGGCGCCGCTCGCCGAGGTCGAACACCTCGCAGAGATCGACCCGACGCTGCTGTCTCAGCCCGCCCATCCCATCGTGATCGCCCCACAGGCCGCCACCTATGATCTCGCCGACGAGGTGGCCCCGGGCAATACGGATATTGGCATTATGCTGCCCTATACCCCGCTGCATACCCTGCTCGTGGATCGCCCCGTGGTGGCCACCTCCGGCAATATCTCCGGCGAGCCGCTCTGCTTCGAGAATGATCGCGCCCGCGCCCAGCTCGCAGGAATGGCCGATGGGTGGGTGATGCACGACCGGCCGATCCACATCCCGGTGGAGGATTCCGTGGATCTTGCCGACCATGATCGGCTGCTGCCGGTGCGCCGCTCGCGCGGTCAGGCGCCGCTGCCGCTGCGGCTCTCGCTGCCCGGCGCGGAGTCCTCGCCGCCGGTGCTGGCCGTGGGCGGGGAACTAAAAAACACCTTCACCCTGCTTATCGGCGAGACCGCCCATATGTCCGCGCATATCGGCGACATGGGCTCCTGGGCGACCCAGCAGGCTTTTGAGCGCGCCGTGGAGCAGCTGCTGAGTATGCGTCGCACTGAGCCGGAGCTCGTGGCCTGCGATCTGCACCCGAACTATGCGACCACGGCGTGGGCGGAGCGCACCGGGTTGCCCGTGGTGCAGGTGCAGCATCACCACGCCCACGCGCTCTCGCTGCTCGCCGAACAGCAGCTTCTCGATCAGCCGGCGGTGATCGCCACCCTGGATGGCACCGGCTATGGCCTCGACGGCACGATCTGGGGCGGCGAAATCCTCAGCTACTCCCCTGAGCGGGGCTGCACCCGCGCCTGGCATATCCCCCGCTTTCCGCTTCTCGGCGGCGACCGCGCGGTCCGTTATCCCTGGCGCATCGCTCTCGGGCTCAGCCACGCCTATGGCCTCGAGTGCCCGCCGCTGCCCGCGCCCGCAGCAGAGCGGGAGCTCGTCGACGCCCAGCTGCGCACCGGATATGGGGCGGTGGAGTGCAGCTCGGCAGGCAGGCTTATCGACGCCATCTCCACCATGCTTGGCCTCTGCCCGGAACAGAGCTTTGAGGCCCATGCTGCGCTGCGGCTGGAAGCCTGCGCCCGCAGCGCCACCGAGCAGCTGCCCTCCACGGCTAGCACTATCCCCGAGCTGGTGCAGGAGGCCCTGGATGGCACTGCCGCCGCGCCGGCGGCATGGCGTTTTCACCACGGGCTGGCGCAGATTCTTGCCACCCAGATGCGCCGCATCGCCGCCGAGACTGGGGCGGAGATCCTGGGTATCAGTGGAGGCTGTGGCCTCAACCGGCTGCTGCTCGGGCATCTGCGCCGGGTGCTGCCGGGGCTGAAGGAGCACCGCGTGGTGCCCGCCAATGATGGTGGGCTCTCCCTCGGCCAGGCCGTGGCGGCGCGGCTAACAAATGCGGGGCAATGGGTCCCCGACCAGCATGTCCACCATGCGGGTGCCACCGAAGCCGGTGCGTAGCACCACCGAGGCGGCCGGTTCTTCCACGACCTGCCCCAGTTCCACGGCCTCGGGTGCGCCCGCGGCATGGAGTGCCTGCAGCGCCGCCTCGGTCTGCGCCGCCGGAACTACGGCGACAAAGGTCCCCTCATTGGCCACATAGAGCGGGTCGATGCCCAGCATGTCGCAGGCGGCGCGGGTCATATCCCGCACCCGCACCCCCTGCTCGTCGATGGCGACGCCGAGGCCGGTGGAACGAGCAAGCTCATTGAGCACGGTGGCCACACCGCCGCGGGTGGCGTCCCGCATCCAGCGCACCTGCGGGGCGGCGTCGATAAGCGCCTGCACATCGGAATTGAGGGCCCGGGTATCGGATTCGATGGGGGCGTGAATGGCCAGATCGCCGCGGGCCAGCATGACGGCCATGCCGTGATCAGCGATGGGGCCGGAAATAATGATGCGGTCTCCTACCTGCACCTGCTCGGAGCCGAGCTGCAGATTCGGCTGGATGGTGCCGATGCCGGCGGTGGTGATGTAGAGCTTGTCGCCCGCCCCCTTGGGCACCACCTTGGTATCGCCGGTGGCGATGGTCACCCCGGCGGCATCGGCGGCGGCGCGCATATCCTCCACAATGCGGCGCACTACCGCGATCTCGAGCCCCTCTTCCAAGATAAAAGCCACCGAGATCAGCGCGGGCTGGGCGCCTGCCACCGCAAGATCATTAACCGTGCCGTTGATGGCGAGATCGCCGATGGATCCGCCGGGAAACTCGATGGGATTGACCACATAGGAATCGGTGGACATCGCCACCGCGCTACCCGCGTCGCGGATGATAGAGTCGGCGGCCACCACGGCGGAATCGCCGCCAGCGGAGAGAATGGGATTGCCATAGGCGTCGAGGAATACCTGCTCGACGAGCGCGGCAGAGGCCTTGCCGCCGGAGCCATGGGCCAGGGTCACGCGATCCTCGGTGAGGCGGAAGGGGCGGGCCCGGACCCGAGAGATATTGCTCTGGACCTTGTGTTCATCGTGGTTCAGCCGGTTCTTCGGTTCCATGGCGTGGGCCCTGCCTCGCTTCGTCGCTACATTCGTTTAGGGCGCCGCAGCTCTAGGAGCGGCGGGCATATGTCTCGCCTTTTAAGCGTAGTAGCCCCCAGCCAGCCGCAGCGGCCCCATCCACCCACCTGTGCCTACCCTCGCCACGGTGAGATCAGCCACATATTTGATGACAGTTAGGACACGCTCGGCCCTGAGCGGCGGCGTGTTGTGAGTATTTTGGGTACAAGTCCTCAGCAAGCCGCTAGCAGGTTCACAGCTGATCTCCAGATTACCCCTCTCCAGCACCCCCACACACTACCCTGAGCTGGTAATTTCCATTTGTTTTGAATAAAGAAACACAGGGGGTAGCAGACCTGCGGAGCAACTAGGGCGACGGCGCCGAGCAGGCTAGTGTCTCCGACTATGACAACAGTGTGGAGAACACTCACGGCGGTGCCGTTGACGACCCACAAGGCAGCCGCGGTGAGTATCGCGCTGTTGGTGTGCGCACTCGTGGCCGCAGCAATACTGCTGCTGCGTGGAGGTCGGCTGCACCGCCGGGTCGGGCTCATCGCCCTGGCAACGGGCGCGCTTGTCCCCCTCGGAATATGGATCGGGCTGGAAAAGATCTGGCGGCCCTTCCCCGATCACATCCCCACCGAGATCTATCTCTCGGGCGGTGTGGCGGTGGCTGTGATCGTGGCAGCGCTGGCGAGCCTGGCGATCCGGCCGCGGCGGCGGGGAGTGCTGCTGCTTCCCTTCGCGGTGCTCGCCCTAGTCGGGGCGCTGATGGTGGCCAATACCGCCTATCAGGTCTATCCCACGCTCGGCGCCTTGGATCCGCGACCTCATGCGGCGCGGATGTCCATGAGCGAGGCGGAGGCGATGCGTGCAGAGAATACCGCCCCGAAGAATAAGGATGGCGAGACCATCGGCGCGCTCGTCAGCATCGACATCCCCAGCGGCAGCGGCTACCAGCCGCGCCCCGCTCAGGCCTATCTGCCCCCGGCCTTCTTCGCCGGCGAGCAGCTACCGGTGCTGATGCTCATGCCGGGCTCCCCCGGATCGCCACCCCAGTGGTTCACCACCGGCCAGCTGACGCACATAGCCGATGCCTTCCAGCAGCGGCACAATGGCGCCGCCCCGCTGATACTGAGTGTCGATGCCACCGGCGCTCTCGCGGGCGCCCCGAAGTGTGTCGGCGAGGTCGAGGACTATCTGCGCACCACCGTGCCGAACTATGCGCTCTCGTCCCTTGGCGCCACCCCGGATCGCAGCCGGTGGAGCATCGGCGGGCTGTCCTATGGTGGCACATGTGCACTGCAGATATTCTCCCGCCACCCCGATGCCTTCGGCACAGTGCTGGACTACTCCGGCGAGGCGGAGCCCTCGGTGGGCAATCATGAACAAACCGTGCAGCAGCTCTTTGACGGCAGCGAGGAGGCCTTCGCCGCCCACAATCCACGGGATATCCTCCGCGCCGCGATGGACGCCAACTCCACGGCCTATCGGGGGCGCGCCGCCCGCTTTGCTGCCGGGGCGCGCGATCACGATGCCCAAGAGGCGATGCAGGGATTCGACTCCCAACTGCGTTCCCTCGGGGTAGATAGCCACTATCAGGAATATCCCGGCGGCCACACCTGGCAGGTATGGCGCGCGGCCATCACCAACGATTTTGAATTTATTGCTCAACGAGGGGGACTGACATGACACCTACGCCCGACGCCACGTCTGCTGACTCGACAACCGCCGCGACAGCAGCACCCCCCACCCTGCTGACGCTGCTGCGGCGCCGGCTGTTCAGCTATGCAGTCTCCGGCCCCGTCACCCTCGTGATGATCGCCTGCGCCTGGATTATCCACCTAGTGGGGATCAACGCCGTCTTCGGCCCAGAGAGCTATTTGGAAAAGGTGGCGATCAGCGGGCTCAGCACCCAAACGGTACAGGGCCTGATTCCCGCCACTTTGGGCCTTCTGCTGCTCGGCATTCCTGCCGAGCGCGCCCTCGGCACCTGGCGCTATTTGCTCGCCGCGATCCTGTCCCAAACCCTCGCCGTCGGCACGGCGGTGACCCTCGGCGAGCTCTGGACAACGCACTCCGGCTGGGCCCACGGCATCGCCACGGGCACCATTCTCACCCCCGCAGTGTGGCTGCTGGCTGTGAGCATGCTGGCCGCCACCCGCTATACCGTGGTGTGGCGCCGCCGCGTGCAGTTCTTCTCCGTCGTGATCGCGGTGGTCTTGCTCCTCTATTCCGGCACCTTGCAGGATGTGGCGATCGCAATCGCGGTGGCAGGCTGCGGGATCCTCACGGCCCGCCATTGGGACTGGCAGGCGACTGTGCGAGAAAAGCGCCGCATTTCCGCAATCACGGTATTCGCCGTGGCCATCGGCCCCTTTTTGGCGGCCATGAACCCGCACAGCAATGCCGTATTTTCCTCCCTCGGGCTCTTCGTCACCTCTCCCGCGTGGTCGCTGGATTCGGCGGAAGAGGTCTGCGCCCATGCCCGCCATAGCGCGGCATGTATGAGCGCGGCATCCTCCGTGAACAATGCTGGTATTGCGCCCTTCCTCGGCAATGTGGCCATCGCCCTCGTCTTTGGCGTGCTCTGCTATGGTCTCGCCCGCGGCCGCCGCCGCGCTCTCTACGGCACTATCGTGCTGCTTATCGCCACCGCCGGCGTGATTATCGCCGCCTCCTCGCGGCTGGGTATCGCGTGGGTGCCCTTCGTGGTGCAGGCGCTCGCCCTCATTGCCCAAAGGAAGTGGTTCACCTCGGCGGGCTCGCGCCAGGCTATGGTGCGTTCCGTGGCCATCATGGGCGGTCTCGCCGTGGCGCTCGCGGCGCTTTGGCTCGCGATCTTGCCCACCATGACCGGCCTGCGCGAGCTGCCGTGGCGCTTCCTTCCTCCGGTCTTGTCCCGGTTCTCCCCGGCACCACTTATTCCAGAATCGGGCATTGAGAGCCTCGGCTTTGAGTGGACCCCGGTGATCTTCTGGACGGCCGCAGCGATCATATTGTGGCGGCTATTCACCTCCCCCGCCCCGTCGACCGTGCCGCCGGCGGTGCGCCGGATCCTGGACGAGGGCACCGGCGACCATATTTCGTGGATGGGCACCTGGCCGCACAACTCCTATTGGCTCGCAGCAGCAGAACGCGGCTATGTGGCCTATCGTGTCCACGGCTCCATCGCGGTCACCGTCGGCGCCCCGGTGGTGCTGGATGCTGCCGAGTTGTCGAGTGTGGCCGATGAGTTCGAGACCTATGCCCGCAGCCAAGGCTGGCGGGTGGCGTGGTATTCGGTGAATGACGAGTTCGCCGCCACCCGCGCCGCACATTATTCCTCCCTGCACGTGGCCGAGGAGTCCGTGGTCGAGGTGGGCATCGAGTTCAAGGGCAAGAAGTTTCAGGATGTGCGCACCGCCCGCAACCGCGCCGTGAAGGAAAATATCCGCTATGAGTGGACCACGTGGTCCCAGGCCAATCCTGTGATTCGCTCCCAGATTCACGCGCTGAGCGAGCAATGGGTTTCGGAAAAGGCCCTGCCGGAGATGGGCTTTACCTTGGGCTCGGTATCAGAACTCATCGATGATGAGGTGAAGCTGCTGATCGCCGTGGATGACACCATGCACGTGCACGGTGTCACCAGCTGGCTGCCGGTACGCCACAATGGCGAGATCGTCGGCATCACCCTGGATTTCATGCGTCGAGATCGCGAGGGATTTCGGCCCGTGGTGGAGTTTCTTATCGCCGAGGCGATCACCACCGCCCCCGATATCTATGGCCCGCAGCTGACGTGGGTCTCGCTTTCTGGGGCTCCGCTCTCTGGCGGGGATACCTCCAGCCTGCTGGGCATGATGCTCAATGAACTCGGCAGAGTTCTCGAGCCGCTTTATGGCTTCCGTTCCCTTGCCGCCTTCAAGCGCAAGTTCAAGCCGGTGGAGCACTCCTGGCTGCTCTGCTATGACGACCCCGCCGCCCTACCCGCCATCGGGCTCGCTGTGTCGCGCTGCTATTTGCCGCACGTGAAGCTGCGCGACGCCCGGGCCGCCGCGGCGGTATGGAGCGCCGCCCGCAGCGAACGCAAGGAGCGCGCCACAGCCGCCCACGCGGGCAGCCGCGAGCACTCCTAGAGCCCTTAAGACACACCGCACCCGCCGGCTGCGCCTCGGGAAGAATCCCTAAGCGTCGCCGGCGGGTGCGTCTCTGTTCGGCAGCGAGTTTTTAGAGCTCGGGCTTCACAATCGGGAAGAGCACGGTCTCGCGGATACCGAGGCCGGTCAGCGCCATGAGCAGGCGATCGATGCCCATGCCGCAGCCAGCGGTGGGCGGCATGCCCTGCTCCATGGCGGCCAGGAAGTCCTCGTCCAGCACCATGGCTTCATCATCGCCATCCGCGGCCAGGCGGGCCTGGTCCTCGAAGCGCTCTCGCTGAATGATCGGATCGACCAGCTCGGAGTAGCCGGTGGCCAGCTCGAAGCCGCGAACGTAGAGATCCCATTTCTCGGTCACGCCGGGCTTCTCGCGGTGGGAGCGGGTCAGCGGCGAAGTCTCCACGGGGAAGTCCTTGACGAAGATCGGGCCGTGCAGCTGATCTTCGCAGAGCAGCTCCCAGATCTCCTCCACCAGCTTGCCGTGGCCCCAGCCGCCCGTGGCAGGAACGTCGAGGCCGATCGCTGCGGCGATCTGCTTCAGCTCCTCGACGCTGCTGTCGATGGTGACCTCCGGCTGGCCGGGGAATTTCCGCTGCAGCGCCTCGTTGAGCGAGGGATACATCTCAATTTCTTTCCACTCGCCGCCGAGATCGTACTCGGTGCCATCGGCGAGGGTAACGGTGGTGGAGCCAAAGACCTCCATGGCCACGGCCTGAATCAGCTCGCGGATGGTGCGGGCACCGTCCTCGTAGGTGCCCCACGCCTGATAGGTCTCCAGCATGGCGAACTCGGGCGAATGGGAGGAGTCCACACCCTCGTTGCGGAAGTTGCGGTTCACCTCGAAGACGCGCTCCAGGCCACCGACCACGCAGCGCTTGAGATAGAGCTCCGGGGCGATACGCAGGTAGAGATCCATGTCCATGGCATTGGAATGGGTCACAAAAGGACGCGCCGCGGCGCCGCCGTGCAGGGTCTGCAGCATTGGGGTTTCTACCTCCACGAAGCCTTCGCCCTCGAGGTGGTGGCGCAGCGCGCGCATGACCTTAATGCGGGTCATGGCGTTGCGGCGGGCCTGCTCGCGCATAATGAGGTCGGTATAGCGCTGGCGCACGCGGGTATCTTCGCTCATCTCCTTATGCGCCACCGGCAGCGGGCGCAGGGACTTGGCCGCCATATGCCAGCGCGCGGCCATCACGGAAAGCTCGCCGCGCTTGGAGGCGATCACCCGACCGCGCACGGAGACAATATCGCCGAGGTCCACGTCCTGCTTCCAGCTGGCGAGGGAGTCCTCGCCGACCTCGCGTAGCGAGAGCATCGCCTGCATGGTCTCGCCGCTGCCCTCTTGCAGGGTGGCGAAGCACAGCTTGCCGGTATTACGGACGAAGATCACGCGCCCGGCGATAGCCACCTCGGTATCGGTTTCTTCCCCGACCTCCAGCACTCGCGCCCCCTCTGGGGCCTCGCCGGCATCGTCTTTGCGCACAAAGAACTGGCGACGCAGCTCCGAGATAGCGATGCTGCGGTCTACCTCCACGGGGTAGGGATCGCGCCCCTCGGCGAGCAGCTTCTCGCGCTTCTCGCGACGGATTCGCAACTGCTCAGGCACATCATCTACGCGCTCGGCGGGTTTTTGCTTCTTAGTCTGCTCGCTCATGACTGATTACTCTAGTGCATTCCCCCGCAGGCGCTTTTCGACGCCCACCTCCTGCCCAGCACCCCGCTACCACTCACTCACCCCGCGCCGATCCACAGCAAAACGGACATCATAGGCCCATATACCCGCAGATTCCCACAGTAGTTTTTACCCCCATTACTTTCCGGTCGCCTGACATACTACCCCTTTACCCGAGGCCAAAACAGCGGTTACTGGCGACTGCATAAAATAGGCCGCCAGCCAGCGGCTTTAGATTGTGAGCCACATCCGGTGCGCGCCAGCCCTGTGATGCCTACCCCATAGGCCACGCCGCGGACCCTACCCCGCTGCAGCGCAACTGTGCTGGTCTGCCCTTGATGGGGCGCAATAGGAGCCATAGACTTACGGTTACGTAATAAACGCTGATGCCGACGAGGCCACGCCGCCCTCCTGGGACGCCACGCCCTTGCCATCACCAACGTTTCCCCACGTGCTCTGGCGCGCATGTACCGCGGATTGCGTCGAGAAGCATCCGCGAAGCGGTTGAGCCTACGTACATCGCGCCACCCTATATAGGGGGCATGTACGCCCATGCTCCCGTGTCACTTTATGGAAAAGAGGCCGACCATGAACTCGAAGCGCACACTGTTCATCGCCACCGCCACCGCCCTGGCCACCATGGCGACACCGCTCGCCGTGGCCACACCGGTCTACGCCGCCGAGGCGCCCGCCGCAGTGCAGGACCATGCCCAGGTCCAGGTGCAGGAGGGCTACATGACCAGCACCGATGGCAAGGGCACCAAGATCTGGTGGAAGTCGCAGACCCAGCCCAACGCCCGCGGCACCGTGGTGGTCATCCACGGCGCCGCCGAGCACTCGGGCCGCTATGACTACGTGAGCAACCGCCTGCTCGACGCTGGCTACAATGTCTACCGCCTGGACCACCGCGGCCACGGCAAGTCCGCCCTGCCCGAGCTGGGCAATGCGGTGGTGCGCGGCCACATCGACGATTTCCACTATCTCGTCGACGATATGAACCAGCTGGTGAACAAAGCCAAGTCCGAGAACCCAGGCATGAAGACCTTTATGCTCGGCCACTCCATGGGTGCACTCGCAGCACAGTTCTACGGGATCAAATACCCCGGCCAGATTGATGCCTTTGTGACTAATGGCGGCGGCGCCCCGCTCAACTTCTCTGGCGTGAACAACCCGGGCCAGACCATCACCCCCGAGGCGATCACCGAGACGCAGCGCAATGCCCAGCCGAGCATCTATGAGAGCCTGCCTTTCCGGGAGCTGACCACCTTTAATGCCCATATGGTCAATGAGATGATCCCCGGCCGCCGCGATATTCATATGCCCTCGCCGCTGGGTAGCGATCTCATCCAGGTGCCCAATGCCTTCACCGACGGGGTGGCCTCCGATCCGGCGGTCACCGCCGAATACCAGACCGATCCGCTGGTCAATAAGAAGATCAGCCTCGGCATGGCCGAGCAGATGGCCTTCGCGGGCTTCTACGATGCGGCGAATGCCGATCTCTTCACCGCCCCGACCCTCATCATGCACGGCAGCAAGGACGGGCTGGTGCCGCCGTATTTCGCCCAGGACTGGTACAACGCCATTGGCTCCGCCGATAAGGAGCTCATCTACTGGGAGGGGCAGATGCACGAGGTGCTCAACGAGCCCGCCAAGCACGAGGCCATGGATAAGGTCATCGACTGGCTCAACGCCCACTAGAAAAACAGGAACCCCCACGCTGTCGGCGTGGGGGTTTGTGCTGTGTGCAGCCGCGCTACAGGAAGCGTGGCCGCCGGCTCATGGTCTCAGGCGCGGCGGCACACCGAGCATCAGAAGGGCGCGTTGCGCACCATCAGCTCCACCTTCTGGAAGCTCTTGAGATCCGAGTAGCCGCACTTGGCCATGGCGCGACGCAGGCCGCCGACGAAGTTCTCCGAGCCATAGCAGGAGCTGGAGGGGCCGTGCAGCAGGGTCTGCAGCGGCACCAGGTCGCTGCCCTCGGAGTCCCCACCGAAGCCCACCTGCTGCACCATGCCACGCGGGAACCGGGGATGCGCAGTCACCGACGGCCAGAACCAGCCGGGAGCGGCGGACTCGGTGGCAAAAGCCAGCGGGCTGCCCAGCATGACGGCATCGGCGCCGCAGGCCATGGCGCGGGCGACATTGCCGGAGTACACCAGCTCATCGGAGTCGGCGATGATGTGCACATAGCGGCCGCCGGTCTCGTCGAGGTAGTCACGACGTGCCGCAGCCACATCGGCGATGGCAGAAGCCATCGGGGTGTGGATGCCCACGGTGAGGTCATTGGTATTCGAACCGCCGCCCACAATCACACCGGCGGCGCCGGTGCGCATCAGGTGCAGCGCGGTGTGATAATCGCCCACACCACCGGCGATCACCGGCACATCCAAGGTGCCGATGAACTCCTTGAGGTTCAAGGGCTCGCCGCCGGTTTCCACATGCTCTGCGGAAATAATGGTGCCCTGGATGACGATGATCTCGGCGCCGGCCTTCACCAACACCGGGGAGAGCTCGCGGGCGTGCTGCGGGGAGACGCGCACGGCCACCGTGGTGTCGCCGGAGCGTACCTCGCGGATGCGCTCCGTGAGTAGATCCACGTCCAGTTCTGCGGCGTGGAGCTGCTGCAATAGCGCCACCGCGGCCTCGGAGCCCTGCTCCATCTCGGTGTTCACCACCTGCGCGATAGCGCCCTTGAGATCAGCGTGGCGGCCCCACAGCCCCTCGGCGTTGATCACGGCCAGACCGCCGTTCTCCGCCATGGCGTTGACGAACTCCGGGGAGGCGAGGCTGTCTGTCGGATGGGAGAGGAAAGGAATATCGAAGCTGTAGGCATCGAAGTGCCAGGTGGTGTCCACGTCCTTGGAGGAGCGGGTGCGGCGCACGGGCACAAGCCCGATATCAGCGAGCGAGTAGGTGCGGCGGGCCTCCCGGCCGATGCCGATTTCCACGATGTCACGCATAGTCTTTGGTATTCACTTTCCGTCTATGTCGGGGGCGTATAGGTGCCTAGGGTCAAGAAGAAAGGCCCTAGGTCGTCTGCCTAGAGCCTTCATCTTAGCGCTGGTAGTAGTTCGGAGCTTCAACGGTCATCTGAATGTCATGCGGGTGCGACTCGCGCAACCCGGCACCGGTGATCCGCACGAACTGCGCGTCGTGCAGCTCCTCAATGCTGGAGGAGCCGGTGTAGCCCATGGCCGCGCGCAACCCGCCCACCAGCTGGTGGGTGATGGAGTCGATCGAGCCGCGGAAGGGCACACGGCCCTCGATGCCTTCCGGCACCAGCTTGTCTTCGCTTTTCACATCGGCCTGGAAGTAGCGGTCCTTGGAGAAGGAGCGCTGCTCACCGGAGAGGCCGCGGCCGCGCATCGCCCCCAGCGAGCCCATGCCGCGATACATCTTGTACTGCTTGCCGTTGACCACGGTGATCTCGCCCGGGGCCTCGGCGGTGCCGGCTAGCATGGAGCCGAGCATCACGGTCGAAGCGCCGGCGGCCAGGGCCTTGGCGATATCGCCGGAGTATTGCATGCCGCCATCGGCGATGATGGGCACGCCGGCCTTGTGGGCCTCGGTGGCGGCCTCCATGATGGCGGTGATCTGCGGGGCACCCACACCAGCGACCACGCGGGTGGTGCAGATAGAACCCGGGCCAATACCCACCTTGATGGCGTCCGCGCCGGCCTCAATCATGGCCTTCGCGGCGCTACGGGTGGCCAAGTTACCGCCGATCACCTCGACGGTCTCGCCCCATTCCTTCTTCACGCGGGAGACCATCTCCAGCACGCCGCGGGAATGGGCGTGGGCGGAGTCCACCACGAGCACATCCACGCCGGCATCCACCAACGCCCCGGCGCGCTGCCAGGACTCATCGCCGGTGCCGATGCCTGCGCCCACCAGCAGGCGGCCGCGCTGATCCTTGGAGGAGTGCGGGTACTGCTCGGTCTTCACGAAGTCCTTGACCGTGATCAGACCCACCAGGCGGTTGTCATTGTCCACGATCGGCAGCTTCTCGATCTTATTGGCGCTGAGCAGGTGTAGTGCTTCCTCCTTGCTCACGCCCTCCTTGGCCACCACTAGCGGCATCGGAGTCATGACCTCGGCGACCGGGCGGTTGAAGTCCGGCTCGAAGCGCATATCGCGGTTGGTGCAGATGCCCAGCAGCACGCCGTTATCGTCCACCACGGGCAGACCAGAGATACGGAAGCGGGCGCACAGCGCATCCACCTCGCCGATGCTCTGATCGGGGCGACAGGTGACGGGATCGGAGACCATACCGGATTCGGAGCGCTTGACCAGCTCTACCTGCTCGGCCTGATCCTGAATGGAGAGGTTGCGGTGCAAAATACCCATGCCACCTTGGCGGGACATGGCAATCGCCATGCGGGCCTCAGTGACGGTGTCCATAGCCGCAGACACCACCGGAATGTGCAGGCGCAGCTTGCGCGTCAATTGCGCGGACGTCGTCACCTCGGAGGGGATCACATTGGACTCATTGGGCAAAAGCAGCACATCATCAAAGGTCAGCCCCACCAAGGCCACCTTATTAGGATCATCGCCGCCGGTTGTCACTCGCTCGTTATTCATCTGCTTGAAAGATCCTCCTCGTAGTTGCACGTATCCCCGTCGCTGTCCCAGCGCCACCGCCTGTGGGGCCAGTCGATGCTTATCGACGCCACCTCGCGGTCACGCTCACCGGCACGGTGCAGATACAGGTGCCTTCCACACTAATCCCTCCGCCTCAGAGTTGAGAACACTTCTCCCCTGCTACCCCTACTCGTGGCAGATGGGGGCGCTGGGGATGCCCGATTGCTGGGTGGAGGCCGACAGTTGATTAATGAGGGCACACTCAATACCCTGAACGATGTGAATTTCTCTGAGATGCCACGCGATCCCTTTGAAGGCGATCCCAACGACCCCGCCCGTCTGTTGGATGAGGACGAGCCCTTTGCGCCCCTGAGCGAGGACGAGCGCGCCGGCCTGCATCAGGATCTCAAGCTGGTCAAGGAGTTTCGCACCCATCTCGCTCCCCGCGGGATCAAGGGCATCGTCTACTTCTGTGAGGATTGCGATCGCCCCCACTATTGCGACTGGGAGATGATGCAATCCAATATTCACGCCACCTTGCAGGAGGAGCTGCCGCCGGTGCACGAGCCGAGCGCCAACCCCAATCCCGATGAATATGCTCCCTGGGAGTACTGCATGGGCTTTCTCGACGGCATCACCCACCGCCGTTTCGGGCGCTAAGCTCCCACACATCACGACAGGCCCCGCCATATGGCGGGGCCTGTCGTCATAGCTGGGGTAATTAGAGCTGATCGCGCACGGCGTCGGGCAGTTCGGGGCCGCCATCGTGCATCAGGCGCTCCACCACGGACTTCTCTTTATCGTCCTTGGACTCCTTGGTGTCCACCTCGAGGGAGCGCTCACCCGGGGCCAACGGCGAGTCCACGGCCTTCGGCTCGCGGCTGGCCCGCTCCGGTCGGGTGGTCTCGCCATACTCATGGGACTCGGTGACCGTTTCCGTGACCGTTTCGGTGGCGGTGGTGGTCTCCGTCGTGGCACTGGGCTTCGAGGACTGCGAGCTCGCCGAGGAATTCGGCTGCGTGACCGTGGTCGTCACCGTGGAGGTCCGCGTGGACGGGCGCGGCGCGGCGGGAGTCATGGTGACAGTGCGCTGGGCTTCTTCCACCTGGCGGTGCGCGAGCTCCCGATCACGTTCATCGAGGTAGTTAATCAACTCACGGGCCTGGGCGATGAGGCGCTTGGCGCCTTCCACATCGCCGCGCTCGCGCAGTTCATCGGCCTCCTCCAGGGTGGAGGCGAGCTGCACCATATCGGCCTGGGGCTCGCCGAAGACGGCGACGCGAGCGCCCCACAGGGGGCCGCCAGGCTGGGCGTTGTAGACGGTGGTGCCGCCGACGACGATCATGGCGCTGGCTGCCACGGCGCCGAGCGCGGCGCCACCGACCATGCCCATCAGGCGCGGCTGCTGCGGCCGGCGCCGCCGAGCGCGGTGCGTGGCCATCGAGGTCACCGGCGCAGCGGCGGAATCCGTGGTGGTGTCGTTGTCTGCCGCTTGGTCCAGCAGCGCGCGAATATCCGGCACCGCATCGCTGGCGGCATCGCTGTGCACTTCCTCGCGCATGCCTGCGAGGGCCGCGGCGAGGGGATCCGAGCCATGGCTGGGATCAGCGCCGGCGGCGAGTTCATCGAGGAACGCATCGCACTGAAAAAATTCATCGCGCTGCACAGACAGATCCCTCGGATCTTCATGAGAACGAGATGTCATCGTGTGCTTCCTTCAAATTTCTTACGCAGCTGCTTCAGCGCTCGGTGTTGCGCCACGCGTACTGCCCCTGCTGTGGTGTCCAGAACCTCCGCAGTTTCCTCTGCGCTCAGTCCCACAAAGAGGCGGAGAACAAGGATTTCGCGAGACCTATCACTTAATAGATCGAGCAAGGCCCTCACCTCGTTACTACCGTCGAGACTTGGACTTACATCTTCGGGATTCATCGAGCGATCTGCGGTGTCGGGAACCTCGTCGGTGGGGTGTAATCGGTCACGACCCATGGCCCGATGCGCATCGATCACTTTATTGGAAGCGATTCCATAAACAAAGGCCATGAAGGGGCGCCCATGGTCCTTATAGTTCGGTATCGCGGTAGCCACCGCTAGGCACACATCCTGGATCACATCCTCGGGCGAGGGGTACTGGCTGCGGGAGATACGCGCCCGCACATAGCGAGCCACCAAAGGGTGAATTAGCCGAATAATTTCCTGTAGAGCTTTGTTATCCCCATCAGCAGCGGGCGCGACCAGCGGGGCGAGCTGTTGCTCCAGTTCACCTGACACTGTTCGTCGGGCCTCCCACTATCTGCGATACGAATATGACATATGTCCTACCGGCACCACGCTGGGCAAACCACAGCGTGGCCGCCTCTCGCTAAAGAGCCCGCACATTAGCTCGGACAGTAAAAAGTACTTTTTAAGTATAACGACAGGTTCTATTGAAACTTTTTGAACACCCCCCGCCAGACTAACCCCCCTCCCCTGCCTGCCCCCACCCAAGAGTTCACGCATCGTTCATATCACTCCATAGCCCCTGTACAGGGCATATGCGTTTGTTAGGAAAAGAGTTTCTTTAAATCAGGTGCCATGAATGCTTAATGTGTCGTTTACCCGTAGCGCGCACACTGATCGGCGTATCACCACCGTCTTGTTCATACGCCTTTTATTCATCAAGGAGCATCCTCATGCCCCAGCCGAGCGAGCTACCCGGTACCTACACGGATTTTTGGGATTGGCAGATGAAGGGAGCCTGCCGCGGGCACGAGTCCGCGGTGTTCTTCCACCCCGATGGGGAGCGCGGCCGCGCCCGACTCAATCGCGAAAACAAAGCCAAGGAAGTCTGCCATGGCTGCCCCGTCCTCGAGCAGTGCCGTGACCATGCCCTGCGGGTAGGCGAACCCTATGGCATCTGGGGCGGGCTCTCTGAATCCGAGCGCGCCATTATCCTCCGCACCCGCTAAACGCCTCGCTGGAGCCACCACAGCATAAACGCCCAGCCCCTGAGATATTCAGGGCGCTGGGCGTTGCTGCAGCATGAGCCGAGTTTAGTGGTGGTGGCCGCAGCCACCCTCCTGCTCCTCGGGCTCGGCCGGCTTATCCACCACGGAGGCCTCGGTGGTCAGCACCATCCGGGCCACGGAGGTGGCGTTCACCACGGCGGAGTGGGTCACCTTCACAGGGTCAATGATGCCCTGCTCGATGAGGTTTCCATACTCCAAGGTGGCGGCGTTGAAGCCGGAACCATTGTCCATCTCTGCGGTGTGAGCGACGACGACGGCACCGTCCAGACCTGCGTTGGCGGCAATCCAGTAGGTGGGCTTGGTCAGTGCGCGGGCGGTAGCCAGCACACCGATCTTTTCCTCGCCCTCGAACTCCTCGGCATAAGCCTTGAGCTCTTCGGCGATCTGCACCAGCGCGGATCCACCGCCGGCCACGATGCCCTCATCGGCAGCGGCCTTGGCAGCGTTGATGGCGTCCTCCACGCGCAGCTTGCGCTCGCCGACCTCGGTCTCGGTGGCGGCGCCCACCTTAATCACGGCGATACCGCCGGAGAGCTTGGCCAGACGCTCCTGCGCCTTTTCCTTGTCCCAGGTGGAGGAGGTGGACTCGATTTCGCGGCGAATCTGCTCGCGGCGTACCTCGACGTCCTCGGCGGAGCCGGCGCCATCGACGATCACGGTCTGATCCTTGGTCACGGTGACGCGACGAGCGGAACCGAAGTGGCTCATCTCGGTCTCGGAGAGGTTGATACCCACCTCCGGGTCGATCACGGTGGCGTTGGTGACCACGGCGAGATCATCCATGAAGGCCTTGCGGCGATCGCCGAAGTACGGGGACTTCACGGCCACCACGTTGAGGGTCTTGCGCAGGGCATTGACCACAACCATCTGCAGCGGCTCGCCCTCGATGTCCTCCGCAATGATGAGCACGGGGCGCTTGGAGTCCACGATCTTCTCCAGCACCGGCACGAAGTCCGGCAGCGAGGAGATCTTGTTGCGCACCAGCAGGATCAGCGGATCGTCCAGCTCGGCGCGCTGGGCGTCGACGTCGGTGATGAAGTAGGGAGAAAGGAAGCCCTTGTCGAAGGACACGCCCTCGGTGATGTCGAGGGTGGTCTCCATGGACTGGGACTCCTCAACGGTGACCACACCGTCCTTGCCCACCTTCTCCATAGCGCCGGCCACCATCTCGCCGATCTCCGGATCGCGCGAGGACACAGTGGCCACGTTCGCAATCTCGGAGGCAGCGGAGACATCGGTGGCGCGCGCCTTGAGCAGCTCCACGGTCTTCTCCGCCGCAGCCGCGATACCGCGGTTGAGGCCGATGGGGTTGGAGCCTGCTGCTACGTTGCGCAGGCCTTCGTCGATAAGCGCCTGGGCGAGCAGCGTGGCGGTGGTGGTGCCATCGCCGGCAGCGTCGTTGGTCTTGATGGCCACAGACTTCACCAGCTGGGCGCCGAGGTCCTCGAGGGGCTCCTCCACGTCGATATCGCGGGCGATGGTGACACCATCATTGGTGACGGTCGGGGCACCGAAGGCCTTCTCGAGCACCACATTGCGGCCGCGGGGGCCAAGGGTGACCTTGACGGCGTCGGCGAGAGTATTGACGCCGCGTTGGATGCCCTCGCGGGCCTCCTGGTTAAAAGCAATGAGTTTCGCCATAAGTGGCTCGACCCCTCCTTAGTTCTCGATGACTGCGAGAATGTCGCGCTGAGACAGCAGCAGGTACTCCTGGCCGTTGTACTTCAGCTCGGTTCCGCCGTACTTAGAGAACACCACGACGTCGCCTTCCTTCACGTCCATCTGGACGCGCTCGTCGTTGTCGCCCCAGCGGCCCGGGCCCACAGCGATGACGGTGGCTTCCTGCGGCTTTTCCTTAGCAGAGTCCGGGATAACCAGACCGGATGCGGTGGTGGTCTCGGCCTCGTTGATCTGGACCAGGACGCGGTCTTCCAGCGGCTTGATGTTTACATTCGCCACGATATTCCTCCATATGACATAGCAAGAATGGTTTCCATGTGCCGGTTGGTACTTCCAGCACAGCCGTCGTCGCGGGTGAACAACTGTGGGTCACACAACCTATTGGCACTCTACCCCCGTGAGTGCTAACGCTCAACTGTGCCCACTGCTAGGGTGCTGAGCTCTCGGGCCCGGGGCCTCAGCCTGGCGTCGATGCGCCCGCATCCGCGGAGGATCGACGGCGCCACTGGGCAATAAAGGGCAGGGACAGGATAATTAGCCCCGCCCCGAGAGTGGCCGCGCCCAACCCGAGGGTAAAGCCGCCGAGGATCAGCATGGGGGCAATAATGATCACCAGAATCTCGATGGGCGCGAATCCCACATAGGCCACCCCGAACTCCTCAAGGGTGCCGGACTTCATATTCGGATCCACGATCTTCAGAATGGCAATCGCCGTGGCCACAGAGGCAGTGGACCAGCCCCAGCCGAAGAGGGCACGCTCAAACCACGGATCCTTGAAGGCGCGCGGCGCCACCACAAAGGCGTAGACACAGCAGAACGCCAGAGCAAAGAGGAAAAGCAGCACCAGCGCTAGGGCATAGTCGGCCACCACCGCGGGAATAATCGCGGCCACGCCCGTGACCACGAGATAGTCGGTAAACCCGCCGGAAATGGAGCCCACGAGGTCCTTATCCACAAAGTGGGGCGCCTTCACTATGTGCAGCAGCCCCACCCCGAGCATGCCGACGACGAAGGAGGACGCAAATAGCGGCACGGACAGCACCGGAAAGAGCGACTCGAGCAGCAGCTTGATCTGATAGCCCACGAACATGGTGATGCCCACGACGGAGACGTGCAGGGCGATTGGCTCGATCGAGGAGGGATTCGTGGTGGCCTTGCCCACGCTCGGGCGCTCGCTGCTCTGGCCGATCCAGCCGGTGCGAATATCGTCGGAGAGGCTGGAGAAATCCGGCAGCTGCGAGGTCTTGCCGGTGGATGAGCCCCACTTGGCAATGATCACCCCGCCCACCACGGCGGCGAGGGTGCCGACGGTAGCCGCCGTAAAGCCGAGTGTCATCGCCGCCTCTTGTCCCTGACTTTCGAGCGATCCGCCGACGGCTGCGGCCACGCCGAAGCCGCCCACAAAGCCGACGGGCACCATCGCGCCGAACCACTCGGGCGTGCCCAAGAGCGGGGCAAAGAGTAGCACGCCGAGCAGGGCGAATATGCCCCACTGCGTGAGAAACATCGACACCGATACCGACCACATCGTGCGCGCCCCAGAGCGAACCTCCTGGGAGAAGTTCATGGTGTAGGGCAACGCGCCGAAGACGGCCGCGATGAGCATGGTGGTGTAGGTGTTGAGCTGATCGGAGAAGGGGATCCACCCCAGCCCCTCGGGGCCGAGGGCGAGGCCGAGAATGCCCGCGGTAATGGGCGCGGGCACCATGAGTTTCTGGAATACCGGCACGAATCGCCGCAGCAGTTTGCCCACCACGAGCAACACGGAGATCCAGCCGAGGTCTAGCAGCAAAACATAGGGCGAAAAATCATCCACAGGTGTACCTCACATCTTTGGAAGCTCTATGACTTAAGCCATATTCACAACAATGTCAGCTACACTACAGACTTTTCTTAGTGTCTCGAAACCTTCCCCCACACACGAGGAGAAGCCGGCGCTGTCGCGGACGCGAGGGACATCGCACGCGGACAACGCCCCTGCTGCACGGGGCGCGTCTACTCGGCGGCGCGGCGGCCGAGGTTGAGCACTGCTGCACGCCAGAGGGCATAATCCTCCGGCTCGTCTTGCCGGTAGTTGTCTACGGCGCGGATACCGGACCGCACCTGCTCGATATCGTCATCGCTGATATCGGAGCCATCGGCGCCGACGAAGAGGACCGGACCGCAGACGGCATTGGTGGGGTCGGTGAGGAAGGCGGAGTTTCCGGTGGTGGCCTCTTGGCGGCCCATGGATGCCACGGGGTTGGGCTCGGCGCCCTCGCTGGCCGCCGCGGCGGCGTAGAGTGCCGCCACGGTGGTGCCATCATCACGGAAGGTGACGGACACACGCTGCCCGTCGGCGCCGAGATACGCAGCGGCGTCCTCAAGCTCGAAGGTGATCAGCTGCGAAGAGGAATCGGGGTGCACGAGCAGGCCACGGGGCATGGAAAAACAACCTTTGCTAGTTCTGCGTGAGGAGCGCGCGGGCGCAGGGACATCTTCTGTGTCTAACAGAGCACTCAGCCCAGTCGCCTGCCCTCGCCGCACAATTCAGCAGATGTTTCCCAAAGTTTCACCCCGCGTGTGTGCTGCGGCAACTAAACCTGGGGCTGTTCCACCTCAAGCGAGGGGTCGGTGCCCACGCTGAGATCCGAGGGGGCGGCCCCGGCGCGAATCCGCTCGGCGCAGAGCGCGGCGATCATCACTCCATTATCGGTGCAGTAGCTCAGCGGCGGCACCCGCAACTCGATGCCGGCGGAGCGGCAGCGCCGCTCGGCGAGCTCACGCAGGCGGGAATTGGCGGCCACTCCCCCGCCAAGCAGCAACACGCTGGCACCGGTATCGCGGCAGGCGCGCACTGCCTTGGCCGTGAGGACATCCACCACGGCTTCTTGGAAGGAGGCGCACACATCGGGGATATCGATCACCCGGCCCTCCCGCTCGGCCTGTTCCACATAGCGGGCGACGGCGGTTTTGAGCCCAGAGAAGGAGAAGTCATAGGCGGATTTACGCATGCCGCGGGGAAAGGCGATGGCCTTGGGGTTGCCTGTGCGGGCGAGGCGGTCGATCACGGGCCCGCCCGGGTAGCCGAGACGCAGCAGCCGGGCCACCTTGTCATAGGCTTCACCGGCGGCGTCGTCCACGGTAGAGCCCAGTTCCACCATGGGTTCGCCTACCGCGCGCACCTCGAGGAGCTGGGTGTGCCCGCCGGAGACCAGCAGTGCCACGGAGTGCGGCAGCTGCTCGCCGTCGATAGTGGCGACGGCCACGTGGCCGCCGAGGTGATTGAGCCCGTAGAAGTCCACGCCCCAGGCCGCGGCATAGGCTTTCGCGGCGGAGGCGCCCACGAGCAGCGCGCCGGCAAGGCCGGGGCCCACGGTGGCGGCAACGACATCGGGTTTATCGATGCCGGCCTCCCGTAGGGCTTGGTGCATCACCGGCTGGATGGATTCCAGGTGGGCGCGGGAGGCGATTTCGGGCACCACGCCGCCGAAGCGGGCGTGCTGGTCCATGGAGGAGGCGACGGCATTGGCGCGGACGGCCATGCGGCCATCCTCGAAGAGCTCGATGATGCCGACACCGGTTTCGTCGCAGGATGATTCGATCCCGCAGATAAAGCGTGACACGACTATGTAGTGACCTAGCTGGGATTGGGGGCGCCGTGCGGATTGCGCTGCATCACATAGGCATCGGCGCCGGAGGGCTGATAGTAGTTCTTGCGCTCGTCGATGACGCCGAAACCATAGCGCTGGTAGAGCGTCACCGCGGCGGTGTTATCGGTGCGGCATTCGAGGAAGATCGGGCCCTCATAGTAGTCGGCCACGTCCACAAAAACCTGCAGCATCAGGGTGGCAATACCCTGGCGGCGGTAGTCGGGGTCCACGCCGATGGTGTGGATCTCGAACTCGGGATCATCTTCCGGCCCGAGCATGGCGAGGCCGGCATAGCCCACGAGCACGCCATTGTCCTCGTAGCCGATATAGATGGTGCGGCCGGCAAACTCATAATAGAAGGCCTGCTCGCTCCACGGGTCATCCTCGCCGAAGAGCTGCTTTTCCAGCTGGGCGCAGCGCGGGGCATCCTCGTTGTTCAACGGGCGCAGCGCGTCGGGCAGGATCAGCTGCCCATCGTCGTCGGTGATCGCAGGGCGCGGGGTGGATGATGACGCAGGGTTGGAGTCACTCACGGGAACAGTTCACACTTCCTTGACGGGTCTCACTCGGTGTTGATGGGCGCTACCCGGCGCTACACGGGCGGTGCCGCGATGCGCCGCTTATCTTCGACACTATACGCAGCCGCTAGCCCAGATTGATGTCGGGGATCGCCGGCGATAGCGGCTGCGGCGCGGGTTCCACGGCATCGGGCCGGCGCAAATAGAGCGGCACCAGCGGCGCGGGCTCACGTTCCCACTCCGCCACGGCCACCAGCGACGCCGGGGTGGGGCTGATATCCACGCGCCGCGCCGTGGCGGGCAGCTCAATGTGCGCGGGGCAGTTGAGCACTTCCACCGGATCGTCCTGCAGCAGCTCGGCCACATGGGCGGGGGCGTGCACCTCGGGGCCGGTGCTGCGCTGGCCATCGCGGTAGCGGGACCAGTAGACCTCGCGGCGGCGGGCGTCGGTGGCCACGAGGAGGCTGCTGGGCGGGGAGGCGGCGTCGATAAGCTGCTGGGCGATCGCATCGTGGGAGACCACTCCGTGCACGGGGATGCCGAGCGCATCGCCGAGGGCGGCGGCGGTGGCCATGCCCACGCGCAGGCCGGTGAAGGGCCCCGGGCCGCAGCCGACGACGATGGCGTCGAGATCAGGCAGGGTGCAGCCGGCGCGGGCGGCGCAGTCCTGGATGGTAGGAATAAGCACCTCATTGTGCTTGCGGCAGTCGCGCACCAGCTGCACGGCGAGCTCGCCGTGGACGGTGTCGACGATGCCGGCGACAAGTGTAGGTGTGGAGGTATCGATGGCTAAGCACAACACGATGTATCACCCTACCCACCCGCTAGGCTAGGAGCCTATGCAGGCAACAGTGACCACCGCCCTGGGCGCCTTTACCCTCACCGCGGGCCCGCACGGTATCACTCGGGTGGATTTCGGCGCGGAGCAGCCCATCGCCCCAGCTAGTGACGTACTGCGCCAGGCCTGCGAGGAGTTATGTGCCTATGCCGCGGGCGAGCGCCGGCAGTTCTCGGTGGCGTGGGACTCTCGCCCCCACACCGCTTTTCGACGCCATCTCTACGCCGCCCTGAGCACTGTGGGCTATGGCGAGACGCTGAGCTATGGCCAGCTCGCAGCGCGGGCCGGTCATCCCCAGGCGGTGCGCGCCACCGGCACGGCGCTGCGGCTGAATCCCGTGCCGGTGTTTCTGCCCTGCCACCGGATTCTGCGCGGCGATGGCAGTATCGGCGGCTACGCCGGCGGGGTGGAGCTGAAGCGCCGGCTGCTGCGCCTGGAGGGCGTGGAGATCTAGTCGGTTATGGCGCGGCGCTGGCGCACATCGTGCACCCCGATCGCGGTGGCGCTGAGCATGATAATGACGATGATGCCGAAACTGCCGGCCACGGCCACCGGCCACGCCACGCGCTCCAGCAGGGCGAAGAGCACAGCGGTAATCATGGCCAAGCCGATGGCGGTGCCGATGCGCTGGCCCACCTGCAGAACCGCTCCGGAGGAGCCGGCATAGTTTTGGGGCACATCCGCCAGCGACAGGGTTTGGTTCGGGCTGATCACGCTGCCCTGCCCCACGCCAACGATGCCGAGGGTGGCCACCAGCCACCACTCGCTGAGCATGCCGCGGTGCTCGCCGAGGATCACGAGGATGCTCAAGATCATGCCGGTAGTGGCCACGAGCATGCCGCCCACGACCAGCGGGCGGCCAAGGTCCATCACGCGCCGGCCGGCCCAGTCCGCAGAGAGCGAGGAGGCCAGCGCGGCGGGGATCCCCACGGAGCCGGCCACGAGCGCCGAGTAGCCTAGGCCCTGCTGGAAATACATGGCCACGATCACCCAGATGCTGGTGATGCCCAAAAAATACAGCGAGGATAGCGCGGCACCATTGCGGAAACTCGAGACCACCAGCACATCGAGATCCACCATAGGGGCGTGGCCGGAGTCCTTATAGGAGCGTTCCCAGCGCACAAAAGCGGTGAGCAGCAGCAGGGAGAGCAGCGCTAAGAACCACACCCACGGCCGTTGTTTTCCTTCCGCGAAAGGCAGCAGGAAGAGCAGCACGGCGCTGGTCAGCAGCGCCACGCCCACGGGGTCGATGGCTCGGATCACCGAGGAGATTTTGTAGCTGCCATCCGCGGTGCGCACCGGATCGGCGCTCGCCAGCGGCCGCGGGAACCATAAAAGCCCCAAGATCAGCACGATCAATCCGATAGGCAGATTGACAAACATGGTGAGCTGCCAGCCTAAGTCTTCCCCGCCCAGACCGATGAGGAATCCGCCGAGCACCGGGCCAATGGCCACCGCGATGCCCACGGTGGAGCCGAAGAAACCAAAGGCACGGCCGCGTTCTTTGCCGGTGAAATAGTACTGAATCATGCCGATCAGCTGGGGATTCATCAACCCCGCACCCATGCCCTGCACCAGCCGGGCTGCCACGAGGAAGGCGGGAGTAGGTGAAAGGCCACCTGCGACGGAACCGCTGAGGAACACGATGAGGCCAATGAGGAAAAACCCGGGCCTGCCGAAAATATCTCCGGCCCGACCGGCGGGCACGAGGAAGGCACCAAAGACGAGTGTGTAGCCGGAGAGCACCCATTGGATATCGGTGTGGGTGGCGCCCAAGCCGGCCTGGATCGCGGGCAGCGCCACGTTCATGATGCTCACGGACATCAGGGACATGAACACGGACACGAGCATGAGCCCGAGGATTTTCCAGCGAATAGGATCCGCGGCAGCGGGGGTGGTACTCAACTGCTTAGTCTCCTCATCTATCCATCGTCGCCACACTGGGCTCGTCCTTCATCGGCGCCGATCATGCACAGCCGCAGCGTCGTTCCCACACAGACCGGACACGGCGGGAAGGCGATATCTCTCGATGCCGACGTGCTGGGCCGAGCACTCCCCGAAAAAATTCGTGGAGTAGTGCTCCGGCTGAACGCAGCACCACCCTACTCATACTCCTCTTTCTCCGGCGCTGCCCACTGGACGCGCCTACAGTTATGAGCCATGGCGACATCACCGCAGAGAGTCGATGGGCTCGATATCGCACGGGCGCTCGCGATCATCGGCATGATGTACGCGCACACCGTGTATCACGGGCCGAGCGTACTCACAGATCTTTCGGACGGCTATCCTTCTACCCTCTTCGCTGTGCTCAGCGGCATCACCTTGGCCATCATCGTGGACAGACATGACTGGGGCGTGGCCACCATCAGAGGCATCGCCCTGATCGCGGTGAGTATCGTCCTCACTCCCTTCAGCGGCGCCATCGCCGTCGTCCTCGGCACCATTGGCGTGGCGCAGATCCTGCTCGCACCCCTCGCGCAGTGGAGCACGCGGCGCTTAGTCATTCTCACCGGGGTGCTCGTGCTTATCGGACCGTTGCTGCAGCAGGCGCTGCTTATGTCGATGAGCCCCATCGGCCTGATAGGAGACGGCGCCTATCCGCTGCCGGCGTGGCTGGCCTACACCCTCCTCGGAGTCCTGCTCGCCAGGGTGTACTGGGCGCGAGCGCTGCTGTGGTGCATCCCCGCCGGCGCAGCTGCCGTCCTTGCCCGCTCTGTGCTGATTGATCACAACGATTCTTTTCTCGCCCCCGCAGGGATGGCGGATTCCCCCTTATCCGCTGCGCTCGAGTTCTATCTGCTGCCGCTGCCGCACAGCGGCTCCATCGTCGATATGGCGGCTACCGGGCTCGCGGCCGTGGCCGTCATCGTGGCGCTGCGATATGCCCACTTCTACCCACTGCAGGCTGTCGGCTCCATGGCCCTGACGGTCTACGTCACCCACGTTCTGCTCACCGCGCCACTGACGGCGGCGCTCAACCCCACGGCGGATGGCTATTCCTCCGCCCCGGTATTCGGTTCCTCTGTATTCGGCACAGATGACTTCGGCACAGATGACACAGACACAGCTCCGGGCAGCACACGCTACGAAGAAGGCGACTCGGTGGCCGACTCCGCGGAGGCAGAGGTGTCGCAGCAGCGCCAGCGCGCCTTGGATGTGCTCCACATGCGCCTGCGCGGGCCCCTCAACAGCGAGCAGTTCGAGCGCGCTCTCAGCGAGTACACCCTGGACTATTACATGGCCGAGCCCGATCCCCTTCTCGATTCCACGGCACCGCTGTCCGCCGAGCAGGAACAGCTCCGCGATGAGCTTCTCGCCCTCGACTCCCCCACAGCCGCCAGAGAGAGTGCTGAGCGCTTCATCGGCGAGTACTCCCCCGATGCAGATGGCAGCGTCGGCGAGATCCCAGCACCGGACGCCGAGCCCTATAGCTGGCAGGATGTGAGTGTGTTCAGCATCCAACTGCTGACCGCCCTGCTCGGCACCTCGCTCTATCGCCTGCGCTGGCGGCGCGGCCCCATGGAATATCTACTCCACCGGCTCAGCATCGCCACGAGCACCAGCGGCGGCGAGCCGCCCTCGCGCTCGCCATCGTGGGTGCTGCGGAGGAGGCGCCCGCGCGCAGCTAGTGCCACTGCCAAGAGATGAGGCGCGCCTCCGAGTCTGGGTCGGCCTCCACCGCGGAATGGCGATCGAGGGTAAGCAGCAGATAGTGCTCGGCGAGCTGCTCCATCAAGCCCTTACCCCACTCGGCCACCACCACCGCTTCGTGCAGCTCGCTATCCATATCCAAAGAGTCAAGCGCGCCCACCGGATCCACCGGGCCGCTGCCCTCCCCGAGCAGCCGATACGCATCCACGTGGATCAGGCTCGGGCCGCTGCCGCGCGGGCGATGCTCCCGGGCGATAGTAAAGGTCGGCGAGGTCACCCGCCCCTTCACATTCATGCCGCGGGCAATGCCCTGGGTGAGGCTGGTTTTTCCCGCCCCCAGCGGGCCATCCAGAATCACCACATCCCCGGCTTCGAGGACACGGCCGAGCCGTTCCCCGAAGGCGTGGGTGTCCTCCAATTCCTCGCAACGCTCCTGCCCAGAGGCGGGCCACTCTTTAAGCATCTACTCCTACTCCTCCACTGGGTTGTGCTGCTGAGACGGCAGATAGTGCCGCACCGTCCGTCCCTTTGGGGCGCACACCATCTCATAGGCGATCGTGCCGGCGGCCGCGGCGAGCTCGGCGGCGGTCATGTCTCCCGCGCTGCCATCGCCTAAGAGCACCACCTCATCACCGATGGCCACTCCCTGTGCATTATCCCCGAGATCCACCACGATCTGATCCATACACACCCGACCGATCTGCCGATAGCGCTGGCCCTTAATGCTCACCCAGAGATCGGATTCGCCGCGCCGGGTCTGCACGGCGCGCGGCAGCCCATCGGCATAGCCCACCGCCACCACGGCGGTCACGCTCTCCCGCGGGGCACGCCACGTCAGCCCGTAGCTAACGCCTTCGCCGGTGTGGGTGGTTTTGATGGTGGTCACCCGCGCCGTCCACCGCATCGCGGGGAGAAGCCCCCACTCCTTAACGTCTCTTCCGGCGAAGGGAGAGACCCCATAGAGCGCCAGCCCGGGGCGGATGGCCTCGAAGTAGAGATCGGGGCGGGTCAGGGTCGCTGGGGAATTGGCCAGATGCCGCAGCCGCGGGCGCAGGCCGCAGCGCTGGGCGCAGTCCCAGGCGCGGCGCAGCAGCTCTGCTTGGGCGTCGATGCTGCTATTGCCCGGATCATCGGCGCAGGCCAGGTGGCTGAAAATACCATCGACCGTCACCGTAGGGGCGGCGGCGAGCAGGTGAAAGATCTCCTCCCACTGCTCTTCATCCACCCCCGAGCGATTCAGCCCGGTATCTACCTTCACGTGCACGGTGATGGGGCGGCCCTGTAGCTGGGCAATAAGACTACGGGCCTGCTCCAGGTTCGCGATGCCCAGCACCACTCCCGCCTCGAGCACAGCATCTAGGTCTTGGGCGGGATGCCAGAGCCAGCACAGCACCGGCTGCTCATAGCCGCGCGGGCGCAGCGCGGCGACCAGCTCGAGCGCCTCAGGCAGGGTGGCCACCCCAAACATATCGGCGCCCTCGCGCGCCATCACGGCAGCGCATTCCGCCATGCCATGACCATAGGCATCGGCCTTCACCACCGCGATGAGCTGGGCATTCCCGGCGCGCGCCTTGAGCGCACGGGTATTGTGCGCAATCGCCTCGAGATCAATGGTGGTGCTGAGCAAATCCATAAGCCACATTGTGCCACTGTCACCGCAGCGTAGGATGAACCGCATGTTCGTTTTCGCTGCCCGTCGCCCCCACCTATCCGGATCGCGGCGCTCAGCGCTTATCGACGTCGCCCTCTTGGTCGGCAGCCTCGCCATCATTAATTCCCTCGCCCACTTCACCGAGCTGGCGTCCTATCGTTCCACGGTGCCCTTGGGGGTAGCGGCGATGGTGCTGCTGGCCTTCGCCCGCGGCTATACCCCGCAAGCGATGGGGATCTCCCGGGCTACGCTGCGCCGTGGGGCGCGCTGGGCGGGGATATCGATGGCGGCAGTGATCCTCGTGGTGGGTGCCGGGCTGGCGCTGCCGTTGACGCGCGAGTTCTTCCTCAATGATTCCTACGCCACGCTGCGCCGCGCGCTGCTGGCCGCGCTGGTGATTATCCCGCTGCAAACCGTGGTTCCGGAGGAGCTGGCTTTTCGCGGCATGCTGCATGCCTCCCTCGCTCGCCTCGGCGGCACCAAGCTGGTCTTTGGGGCGGGTTCTGTGTTGTTCGGGCTGTGGCATATCAGCTCCTCGCTGGGGCTGACCGCCTCCAACGCGGGCCTATCGGGGCTACTCGGCTCCGGTAGCCTCGGCACCTGGATCGGGGTGGGCTTGGCGGTGCTGGCCACCGCCGGCGCCGGGGCGGTGCTCACCTGGCTGCGCCACCATACCGATAGCGTGATCGCCCCCATTGGTTTGCACTGGGCGCTGAACGCCACCGGGGCGCTGGCGGCCGCGGCGGCGTGGACGTGGCTCTAGGGCGGCGTCGATAAGCAAAAAACTCGAGCACCACGGCATGTGGGCTCGAGTTCTTTTTGTTGCTGGGACTATTCCACAGTCACGGACTTCGCCAGGTTACGGGGCTTGTCGATGTCCTCGTTACCGCACTCGCGGGCGATGAACGCGGCGAGGAACTGCAGCGGCACGGTGGCCAGCAGGGGCTGCATGATCGTGGAGGTCTCGGGGATACGGATGAGCCAATTGGCGTAGGGCTCCACCGCATCATCGCCCTCCTCGGCGATCACGATGGTCTTCGCGCCGCGGGCACGGATCTCCTGAATATTGGAAACGATCTTGGAGTGCAGCAGCTTCACCCCGCGCGGCGAGGGCACCACCACAACCACCGGGAGATCGTCCTCGATGAGCGCGATCGGCCCATGCTTGAGCTCACCGGCTGGGAAGCCCTCGGCGTGAATATAGGCCAGCTCCTTCAGCTTCAGCGCGCCCTCCAGCGCCACGGGGAAGCCCACGCCGCGGCCCAAGAACAGCATGGTGGGAATCGCGCCCAGCACCTCCGAGATGCGCTTGGTCTCGTCCTCGACGGCGAGCAGAGTCTCGATCTTCTCCGGGATGGACTCCAGATCGTGGTAGATATCCGTGATCTCATCCGGGTACTTGGTGCCCTTGGCCTGCGCCAGGGCCAAGCCCACGATGTAGTTGGCGGCCACCTGCGCCAAAAAGGCCTTGGTGGAGGCCACACCAATCTCCGGGCCGGCGTGGGTGTAGAGCACCGCATCGGACTCGCGGGGAATCTGCGCCCCGTTGGTGTTGCACACCGCCAGCACCTTGGCGCCCTGGGCCTTGGCATGGCGAACGGCCTCGAGCGTATCGGCGGTCTCACCGGACTGGGACACGGCCACCACGAGGGTATTTTTATCCAGCACCGGATCGCGATAACGGAACTCGCTGGCCACCTCGATCTCCACGGGGACGCGGGCCCAGTGCTCGATGGCGTACTTGGCCAGCAGGCCCGAGTGATAGGCCGAACCGCAGGCCACCACGAAGATTTTGTCCACGGCCTTGAGATCGGCCTGGCTGAAGTTCTGCTCGTCCAAGACGATGCGGCCGTCCTGGAAGTGGCCGGCCAAGGTGTCGCGCACCGCCGCGGGCTGCTCATGAATCTCCTTCATCATGAAGGAATCGAAGCCACCCTTCTCGGCGGCGCTCAAATCCCAGTCAATGGTGAAGGGCTTGCCCTCAGCGGGGCTGCCATCGAAGTTGAGAATCTCATAGGAATCACGGGTGATGATCACCACGTTGTCCTGGCCCAGCTCAACAGCATCCTTGGTGTATTCAATAAAGGCCGCCACATCCGAGCCAAGAAACATCTCGTCCTCGCCGATACCGACGATCAACGGGGTGGAACGGCGGGCCGCAATGATGGTGTCCGGGTGATCGGCGTGGGTAAACAGCAGGGTGAATGCGCCCTCGAGGCGATTGAGCACATGCAGGGCAGAAGCCTGGAAATCGCCCTTGGTCTCACCCTCGTTATAGGCGGCGGCCAGCATGTGGGCGGCCACCTCCGAGTCGGTGTCAGAGAGCAGCTCCACGCCGCTGTGCTCCAGCTCCTCGCGCAATACCGCGAAGTTCTCGATAATGCCGTTGTGCACAATGGCCACCTTGCCGTCCGCAGACAGGTGCGGGTGGGCGTTGTTATCGGTGGGGCGACCGTGCGTGGCCCAGCGGGTGTGGCCCACAGCGGTGTGGCCCCGGAAGTTATTGGCACCTTCCTCGTCGATACGCATCTCGAGGTTGCTAATCTTGCCGGCCTTCTTCACCGCATTAATGCTGCCCGCACCGTCTGCGACGGCGATTCCTGAAGAGTCATAGCCGCGGTATTCCATGCGCTTGAGGGCGCCGAGCGCCACATCCAAGCCTTCACGATGACCGATGTATCCAACGATTCCACACATGCCGTTCATCCTAACCCAACCCAGAGACACCTCCCCTCGCAGCAGCTCACCGCGCGCCGCGGCCCCTTCTCCCCGCCGCTGCGCCTTGGCCGTGCACTCTCCGGCCGGAGCCGCCGCCCCACGGCCTGGCGTGCATAGACTATCCTTGAACACCGTGGCTGAGAACTTGAAGAAACACCTAAGCAAACTGTCCAAGCGTGGCCCCCACCGCGTGCTCGTGGGCGATCTGTCCTATGCCGGTATCCCCGGCAAGGTTTATACCCCCGCCGAGGGCCAGGGCCTGCCCGCAGTGGCCTTTGGCCACGATTGGCGGCAGGGCATTAAGCACTACCACGCCACCCTGCGCCACCTCGCGAGCTGGGGCATTGTGGCGGTGGCACCGGATACGGAGACCGGCTTCGCACCCGATCACCGTGGTTTCGCCGCCGATCTAGAAACCTGCATGCAGATTGCCGCTGGGGTGAAGCTCGGCCAAGGCAATATCACCGTCGCCCCGGGCAAAATCGGCTTGGTGGGCCATGGCATGGGAGCCGGCGCCGCAATCCTTGCCGCCGTGGACCGCGATCTGGTCAAGGCCGTCGCCGCCATCTACCCCTCCGTTACTGCCCCCTCCTCCGAGGAAGCCGCCCGCCACGTGAACGTGCCCGGGCTGGTGCTCTCCCCAGGCCGCGGCGAGTTCCTCGATATGGGCAACCCGCCGAAGGTGGCCTTCAACTGGGGCGGCGATGTCGCTTTCCGCGTCGTGGACAAGGCGAGCCAAACCGGCTTCCGCGAGGCGAGCGTGAGCAAGCTCCTCACCGGAATCAGCGGGCTCGAGTTCGGCGCCCAAGAGACCGCCCGCGGCCTGGTCACCGGCTTCCTGCTGCACCAGCTCGCCGGGGAGAACAAGTACTCGGCATTCTCTGCCTTCGCGGCTGAGGGCAAGGGCGTGACCGCTTGGACCCGCCAAGAGCTGCGTGAAGAGGTAGCCAAGCACGACCCCCATGTGGATGCCTCCACTGAGGATGACGAGCAGGACTAACCTCCACATCTGATCTTTATTCCCGCCCCGAGCGGTGCCTTTAGGGTGAGTTTCTCAGCACTCCCCGAACAGGACCACGCGGGGCGGGTTTCTGCTGCGCTGGGCGCGGCCATGCCCGCTCTGCCGCACTCGCCGCAGGGCGCTGCCTAGCAGCCGGGTGCGGCGGGGTGGGAGTGTGTTCTGCGCTGGCGCGCGCCTCGCGCCGTGCCTGGGCGGTGAGCTCATCGAGGGAGCGGGAAAACTCCGCTAGCCGCGCACTCGTGTGGCGCTGGAAGGTTTCGAGATGCCGGAGGAAATCGGGATTCACGTTAGTCACCATGCACCTGCCTTGTGGGGCCAGCTGGTGTGCTCACTGTGTTCTCCTTCATCAGTCGGTGGGGCGGTATCCGCGGCAGCTGCTGCCGGCTCGGCAGCCTCGGAAGACGATTCTGGTTGTGGCTCGGGCGGTGCCGGGGCTGGATCTGGGGCTGGGGCTGTGTCCGGTTCTGAGACCGGGGCTGCCTCCTGCGCCACGTTCTGCATAGCCACCTTCTGCGCCGGCGGCTCGGGTTCGGGCACAGCGGTGAGATCCTCCGGTGGGCAGGGATCATCCGGCTGAGGCGCTTCGGGCTCAGGCTCCGGTTCGGGTACGGGTTCCGGTTCGGCAGTTGGGACAGCCGGGGCGCAGGGGTGGTCCACCACTGGCGGGCAGTCCGCTACCGGCGCGGGCGCACAAGCGCTGGGTGCTTGTCCGAGCTCGGCGGATACCTCGATAGAGCCGGTGATAGCGGCCTCGAGGTGCGCATGCAGCGAGGCCTGAGCCTGTGCCACTCCCACGGCGGCGGCGCTGGCCATCGCCTGCCCCACCGTGAGTATCGAGCCACTCACTACCCGTCCGAGCTCGGCAGCAGGGCACGGCGGTGCGGCGGCGGGAGCAGGAGCCGGTGGCGGGGTCGGCGGGGTGTCTGGCACGCAGGGCTTCGGCGGTGCTGTCGGTGGTTGTGGCGGCGGTGCGGCGGACGCGGGTTCGCAGGCCGGGGCCGGTTGTGGGGCCGGCTGCGGCTCTACCGACGGCGTCGGTTGGGGCGCTGCCGCAGGCGCCGGTGCCGGCTGCGGGGCGGGTTTCGGCGTGGGTTTTTCTGCCACGCAGGGCTCTGGCTCCGCTACGGGCGCGGCGGCCGCGGGCTCGCATGGCGGCTCCGGCTCACACGGCGGCTCCGGCTCACACGGTGGCGCGGACTCGCACGGCGGTTCTGGGGTGCACGCAGCGGGCGGTTCGCTGGCGCAGTGCTGTTCGGCGTGGGCGATCAGCTCATCAAAACAGCCCGCCACGGCGGTGTCGTGATCGCCGAAGATACCCAGCAACTGCTGGCCGGCACTATCGATGAGCCCTGCGCCCATGTGCACTAATTGCTGCGCCAGCCCGCGGGCTCCGCTACTGCCCAGCAGTTCGAGGGCGTGGCACACCGCGCGTACGGCCTCATCAAGGCTCAGCGTCATCGTCTGCGCCGCCTCATGGGCGCTGCTAGCGACCGCGTCGATGCTATCGGCGCAGGAATGCGCGGCCGCCTCTACTGCTGCGGCACCTTCTACCCGCTGCTCCCACTGCCGCATAGCCTCGTTCAGGCCGCCACACATGGCCCCTTCGGCCACTCCGGCGAGAGCGGGGCTGAGCACCTCCTGCACCCAGCGGCCGGCGTCCTGCGGGGCGGATTCCCCTAGGGCGCAGCTCGCGGCTGTGCGTAGTGCGGAAGTATCCAAACCGGCGAGATTCTCGGCGGCGGCGCTGAGCTCCTCGGCGCTGATCTGCGGCCCGGCATACAGCCCGCCCGCGGCCAGACGCAGCGCCTCCACCGTGGAGGCGTAGCAGGTCACGGAGCTGTTCATCTGCCCTCACCTGCCCTATCGATGCGGTGCAGAGCGTCGGCCACCGCGTGGTCCTGCTCTGAGAGAGCGCGGAGATGATCGCTGGCGGTATGCGTCGATAAGCGTGCTGCGTCTAAAGCAGTGGCGGTATCGGTGTGCAGTTGGGTGAAGACACGGGCGAGGGCTTCACCGCGTGCACGCAGCCCCTTCCCCGCCGCGGCGGGCGGAAACTGTGGTGCGTGGCGCTGGTGCGCGCTCGTGTTCTCGGCGAGAGTGCGGAGCAACTCGGCGGTATGCGCCAGCGCGGTTGGTGGATCGACATCTATGTCAGTGTGCGTCATAGCCTCCCCCATGCGAGGTCAAAGAAACGGCGGCGTGCACCCTGGCAGGGCGCACCTTCTCACCGAGTTAGACGCACATTCGCACCTGGGAGGTTCCCGCGGCGCGGAAGTATTCTGCGCCGCCCGCGGGATTGACGGGCTCAGGCGGGTTTAGATCTCGGCCACCACGGCGGCCAGGCGGCCGGCCACCTTCCGAGCCTGCTCCTCGTGGGCGGCCTCCACCATGACGCGGAAGAGCTCCTCGGTGCCGGAGGCGCGCAGCAGCACCCGGCCGGTGTCGCCCAGCTCCGCCTCGGCCTTGGAGATGGCCTCCTTGACGCGCGGATGATCCATGATCACGGACTTGTCCGAGACCGGAACGTTGATGAGCATCTGCGGCAGCACCGTCATCACGGTGGCCAATTCCTTCAGGCTCGAGCCGGTTTCGGCCATGCGGGCCATGAGCGAAAGACCAGTGAGTACGCCATCGCCGGTGGTTCCGTGATCGGGGATCACAATGTGGCCGGACTGCTCGCCGCCAAGGCTATAGCCGCTGCGGTTGAGCTCGGCGAGGACATAGCGATCGCCCACCTGGGTGGTGAGCACCTCAATGCCTGCGTCCTCCATGGCCAGCTTCAGCCCGAGATTCGACATCACGGTGGCCACGAGGGTGTTCTTGCGCAGCTCGCTATTGGCCTTCATCGCCACGGCTAGGATCGCCATGATCTGATCGCCATCAACGATGGTTCCCTCGGCATCCACGGCGAGGCAGCGATCGGCGTCGCCATCGTGCGCCAGACCAATATCGGCGCCGTGCTCGCGCACCGCGCGCTGCACCTCCTCGATGTGGGTGGAGCCGCAGCCATCGTTGATGTTGTAGGAATTCGGCTTGTGGTGAATCGGGATCACCTCGGCACCGGCGGCACCATAGGCCAAGGGGGCTACCTCGGCGGCGGCGCCATTGGCGCAGTCCACCACCACCTTGATTCCGGAAAGATCCTGCGGCACGGCCTGGGCCAGGTGCATCAGATAGCGCTCCTGGGCGTCCGAGGCTTCCTCAATCACGCGGCCGATACCGTGGCCGGTGGGGCCTTCGTCGGCGATATTGTCCATGCGGCGCTCGATCTCGTCCTCTACCTCATCGGGCAGTTTATGGCCGCCATCGGAAAAGAACTTGATGCCATTATCCGGCATGGGGTTGTGGGAGGCGGAGATCATCACGCCCATATCCGCGCCATAATCATCGGTCAAAAATGCCACCGCTGGGGTGGGGATCACGCCGACGCGCAATACGTCCACACCGCGCGAAGCCATGCCCGCGGAGATCGCCGCGGCCAGCATCTCGCCGGAGACGCGCGGGTCGCGGCCCACGATGGCGACGGGGCGGCGCTTGGAGTTGCGGTACTCCTTCGTTAGTACCTCCGCAGCCGCTGCACCGAGCTGCAGCGCCAAGGGGGCCGTCAGCTTCTTATTGGCTAATCCGCGTACACCGTCTGTTCCGAAGAGTCGAGTCATTCCTCCATTATGCACGCTCGGCTACCCCGATCCCACGCCAGACATTCCCCTGCGGTGGTGCTCAGACGTATGACCGGTGTCCGTGTGGGAGCAGCTGCCCGTGCGCCGGGGCTGACAGCTAGTAGCCTTGCAGCCATGTCTGTCGATGCCCGCGCAATGAGTGCCGTTATTATTCGCGATCCCCGCCGCCGTCTCCTCACCGTGCCCGAGCCCGCCGGCGCCGCGCTGACCCTCCCCCAGGCTGTAGCTCGGCCGGGAGAATCCCCCGTACAAACCGCGCTCAGGGCGCTGCAGGAACTCGGCATCACCCTCGCGGCAGCGGAGCTCACCCCCTGCGGAGAGATCACGACCCGCACTAGCAGCACCACCCAACTATGGATCGTTCCTGGCTCGCCGCTTCACGACGCAGCCTCGCAGGACACAACAGCTCCTGCCGCAGGGCAGGGGCTCGGCCCCGAGCGGCAGTGGCTCGCACTCGATGCACTCGATGATCGCTCCATCCCGCTAGCGCCGCTGCTCACAGAGCATGTGCTGGATTATCTTCAGGCCCATCCGATTCACTCGGTGGCGGTGTTTAGCGGCGCCCGCGCGGGACAGGATGGGCGCCACCTCGTGGCTGCCCGCGCTGTGGGAGAAAGCCTGGCGCGCAATGACATGCGCCTGGTCTATGGCGGCAGCGCGGTGGGGTTAATGGGGGCTGTGGCCACGGCGGCTCTCGAGGCCGGCGGAGCGGTGAGCGGGGTGCTCCCGCAGAGCCTGATGCACGGCGAGATCGCCCATCCCGGGCTGACGCAGCTCGAGGTGGTGGAGACAATGCACGCCCGCAAACAGCGCATGAGCGAGCGTGCCGACGCCTTCCTTTGCCTGCCCGGCGGGACCGGCACATTAGATGAGTTCTTCGATGTGTGGACCGGCCAGCAGCTCGGCTACCACGCCAAGCCGATCGCGTTATTAGACAGCGACTATTGGGCTCCCACTCTGCGGGCGCTGAGCATCATGGTGGAGGAGGGCTTTGTGCGGGCAGAAGATTATGACGCGCTCATCCTCGGCGATAGCCCCGAGGAGATTCTCCAGGCCATGCGCACTTGGACCGCCCCGAGACCGAAGTGGAGCTAGCAGCATCGCGGCGGGTGTGTCTGGCCGGGCGCTGCTAGCGGTGCCCCAGAAACGAGCAACGCCCGCGGCCGAAGCCACGGGCGTTGAAAAAGCGTTGGTGTTTAACGCTTGGAGTACTGCGGAGCACGACGGGCCTTGTGCAGACCTGCCTTCTTGCGCTCCACGGCACGGGCGTCGCGGGTGAGAAGGCCAGCCTTCTTCAGCTGCTTACGCTCAGCCGGGTTGTACTCGTTGAGGGCGCGGGCGATAGCCAGACGCATAGCACCGGACTGACCGGTGGGGCCGCCACCGGAGATGCGGGCACGGATGTCGAACTGGTTCTCGCGCTCCAGAAGGGTCAGCGGGGTCTTGATGTCCTGCTGGTTGAGCTTGGAGGGGAAGTACTCCTCGAACTCACGGCCGTTGACGGTGATCTTGCCGGTGCCCTGGGTCATGGTGACGCGGGCGACGGCACGCTTACGACGGCCAACGGTCTGGATCGGCTGGCTGAGATCGGCCGGGCCCTCGGCTGCGGGAGCCTCGGCGGTCTCGGCGGACTCGTCCACGAGGGAGTCACCGATGGTGTTGGTGAACTCCTCGGTTGCGGCCTGCGCTGCAGCGATGTCCTCAGCGGAGGCTACCTGGGATTCGTTCTGATTCTGTTCGGTCACTGGGCCACCTGCTTGATCTCGAAGGTCTCGGGCTTCTGGGCTGCATACGGGTGCTCGGAGCCGGCGAAGACGTGAAGCTTCTTCACCGAGGCGCGGGAGAGACGGTTGTGCGGCATCATGCCCTCAACAGACTCGAACACAACGCGCTCCGGGTGCAGCTCGAGGGAGCGACCCAGGGACATGGTCTTCAGACCACCCGGGTAGCCGGAGTGACGGTAGCGGAACTCACGCTCGCGCTTGTTGGAGGAAACAGCAACCTTGTCAGCATTGATGATGATGACGTGGTCACCGCAGTCGACGTTGGGTGCGTACTGGGGCTTGCCCTTGCCGCGCAGGAGGCCTGCGGCGGTCACTGCCAGGCGACCCAGCACCACATCAGTGGCGTCGATGACATACCACTTGCGGGTGATGTCACCGCTCTTCGGGTGATAAGTAGACAATGCAAAACCTTTCAAAGTCTATTCTGCTCGCTGCCAGCCAAACGTGTCAGTTATGGATAGCGCGGCGGCCGGTGGAGACCCGCGCTATCAGTACTCTTCCCAGCTTCCGCATGCCCTCAGAGGGCAGGCGTTACTACGGGGAGTACACACGAAGAGTGAATTTTAGCCCCCTTTGCCTGCGCAGCGCAAACTCCTCGCAGCATCACTGGTCCGGCTCGCTCGGGAATATCGTCTCGGGCTGTGTCGTTGGAACCGCACTGCACCACCGCAGGCTCTCGCCTGGGGTGGAACCACGCGTCTATAGCTTTAAGGAGGACAGCTATGTCTCATATCGTCATTATTGGTGGCCACGGAAAGATCGCCCTTGAGCTGGCCCCGATTCTCAGCGAACGCGGCGATAGCGTCACTGCATTGATCCGAAACCCCGACCATGCCGCCGATGTGGAGGCCGCCGGAGCACATCCGGTGGTGGTCGACGTGGAAGAATCCTCGACCGCAGAGCTCACCGCGGCCCTGCGAGGCGCCGATGCCGTGGTGTGGTCCGCCGGTGCCGGCGGCTCTGGTGGGGCCGCGCGCACCTACGCCGTGGATCGGGACGCCGCTATCCGCAGCATGGACGCCGCCCAGGCGGCTGGGGTGAAGCGCTATATTATGGTCTCCTTCAATGGTTCGCGCTCCCCACTCCAGATCCCAGAGGATCATCCCCTCTACGACTACGCCGTGGCCAAGCTCGCGGCCGATACCTACTTGGTGGATAGCGACTTAGACTGGACCATCCTGGGCCCTGGCGCACTGGACGATGAGCCAGCGACGGGGACGGTGCGCGTCACGCCGATAACGCACGGGATGTCCTCCGCGACCTCCCGCGGCAACGTCGCACAGGTGGCAGCCGCCGCGCTGCAGCAGCCCGCCACCATCCACCGGGTGATCCCCTTTGTCAATGGCCCCACCCCTATCGCCGAGGCCCTCGCCGAGGTGCCTGAAGACTACTCGCAGATCAGCTAATACCGGACAGCTCTCGGGGGACGTGCGACAGCACACACCCCGCGGTAGCGTGCCGCCCATTCATCACTGGCGGCTGGTGCTACTACGCGGGGTGTGGCTGCGTATTGCTCGATGAGGTGGTGGTTTGTGGCGCCGCGGGGCACGAGGCGGTGCGCTCACGCGAGTGGCTGGCTGCGTCCCTGGATTTTGGAGATACACGGAGAACACGGGGATTCCACGGACACGCCCGCGCGCGAGACTTACCGGCCCGAGCCTCTGCGGCGGCGGGCGGCTAGCTCCAGCTAGCGGCAGCGCGGCGATTGACATCGCTCATACGCTCATTGCCTTCTGCCACAGTGCGGGAGATGGTGGTCAAAATAGTGTTGATCTCCAGTGCGGCGGCATCCCACGCGCGCTGGGCTTCCTGGTAGGCGGAGGAGGATTCGCCTTCCCACGCCGCGGTCATCGGCGCGATCTGGGCTTTGAGATCCTCCAAGTTGGCGTTGATCTTGGCGGAGGTGGCGCGAATATCCTCAGCCGCTTGGCTGATGGCGCCGAATTGATAACGAATCGTGTCCATGAGTGGCACTAGCCTTTCTGTGTTGCGCTCTTATGAGGTGTGCTGATGCAGGTGAGTGGGATGCGGGTGCGCTAGAGCGCCAAGCCGCCACCGACCTGACGGAATGCGGTTTCGTTCTCGGTCTCGGAAACGTCGAAGGCGCGGGCATTGGCGCGGATATTCTCCGAGATGGAGCTCAGCGCCTCCTGCAGCTGGCGTGCCGAGGCGTCCCAGCGGCTCATGAGATTGGTGAAAGCCAGCTGCGCGCTGCCTTGCCAGCTGCCGCCGATGGCGTCGACGGTGCCGCGCAGCCGCGCTAGCTCGGCCTGAACGTCGTGGTTGGTCTGATCCACCTTGCCTGCGGTGGCGACCATGGTCTGTGATTCTGTGCGAAAATGCCCAGTCATAGATACTCCTTGAAAGATAATCCTGTGTGCATTGATGCAGCAGCTGCTGCCGGATATATAGGGAATGGACTGCACAGTGATCGGATGTGATGCTCCCCCGAGTGCTCCACACAATCCCCCCCCTGTGATGGTGAAACCAAGTGGCTTCATGGGATATAGACGTCAGACACAGCGGCTGAGGTTCCGCCCCGGCTAAAAAAGCTTCTCCCCATCGCCGGTGGTGTTATCGCGGTGCTCGAGACTATCCACCGCCATGCGGCAGCTGGCGGTATGCGCATGGCTGGGCTGGTGCCGCGAATGACAGCCCACGCTGATCAAAGTCCCCTGCTCGACCCAGGCGGTCCAGCGCACCACCGAGCCATCGCCTGGTTCTTCCACATAGCTGGTCTGGGCGGGCTGCCCATGCCGGCGAAATACCGCCGCCTCGGTGCGCAGCGTCTCATCCACAGCCACCATCGCCTCTATCTCAGCGATCACCGCCTCCGGCGACACGGAATAGACCTCATCGAAAGAGATGAGGATGCGCAGTTCGGGATCGGCACCGTTGAGCTGAAAGCTACTGTCCCCGCGGTCACTAATCTCGAATCCCTCTGGGGTGCGCACCCGCACTGGGCCGCGCTCTACCACGATCTCTCGCGGCGCCGCCGCGCTTATCGACGCCTCCTCCCCGGCACTGTCACTCGGCGGCGGGCTGGCGCTCGACTGCTCCGGTTCCGCCACCGTGCGTACCGGCGCCGGTTCTAATGACTGGCGGGTGGACCACCAGCTCACCCCCACCACCAGCAGCACCACGGCCACGATGGCCACGCTAAAGAGATTGACCCGCTCCAGCAGCCGGGCGATGCCGCCACCGTGGAGGGAACGGCGGCGCACGCCCTGTGGCGGCTGCGGCCACGGGCCGTCCTCGAGCTCCGGCCGCGGCGCGGTGGCAGATCGTGGCGCGGAGGCGTTTGGGGCAGGCACCTCGGCAGGCGCCGCAGGCTCTGCTGGCTCTGTAGGCTCTGCTGGCTCGGGCGGTCGCTCGCCATAGCGCCAGGCCCGCACGCGGGCGGTGTGACACTGCTCGAGCAGGCACTCGCCGGGTTCTTCGGCGGCGTCGATGATCACCTCCACCTGCGGCCACTGGCTACCGGTCAGATCCCGCAGCTCGGAGACTAAGCGGCGGGCCTGATCGGGCTCGCTCAAGGCGGCGGCGCCAAGATCGTAGAAATAGTGCGCTTTAGCGGTGGTTGCTTCGACCACGATGGTGAGCGCATCGGTGACGGAGACTTCCCAACGGGGCATCATTTAGTCACTCACCACCTGAATGAGTCCCTCGGCACTGCCGCCGCGGATCAACTGGGCCCTACCCGGCGCGAGGGTGGCAGGCCGCGCCCCGAAGAGCGGGCCCTCGTCTTTGTCGCTGTCGAAGAGCAGCACCAGTGGCGAGGAGTCCTTCAATTCGGCAAGCCCGGGCGCGTAGAAGGCGCGGGAGGCACCGCCGGATTTGCGGGCGTAGATCAGGTGCAGGCCGATATCGGTGGCGTGTGGCAGCAGGGGCGCGAGCGGATCGAGCAATCCGTGCGGCAGCAGCTCGGCGTCGTCGATAAGCAGATATAGCTCGGGCCCGCTCCACCAGGAACGTTCGAGCAGCTGCTGCGGGGTGATGTCTTCGCTGGGGAGGCGTTGGCGCAGCGTGGTGCAGAGATCGCTGATGAGGCTGCGGCTGGCGTCGGTGGTGCCGCTATAGCCGGCCAGCATGTGCTCGGGGACTACCCCGAGGTGGCGGCGGCGATGATCGATGAGCAGCAGCCGCGCCTGCTCCTGCGGCAGCTGGGCGAGCTGCCGGCCCACGACCTTGAGCAGCTGGGATTTGCCGCAGCCCTTGTTGCCGAGGGCAATCACGTGTTGGGTGTCGCTGAAGTCCACCGCCACCGGCTCGAGTCGGGCCCCGCCCATGCCCAGCAGCACCTGCTCGGAGTCGGGCAGGCTGGCGGCCGGCAGGCTAAGAGGCAGGGTTTTTAGTGCGGGCACGGCCGCCATGCCGGCCTCCTCGCTCTGCTGGGCCACATGGGCGATGTCTTGGGTGCTGGATTGGGCGATGAGGATATTCTCCCCTGCCGCGTTCAGCCCCCGGCCGGGCAGGGCGGGGAGTTTTTCTTGGCGACGGCGATCGATCATGGAGTCCATGGCCTCGGGCAGGCGCAGCTCATAACGTTGGCCGATGAGATCCCGCACCGATGGCCGCAGGGCGGTCCAGCGGGAGGTGGAGATCACCAGGTGCACCCGCGCCGCGAGGCCCTCGCTGGCGATGCGCTGCAGGCTCGGGGTGAGCTCCTCGAAGTCGGTGGTGAGTGCCTGCCAGCCGTCGATAAGCAAGAAAGTGTGGCGTTGTTCCGGCTCATCGATGAAGCCGAGCACCTCATCCACCACGCGGGCGATGGTTTCTTCCTGCTCGCGGCCAGCCACCCCAGCGGTATGCGGCAGGCGATCGAGGGTGCCGAGTCCACCGCCGCCGAGGTCCAGAGCGTAGAGGCGTAGCGTCTCGGTGCTGTGGGTGGAGGCGAGCGCGGTGGCGATGCTGCGCAGCATGGTGGTTTTGCCGCTCTGCGGCCCGCCGCAGACGGCCACATGCCCGTGTTGGCCGGTGAAGTCCACCACGAGGGGATCTTGGCGCTGCTCATAGGGGCGATCGATCACACCCACCGCGGCGCGTAGCGGGCCGAGATCCTCCGCCACCCCGCCGAGCGGGATGGCGGCGGGCAGCGGATCCAGCCACACCTTGTGCGCTTTTAGCCCCAGCTGGGCGGCGCGGGCGGTGGTGAGTTCCACGGTGAGATCCACGAGCGTCTGGGTGCTCGAGGGGTCTTGCTGCGAGCTGGTGCTGGCGGCGGGCAGGCGCGGCTCGGGCAGGGTATCGGCGCGGGTATCGAAGCGGCCCACCCGCCCGATCGCCTCCGCGGCGGGGCCGGTGCTGGCGCTGACCGGGCCGGAGACATAGCTGGCTTGGAAGCCGCGCACCTCGGCAGCATCGGCTTTGATGAAGCCACGGCCGGGTTGATTGGGCAGCTCATAGGCGTCCGGCACGCCGAGTACGTGGCGGGATTCCATGGCCGAGAAGGTGCGCAACCCAATGCGGTAGCTTAAGTGCGAGTCCAGCCCGCGCAGCCGCCCCTCCTCGAGGCGCTGGCTGGCGAGCAGCAGGTGGATGTGCAGGGAGCGGCCCAGCCGGCCGACGGCGGCGAAGAGATCGGCGAAGTCGGGGTGCTGGCCGAGCAGCTCGGAGAACTCATCGATCACGATCACCAGCGCCGGCATTGGCTCGGTGCCGGCGGCGGCTGCGGCGGCGTTGAAGGCCTCCACATTGGGCACGTTGCCGGCCGCGCGCAGTACTTCTTGGCGGCGGTTCATCTCCCCGGAGATGGCGTCGCTCATGCGCTCTACTAGGTCAGCTTCGGCGTGCAGGTTGGTGATCACCGCGGAGGTATGCGGCAGGCCATCGAGGCCGAGGAAGGTGGCGCCACCTTTGAAGTCCACCAGCACAAAGTTCAGCTCCGCTGGGGAGTGGCTAAGGGCAAGAGAGACCACGAACGTGCGCAGGAGCTCGGATTTTCCCGATCCCGTGGCACCGATGCATAGCCCGTGCGGCCCCACCCCGCCGTGGGCGGATTCTTTGATATCGAGCAGCAGCGGCTGGCCATCGCTTCCCACGCCGATAGGCACATTGAGACGGGTGGGATCGCCTGGGGCGCGCGGCGCCCACAGGGTTTCGGCGCGCACATGCTCCCGCTCGTGGTAGCCGAGCAGCGGCAGGAGCTCTCCCGAAGGGGCGCTGCTCTGCCGCTCGGGTCGATCGTGCGGATGAAGGGCCTTGGCTAGGCAGGTGGCCTCGGTGATGCTGAGGGTATCGGGCACCCCAATGTTTTCCTCGCCGCCAAGAATCGAGACCACCAGCGCAGCATCGGCGCGCAGGATCAGCCCATCATTGAAGGCTGCCTCATACAGCGGTGTGGCCTGGTGGGCGTCGATGGCGATGATGAGATCCCAGCGGCGCGAGCCCACGAGGTGGGCGGGCTGCTCGCCATCGTCGATATCCACGATGAGCACCCGGCAGGCGGCCTCGCTGGGAGTGCGGGTGTGCGGTAGCCATTTCAGCCACTGCCACTCCCCCTCGGCGGCGTCGGCGGTAGTGGCTCGCGCCCCGCTGAGCACCTCGATGCCGATGGCCTCGGGGCCGTGGTGAAAAACCAGTTGGGCGATGAGTGCCCGCGCGAGAGCCCGGGCCTTCTCCCCGTGCAGTGAGATCACGCTAAACGATCCCACCTGCACCACCAGCGGCATGGCGGGCACGGTGTCCACGGCGGTCACCATGTGGCGCAGCGCCACCGCGCACACCGGGTCAAGGTCCTCGGTGGCGTTGATGTTCTGTAATTCGATCGGCGTGCACAGCGCGGTGGTGCCACGCCCGATACGCACCTCCCCCACATCGGGATCGCCGAGGCTGCGCTCCCACATCCGCGGCGAGCCGGCGGCGGCGTAGAGCGCCTTCGGATCGGGGTGGCGGTGCAACTCGTGGGCGCGCTGCGCGGCGGCGTTGTTCAGCGCGGCGCGGCGCACATGCGAGAGATGCCGCAGATAGGTGCGGCGGGTGTCATCGCTGTCCTCGCCGCCCTGGGGCAGAAACATCGCTAGCATCGAGGCGCCCATCATCAGCGGAAAGAGCAGCATCATGGGATTAAGCTGCCGCTCCCCAGTGAGCATCAGCGCCACCATTCCCACCATGGCCAGCACCATCACCACTGGGATGATGATGCGCACCAGCGGCACGGGCTGCCGCGTCGGGGCATCCGGTACGGCCTCCGGCTGGATGCTGCCGCTGGGCAGCGGTGGTGCGGCGATCCGCTCGATCGCCCTGGTTTCTTCTACTGCCTGCGGAAATGCGACAGCCATATCTCAAACTCCCCCCGTAGCACGGATACTGGCTGCACCCGGCGCGCAGGCATGTCCCCCATCCCCGCGCCGCATGCATGATCGACGTCGCCCGCTCGATCGCTCAGCCCCACCGGTACAGCACTGCTCGGCCGCGGCGGGGTGCGCCTCGAGTGGACACGGCACTGATCCTAAGCCAAGCTGATGGGCACTGCAGGCCAACAGTTTCGCGCCTGCAGCTCGCCAGCACCCCATGGAGGGTGGAGGGGGAGATGGTTCGGGGGAACCATCACAGCAGTACTCGGCGCTATCGTCTGCGCGCGCGAGCCTAGCTATCTCTCTGCGTCGTCTGTGGGCGTGATCGTGTTATCTACTCAGGGGGAATTTCTTGTGACGCTGTCACTGCACTCACCATCGGCGCCGCCACCCGAGCCGCGCCCCGCCACCACGGCGGTGACCACCACCATCCGTCTCGAGGTGCCGGAGCAGCCCGAGCGCAATCGCCAGCTCGATATTGTGTTGCCGCCGCGTTCCTCACTGGCGGAGGTGCTCGATGAGGTCTTAGATCTCCTCGATGCGCCGAGTATCAGCGTGCCCTGGCAGGGGCGCACCGCCGCGGGGGTGCCTATCGACGCCACCCGGCCGCTGCATACCGTGCCCTTCCTACATGGGGGCGTGCTGGTGCTCGGCCCCTATGAGCAGCACGCCGCGCCGGTGGTCAAAGACACCGCCCATGCGCTTGCCGACGCCGCCAGCACGCCCTGCCGGCGCGGCCTCGATACGCTACCGCTGCTGGTGGCGGGCCTGGTGCTGTGTCTCGGCGCGGTGGCCGCACCCTTAAGCCCCACCGCAGTGGCGTGGTGGTGCGCCAGCCTCGCCCTGGCGGCCAGCGCGGTGGCCCTGCGGGCGCGCCGCCGGCTCAGCCCAGAGGCCACCGCCTGCTATATGGCCATTGCCCAGCTCAGCGCAGCGATAGCCGGGGCCAGCGCCGCCCAGCAGCGCGGTGTGGAGTCCTTGGTGCTCTCGAGTAGCGCTGCGGGGTGGACGCTGGTGGCTGCTGCGGGTGGACTGGCCGCTGCCACCGCCCTCGGCGCGAAGGCCCTGCATATTCGACACTGTGCCGCGGCGATCACCACGGTCGCCCTGCTGATGGTGTGCGGCGGGCTGCTGGCAGCGAGCGGCCAGTGGGTGGCTGCCAGCGCCGGCACCATCGCGGTGGCCATGGTGGCTATGAGCGCCGCACCCAGTGTGGCACTAAAAACCGCGGGCCTGCGGGTGCCGCTGATCCCTTCGGCCGGCCAGGACCTCGAGGTGGCCGATCATACGATCGCCGAGCCGGAGAAGAAGGCCCGCAGGACTGCGCAGATCCTGGGCGGTTTCTACCTCGGGCTCACGGTGGTACTGAGCCCACTGCTGCTGGTGCTCGCCCAGCGCGCCGATGCGTTCGCCCTCGCCTTGGTGGCCTGCACCGTGGGGTCCGTGGTGGTGCATGCCGCCCGCCATCACGATGTCTGGAGCATGTGGGCGTTGTGGGTCTCTAGCTGCGCCGGGGTGGCGGCGCTCGCGCTCTGCGCGCTGCGTATGGCCACTGCGGAGCTTGCCGGCCAGGGCTCGTGGATTATCTGGCCGCTGGTGATCGCCGGGGCTGTGCTCGCGCTCGCGGGCGCCGCTCCCCTGCTCACTGGGCCGCTATCGACCATGGAGCCCACATGGCAGCGGCGCCTCGAGCGGGTGGAGCATATCGCATTGGCCGCCATCATTCCGCTCTCCGCGCACCTCATGGGCGTATTCACCGCGATCCGCACCTGGGGATGGTAGGCCGTGATGCGCTTCGTGTGTCCCCTGCTGGCCGCCGTGTTGCTCGTCGGCTGTGCCCCTCTCGCTACCGCCCAGGAATCGCCGCCCGCACCGAACACCCCAGACATTGCCTGCGCTCAGCCCGTGCAGATCAGCGACTCCGCTGGCGATCGTGCCGCGTGGGATGAGGCTTTACGACGCTCCCTCGCCCTCCGCGATACCCACCAGCACGCCACCGGCGCTGGGGTAAAAGTCGCCGTAGTCGATACCGGGGTGGCGCAGCATCCGCGCCTGCGCATAACCCCGAGCGCGGATTTTATCCACCCCGAACAGCCGCGCGCGGATCATGATTGTGACTCCCACGGCACCGTGGTGGCGGGGATTATCGGCATGCGCCCCGACCCGAGCAGCGATGAACTCACCGGCATCGCCCCGGATGCCGAGATCCTCAGCATCCGCCACACCAGCGCCCACTATCGCAGCCCGCAGCGCGACAGCAGCGGCAATCTCGCGAATCTCGCCGAGGCTATCGATGCGGCTATCGACGCCAAGGCGGATGTGATCAACGTGTCGGTGGTGTCCTGTGTCTCTCCCGCCCGTGCCGCGGGGCTGAACACGCGAGCGCTCCGCGCCGCGGTACGGCGGGCGGAGGCCAGCAACGTCGTGGTGGTCGCCGCGGCCGGCAATGCTTCCGAGAGGTGCTCCCCCGGTGATGTGGTGTATCCGGCGCATCTGCCCACCGTGATCGCGGTCAGCGCCGTCGATCACTCCACGCGCAGCCTCGCCGACTACGCACTCCCCGCCGCCGACGATACTGGGCTGCAGCTCAGCGCCACCGGCGATGTGCCCATAGCCCTGCACTCGGAAGGAAGCGGCCTCGCCTCTGGGGTATACGGCGAGGAGGGCCAAGTACACGGCTATATCGGCACCAGCTTCGCCGCGCCGGTGGTCTCTGGCGCGGTGGCACTTCTGCTGCAGCGCGACCGCCACGCCAGCCCAGCGGAGATTCGAGCGCGACTGGCCACCATCGCCGATCCAGCGCGGGGTGAATTCGATATCCACGCCGTACTCACTCATCTCGATCTCGACACCCGCACCAGCGCAGCGGAGCGGGATATCACCATCCGCACCGCGCAAAGCGATCCCACCCGCAACCGGGTGGCGATCATGACAGCGGTGGCTCTTGCCGCCATCGCACTCCGCGCCATTATCCGCGGCTGGCGCAGCGACCGCGAGGCCTAAAACCCCCTCGCCCCTCGCCCACAGACTGCGGCGAGGGACGAGGGGATACTTTAAGCGCCGAATTACTCCTCTATACGGCGATGCGCGGGAGCACGGGCCGCCTCAAAAGACAGCACCTCGCCCTCCGGCAATAACGACACCACCGACCACGAGGCCGCCGTGGTGGACTCCACCCCCACCACCGCCAACTCTTTGCCCGAGGGCACCGCATGCCGCCGCCCCGTCTCCGAGATCACATGCGTGCCCTGGGCGGTATCCACCCCAAAGGCCAGGCCCGAGCGCTGCTCATCCTCATAGGCCGGACGGTAATGGGTGGCATGGGCGCCCAACACGGGGATCGACCCCTCCAGCGCGCGCATCCGCACCCCAGGGCCGCGCTGTTTTCCCGCCGAGCACACCGCCACTGGATGCGACTCGGGCGCGCCGAGGAAGGGGGCGTCGATAAGCGAATAGGGGCGACGCAGCAGCTGCAGTGTCTGCCCACTATCGCCGAAACCACTGATCTCCTCCCGCGTGCGCTCGCGCGTCCGCGCCCCCAGTTGCACGAGAATGCTGCGTTGCGTATCCGTGAGCTCTATCAGGTTCTCGCGGCGGATGAGATAGGCGGCCTCACCCACATCCGCGATCTCCCACGGGGCCGAGGGCACCGCGAAATCCGGCAGCGCATGCACAGTATTCAGCCACGTACTGGTGGTCTCCACCACCGGCGTGTCTCTATCCACCCCCACTGCCTGGCGGGTAGCGGCCCCCAGCTCATCACGCGCAAAAGGCAGCCGGCGACGCCCCTCGGAGGTGATCAACCACTGCGTACCGCGCTCATCGCGGGCCACAAACGCCTCCTCCTCCGTTAGCGGCCGATACGCAATCCCCGAACCCACGTGCAGCTCATCACTACGCACCTCGTGGCAGGCCACCAAAGGCTGCTCCGGCGCCGAATCCGCCACGGCCGAGGGCGCCACACCGATGCCCACCTCATGCGCGAAACGCTGCGTGGCCAGCACCGCATCCGAAATCCGCGCCGGGGTGGCGGCCTCGCCCACCACCAGCCGCGCCGAGGCCAGATTCGTCACGGGATGAACGCCCTCCTCAGAGCGCACATAGAGCGCCCCCGAATCGGCCACCATGATCGGCGCCTCCCCTGGATCGCGCTGCGGCGAAAATAGCGCCATCGCGCCGGCGCCCAGCCCCACCACCACAGCCGCGGCAGCACCAAAGGCCAGCGCCTTATTCCGCGCCCCGAGCGGATCGTGGATCATTCGAATATCGCCCATCACCGCCCCGAGCTCGGCGCGGCGGAGCAGAAACTTATAGCCGCTCACCTGCGCCTGCGTGGTGGGCTGCAGGATCGATCGCAGCGGCTGATGATGTGTATCGGAGTGCTCACCCATGTGGCACCAGACTCCTCCCCCGAGAATGACTATTGGAACTGCGCCCTCGCACACACACTCACGCGAAAGCCTCTACGTGGCTTTTCGACGCACCCCGTCCCCCGACGGGTGCTGATGGCCTCAAGGCCTGCAGATTCTGTGCTGTGTACCTGCGCTGAGCGACGCTGCTCTCACTTTAAACGCTGCGCAGGCGGGGTGCAGGGTGAGGGCAGCGCGTGCTCCCCTGTACTCACTGAATCATTCCCCAGAGCGCTACCCCCACCCGGTATTCTGCAGAGGTTGGAGTACTCAACCATCTTGTGGAGGAACACTGTGGGTATTTTTAAGCGCCGGCCTGGGCAGACCCCTTCATCGTCTGATTCGAAGAACACCAACCTCGTGGGGTCGATGGTGGACAAGCTCGGCGCCAAGGTCGATTCCGAAATCGCGTTGCACAAGCAGGTGCTCGCCAAAACAAAAATCATCCAGAAGCATCTCCCCGCACTTGAGCGAAACACCTGCTCGGTAGCGGTATCACAGGCTGGGATGGTCCTGCGAGACGATGAAGAGATTCTTTTTGCAGCCGTAGCCAAAGAAGCGGACTTGGATGTCGGATGCGTACTTGTCGCCACGGTGGATCGCATTTTTATTGCCTATAACAAGAAGCTCAACTTCGCCCATACAGAGCTGCTCTACAGTGCAATCGACCGTATTGACGTAGGGCGTAATCTCCGAGGAGCATGGATCAACCTGTGGTCTAATGCCCAGATGATTCAACTCGAAAAGTGCACTCGGGATTTCGAGGAATTGCAGGACATTGTGCGTGAGCGCCAAACAGCCGGAACGCAGGATGCCGCCACGTCGCCCTCCCAGGCTGCGGCTGCCCCTTCTGATCTCGATACCGGCATGGAACAGATTAAGAAACTTGCTGATCTTCATGCCCAAGGAATTCTCTCCGACGAGGAATTCGCCGCCGCGAAGGCCAAGGCCCTCGGGCTCTAATAACCGCCATATGATGAGGTATCGCTCGTCACGACATCGGGCCGCTGTGGTCGCGACGGTGGCATAAGCAGTATGGCCAGGTGATTACACTGACGCGCGTGGGATGGGGGCACCCCGAGTCAAGGGGCCTCCATCCCCGTGCAAAGAGTTATCCGCCGCCTGTGGAGCACCGCCAGCATCGCCACAGCGCGATAAGCGATATCGCTGACTAAACGAAATTCTGAGTTGGGAGGCCCGAAGTACGGGTAGTCTGGAACCATGTCTGTTAGCTCGTTATCTGCCAGTACCCAGAATTATGTGAAGATCATTTGGGGGCTGAGCGAATGGAGTACGGCGCCCATCACCACGGGAATGATCGCGGACAAAGCTGGGGTGAAGAAGTCCACGGTCTCCGATGCGTTGCGCAAGCTTAGTGACGCCGGCCTCGTCGAGCACTCGCGCTATTCCGCAGTGACTCTCACGGATCTGGGCAGAGAGTACGCAGTGGCCATGGTGCGCAGGCACCGCCTGATCGAAACCTTCCTCGTGGACACCTTGGGATATCGCTGGGAACAGGTGGATCGCGAAGCGGATGCTCTTGAACATGTGGTGTCCGATCTGATGATCGAACGATTGGATGAGCACCTTGGCCATCCACAACGCGACCCGCACGGGGACGCAATTCCTGACTCGCGGGGCACTATTATCCGCCCACCCGCGGTGCGATTAACGGAATGCGAACCGCATTCCGTAGTGACCATTGCCCGCATTGCCGATGATGATCCGCAGCTTTTGCAGTACCTTGCCGAACATGACATCGGCCTCGATACGCGCGTTCAGGTCACGGCGGGGCCGCCCTTTAGTGAGTCAATTACTATCACCCCGCACGACGGCGAGGAGGCGCTGACTATCAGCAGCACCATAGCGCAGTCGATCTTCGCTATTCCCTCGCAGCCGCAGGACTAACTATGCTGCGCCGCGCGATCAGAAGAATCCGCGGAGCGCATCTGGGATCCGGGGTGGCGGTCCCATCTGCCACGCTGCATCCACAAAACGAGTCACGTCGTCTTGATCGGCGTTGCGCAGGTAGAGGCTGACCATCCTCATGAAATATTCCATGACCTCTTCAGGCGCATGGGAGCTAGCCAAGATGCGCGTAGCCGATGCGGGGTTTCCCTCTTTGAGATCACTAAACATGCCTACGGCTTCTATCCAGTGACCATCGGAGGCTGGTTGTGCATCCATCGCTCTTCCTCCCTCGTATGACGAGAAGTGTCCATCCACCGCACCGGCACCAGCTGCGTCAAGGACACAGCCACTGCCCATATCGGTGAACATGTGCATGGTCTTCGGTTCGCGTACTGCAGATCGCAACAGAGCCACAGTGTTCGCCTAGCCGAAGTTAAATGTTTGACACAGCCTATCACAAGCGCTCATAATTGCCGTGGATAACTACACATTGGTGCCCGCGGTCGCTGCGGGCGGGGCGGATTAGCGCATTTGTGCAGCTCAAAGTGGATTACCACCGCTGCGAATGCATGAGTACGAGCCTTTCTGAGCGGGCCCGCACGGCCCCCTCCGCGATGGGGCTTTCCCGTCGCGTGCTCATCGTCTCAGCGGCACGTGCCTCAGCGTGGTTATGCCACAGCACGGCCCCCACACCAGGATCGTCCTCCACTGCGGGAAGCGCCGAGCAGCCCCTCAACACCAGCTACACACGCTTTAAGGAGTATGTATGACTAACAAGAACGTAGTAGTACTTGTCGGAAGTTTGCGACGTGGATCCTTCGCCCGCAAGATCGCGAAGAATGTGATCCCCATGTTCCCCGAGGACATCTCCGCCGAGATCGTGGAGATCCGGGACCTGCCTTTGTACGACTTTGATTATGACGACCCCGAGGTCGAGGACAAGACCACTCCGCAGGAGTACACCGAGTTCCGCGAGCGGCTCAAGCAAGCCGATGGCGTTCTCTTCGTGACGGCAGAAAACAACCGCACCATCCCCGCTGCCCTGAAGAACGCCGTTGATATCGGATCCAAGCCCAATTCCGATGTGGCATGGAAGGGCCTGCCTGCTGCGATCATCAGCCACTCCGTTGGCCGGATGGGCGGTTACTCCTCCCAAAAGAACCTGAAGCTGGCACTCTCCTACTTCGACATGCCGATGCTGGGGCAGCCGGAGGTATTCCTCGGCCAGTCGCCGACGCTTTTCGACGACAATGACAAGATCGCTGTGGAATCCACGGTGGAATTCCTCCAGGGCCACGTCCAGCGCTTCGTCGAGCTCATGGAAGCCAACCCGCGAAACAAGGCCTAACGCCCCGCGCGCGAAGGGGGTACGTACACCCCAACCAATCGCGCTCAGGAATTAAGCCGCGCCAATCGTTTCGGTCTGCACGTACCGGCGATTAGTGGAGGCAACAGCTGTGGGTCTCTAGCTACCACCCACTAGCTGTGCAGCCTCCTGGCGCGGCTTTTTCGTACCTCTTTAACGGCGCCGCCAAGGTGCGGTGAGTTCTATGAGAGTGCCGATCTAGCTGGGCGACTGGGTAGTGCCCCACTATGCGCGGCTCTGCCGATCTCGTCCTCGATCACTTCGGCTCCCTCAACAAACTCATCGTGCGCGGTGTCATCGGGCGGAGCGAAGCGCCGCATCGGATACCGCTATCCGGACAAGCGATAGTAGTTAAGCCGCGCGAGGAATTGTGCTGCAGCTGCCTTGTCGTCGATGCGCATGCCGCGTTGCTCGAGCAGTTCTACCTAGTGCTCGTAGCTCAGCCAGCCTTTCGGCATCGTGTATGCCTCCATAGAAATGAAAGGCCCCGGTCATGTGTGCATTACCCACAAGGGGAAGAGGCCTGACCGAGGATCTATCACCGAAAATTCTATGTCACCGCACACACTGGCACAAGGGTACTGCTGTCAGGGTGTCCGGATCGGGAAACGTTTACCGGCGAGAAGCACGGCCACCTACACCCCATGGATAAGAATCCACACCTATCCGCCACTGCTCCCCACCCCGCTAACTAGCGCACATCATCTCGCTCGTCTGCGCCATCGCCCGAGTCCCGCCGCTGCGATGGGCGCGGGCCTTTGCCGAGGACCTTGGCGGCGACCACCACTGTGGGAGTCACCAAGGTGATGAGGAAGATGAGAACAATGATGAGGATGTCGCCTGCGCCCATGGTTGCGCACCTCCGTGGTGTCGTCGGGTTAGGAGTCCTTGTCTTCTGGATCAGCGGCTGCGATCGGCTGGGGTGCTGGGCCGCGGGGCGGATCATCGAGGTGATTGCCCTTGAAGCGCCAGCCCTGCATGGTGGCAGAGAGCTCCTTCGGATCGCGGTCCCGATTCTTATTGGGCTTAGAGGGGCGATGGAAATAGGGCACCTCTTCGCCCTCGTCGTTGACGCGGGTGGGCAAGGGCGGCAGCTTCTCCGGGGAGAAGCGTGAGTTCTTGCGAATCTCTAGCAGCTCCTTGTCGGTGAAGTTAGCGTTCACCGCCCAGATCACTGTGTCGTGGTCCTTGTACACCGGGGTGAGCCCGGGTGATTCCCAGCTGCCGTGGTCGAGGCGCAGGTGCGGGTGCTGGAAGGGCCAGAAGATCGGCGGGGAGGAGATGTAGTACTTCACGTTGAGCTTTTTGACCATCTCATCGGCAAAGTTCTCCTCATCCGGATCATAGGTGGTGCCAGCGCCCACCAGGTTCGGATAATCATGAGCGATGTGTGTCGGCGAACCAATGGGCGGCTCGGGCCACTGATAGTGCCTAAATACCGCGGGCAGCCCGTTATAGGCATACATCCACCCATGACCATCCGCCGGCTCACCAATAATCGTTCCCTCATAGGCACCGGGCTGCTTGGCCAGCCAGTCGAAGGCGTGGCGATCATAGGGGGTGACCATGCGCTCTACGCGGTAGGTGGAGCCCACCGCCCACTGGTCGCCGCCGCGCACAGCCGCCTCGGCCTCGTCGACGGCCACGAGTGCCACGATTCCGGTGAAGAGCAGCGATACCGCGGCAGAGGCCGCCGCCCAGGTACGTACCTGCTTGCTTGGGGCGGGATCGTCATAGTCTGGGGAGTGGGCATGCTCCCCCGCCGCGGCACGGGCGCGGCGTATCTGGGAACGACGCAGCCACCAGGTCACAGGGGCCAAAGAGACGAGCCGCACCGCGGCAGCGAGGGCCACGCCGGCGCCGGCGGCGATGAAGATCCCCACCGGCATCACCAGCCGGTGCGGGCCGTTGTAGTGCAACGCCGAGATCATGTGCAGCAGATCTCCCACGGCGGTATCGAAAGGCTCGAAGGCTTCGGTGGTGACCGCCAAGAACACTCCATAGGCTGCGGCGGCCCACAGCGCGCGACGCCACAGCAGTGCCACAATGCCGCCGGCCAATGCCAGCCAGAGCAGCCCCATGTGGAGCTCAAAAATCTCGGTGTGGCGGGTCTGCAACGTAGCGGCGTGATACCACGCCTCGGAACGGGAGAAACCGAAGTCCTCCCCGAAGGCCTCCACTTCCTTCGTCGCGCCGAAACCAGCCACAATCTGGGGCAAGAGCACCAGCATTGCGCCTGCACCAGTCGCGGCAAGCAACCCCACATCCTTCAATCGGACGAGAATGCGTTCCCGCCAATTCTCCGGTGTCGTCGACGGCGACCACAGCAGATACAACAGCCAATAACAGGCCACGAGTGTCACCACGATCGTAACCACCGAGGAATGCACTTGAGCCGCGCCCAAAAAAGCCATCCCCGCGGCCAACGCCCGGCCAGGGTTCTCCGGCACCTTCATCATCGCGCAGCCAGCGATCATCGCCATGCCTACACCCGCGATATACGGCCAGGCCCCCACATAGTGCCCGATCCAGAACACAGCCGGAATAGCGTAAACAATGATCCCAGCGAAGGCGGCAGCAATGCCCGCCGCCATGCCGCGGGAGCCAAGGATGCGCCATGCCACATAGGCTGCGGCCATCACAAAGCCCAGTGCCGGGAGCATGATGGAGGATATATTCAGTGCCTCGATAACGGAGTAGTTGCTGGCGTCGACAAGCGCAAAAACCCCGGCATGCCAACCGGAGGGATAAAACTGGCTCACCTCGGGCTCGCGGGAGAGCACCTCGCCCATGCGGGTCGGCGACGCCATGTGGTTCTCCGCGATATAGCGCACCACATTGGCGTGCCATTCCACGTCCCAGCCTTGGTGGATCGAGCCCAAGCCTTCGGGTGTGTCGGTGAGGATCTCCAGCCCCCGTCGGAGGAACATGCTGACGCCCAGGAGCACACCGGCCGCCGCGATCAACCAGGTGTAGGTGCGGCTATCGCGCACGCGGCGGCGCACCGCATCGGTAATACGCGAGGAGGCATCGCCCCAGCCTTCGCCGCCGCGCGCCCGCGCGAAGCGCCGTTGGGCAATCACGAGCCGCGCCATGCCCCATAGGGCTGCGATCACCCACATGCTGATGATGCCGCCGCGGATAAATCCACCGTCGTAGTCTTTATCGATAGCACCGGCCAACCACGCCAATAACCCGTAGATGCCGAAGCTCAGCGGCAAGGACATGGCAGCTGCGCTCGAGGGGCGCAGCCCGCTGATCAGGGCGAAAATAAAGCCGGGCAGCAGAAAGACCAGACTGGTGATGGTGAGCACCGAGAACAACAACGCGTCTACCCTGCCTTCATTACTCGCATGAGGGATACTGCACGGACTTTTATCCTAGACCCACTACCCCACGAGCCGGTATGCCCGCGCTGCACACCGCTAGTGATCGCGGCGTTTTTTAGTCACGAGGGAGCGCGCCTGCAGCTCCTCGACGCTTGTTGGATAGTCCACCCCGGCCAGCGCCAGTCCTCGTGCTGGTGCCAGCCGCAGCCGCGGGGAGCGGGTATCGCGGAGAAGCAGATCGTCCACGAACTCCACCGGTTCGGCGCCGCGACCGACCTCGATGCAGGCGCCGACGAGAGCGCGCACCATGTTCCAGCAAAACGCATCCGCGCTTAGCGACGCTTGCAAGAGCCGAGGCTCCAGGGCGGTGGAGATATCCTCCCACTGGAAATACTGCAGAGTACGGATCGTGGTGGCGTGGGGCTTGGCTTTGCAGAAGCCCGCAAAATCGTGCAGGCCGAGCACTCGGTCCGCGGCCTGTTGCATCAGCTCGAGATCCAGTTCATGACGGACCTGCGCGGTATCGCGGCGACGCAACGGGTGGGCTCCGGCGCGGGCACAGGTGAGACGGTAGACGTAGTGGCGTCGTAAAGCGGAAAAACGCGCGTCGAAACCCTGCGGGGCGAGCTGCACATCGCGGACCTGGATATCGCCCTGGAGCATCTTATTCAGCCGCGTCACCAAACGCGCGGGATCGCCATTGATGGAGCGGGACTCCAGGGCCGCAGCCGGCACATCGGCATGGGCTACTTGGGCGAGGGCATGGACTCCCGCATCGGTACGGCCGGCCACCACCAGCTCAATGGGCTGGCGAAAGATCGTGCTCAGCCGCTCTTCCAGCTCCTCTTGCACCGTGCGCGGGCGCGGGGCATCGGGGCGCGCACGGTTGAATTGTTTGGCCCAGCCGTGAAAGTCCGTGCCGTCATAGGCGAGGTCAAAGCGCAGGCGGACAGTATCAGACTGCGCGGTGTCGATCTCAGACACGGGAGATAATCCTCCTTGCGGGATGAGCGAGACGTGGCCACGGTGACGCGGCCGTTTAGTTGTTCATAAAATACTTGGTGAAACGCTTAGAGCCGGTGAGCACCACCGTCAAACCATAAAACTGCAGCCACAGCCCGAGGGTATCGAGCGAGATGCGCTGGAAGATACCGCCCGAGGCGCCGGTGACCGCCACGAGGAACATCATCGCGGAGACAACGGAGAAAAAGAGTATGAGCGCGGTGGTGATGATGAACGCCCAGCCGGCAGCCTTCACCCCGTGCGCGGCACGGGCGCCGACGATCACGATAAACGTGACCACCAAGGTAGACCACGCGGAAATGTAGATCAGCCCCAGCATGGCCTCATGCACCCACCGGGTGATATCGAGAGGCGCCAGCCCTGCCAAGCCCACGCCCACACCCCACACGCCGATCAGCCGGGTCACGCGGGCATCTAAGAGCGGGTGGAGGCGGGTAATACCCATGCGGAGCTGCTCGCACATCAATGAGGCGGTGAGCATCAACACCCCGGTGGCGAGGAGCGCCCCGTTAAACACGAAGAATCCCGGGGAGCAGATCTCCACCGCGGGGATCTCCATGGGCAAGGAGCCGCAGGTGCGGGCACCGAGATCATCGACACGGTTGGTCTCGATATTGAAATCGCCCAGATAGACCCGCGCGGCATAGAGGCGGGCCAGGAAAATCAGGAGCGGCCCGAGGAAGATCATCCAGCCGATCGTGCGGATGCGCGACCACTGCATCGCGGCATTGGAAGGCCGATCCTCATAGCGGGGGCGCGGACGCTGCTCCTTGCCCGTGGCCGCACTACTCGACGTGGCGCTCGGGGTGGCGCTCGGCGTGGTGCTGGAGGTAGCGGCGTTCGACATATCCGCAGCACGAGAACCCTTCTCGGGTGGCTGCGGGGACTGCGGGGCGCCGCTGGTTTCATTCACGCCTCTACCCTAACCGATCAACTGCGACCGACTAGCGACCACGAGGAAGAAACCTCGAGCACGCGTGCGGGCACCACCACTGCCCTGCGCCGCCTAGATACTTAGGGCCGCCTTGCCTATATATTCTTGTCTCCGATAGCATCGACGTGACTAACACGCCATGACGAGCCACGAACGCGTAAAGGACAGTGCAGCATGGGCAAGGGAATATACGGCACGATCATGAAGCTGCTGCGGGCGGAGGATCTGCAGTGCAGGGTCGAGCGGGTGTGGATGCACACCGACACCATGAAGGCGCTGCGCATCAGCTCGCCCGAGTTCATTCGCGCCCACCGGCCCGCCGAGGGCGAGTACCTGCGCTGCTGGTTCCCAGAGCTGAACAACCCAGCTAAAGAAGTGATGCGCGGCTACACCCTAACCGATATCGACTATGACACCGGGGAGTTCACCCTCTACTTCCTGCTCCACGAACCTGCCGGGCCCGCGTGTGCGTGGGCCCAGACCGCTACAGAGGGCGATACATTCGACGCCGCCTACTATGGCTCCAGCCCCTTTCACGTGGAGGGTGCAGACCCCGATGGCTTCGTCTTCATTGCCGATGCCGCAGGTATCCCCTATGTCAACGCCCTTGCCGCGGACTTAGCGCCCCGCTTCCCTGTGCAGGTGTGGATGCTTGATTGGCACGCAACCGATCATGACATCCCCATCATGGAGCATGAGAATATCTCGGTGGAATGGGTGGCTCCCACCAGCGAGGCACTGCTGGAAAAGGCCCGCGGCTTCGACTGGGAGGGCTGGTATCCGCACCTTATTTGCGAAACGAAGGTGCTGCTCGCTACGCGACGCTACCTGCTGAAAAACGTGGGCATGAAAAAAGCCGACATGCACAACCACGCGTATTGGATTGCCGGCAAGGCGATGGGTACGAGCCGGGACGTCTCCCGCTCTGAAGACTAGGCGCCCGTACCGCTACCGCGGCTGACACAGCCGAGCCAGTGCGGCCGGGCCTAGGAAAAGACGAACACCGCAGGGAAATCCCTGCGGTGTTTCTATCTGAATCCGACGAGTGTCGGGCTTAGCGGAAGCGCTTAAGCCTTGTCCTCGGTGGACTCGGTGGTCTCAGCGGCCTCGGTCTCCTCGACCTCGGTCTCCTCAGCCTGAGCCTCTTCAGCCTTCTTGGAGGCTGCGGCGCGGGTGGCGCGCTCTGCCTCGGTGGAGACGGTGGGCTCGAGCACCAGCGAGATCTGGGACATCGGGGCGTTGTCGCCGCGACGGTTCTCCAGCTTGATGATGCGGGTGTAGCCGCCCTCGCGACCCTCGAACTGGGGAGCCAGCTCGTGGAAGAGGTGGAAGATGACATCCTTGTCCTGGATGTGCTTAGCAACGTTGCGGCGATCCGCGACGGTGCCCTTCTTGGCCTTGGTGATGAGCTTCTCCGCGTAGGGGCGCAGCAGCTTGGCCTTGGCGTGGGTGGTAACGATCTGCTCGTTCATGAACAGCTGGGCTGCCAGGTTCGCCAGAATCTTCTTCTGGTGAGAAGCCGAGCCGCCCAGACGGGCACCCTTCTTCGGGGTAGGCATAATGGTTCTCCTCGTATAGGAATGTTGTGAGCTTATTCCCGCCGCGGGCCCAGCCGTTTAGCGCTGGTGGGCGGCGGTTTCGCCCGGATATGTCTTACTCGGAATCTTCAGCGTCGGAGGCGTCAGTGTCCACGAAGTCGCCGGTCTCGGCGTCGTAGCCCTCGATTTGGGTGGGATCGAAGTCCTCCGGTGCGTCCTTGAGGGTCAGGCCCAGCCCTGCGAGCTTCACCTTGACCTCGTTGATGGACTTCTGACCGAAGTTGCGGATATCCAGCAGATCCGACTCGGTGCACTCTGCGAGCTCACCGACGGTGTGGATGTCCTGGCGCTTCAGGCAGTTGTAGGAGCGAACGGAGAAGTTCAGATCCTCGATGGCCACGCTGTAGGCGGCGATGTTCTCGGTCTCCTGCGGGGAGGGGCCGATCTCGATGCCCTCGGCGGCGGTGTTCAGCTCGCGGGCGAGACCGAACAGCTCCACCAGGGTCTTGCCGGCGGAGGCAAGAGCGTCGCGGGCGGTGATGGAGTTCTTGGTCTCCACATCGATGATGAGCTTGTCAAAGTCGGTGCGCTGCGCAACACGCGTTGCCTCAACCTTGTAGCTCACCTTGAGCACCGGCGAGTAAATCTGGTCCACGGGGATGCGGCCGATTTCCTTGCTGCCGTTGTACATGGTGGCGGGAACGTAGCCGCGGCCGCGCTCCACCACCATTTCGATGTCCAGACGACCCTGCTCATTCAGCGAGGCGATATGCAGATCCGGGTTGTGGATCTCCACGCCAGCCGGCGGCTGAATATCAGCTGCGGTGACCTCGCCTTCGCCTTCCTTGGACAGATACATCACAACCGGCTCGTCGGAGTCGGAGGACAGCACGAGGCCCTTGATGTTGAGGATGATGTCGGAGACATCTTCCTTCACACCCGAGATGGTGGTGAACTCGTGGAGCACACCGTCGATCTTGATGCTGGTCACGGCCGCGCCCGGGATGGACGACAGCAGGGTGCGACGCAGCGAGTTACCGAGGGTGTAGCCGAAGCCGGGCTCCAGCGGTTCGATCACGAAGCGTGAACGAGCCTGTTCCACGAACTCCTCGGTGAGGGTAGGGCGTTGCGAAATGAGCATGGGATAGAACTCCTTGTGTGGCGACCGCTATATGACGCCTGAGATAAGGAACATATGACGTTGTTGTGCTGCCGGTGCAACAACCACCTGGGTGGCATCGCACCAGCACGAGCACGTGAAGATTCCTCTTCGGTAATGGCGCCCCGCCGGCCGCTATGGGCCAGCGAGTGGCTGCTATTACTTCGAGTAAAGCTCGACGATGAGCTGCTCCTGCAGCGGAATGTCGATCTGGGCGCGCTCGGGCAACTGGTGCACGAGGATGCGCAGGGTGGAGGGCACGACCTGCAGCCATGCCGGAACGACGGCGTCCACCTGGTTGTCCTGGGCCTCGTCGAACCAGACCATCTTGCGGGACTTCTCACGGACATCGATGATGTCGTACTGAGAAACCTGGAAAGACGGAACGTTGATGTTCTTGCCGTTCACGGTGAAGTGACCGTGGGAGACAAGCTGACGAGCCTGACGACGCGTGCGGGCGAGGCCGGCACGGTAGACAACGTTGTCGAGACGGGACTCGAGCAGGATGAGCAGGTTGTCGCCGGTCTTGCCGGGCTGACGGTTCGCCTCTGCGTAGTAGCGGCGGAACTGCTTCTCCATGACGCCGTAGGTGAAACGAGCCTTCTGCTTCTCCTGCAGCTGCAGGAGGTACTCGGACTCCTTGATGCGAGCGCGGCCTGCCTGTCCCGGGGGGTACGGGCGACGCTCGAAGGACATATCTCCACCGACGAGGTCGACGCGGAGACGGCGGGACTTACGGGTTGCTGGGCCGGTATAACGAGCCATGAGTTTCTAACCTTCCTTTCCCGAATTCTTAAACGCGACGACGCTTCGGCGGACGGCAACCGTTGTGCGGCTGCGGAGTCACATCCGAGATCGAGAGAACCTCAAGGCCGGCGGCCTGGAGGGAGCGGATTGCGGTTTCGCGGCCCGAACCTGGGCCCTTGACGTAGACGTCAACCTTCTTCATGCCGTGATCCATTGCCTTACGGGCAGCGTTCTCGGCAGCCATCTGCGCAGCGAACGGGGTGGACTTACGGGAGCCCTTGAACCCGACGTGGCCGGAGGAGGCCCAGGAGATGACGGCACCATTCGGGTCCGTGATGGACACGATGGTGTTGTTGAAGGTGGACTTAATGTAAGCGGCACCCTGTGCCACATTCTTCTTTACGACGCGACGGCCAGAACGGCGAGCGCCGGAGCGAGTCTTTGGAGGCATTACTTCTTCTTTCCTGCGATCGTCTTCTTCGGGCCCTTACGGGTACGAGCGTTGGTCTTGGTGCGCTGACCGCGCACGGGCAGGCCACGACGGTGGCGCAGACCCTGGTAGCAGCCGATCTCGATCTTGCGACGGATGTCAGCCTGAACCTGGCGGCGGAGGTCACCCTCAACCTTCCACGAGTTCTCGATGACGTCACGCAGAGCAGAGATCTGCTCGTCGGTCAGAGCGTCGGTACGCAGGTCGGGAGAGATGCCAGTCTCTTCCAGCAGCTTGGCGGCGCGAGCCGGGCCAATGCCGTAAATGTAGGTGAGAGCGACCTCCATGCGCTTATTGCGCGGGAGGTCAACTCCAGCTAGACGTGCCATGAGGCATTACCTTTCCGGTTGTTACGGTGGTTTTCTCCCAACTCGTCCCCACCAGTTGACGCTTCGCCCGGATGCGGTGCCGGACTGTGGGCCAAGATACGTAGGGCTTCAGCCACCGATTGCCGAAGGTTGGTTGAGTGCCGAAGCTGCATCCGCCGCGAAGGCGCATACATGAGCAAGAACCCAACGTGAAATAACCGTCGGGTTCCGTCTCGCCTCGGGGCACTCGGTAGAGTTAGGAGGCTGTGAGTTTTACTTGTAGCGGTAGACGATGCGGCCGCGGGACAGGTCATAGGGAGACAGCTCCACTACCACGCGGTCCTCGGGCAGGATACGGATGTAGTGCTGACGCATCTTGCCACTGATGTGCGCGAGCACCTTGTGGCCGTTGTCCAGCTCTACTCGAAACATTGCGTTCGGAAGAGGCTCGATAATTCGACCCTCGACCTCAATTGCGCCTTCTTTTGCCATATCCTCAAACATTTCCCCAGCCACTGCTGTGGCCGGTTTGATGGTCGTCTGCTACATCGGTGCGACAGCCAAAGCAGTCACACCAAAGCGCAAGCATACCGTTTCTGCTGGAAATCGCAAAATGGCGGCGCCATCACGCGCTCGGGGCCGGCGAGTTTTAGTCTTTCTTGCCGGCGCGGAGGAGGGCATCGCCTTCGAGGCGGAAGATTTCTTGATCCTCCAGCGCCCCGCCGCCCATCCTGGTGTAGAAGGCGCGGCCATTGTCATTGTCTTTGGAGACATTCCACTCCATGCGGGCATAGCCGCGGTCCACGCATTCGGCGGCCAGCGAGCTCAGCAGCGCTTGGCCATAGCCCTTGCCGCGGTGCTCTTCGCGCACATAGAGATCTTCCATGTGAATGACGGGCGTGGATTCCCAAGTGGAGAATTTATAGAACCACAGGGCGAAGCCGGCGAGCCGCTCGGCGCCGTCTTCCTGAAGCACAGTCACCCGCGCCAAAGGGTACGGGCTAAAGAGGTGCTGTTCGAGACGCTCCTCGTTGGCACGTACGCCATTGGGAGCACCCTCGTGTTCAGCGAGGCAGTGGATGAGATCGAGGATCTCAGGGATGTCTGTGTCACGGGCGGGGCGGATCGTATAGTCCTGCATAACTATCCAGTGTAGCGATCTAGGCCACACTATGATGCCAGCAGCGCCGGAGCGCTGGCCCCGCCGCGCGTCAAAGGACGCTTATCGACGTACGGGACCGTTGGGAACGCCGTAGTCCACATCGCCCCACACGTAGACGAGATCGTTGATGTTGAGGTGGTTGTAGAACCGCTCGGACTCGCGCATCGGCACGTGCACGCAACCGTGGGAGAGCACCTCGGGGTCACCGCCGTGGAAGGCGATGCCGTTGTAGGTGAAGTACACGGAGTTCGGCATGGGAGCGTTGAAGAACTCGCGCGAGACCTCGTCCTTGACCTTGCGGTTCACATAATGGCGGCCGGGCGGGGTGTCATAGCCATCGGCGCCGGTGGAGATGCGAATGACGTCGCTGACGCGGTGACCCTTGCCGTCTTGCAGCCATGCCACCTGCTTATCAGCGTCCACGCAGGCACGTGCCTCCTTCGGGCACGGGCTGGGAGTGGGGCGCGGGCTCGGCGCCGGAGCGGGCTGCGGGGCCGGAGCGGGGGCCGGGTTCGGGGCGGGGCGCGGGCCGGAGTGACGGGCGATGATGCCCGGATAGACGGCCTCGAGGGTGCGGTCTACGGCGTCCTTGGCCTGCTGTGCCAGCGGTGCCGGCAGCAGCTGATCGGCGCTGCGGTGCAGATCACCGCGGGTGCGCCATGCCTGGGCCTCGCCCTGGGCCTGGAAATCGGACTGGGTGGGGATGGTGAAGTCATCGAGACCCGGCAGCTGGAACTGGGAGGAGCCGAAGTCCGGCACCATGTTGTCGAGGCCGAAGGGAAGCTGTGCCTGCGCGGCCGGAGCCAGCGGGAGAGCAACAGCGAGGGTGGCACAGACGGCGGTAGCGCCGCGCACGAGTCGAGCACCAACACCGCGGCCCGAGGAGTGACGAGAGCCCATAGGAATGTAGACGTCCTTTTCTTCAAGCGACACCTCCGATGGGTGCCGCGATGTGTATTTCAAGCCCACCCTATCTGATTACACTCAGGTTGGGCCATATTTGTGGAATCTTATCCCCTTATCGTGCAGTGCAGTCAAGGGGACACGCCTTAGGAGAAGTCCCCCTCCGGGCGCGTGGTAAGAATGCGCGGCCCCGCGGCGGTGGCGGCAACAGTATGCTCCCAGTGGGCGGCGGGCGAGCCGTCCTCGGTGACCACCGTCCAGTTATCCTCCAGCACCTCCGAATAGGCAGTGCCGCCAGCAAGCATGGGTTCGATCGCCAGCACGGAGCCCTCCTGGATCAGCGGCCCCCTATTGCCCCGACCCTCATTGGCAAGGAAGGGATCCTCGTGCATGGTGCGCCCGATTCCGTGGCCGCCGTAGCCATCCACGATGAACAGCTCCACATTGAATTTCTTCTCGGCCGCGCGGGTGGCCATCTCGAGGGCGTGGGAGATATCGGTGAGCCGATTGCCCGGCACCATGGCCTCGATGCCCTGGCGTAGCACCCATGCCGTGGCCTCGTTGAGCGCGGAGGTGGCGTCGTCAAGCTCCCCGATGCCGAAGCTGAGGGCGGAGTCGCCGACCCAGCCGTTATAGGTCGCGCCGCAGTCGATGGAGACGAGATCGCCGGGCTGCAGGATGGTCTCCGCGTTGGGGATGCCGTGCACAATGGCGTCGTTGACGGAGGCGCAGATGGATGCCGGGAAGCCCTCGTAGCCGAGGAAGGTGGGGGTGGCGCCGTGATCGCGGATGACGGTCTCGGCGATGCGGTCGAGCTCGAGCGTGCTCATGCCCTCGCGGGCGGCGGCGCGCACCTCGTGCAGGGCGTGGCCGACGATAGCGCCTGCGGCCGCCATCTTCTCTAGCTGCTCGGGGGTTTTGGCGGGAATCTTTCGGTTGTTCTTGCGACGCGCCATGGGCGGCGTTCTCCTTTGGTTCTTGGTTAGGGGTCGGCACAGCACAACGCCGACCATCCTCTCGAGGAGAGGAGGCCGGCGGAGGCGAGAGACAAACTTATTTTCCGAGGGCGCTCATGGCGCGCTCGTTGATCTCTTCGATGCTGCCTTCAGCTTCGACGGTGTAGACGCTGTCGCCGTAGTAGTCGATCACGGGAGCGGTCTGCTCGCGGTAGACCTCCATGCGGGTGCGGATGGTCTCCTCGTTATCGTCGGCGCGACCGCGGGCGAGCATGCGCTCGACCACGACGTCCTCGGATACCTGGAAGTTCAGCACGCCGTCGACATCCACGCCCTGCTTCTGCAGCATCTCAGCCAGCAGGTCGGCCTGCTCGGTAGTGCGGGGGAAGCCGTCCAGCAGGAAGCCCTCGCTGGCGTCGTCCTCGGCGAGGCGGGATTCCACCATGCGGGCGGTCACCTCGGTGGGGACGAGCTTGCCGGCGTCGATATAGCTTTTCGCCTCTACGCCCAGCGGGGTTCCTTCGCCAATATTTGCTCGGAATAGATCACCGGTGGAGATGTGCGGAACACCCAGCTTCTCGGAGAGAATCGCAGCTTGGGTGCCCTTGCCTGCACCGGGAGGGCCTAGGAGAACGAGTCGCATTACTTCAAGAATCCTTCATAGTTGCTTTGCAGGAGCTGACTCTCAATCTGCTTGACGGTGGTCAGAGCCACCGAGACAAGAATCAGAAGTGCGGTACCACCAAAGGGAGTTGCACCTGCGTCTATGTTACCAACTCCGAGGTCCAGCATGATGTTCGGCAACACGGCGATGATGCCCAGATAGGCCGCACCCACGAAGAGCAGTCGATTCATCACATAGCCCAAGTACTGGGCGGTGGGACGCCCGGGGCGAATGCCCGGCACGAAGCCGCCGTACTTCTTCATGTTCTCGGCCTGCTCGTAGGGGTCGTACTGCACCGAGACGTAGAAGTAAGAGAAGAACACGATGAGCACAAAGTAGAGCACGATGTACTGCCAGGAGGAGGGGGTCTGCAGGTGCGCGATCACATTGCGCATCCACCAGTTATCCGGCGGCGTGGGGTTATTGGAGTTCACGATCTGGGTGATCAGCACCGGCATGTAAATCAGCGAGGAGGCGAAGATCACCGGGATCACGCCACCCTGGTTCACCTTGAGCGGCAGGTAGGTGGAGGTGCCACCGTATTGGCGGCGGCCCACCATGCGCTTGGCGTACTGCACCGGGATGCGGCGCTGGCCCTGCTCGATGAAGACCACGCCGATCACCAGCAGGATCACCGCGGCGAGCACGACACCGAAGACCACCCCACCGGAGGATTGCAGGATGTTCATGCCGTCGGTGGGCAGACGCGTGGCGATACCGGCGAAGATCAGCAGCGACATACCATTGCCGATGCCGCGTTCGGTGATGAGCTCGCCGAGCCACATCACCAGCACCGCACCGGAGGTCATCACCACAACCAGCATGAGCAGGGTGAAGATATTCGAATCTTCCACCAGCACGCGCTGGCCTTGGCCCAGTAGCTGCTCGCGATCGGCGAGCGCCACGATGCCGGCGGATTGCAGCAGCGCCAACGCCACCGTGAGGTAGCGGGTGTACTGCATCATCGTGGATTGGCCTGATTGGCCTTCCTTTTTGAGCTCCTCGAATCGCGGGATCACCACTGTGAGCAGCTGCACGATAATCGACGCCGTAATGTAGGGCATGATGCCGATGGCGAACACCGAGAGCTGCAGCAGCGCACCGCCGGAAAACAGGTTAATCAGCGAGTACACGCCGGAGTTTTCCGAGGCGATCTCATGCAGCCGTGCGCTGATCTCGCGATAGTCCACGCCGGGCGAGGGGATCTGTGCACCGATGCGGTACAGCACGACCATCGCGAGCGTGAACAGAATCTTCTTTCGCAGATCAGCGTCCTTGAAGGCCGAGACAATGGCGGACACTAATAATCCTCCTGTACACCCCTAGCTCGATCTGCGGCGGCTATGCCGCGCCCGATCGAGGACATCAGGGACGTAGTAACAAATACCTAACTGGACGAATCAGCGCACGCACCAAGCTCGCGTGCCTGAGATCAAGAGTTAACAACGGTGCCACTTTACCAGCAATGCTCGCCGGCACCGATATTGCGTACTCACCACACCCTAACCTTGAGGGGGAATCCCCGCTCAGCAGGGCCGCGCGCTTATCGACGCAGCCCTCGCTCGGCCATCGTATGGGAGATAACAAAGCCGCCAGCCTCAGCTACTGCTGGGACTGGCGGCTTCCACACTCTTCACGCCCCGCGCACGGCGCGGGACTGAGGGGTGCTACTGAGCCTCGGCGACAGAGCCGCCGGCGGCCTCGATCTTTTCCTTGGCGGAACCGGAGAACTTCTGGGCGGTCACGTTGACCTTCACAGAGATCTCGCCGTTGCCGAGCACCTTAACGGGCTGGTTCTTGCGCACCAGGCCGGCTTCCACGAGATCGGCAACGGTGACGTCGCCGCCCTGCGGGAAAGCCTTCTCGATGTCTGCAACGTTGACCACCTGGAAGATGACCTTGTTGCGGGCCTTGAAGCCCTTGAGCTTCGGCAGGCGCATGTGGATGGGCATCTGGCCACCCTCGAAACCTGCTGGCACCTGCTTACGAGCCTTGGTGCCCTTGGTACCGCGGCCAGCGGTGGTGCCCTTGGAGGCATTACCGCGACCCACGCGGGTCTTGGCCTTCTTCGCGCCCTTCGCCGGGCGCAGATCGTGGAGCTTAATAGGTTCGCTCATGAGTTATCTACTCCCCTGCTACTTCTTCGACCTCGACCATGTGGCGAACGGTGTTGATGTAGCCACGAACGATCGGGGTGTCCGGGCGAACAACAACATTGTTCGGGCGCTTCAGGCCGAGGCTGCGCAGCGTGTCACGCTGATTCTTCTTAGCACCGACGGTGCTTTTGGTCATGGTGATCTTGAGGGCCATGATTTAAGCCTCCTGACCTGCGCGTGCGCGCAGCATACGGGCCGGGGTGACCTCTTCGATGCTCTTGCCGCGGCGGGCAGCGACCTCTTCGGGGCGCACGAGCTGCTTGAGGGCATCCACGGTGGCGTGGACAACGTTGATGGCGTTGTCCGAGCCGAGAGACTTGGACAGGATGTCCTGCACGCCAGCGCACTCCAGCACCGGGCGGGCAGCGCCACCAGCGATCACACCGGTACCGGGGGCAGCGGGGCGAAGCATAACGACGCCTCCTGCGGCCTCACCCTGAACCGGGTGGGTGATGGTGCCGGCAATCATCGGGACGCGGAAGAAGTTCTTACGAGCTTCCTCGGCACCCTTCTGGATAGCGGCGGGAACTTCCTTGGCCTTGCCGTAGCCAACGCCGACCATGCCCTGGCCGTCGCCGACGATCACGAGAGCGGTGAAGCTGAAGCGACGACCACCCTTCTGGACCTTGGACACGCGGTTGATGGTGACAACGCGCTCCAAGTACTGCGAGCGCTCGTCCTGCTGGTTGCGGTCATTGCGACGACCACCGCGGCGGTCGTTGCGGTTGTTCTTCTGGTTCTCGTCGGCGGTGCGTCCGCCGTCGCGCCGTTCACGTCCTGGCATTACGCGATCCTTCCGTTGTTGAACTTATCTGCGGTGATCATTAGAAGTTCAGACCACCTTCACGAGCGCCATCGGCCAAAGCCGCAACGCGGCCGTGGAACTGGTAGCCACCACGGTCGAAGACAACCTTCTCAATGCCGGCAGCCTTGGCGCGCTCGGCGACGAGCTTGCCCACAGCGGTGGCCTTGGCCTTCTTGTCGCCCTCCATCTCGCGGATGGACTGATCCATCGAGGATGCAGCGGCCAGGGTGTGGCCGGCCAGGTCGTCGATGACCTGAACGTGCATGTGACGGGAGGAACGGTGGACGACGAGACGCGGTGCCTCGGGGGTACCGCGCAGCTTCTTGCGCAGACGGAAGTGACGACGGGCACGAGCCTGACGACGACGGGTAGAGATGTCCTTGCCGACAGGAACGCGCTTGTTCTCTGCAGTGTTGCTCATTACTTACCTGTCTTTCCGAGCTTGCGGCGGACCTGCTCACCCTCGTAGCGGATGCCCTTACCCTTGTAGGGGTCATCCTTACGCAGACGACGGATGTTAGCGGCGACCTGGCCGACCTGCTGCTTGTTGATACCGGAGATCGAAAGCTTGGTGTTGCCATCGACCGCGAAGGTGATGCCCTCGGGGGCCTCAACCAGCACGGGGTGGCTGTAGCCGAGAGAGAACTCGAGGTTCTGGCCCTTGGCCTGCACACGGTAACCAACACCGAAGATTTCCATCTTGATGGTGTAGCCCTCGGTCACGCCCACAACCATGTTGTTCACGAGAGAGCGGGACAGACCGTGCAGGGAACGGTGCTTACGGTGATCATCGGGGCGGGAGACAATAATCTGGTTGTCTTCCACGGCAACGGTGATCGGGGCCGGGATGTCCTGGGACAGAGTGCCCTTGGAGCCCTTGACCTCAACGTGCTGGCCGTCGATCTTGATGTCAACGCCGCTGGGGATGGCGATGGGAGCTTTACCAATACGAGACATATTTAGATTCCCTCCCTCTTACCAGACGTAGGCGAGGACTTCTCCGCCTACGCCCTTCTCGTGAGCCTGGCGGTCAGTGAGCAGCCCCTGGGATGTGGAGATAATCGCCACACCGAGGCCACCGAGAACCTGCGGCAGGTTGGTGGACTTTGCGTACACGCGCAGACCGGGCTTGGACACGCGACGAACGCCGGAAATGGAACGCTCACGGGCGGAGGAATACTTCAGATCCAGGGTGAGGGTCTTGCCAACCTTGGCGTCCTCCACCTTGTAATCCTTGATATAACCCTCTTGCTTGAGGATGCCCGCGATGTTCGCCTTCAGCTTGGAAGACGGCATGGACACGGTCTCGTGGTACGCGTGATTAGCGTTACGAATGCGAGACAGCATGTCTGCAATGGGATCAGTCATGGTCATAAGACTTAGACCTTGATACCTTTCTCGTTGCGGTTCCTAATTCACCCAAGAACCGTTGTCAGCTGTCACTAGGGAGCCGGCGACTCTGGCGCTTCCACGCACTCAATAGTGGGAAAGCTCGCTGCCTTGCGCTCACGAACGCTGGACGTTATGGGGCGAATATAAGGCCTACAACAAAGTAGGAACGTACAAAATAAAAGGATCTCGCGGGATCTCGCGAGTCCAAGAATGAAATGATACACACCCCCAGCCTGCGGGTCAAGACGTTTCAGCACGTCACCGCTCTCGGTCGGGGTAGTGCATCTAGCGCTGGAGCTCGTGTTGCAGGGCGTCGAGTTCCCCGCCGCCGGACATCTCCAGGGTGAGGGTGTCGACATCCACGTCCTCGCGCCGCGCCTGCAGCGTCTGCTTGCCGAGGGTGAGCACCACAAACCTATCTCCCACCAGCAGCGCATGCTTGGGATTGTGGGTGATGAAGATGACGGCGGTGCCCTGCTCCCGGGCCTTGGCAATGAACTTCAGCACCATGCCGGACTGTTTTACGCCCAACGCGGCGGTGGGCTCATCCAAAATCACTACGCGGGCGCCAAAGTAGATGGCCCGAGCGATGGCCACCACTTGGCGCTGGCCGCCGGACAGCGAGGAGACGGGCGCGTCGATATCGGGGATGACAATGCCCATGCGTTCCAGCTCCGTGGCGGCGATGCGCTTCATCTTCCCCTCATTGATCAACCCCCAGCGATTGCTGATTTCCTGGCCGAGGAAGAAGTTGCGCCACACACTCATCTGGCCCACCACGGCCAAGTCCTGGTACACGGTGGCGATACCGGCTGCGAGAGCATCGGCCGGGGAGGTGAAATGCGTCGGGGTGGCGTCGACAAGCATCGTGCCCGAGGTGTGGGGATGCAGGCCGGCCAGAATTTTGATCAGCGTGGATTTGCCGGCGCCATTATCGCCCAGCACGCAGGTGACCTCGCCGGGCACCACCTGCAGATTGATCGAGCGAAGCGCGTCGAAGGCGCCGTATTTTTTGCTGACGTCGTGCAGCTCAATGATCGGGTCCATGGGCTATTTCTTTTCCGTGTATTTCGCGACGCCGAGGTTCGTCATCACGGCGAACAGCAGCATGGCGCCGAGGAAGAACTTGAACCAGTCCGGGTTCCACCCGGCGTAGACGATGCCTTGGTTGGTCATGCCGAAAATCAGGGCGCCGATAGCGGTGCCCACGGCGGTGCCTTTGCCGCCATTCATCGCGCAGCCGCCGATAACGGCCGCAATAATATAGAGGAACTCATTGCCCACGCCCTGGCCCGCCTGGATGGAGTCGAAGGCGAAGAGATTGTGCATGCCCACAAACCATGCGGCGAAACCAACGAACATGAACAGGATGATCTTGGTGCGGCGCACCGGCACGCCCACGGCATGGGCGGCGTCTTGGTTGCCGCCGACGGCGAAGATCCAGTTACCAAACTTGGTTTTAAACAGCAGGATCGACGCCAGCGCCACGAAGCCGATCCACCAGAACACCGTCACCCGTACCTGCACCCCAGCGACATTGACATTGGAGGCAAACACCATGTTCGCGGAGTAGAAACCCTCCATATCCGCGATGGTGGGGGTGGCCACCGCGCCGGTGACGAGCTTGGTGATGGCCAAGTTCAGCCCCTGCAGCATGAGGAAGGCGCTCAGCGTGATGAGAAAGGAGGGGATGCCGGTGGTGGTCGTGAGATAGCCGTTGAGCGCGCCGATGGCCAGCGCAATCAGCAGCGCAATGCCCGCCCCCACCCAGGAGTTCAGGTGCAGATTGTAATTGAGCATCGTGGCGGCCAAGGCTGCGGTCGTCACGGCGACACCGGAGGAGAGGTCGAATTCATCGCCAATCATGAGCATGCCCACCGCCAGGGCCATGATGCCCATCGTGGACGATGCATAGAGCACCGTGGCCAGCGACTCAAAAGAGCGGAAGGGTGGGGCCACGATCATGAAGAGCGTGAAAATCACGATGGCGCCGAGCAGGCTCGCTAGCTCGGGGCGGCGAATGAGTTTCTGAAAGAAGGAGCGCTGCAGCATGCGTTCATCGGCGGCGCTCGCCGCGGCGGTGTCGCTCATCGCAGGCCCGCCTTTGCCGCTGCGGCGATGGCATCAACATTGCTGGCATCCACGAAGGAGGGGCCGGTATAAACCGGCCGGCCACCGCCCACGGTGGTGCCATTGCGCATATTCAGCCACAGCGAATCCACGGCCAGATAGCCCTGCAGATAGGGCTGCTGGTCCACTGCCCACTCGATGTCCCCAGCGGTGATGGCGCTCACCAGTTCCGCGTTGGTGTCGAAGGTAGAGATCGTGGCCTCGGAACCGGCCTGCTCCTTGGATTTCACGGCGGCCAGCGCGACTGGGGCCACCAGCCCCATCACCCAATCGATACTCGGATCCTCCGTGAGTTTCGCCTGCAGAGTAGAGGTGACGGAGGTGAGGTCCATGCCATTGACATAGAGAATCTCCACCGAACCGCCGGCACCGGCCTTCTCGAGGCCCTTCTTCACTCCCTCGCAGCGCGCCTCTTGGGAGGAATTGCCCTGCTCGTGGATCACACAGAGCACATTCGATGCATTATCTGCGGCGAGGCGCTCGCCGGCGAGCTCGCCGGCCACGGATTCATCCTGGCCGAAGAAGCCGCTCAGACCGTAGTTCTGATACTCGTTCATGCCGGCGTTGAGTCCCACGACGGGAATGCCGGCATCCACGGCGTTCTGGGCGGCGGGGCCGATCGCCTGCGCATTCGGCAGGGTGACAGCAATGCCGTCTACCCCGGCATCCACCGCCGACTTCACTAGGTTCGCCTGATTGGGCGCCTGCGGATCGGAGGAGTAGCGCAGCTCAATATTGCTCTTCTTGGCCGCATCCTCCGCGCCCTTGCGCACCAGATCCCAGAAGGTATCGCCCGGCGCGCCGTGGCTGACCATCGCCACCACCGCGCGATCGGTATCGGCCCCGCCGAAGCCGGGGCCGCCGCCCGTGCCACCGCCGGAGTCGCTGGGACGCGGGGCGCCGCCGGTGGAGGAACAGGCGCTCAGCAGCAGCGCCAGCACCCCGAGGAGGGCCATGAGAATAGTGGCGGGGGAGGTGGCGTGCCGCGAGAAAGGCACGGACACACGGTGGGAAAGACCTAGCATAACTATTGATTCAACGGAAGCGCCCTCCCCGCTGTCAAATGCGTTTGCCCAGCTCATACGCTATTTCTTGAACGATTAAGAATGGCTGTTCTGGCCTTTTAGCGCACTGCCCTGCGAGCAAACTCCACCCGCGAGCACACCCTCACACCCCGCCCCGGAGCTCGCGGGCCGCGCATCTGCTGCCACCCTGCCGCCGCGCCATACACCAGAAGAGGGGCATTCCCCGTGTCTCCACGGCCACATCCCTAGCCCTAAGTATTAGCGTAGCCTAACCTTGAAATTAGGTGCGTATGAATACTTTTCCTAGTTCAGTGAGGTGGTACTTGTGCCTGATCCCCGCTCCCACGACTCTCAGCTCGCCCTTGAGGTCACAGACCTTCGCTGCGAGCGAGGCTCGGCGAAAAAGCGCGTCCCCGTACTCAAAGGCGTGAACCTGCACATAGCGTCTGGGGAGATTGTTGCGGTCTTAGGTGCCAATGGCGCCGGTAAGACCACTCTCATCAATGTGCTGTCCACTCTCCTTCCCGCATCCTCCGGCACGGCGCGGGTGGCGGGCCTCGATGTCACGACCCAGCCCGCCGAGGTGCGGCGTCACATCAGCATGACGGGGCAGTTCGCCACGGTGGATGAGCGGCTCACCGGAGCGGAAAACCTCATCTACTTCGCCCGGCTCGCGGGACTGTCTCGCAGCGCCGCCACCGCCCGCACCACCGAGCTGCTCAGCGAGTTCCAGCTGGACGCCGCCGCCGATCGCCGGGTGGCGGATTATTCCGGCGGTATGCGCCGCCGGCTGGACATCGCCATCTCTCTCGCCGTCCCGCCCACGCTGCTCTTCCTGGATGAGCCGACCACCGGCCTCGACCCGACGGCGCGGGCCCATGTGTGGGAACTCATCACCCGGCTCAGCAATGAGGGCACCTCCATTTTGCTCACCACGCAATATCTCGACGAGGCCGATAGTCTCGCGGATCGTATCGCGGTGCTTGCCGACGGCGTGGTGATTGATGAGGGCACTCCCACCGAGCTTAAGAGCCGTTATGGCATGCTCATCTGCGAGGTGAGCATGGATAGCGCCGCCCACGCCGAGAAGCTCTGCATGCAGGCCCACAAGGCCGGGCTATCCGCCCAAGTGGAACACACCTGCGTGCGGACTGAAGCACCCCGTGGGCACCGCGATCTCGTTCACCTGCTCGGTCTCTGGGAGGGCGAGGACAGCAGCATCGTGGACGTGGCGCTCACCCCGCCCTCGCTCGATGATGTCTACGCCGCCATTGCCGATAGCGGCGATGTGGCCGGACAGCACATCACGTCCTCCTCCAGCAGCGAGCAGCCTGCGAATACGGGCAGCGACCGGCGGGGGCGGCCATGAGCTCCACTCGCATCCACCATCCCCTCGAGGCGACTCCACGGCCCTTCGGGGCGATCGCCAGCATCTGGAAACGAGACATGCTGCGATTGCTGCGCAATCAGGCGGCGATGATCTCCAGCATCATGATTCCGTCGATATTTATGCTCGCGTTCTATGCGTCCTTTGCTCGCTCCGCGGAGCACTTTATGGATAGCTATGCCGACTTCATCCTTCCGTCCGCCGTCACCCAGGCGATCATTTTCACCGCCGGTGGCTCCTGCCTAGCCGTCGCCGAGGATAAGGAAGATGGTTTCTACTCTCGCCTGCTCAGCATGCCTGTGCCTTCCTGGTCGATTGTGGCCGGCCGGCTCTTGGCCGATCTCACCCGCATGACCTGGTCTGGGGCGATACCGTTGGCGCTCGCATTTCTGCTTGGGGCGCGCTTTCACGGCGGCATCGGTGCCGCCGCGCTCTTCCTGCTCGCCCTCGCCCTCATTACTGTGGTGCTCTCCGCGGCGATCGACGGGCTGGTGCTCATCACCGCCCATCCGGTGTCCACCGCGCTCACCTTCCAAGGGCTCACCATCGCGATACTCTTGCTATCCACCGCCTTCGTCCCTGCGGACGCCCTGCCGGGGCATGTGGGGACGGTAGTCGCCCATATTCCGCTCTCTCCCATCTTGGATTCCTTGCGCGCACTCGCCGCGGCCGAACCACTGGGCTCCACCGGGGTGGAGGCCGCAGTGTGGCTGATCGTGCTCAGCGCGGCCGGATTCTGGGGATTTAGTACTGCGCTCAGGAGGGGCCATGTCTCTTAAGCTCACGTCTCTCATGCTGCATACGCGACGCCGTATTCTGCGCACCATCAGAGATCGCGCCAGCATGTCCGCAACACTGCTCACCCCCGTGGTGATGTTTCTGATCATGCGCATTCTCTTTGGTGATCTCATCGCCGCCTCCCAAGGCCGCACCAGCCCCGATCTCGCGGCGGTGTGCCTGCTCATGGTGCTCGGTGCCCAGTGGATGAACTCCACCTACTGCGCCTCCGAAACCGTCCGCGAGCGCACCTCCGGATTCACTGCCCGCATCGCCGTTAGCCCGGGCGGCACCGTCCCCTTGGTGTGCGGCGAGACCCTCTATTATGCGATTCGCTTCCTCTCCGCAGCATTGGCGACGCTCATAGTGGGCGTGGCTGCTGGGGCGCGTTTCCACGGCGCGGCGACCATCACCGTTGTGCTGCTGGCAATCGTGATCTCCTCGCTGGTGTCGGCGCTCATGGCCACGTGGATGGCGTATTCCACCACCAATCCGGAATCGCTGATGATGGTCACCCCACTGCTGATGACGCTGCTCTTCCTCTCGGCTGGAGTGGTGGGAACAGACAGCTTTGTCGAGCCCGTACAACCCTTCGTGCGGCATAACCCCATCACGCATCTCGTGGAGGGGGTCACTGCCCTCAGCGCTGAGAGCGATCCTGGCAATCACCTGCTCATTGCTCTCGCGTGGGCGGTCGGCGCCGGGGTGATCTTCCTCATCGGCGCGAGCCGCACCTACTCCCGCGCCCAGACGCAGCTGAGCTAAATGCGGCCTCCACTGTGTCTCATATCACCATTGCCTTGGGTGGGACGACCTGCTAGAAGTGAAAGAGCGCGTGTTCTTCTCCGCCCGAGGCGCTAGCGGGACACGCAGGACACACTATTTTTATCCGCACTAGGAAGGAGCGACGGCCCCTATGTTTGACCAACAACAGGTGAAGCAGAAGCTGTCGCCGTACCTTGTTCTCACGCGGATTCAGAGCTCGATTATCTAGATCGACATTCCGCCGCAGGGTACGGCAGACAGCACACACCGACTGTCTCCTCCCCGCGGTTTCTTCTTTCCGCTCCCCGTCTACCTCCTCCCCAGCATCGTCTCTGCTGCCGCTGCGCGAGACGAGCAGGCGAGGTGGCGTCGATAAGCGGCCCTGCTACTGCGGCACAGGACCGAGACAGCGGTGTGGTCACCACCCACCGATACTCACTTAGCTCATCGAAGGAGAGCACCTATGTCACCACAGCGCAGACGACGCGGCCGCCGCAGAAGAGATCCCGAGATCCGTTCGCTGCAGCCGCACTCCCCCATCGTGAAGAACTTCGCCTCAGAGATCGAGGACGGGGTTCTGCTCCAGGCCCAGCAGCTGGCCGCGATGCCCTTCGTGCACCCGCACGTGGCACTCATGCCAGATGCCCACATCGGACTCGGCTCCTCTGTGGGATGCGTATTCGGCACGATCGACGCCGTCATCCCCGCAGCCGTGGGCGTGGATATTGGCTGCGGCATGATCGGCGTGCGCACCCAGTTCAGTGCCGCCGATCTTGCCGGCCGCAACCTCGAGCAGCTGCGCGACGCCGTCGAGGCCGCCATTCCCCTCTCGCCGGGAAACTACAACGACTGGCAGCTTGCGGACAGCGCCGACGCTCGCTGCCGCGAACTCAACGAGCTCGCCGAGGCCGACGATGTAGATCTGAGCCACTCCCCGCAGTGGCGGCAGCAGCTCGGCTCGCTCGGCGGCGGAAACCACTTCATCGAGCTCTGCCTCGACGAGGAGGAGCGGGTGTGGATGTTTCTGCACTCCGGCTCGCGGGGTGTGGGCAACCAGATCGCCCGCATGCACATCCGTATCGCCCAGCAGCTCATGGACCGCTGGTGGATTCCGCTGCCCAATAAGGATGTGGCCTATCTGGTCGATGGCACGCCCGAGTTCGATCGCTACATCAAGGATCTCACCTGGGCGCAGCGCTTCGCCTATCTCAACCGCGAAGAAATGATGGATCGCTTTGCCCGCTGCCTCGGGGAGTTCCTCGGTGCCGCGGTGGTGGAGGAGGAGCGCATTAACTGCCACCACAACTACACCGAGAAGGAGGAGCACTTCGGGCGCACCGTGTGGCTCACCCGCAAGGGCGCCATCCGCGCCGATGCGGGCAGTCTCGCCCTCATCCCGGGCTCGATGGGCACGGCCAGCTATGTCGTGGAGGGAAAGGGCAATGCAGTAGCGCTGCGGTCCGCACCCCACGGGGCGGGACGTCGCTTCTCTCGCAGCGAAGCGCGCCGGCGCTTCACCGTCGAGGATCTGGACCAGCGCATGGGCGGGATCGTCTACCGCCACGGCGATGCCTGGGTGGACGAGATTCCCGATGCCTATAAGGACATCGACGCGGTGATGGCCGACTCCGCCGAGTTGGTCCACATCCGACACACCCTGCGCCAGGTGCTCAACATCAAGGGCACCTAGCGCCGCAGCGAGAAGCGCCCCGGGCGGCGCGGCACGCACAGCATCGCGCCGCGCCGCCCTTAACGCTGTTCAATCATCGCCGGTATAGTCACCACACGTGGGTTATTACAGCATCAAAATGCACGCCAGTGCGCACGGCCAGCACATTTCGGGAGCTGAGCGCATCCTGCCGAAGGAGCAGCTCGCGGAGATGGCAGAGATCCTCGTCACGCGCGCACTGACCCACCCCAAGGGGCAGGCTGCGGAGATCTCGCTGCACGCCACGGCGGTAGCAGAGGAGCAGATCGTCACCGTGCCCGCGCTCGAAACCAGCACGGTGCCCACTGACTCCCCGGCCGCGGCCGACGCGGTGATCGCCGAGGTTCTCAGCGAGGTGGGCGTGGCGGATGCCGACCCCTTCGTGCGGCTATTGCGCGAGGTCTCGGGGCTGCGCGGGGCGATGATCGCCGATGCCGCCACCGGCGCCCGGCGCGAACCCGATCCCCAGCGCGGGGTGCGAGTATCCACCTTCGATGCCACCGCCAGCTCGATGTCTGCGGAGAAAGAACACTATCGCGAGGCACTCACCCTCGCCTCCAAAGCCCTGAGCGCACCCGGCATTGTGGCGGAGCTGTGCATGTCTGATGACCCCGACTACACCACCGGCTATATCGCCACCGCGGGCCACTACCGGCGCCTGTTGAACATGAAAGAGCAGGGCAGCACACGTGGTACCCGCGTCCTTATATATAGGGGTACGGACGCGGATCTCGCGGCGACAATTAACTATCTTGAGAACATCCCAGTATTAGTTGAATTATGAGCACACTCTCCCACCACTCCCGCGCCGCCAATCAGGTGTGGTCCGCCGAGGGCCTGGCACGCCAGATTCACACCTTCGACGGCTCGCAGCAGCCGCGCGGCACGATCGACGGCGAGTACTATCTCCAGTTCTCCAGCTCGGACTATCTGGGGCTCTCCACTCACCCGCGCATGCGCGAGGCAGCCACCACCGCCATTGAGCACTATGGCACCGGCTCGGGCGGCTCGCGCCTGACCACCGGCACCACCATGCACGGCGCCCTCGAACGGGAGCTGGCCGAGCATTTCGGCTATGAGGACGCAGTGTGGTTCGGCAGCGGCTACCAGGCCAATCTCTCCACCATCGCCACGTTGGCTCAGCTTGCCGGCAGTGAATTAACGATCTTCTCGGATGCGCTCAATCACGCCAGCCTTATCGACGGCATCCGCATGGCGCGGCACACCGCCGGCTGCCGGGTGACTGTCTTCCCGCACGCCGACTATGACGCGCTCTCCGAGCTGACTGCCACCTGCCCCACCACCTTCGGGCTCATTGTCTCCGATGGGGTGTTCTCCATGTCCGGCGCGGTCGCCGATCACGCCCGCTTGGAGGAGATCGCGCTCAGCCGCGGCATGTGGCTACTCGTGGACGATGCCCACGGTGTGGGCGCCCTCGGCGAACACGGCCGGGGTAGCCTCGACGGTATCTCTCGCCCCGATGTGCTCATCGGTACCGCCTCCAAGGCGCTGGGCTGTTCCGGCGGTTATGTGCTCTGCGATGAAGACACCGCCACCCTGCTGCGCAACCGGGCCCGCAGCTTCGTGTTTTCCACGTCCTCCCCGCCGGCCACGGTGGCCGCCGCCCGCACCGCCCTGGAGATCCTCACGCAGGAGCCGGAGCACCAGCAGCGCTTGCACGACAATATTGCTTATCTGCGCGCGGGCCTGGCCGAACAGGGGCTGCCCAGCCCCGGGATCTCGCCCATCGTGCCGGTGGTGATCGGGGATGAGCGCGAGGCCATGGCTGTCAGCGAGGCGCTGAAACAACGCCAGATTTTCTGCAATGCCATTCGCTACCCCACCGTGGCCCGCGGCGCCGCCATGCTCCGCCTCACGGTGCAGGCGACGATGGAACATGAGGATATCGACGCCCTTCTCGCCGCCCTCGCTGAGGTGCGCGGCGTCTAGATACCCGCCGCGCGCGAGCCCCATGCCGCAGCCGGATACGCGGTGGTGAAGGCGGGCTATGCAGCGATTCCGGCGCGCCTCGGCGTAGCCCCGAGTGAGGGAGCCACCCCCAGCTATTTCCCCCATATAGGGGCAAGCTCGGAGGACTTATATACTCAATTCTATGACTATCGCACATATTGATTCTGGTTTCCGCCCTCCCGCAGGCGGTTTCAAGCCTGCACCCGTCAACCCCGTGGCGAACGAGTTTGATAATCCCGAATCGACCGGCAAGCCCAAGCCCTACGCTGCGGGCATTCCCGGTGTTGCGCACGCTATGCAGCACGCAGTACCGAACCGCGGGTTGCTGCCGCTGCTCACCATGAACAAGCCTGGCGGCGTGGACTGTCCCGGCTGTGCGTGGCCCGAGCCGCCGCAGCACGAGCTGGGCATTGTGGAATTCTGCGAAAACGGCGCCAAGGCTATCGCGGAAGAGACCACCCCGAACCGCGCCGATCGTGATTTCTGGGCCTCCGTCTCCGTGCCCGAGATGCGCGAGAAAACCGATTATTGGTTGGGCAAGCGCGGCCGCATCACCGAGCCGCTGCTCTACGATCGCTCCAGCGGCGATGAGCACTACCGCCCGATCTCCTGGGAGGATGCCTTCTCCCTCATTGCGGACAAGCTGAGCACCATTCACCCCGATGAGGCCGTGTTCTATACCTCCGGCCGCGCCTCGAATGAGTCGGCGTACATGATTCAGCTGCTGGCCCGCCGCTTCGGCACCAATAACCTGCCCGACTGCGCCAATATGTGCCACGACTCCACCGGTGCCGCCCTCGGCGAAACTCTCGGCCTGGGCAAGGGCTCCGTGGTGATTGAAGACTTCTCCCGCACCGACCTGATTATCTCGGTGGGACAAAACCCGGGCACCAACCACCCGCGCGCCCTCGGTTCCTTCTCCAAGTGCAAGGAAAACGGCGGTAAGATCCTCGCGATTAACCCCATGCCGGAGACCGGCCTCCGGGGCTTCCGCGATCCCCAGGAGCCCACTGCTCTGGTGGGCAAGCCCGCCAAGCTGGCCGATGAGTTCCTGCAGGTGCGCCTCGATGGCGACCGCGCCTTCTTCCAGGCCCTCAACAAGGAACTGATCCGTCGCGACGCCATCGATCATAAGTTCCTCGATCACTTCTGCTCCGGTGTGGAGGAGACGATCGAGCACCTCAACTCCCTCGACGATGCCGAGCTGCTGCGCGGCTGCGGGTTGAGCATGGCGGATATCAAGAAGGCCGCCGACATGGTGGAGGAAGCCCGCACCGTGGTGCTTACCTGGACCCTCGGCGTGACCCAGCACGAGAACGCTGTGTACACCATCCGCGAGATGGTGAACTTCCTGCTGCTGACCGGCAATATTGGCAAGCCGGGCGCCGGCACCGCGCCGCTGCGCGGCCACTCCAATGTGCAGGGCGACCGCACCATGGGCGTGTGGGAGAAGATCAAGGAGCCCTTCCGCCTCGCCCTCGAAGAGCGCTTCGGTTTCGACTGCCCCGCCGAGGACGGCTTGGGCACCGTGCCTTCGCTGCAGGCGATGCGCAGTGGCAAAACCAAGTTCTTCCTCTCCCTCGGCGGCAACCTGGTGCGCGTGGCTTCGGACACCTCGGTGGTGGAGCAGGCCATGGCCTCCAATGAGCTGACCGTGCACTTGTCCACCAAGCCCAATGGCTCCCACGCCTGGCCGGGCGAGAAGTCCCTCATCCTGCCGGTTCTGGCCCGCACCGATGTGGATAACAAGCCCTCCGGCCCGCAGAAGGTCACCGTGGAGGACTCCGCCGGTGCCGTGCACGCCTCTGAGGGGCACCGCACCGCCAACCACGATCTCTCGCTGCGCAGCGAAATCGAGATCCTGGGCACCATCGGCAAGATGGTGTGCGGCGACGAGTGGTGGCAGCCGATGATCGACGACTACTCGGTGATCCGCGATCACATCGCGGCCACCATCCCCGGCTTCGAGGACTACAACAAGCGCATCGAAAACCCGGGCGGGTTCATGCTGCCTAATGGTCCGCGCCAGCGCGAGTTCAACACCCACGACGGCAAGGCCCACCTCACCGTCAACGAGACCAATGTGATCGACCTGCGTGAGGGCGAGCTGCTGATGAATACTGTCCGCTCGCACGATCAATACAACTCCACCATCTATGGTCTGGACGATCGCTACCGCGGCATCAAGAATGGCCGCCGCGTGGTGTTCATGAACCCCGAGGACGCCCGCGAGCGCGGGGTCCGCGATGGCGACCTGGTGGATCTGGTCTCCCGCTACTCCGATAGCGAGCGCCGCGCCCCGAACTTCCGCATCGTGGAGTTCCCCGTGGCCAAGGACTGCGTGACCACCTACTTCCCCGAGGCGAATGTGCTGGTGCCGCTGGATTCCCGCGCCCACATCTCCCACACCCCGGTGTCCAAGTCCTGCCGCGTGTTCATCGAGCCGCTGGGAAGGAATGTCAATGACTAATTCCTCCCCCGCTAAGGGCAAGAAGGACGACCCGGAGAAGATGGCGGCCATGCAGCGCTGGCTCGATCAGGTGTGCTCCGAGCTGGGCGTGGATCGCGCCCTGGCCAGCGATAACACCGATCAGCTCCTGGGGCTTACTGGGCGTATCGCCCACGGCCCCAGCCGCCCCGGCGCGCCGCTGAGCTGTTTCCTGCTCGGCCTCGCCGTGGGGGCGGACACCGCTGGGGACAGCAGCGAGCTGGATCCCGAGCAGGTGCGCGCTGCGGTACGGGAGCGCGCCGAACGGCTCATCGGGTTGATCGAGGACTAAACCAGTCTGTAGTAGTGGGCAGGAGCGCAGCGTCGATAAGCGCCCTGCCCACTACCAGATAAGGTGGAAAGCACAGCTGTGGGCAGAATCATTGATAATCCCCGCATCACTCGGGTGGTGCTGCGCGACGATGAGATCTTTATGAACGAGCGCAGCGATGCGGTGGCGGTAGAAGAACCCCTCGAGCTGCGCGTCGGCGGGACCACCTACACCACCACCATGCGCACCGCCGGCAACGATATCGAGTGGATGCACGGCTTTCTCTACAGCGAAGGGCTCATTAGCAGCGCGGAGGATGTGAAGGAAGCCCGCTACTGCGCTGGGGCCACCGGAGAAGACGGCGCCAACACCTATAACGTGCTGGAGTGCTCCTTAAGCAGCGTGCTGCCGCTGCGGCCCCGGCTGGGCACCATGACCAGCGCCTGCGGGGTGTGCGGCACCAACTCCATTCAGGAGATCACCCGCGCCGCCCGCTATCCCATCACCCCCATCGCCCCGCACCCACGGCTTATCGCCGCGCTGCCGGAGGCGCTGCGCACCGAGCAAAAAGCCTTTGAGAAAACCGGGGGCATTCATGCCGCCGGGCTCTTCGCCCCCGATGGCACGCCGCTGTTTATCCGCGAGGACGTGGGCCGGCACAATGCCTGCGACAAGGTGATCGGGGCGGCGCTGCTGGCCGGCATGGAGTTTCCCCTCGCCGGGCACATCATGGTGATGAGTTCGCGTGCCTCCTTCGAGCTGGTACAAAAAACCGTGCTGGCTGGGTGCTCGGGACTAGTCGCGGTATCGGCCGCCACCAGTCTGGCGGTGGACCTCGCCCGCGCCACCGGGCTGCTGCTCGTGGGGTTTGACCGGGGCGATCGCTTCAACCTCTACTCCGGCGAGCTGGCCGCGGTGAACACAGAGAGCTAGCTGCTGACTCTGCTCTGACTCATATAAAAGCGCACTGCCTAGGGCGAAATGGAGTCAAGATGAGCACGGATTCTGCGGCGATAGATCAAGTACTCGATCACCTCTTGCGCTTCCAACGAGTGCCAGAAGCATTGCTCAATGCAGTGACGGATTCACAGCGGGTTCGAGTACGCGAGCTCGAGGAGATTATGGTTCGCAACCGTCAGTGGCGCACCACTTCCATGGAGATTCTCGGTGTATCCCAGATGCTCAACCGCAGCGAAGCCACTGAATCAGTATTTTCTAGCATCGTGCAAGAGGCTCGAGGCATCCTCAACGCGGACGTCGGCTACATCAGTCTCAATAATACGAAAACTTCCACCACGTCTATCCTCGTAACTTCGGGGGTGAACTCGGAGGAATTCCGCTCCATTAAGATGCCCATGGGTACCGGTGTACTCGGCCTAGTGGCCACCTCCAAAGGACCAGTGTGGACAAGCGACCATCTTCGAGATCCTGATGTCTCACACGTTCCAAGAGTGGATGCCGCCGTGCGAACTGAGGGTATTCGCGGGATACTTGGAGCTCCACTAGAGATCGGCGGAAGCACCATCGGTGCACTCATGGTTGCCGATCGCAATCCCCGCAGGTACACCCACGATGAAGTGAGTGCCCTTGAGCTGCTGGGATCCATCACCTCCGTGGCCCTGGAAAACACACAGCGACTGGAACAACATCACCGTTCTGTCACCGAATTGACCACCACCCAAGCAAGCCAGAGTGAACGCATCAGCGTGTTGCATCGACTCTCCGAGATCGACCACGATCTGCTTTCACTCCTAGAGCAACGTTTGCAGCGCACCTCCCGCAGCCCGCGACACCAGATCGCTAGAATCCTTAGCCGTCATCTGGAATGTGAAGCATGGACGTGGGCCATCGACGATACGGACGACAAAACAGTTGCTCTCTCACCTGAGCGAGCTGCCCTACAGCACCGTTGCGAAGCTACCACCGATGTGGTGGCCACGGACCAGTTCAGCGGCATGGCAGTGGTGTTTAACCAGCAGGTAGTGGGCGGTATCGGCATCGAAAAGGAAGCCAGCGAATTTGAACTAACCGCACTCACTCGCGCCGCCGCCGTATTCCGTGCTCTCAACGCATTCGAGGAGTCAGTCTTGGCTGCCACGACCCGCAAGGTTGACGACCTGATACACGCCGTGGCTCTCGGTACCGCAGGGCCAGAAGAGATCCGGCGTCTGCGCCTTTTCACTGGAGTCGATCTGGAACACCTCCAAGGGGTTAGCTTCGTGGTTATGCATGCGCCTCTCGGAAATAGCTCACGTCGCGAAATCAGCAATCTTCTCCCGGACACCACGGCGATCACTTGGCATGACGAGCACATGTGTGCACTACACCAGTCCGAACAACCGCTAGAGCTGAGCCTGCGAGAGTTGTGTGCCTACGCTTGCGAAAAGCGCATGGCGATTGCTGCCACCACGCTATCCGATCCCGATCAATACAACACTGCCCACGACCAAGCTTTGGAATATCTCGCAGCTGCAAAGGCTTTAGATATCTACGGCAAAATCGTAACTCCGACTAATCTCGGATCCCTCGGACTGGTTTTGGGAGCAAATCAGCACAGTATAGATGCTCTGCTCTCCTCTACAATCGCCCCCTTAATAGACTACGATCAGCTCAACTCGACCGAACTGGAAACCACCGCCTACACCTATATGGAGTGTGGACATTCGGTAACCGAGACCGCCCGCCAGTTGTTTATCCACCAGAACACAGCGCGACAACGACTCGAGCGAATTGGCAACCTGCTGGGCCCACACTGGAACGTGGGGGCCCTCAGCCTCGACATCCATCTGGCATTACGTATCCGACGACTGACTCACTAAGAAACGCAAGGTCTAGTGGCCCTAGGATTGACACACCTTCCCTTATGAATTTTAGGTTGGCCTTAGTGTAGCGACCTGCAGTCTAGGAATAGATATTTCTCCATTTGCCCCCTTTCGAAGTGGAGAAATATACACCTGTAACCCCTTTTTTTGTGACCTGCAGCTCAGTAGCGTGTAGCACACAGACAGCAGCTTTTGAGTGCAAGTCACAACCTAAGGAGTTGACATGGCATCTACACGTACGATTCGTGGCGCAATACTAGAGCGTTCAGGCGATCCTCGGCCGTATGCCGATTCCCGTCCCATCACTGTCGGAGAGCTGGAACTCACCGAGCCTGGACCAGACGAAGTACTAGTCAAGATCAATGCGGCAGGCCTCTGCCACTCCGATCTCTCGGTCGTCAATAACAACCGCCCTCGGCCGTTGCCCATGCTGCTCGGACACGAGTCGGCTGGTGTCATCGAAGCACTCGGCCCAAACGTAGAAGAGTTTGAAGTGGGCCAGCATGTAGTGATGACGTTTCTGCCGCGCTGCGGCGATTGTCCTGGTTGCGCTACTAATGGCATGATCCCCTGCGAAAAAGGTTCGAAGACCAACAATGAGGGAACCCTACTGGCTGGCACTCGCCACCTCACCCGCGGTGACGAGACCATCCAACACCACCTTGGTGTCTCCGGCTTCGCTACCCACGCAGTGGTCTCCACGAAGTCGATCGTTCCTATTGGCTCAGATGTGCCTGCTGATATCGCCGCTATCTTCGGCTGCGCAATTCTCACCGGTGGCGGCGCGATCCTCAACGAAATCAAACCCAGTCCCGATGACACCATTGCCGTAGTCGGACTAGGTGGCGTAGGAATGGCCGCTATCATCACTGCCGCTGCGGTGGGCGTCAAGGAAATCGTTGGTATTGATTTGCAGGAGTCTAAGCGCGAGAAAGCTCTAGAGCTCGGCGCTACCCACGCAATGACTCCAACAGAGGCCATCGAATCCGGTAAACGCTTCAGCGCCACCGTGGAGGCCGCTGGCCATCCAGCAGCGTTAAAAACGGCCTACGACATCACAAAGATGGGCGGACTCACTGTCACCGTAGGTCTGCCCCACCCCGAGGCGGACTTGGTGATTAATGCACTAAAAATCACCGCTGAGGCCCGTCGTATTCACGGCAGCTACCTCGGGTCCGCCGTACCGTCGAAGGACATTCCTCGATACGAGGAGCTCTGGCGTGCCGGCAAACTCAATGCTAAAGGCCTCATATCCTCTTACATCGGCTTAGAGGACATCAACAAAGGTATGGACGCTCTCGAAGACGGCGTGGCCCTACGCCAGATCATCATGTTCGATTAATCGTCAAAGGAAAGAACACGGTTTCAATGACTACTTCCATCCATGCCCTGCTGGATCGTGTCCCAACGCAACTACTCATCGGCGGAGAGTGGCGAGATGCTTCAAACGGTGGCACCTTCATCGTGGACAACCCTGCGACTGGTGACACTCTCGCCACCCTTGCCTCCGCCACCCAAGATGATGCCCATGATGCACTCGACGCTGCTTGCGCCGTAGCCGCCGAATGGGCCGCCACCTCTACGCGCGATCGCTCAGATGTTTTACGTCGCGCTTTCGACCTCATCACGGAGCGCGCCGAGGACTTCGCCACCCTAATAACTCTCGAGATGGGTAAGCCGTTGACCGAAGCGCGCGGAGAGGTTAATTACGGAAGCGAGTATCTCCGCTGGTTCTCCGAGGAGGCCGTACGCGACTACGGCCGCAGTTTTCCGTCTCCAGAGGGAACCCTAGAGATGATGACCCGCCGCAAGCCAGTGGGACCCTGCTTACTCATCACCCCCTGGAACTTCCCCTTAGCAATGGCATCACGGAAGGTAGCCCCAGCGGTGGCTGCCGGATGCACCATGGTGCTCAAGCCCGCTGCACTCGCACCTTTGACTAGCCAGTTTTTCGCACAGACGATGCTGGACGCAGGATTACCCGCCGGTGTACTCAACGTGGTCTCCTCGGCGACACCATCTGACATCTCAGAACCGATCATGAAAGACCCGCGCCTGCGCAAAATCTCTTTCACCGGGTCTACCTATGTGGGCAAAAAGCTGCTCGAGCTCGCATCCCAAAACGTGTTACGCACGTCCATGGAACTAGGTGGTAACGCCCCCTTCCTCGTATTCGAAGATGCAGATATCGACGCCGCGGTCAACGGTGCTATGCAGGCCAAGATGCGCAATATTGGCGAGGCATGTACCGCCGCCAATCGCTTCATCGTTCATGAGAGCGTGGCCGAGCAGTTTGGTGCCAAGCTTGCTACGTCAATGAGGCAACTCCGCGTGGGAAATGGACTCGCCGAAAAAACCACCTGCGGTCCTCTAATAAATTCCGCCGCAGTGGACTCTATGGCGGAGCTCGTACGGGATGCTTCCAACAAAGGTGCCCGCGTGCTCTGCGGCGGCACGCGCGGCGAAGGAGCTGGATATTTTTACAACCCTACTGTTCTCGTTGATGTCCCCCGTAGTGCTCGAGCCGCTCAAGAAGAGATTTTTGGCCCCGTCGCACCGATTATGACCTTCAGCAAAGAAGACGAGGCGCTGGAGATCGCGAATGATACCGAATACGGCCTAGCTTCCTATCTTTTCACCCAATCTATCGATCGGATTTGGCGAGTTTCTTCCGGTTTGGAGTTCGGCTTGCTCGGGATCAACGCCGGCATTATCTCCAACGCCGCTGCCCCCTTCGGGGGTGTGAAACAGTCCGGGATGGGACGCGAAGGGGGAGCCGAAGGACTCGACGAATACACCAGCCTGCAGTATGTCGGAATAAAAGTGGAGCGATAAACCATGAGCACTGAACACACTGAAAACAACGAAGGTATTGGCATCGAATCGCCACACTGGAAGGCTGGGCCCTTCCAAATCCGTCTACCCTTCGTCCACTATCGCATCGAATGGCCAGACTATGCCCAAGGGCTCTTCATGTGCGTAGTGGACCTAGGGGCAATCCCACTGATGACGCAGGCTTTAGGAATGCCCTTCGAGGTAGCTCTCGCCGTAGTGATGCTAAACGGCTTGTTCTACCTACTTCACCATATGCTCGGCGATCCAGTAGTTCCTGGCTGGATTACCCCAGCGATCCCACTGCTCATTCTTTACGTGGAGCAGTTCGAGGAAGGCCCCGAGAGAATCTGGGCCCTCATCGCATTTCAGTTCACACTGGGTATGTTCGCAATCATCTTAGGCGTAACGGGACTCGCTTCTCGGGTGGTGAAGGTAGTACCTTCCGGTTTGCGAGCAGGCATCGTTCTCGGTGCTGGCATCGCCGCGATCATCAGTGTTTTTAAGGAAGGCGGGCGCTTCCACGCTTTCCCCATCACTATAACCATCGCTGCTCTGATCGCCTTTTATCTGATGTATTCCCGTAGCTTCGCTGAACTACGTAAAAAAGCCGTGGGCTGGCGCTTCCTGGCTTCCCTGGGAATTCTGCCTTCGATTTTCGCCGCCGTGCTCGTCGCCCCTCTCGTTGGTGAAAGCGAGTGGCCGGAGATCGAATGGGGCTTCTCCAGTCCCGATTTCGGCACACTGTGGTCTGACTACACCATTTTCGGCCTTGGGTTTCCTCCACTCATGGTGTTTATTACCGCTATTCCGACGGTTCTGGCCGCCTACATCGTGGTATTCGGAGACGTCCTCCAAGCTGAGGCCGTGCTCAAAGAGGCTGACCACGTGCGCACCGATGAAGCTGTGGTGTACAACCCCAACCGCGCCCACTTACTCTTTGGTGGCCGCAACGCCGTAATGAGCGTGATCGGCCCCGATGTGGCCATGTGCGGACCGCTCTGGGCAGCCATGCATGTGGTGATCGTCGAGCGCTACAAACAGGGGAAACGAGCAATGCGGTCCATCTATGGTGGAGCTGGCTCTTTTCGCTGGGGCACCAACACCGGTTTGCTCTTAATGCCGATCGTCACTTTTGTGGAGCCAATCCTTGCGGTGGGCCTTGCACTCACCCTCATCATCCAAGGCTTCGTGTCGGTTCGTGTAGGAATCATGGAGGCTAGGAATCAAAAAGATCTTGGTATCGCGGGTGTAACTGCAGGCGTCCTCGCTACACAGGGAGCCGCATGGGGTTTCGTTGCTGGAATTCTCGCAGTTGCAGTAATTTACGGACGCGATTTCTTCAAGGACGAGCGAGACGGCACCATCCGTCACTTCGATGAGATCGATGAAAGCGAGGGTTTCGCCGACGCCAATGCAGACTTCGCGGAACTCGCCGAAATTAACGACGAGTCCCTGCACCTACCGCGGCGTGGACATAAACGAAACCAAGAGCAGAACGACGATGACTAAACCGCATCCGATGTCGCTCAACACTGGGGACTGAATTACTCCGTACTCGCGGGTACTGCTAGCCATCCTTCATACCGATGGAACAGACTTGCACCACTTTCTCTCCCGACATACTCCAGCACTATGTCCTCATTGCATCGCCGCCATTGACCTGAGTGACTCCACTTCAGCTCACTTAACTGTTCGTGTGCGGCGGTGGTAATGAGAGCCTCATCCCGCACACCCCTACCCCCGCTGCCCTCGCCGCTGGGCGCGGGGCACTACTCTATGTCATGGACGCTGGCACCGAGCGACGGCCGTATGGGATCTACGTATAAGGCTGTACGCTGCTGCAAGGCGACCGCCGCGAGCGGCCCGCCCACCCAGCACGGTGCCACCCACAAGGACGCTGCCCGCGGCTCTCTACCTCCGCCCTGTTTGTGTTTTCGGTCCTTCCAGGATCGCTAGGGCGCAGTACGCAGCGCCTCGGCGCTGCCGGCAACGCGATCGTGTCGTTGCGCCAGCGAGACATCGCGTCCACGAGGCGGCAGCCACCGCAGGGCCCCACGCCGCCGCAGGGCCTGTGCACACCAGCGGGCCCCGCGCCGCGCACGGGCAGGAAGCAGCACGCCCGTCCGGCCACAGCGTGAGATGAATGGGAAGGCACACGTCCTCGCCCCGCCACCGCGGCGGGGCCACCCGCGCCGCAGCAGTGCCGCGCGGAGAGAAGACACTGCCCGATAGTGCTTCATTATTGAATAAAGGAGAAGAAACGATGATTCGCCGCTCACTTGAAATCGCCATGGCCTTCATTGGCGTGCTGGTGGGAGCCAGTTTCGCCTCGGGCCGCGAGGCGCTGCAATACTATGTGGCCTTCGGTAACTGGGGCATCTTGGGGGCTGTTTTGGCTTCCTTGGCGATGATGATTGCCGGTGTCACCATTTTGCAGCTGGGCAGTTATCACCGCGCGAAGGAGCACACCAACGTCTTCGACGCGATCTCTGGCCCGGTCACCTCCAAGATCTTGGATGGTGCCACCATGATCACCCTGTTTTGTATCGGCTTCGCCATGTTCGCTGGCGCCGGCGCGAATCTCGAGCAGCAATTCGGCTGGCCGGTGTGGGTGGGCGCGATATCGATGCTCATTCTGGTGCTGCTCACAGGATTATTGGACGTGGATAAGGTGACCATCGTCATCGGCGCCATCACTCCCTTCATCATCGTGTTGATCAGTACCGCCACCCTGTGGACGATTTTCCACTCCAACCCGGACTTCTCGACGCTGCACGAGCAGGCCACCCAGATCCCCACCACGCTGCCCAATTGGTGGATTTCCGCACTCAATAACCTGGGCCTGCAGGTGATCGTGGTGGTGTCGATGGCCATCGTGATCGGCGGTAACTTCCTCGATTCCCGCGAGGTGGGTATCGGCGGCATCGTGGGCGGTTTCGTGTTCCTCTTCCTGCTGGCGGTGCTGGTGGGTTCGATGTACATGTCCGTGGACACCGTCATGGAAACGGACATGCCTACCCTGGCGATGATCAATGACATCCACCCGACGCTGGGCTTCATCATGACCTTCGCCATCTACGGCATGATCTACAACACGGCGATCAGCATGTTCTACGCCTTCGCCAAGCGCGTGACCAAGAACAAGCCGCAGAACTTCTACAAGGCCTATTGCATCGCCGTGCTCATCGGTTTCGTGCTCAGCTTCATCGGCTTCTCCAACCTGATCGGCTGGATTTACCCGATTCTGGGCTATATGGGCATCCTCATCATGATCATCATCGGCTGGGCTTGGTGGAAGCACCGCGGTGACCTCGAGTCGGAGACGGAGCTGCGCCGCCGCGCCCGCGAGCTGCTGGGCAAGCGGGTCACCTCCGATGAGAAGCTCACCCGCACCGAGGCCCGGGAGCTGCGCTCGATCGCCTATAACTCCAATATTCCGGAAAAGGAGTTCATCTCCGAGATCCTCACCGAGGTGGACATCGATTCCGATTCGGATGAGGCGGAGCAGATTATCGCCTCCAATACCCCGACTACACCCTCCTCCTAGCCCCTCTCCCCGCCTCGGCGGGGATTTTTTTCGCTTATCGACGCCATCCCGCAGCCACTGCATCCCGCTAGGCTAGAGGACATGAAAAATATTGTGATTACCGGTGCCAGTGATGGGGTGGGGGCAGCCACCGCCCGCCAGCTCGTAGAGCGTGGCCACCGGGTGCTGATCGTGGGCCGCAACGAGGAGAAAACAATCCGGCTGGCCACCCAGCTGGACTGCACCTACTTTTTGGCGGATTATCTTGAGCTCGACCAGGTGCGCCGCCTCGCCGCGGATATTGCCGGTCACTGGGACAGCATCGATGTGCTCATGAACAATGCGGGTGGCATGTTCCAGCACTATGGGCTCAGCGCCGATGGCTATGAGCGCACCTATCAGCTCAATCACCTCGCCCCCTTCCTGCTCACCAATCTCTTGGTGCCGCAGCTCGCGGCCGGGGAAGGACGGGTGGTGGGCACCTCCTCTATCGCCGCGCTCGTGGGCAAGGTGGATTTCTCTAACCTCATGCACACGGAGGACTACTCGTGGCGTAAGGCCTATCCAGATTCCAAGCTGGCCACTACCTTGTTCTGCGCCGAGATCAACAACCGCTTAGGCGATCGCGGCATCACTGGGCTGTCGCTCCACCCCGGTGTGGTGTCTACCTCCTTTGCCCGCGACGCCAGCAATCTCATGGGGGCGTTCTATAACAGTCGCCTCGCACCCAAGGTGATGGATACCCCAGAGACCTCGGCCACGCGCATGGTGTATCTCGCAGAAACGCCCTTCGGCGAGGGCGTAGAGCCTGGTGGCTACTATGTGCGCAATCGCCGCTTCCCGCTGCCGCCGAAGGGCCGGGATAGCCGGACCGCCGCCCGGCTGTGGGAGGATTCCGCCAAGAAGGTCGGGCTGGACTAGCGCGTTTTAGCGCAGGCGCAGCAGCCGCGAGATATGGCGGCGGTTGCGCGCCACCCAGCGATACACGATCCCCGCCCCAGGCAGCAGACACGCAAGCCCGAGGGTGCGGACACCGAGGCTGCGCCCGTGCTGGCGCAGGGCCATGCCAATAGCAGCGTTCCCGCGATAGAGCCGCAAGCCGGTGGTGTAGAGGGCGTGGTCGGTGATTTCCGCGCGCACGACCCGCGCCAGTCCCTCATCGCTAGGGGTGGCCGGCTCCACCGCGACCTGCGGGGCCAGCTGGGCGAGCTTGAGCGCGCAGGCCTGGCAAAAACCGCAGTCGCCGTCATAATAAAAAACCGGTTGTGCTCGCATTGGTATCTCCTACTGATCCTTTATTTGCACCCAACTGACGACAGCACCGAACTGACGTATCTCCCCGCCCGCGGTGCGCACCCGCAACGGGGCACCGGGGCTGCACTCGAGCACCTGCTCCCAGCGATAGCTGCGTGTTGAGCTCGTGCGCCGCCCGCGGCGAAACTCCACCAGCTCGCGGCCCAGCTGCAGCCGCACATCATCCTCCACATCGATGCACCAATAGCCCTCACCGCGCTCACTGCGGTGCAGGCCCTCGGGGCTGCGCTCGATGTCTGCGAGGCGCTCAATACGCTCAATCACACCCAAGCGGTGGCTCACGCCTTCGGTGTCGAGCAGCACGAGTGGCATGGACACCTCGGCGCGGCGCACCTCGGAGAGCGTCCACACCGATGGCCGCAGCGGGGTGCGCGAGGTGGTGTCGGCGTGTCCCGGGCCGGCAGCGGAGCGTCGAGAAGCGCGCCCGGAGCTCTGCCGTTGCCAGCTGACTACTGTCGTGCCCCGCAGTGTCAGCAGCCGCGGGTGGTCGGCGAAGCGCAGCACAAAGCGATCGGTGGCCGCGAGCGTCGAGGGCAGCGCGGACAGGCGCGAGCCGCGTACCGCCCGCAGCGCCTGCACCACTTCCTCATCGGTGCTCGTGGCGCTGACACCATGGGTGTTTAAGCCCAGCAGCAGGTGGGCGAAAGGCATCTCCGGCTGGGCCTCCCAAGTGCGGCGCAGCTCCTCGAGGATGATCGGGATACGCGTGGGATCGCGGTCCACAGCCCCTCCTTTCGCTCCCCGCGGCGTCGGAGCTCACTACCCCGAGACGGCACCGCTGGTCTGGACACGAGCATAGCCCCGACGCGACACGGAGTCCGTGCCGGGGCGGGCAGCAAGCGAGAGCACCCTAGGTGCCACCTACCTTAGATGTTCTCTGCTATTAGCTAGAGAAATAATGGGGACACCCTTGACCTCGCTGGGGGTTATCCCTCGACGCTCACCGAGCCATCGTCATGGACATGCACTGTCGCGGCGGCGGCCCGGGCAAGGTTGAGGCGTTGCCAGGACCCGGCGGCGGACTGATCATCCAGCGGGGCACCGGCAGCAGCGGCAGTCTGGCGCAGCACCTCGGCGCGCTGCTGCCAGGTGAGCTCGGGGAATATGGAACTCAGCAGTACCGGTGCGGCCGCGGGAACGATCATTGGGGCCGTGGTGGTGGCCACGGGTGCGAAACCATAGTCGAGGCGCTCAGTATAGGTATCTACCACCGCCGCGCTGGGGGCGAGGTCCGCAGCGCATGCGGAGAGGCTGGACTGGCAGCGCCACTCCAGCTCCGCCCGCAATTCCGCGGCGGCCGCATCGAGGGCTGCGCGCATGCGTGGATCATTGAGCCGGTCCGCAGCCGCGGCCGTGCCGGTGATGCGCCCGCCGATCACGTCGAGGGGATAGTGCACCCCGAGCACCACGCGGTGATAGCCGGATTCGGTACCGCGGGCGATGAGCTGCGGGGCAAATTCGGGCAGCATATAGGCCAGCAGAGTAGTGGTCCACGTGGCCTGGTTGGTGTGCCCCGAGGGGAAGGATTTACTGTCTTTATAGAGGTTCTCGCCCTCGGGGTTGTAGCGGTTGATCCGCTCGGGAGCCACTTTAAAGGGGCGGTCATAGCCGAAGGCTGCCTTCTCGGCGAAGGTGGAGCTAGCGGGGCCGCCGGCGCGAGCCAGCCAGCCGCGCCCGAGGAGCATCTCCGTTTTAGGTAGCCGGCCCGCCGCGAGTGCCTCGCGCACATGCTGGGCAAGCGTCGGCCCGAGCGCATCCGTGACCACCGGCAGCAGTCCCCTTTTATCAGCGAGCGCCCCTTCTTGGGCGGCGGCGATGAGCTCGGGGTTATCGGCGGCGGCGTTATTGATGGCGATGGTGCGCGCGAGGTTGTCCTGCATCACCTCGGGGTGGTTGCGCTCGAGATCCCAGAATCCCGCGACTGGCTGCAGGTACACCCCACCGGGATAGGAACTGATATCGGAGATATATCCCACGTAGTCGCTGGCCGCGAAGGGCTGCGGGCTCGGCTCAGCTACCTCCGCCTGGGCGAGCGGGGCGGCAATCATCATGACGCTTCCGAGGGCGGCGGCGAGGCTAAGGGCACGACCCCGACGAGGATGGACCATGAGTGTTTTTCTCCTTAGAACATTTCAGTGTGGCCGCGCCACCCACACGGGGGCGCGGAGGTATGTGCTGGTGCTCTCGCTTAGGCGAGGGCGTGGGGATGGGGCTGGGCCCCTGGGTTGCCCGCATAGGTGCGGTAGCTCATCTCTACCCAGAGCGGTGCGTCCGGCTCGAGCACGCTATCGCCTAGGACCCAGTCGGCGTGGGCATAGTCCGGGGTGATCTCTACGGCCATATAGCCGTGCCGGGAGAAGTCGATGTGCTTAAACCAGGGATTAATCACGGTGAGCGTGGTTTCCCCGGCGCGCATCATGTTCTTCACTACCTCGTGCTGCGGGATCTTCTGACTCACTGTGTCATAGGCGCCAGCCGCGCTGATAGAGGTGGTGACGAATTCCGTCGCCGCCGCACGGCGGTTGCCATCGCGGTAGCCTTGGGGATCCAGCGGCACATCATTGGCCCAGCTGCTGTGGATGTCTCCGGTAAGAAAGACCACGTTGCGGCCGCCCGCGCCGACGATGCTATCGACAATGCGCTGCCGCTCCGCCATGAAGCCGTCCCATTGGTCAGTATTGAGCGCCACGCCCTCTTCGGGCAGCCCCACCTGCTTTTGCAGGAAGGAGCGCAGCAGGGGATCGAGCCCGGTGGGCAGCGTCATGGGGGCGATCATCACCTCATTGCCCACCACCTGCCAGCGGGCGGTGGAATTGGCCAGCTGCTCGCTAAACCACTCGAACTGCTCTCGTCCCAACATGGAGCGTTCGGAATCATTCGCATGGGCCCAGAAGAGAGGGTCGCTGCGATCCTTATTGTCTCCAGAGTGCACCAGCGCGGCGTCGCGAAAGGTGCGCAGGTCCGGAACGATGAGGTCGAAAAGACTGCCATAGGAGAAACTGCGGTAGATCGTCTCGCGGCCGTCGTGGGTGCGCACCGGCATCCACTCGTAATAGGCCTGCATGCCGTTGCGGCGCAGCTGCTGATACTCCTCGCCGAACTCCGGCGCGCCGCCGCCCTGGCCATCCTTATAGGCATTATCGGCGAACTCGTGATCGTCCCAGATGCAGATCATGGGCAGCCGAGCGTGCACGGCCGCGAGATCGGGGTCCTTTTTATAGTGCCCCTGCCGAATGCGGAAATCCTGCAGGCTGGTGGTGCGGTGCGGCGGCTGTACGCGGCGCACCACGGTATCGAAGGCGCCGGTGTAGCCGCCGGTTTCATACTCATAGGTGTAGTCACCTAAATGCAGCACAAATTCGAGGTCAGTGCGCTCGGCGATGTGCCGGTAGCCGCGGAAATAGCCGGCCTCGTAGTTGGAGCAGGAACACACCGCGAAGCGCACGGGATCCATCGCCCCTGCTGCGGGCGCTGTGCGGGTGCGGCCGATGGGAGAATGCGCCTCACGGTAGGCGAAACGATAGTAGTACTCGGTGGCTGGGTGTAGACCAGAGACGTCGACCGAGATGGTGTGGTCTCGCTCCGCGCTGGTGTGGGCCACGCCGGTGGCGACGATGTGGCGAAAAGCCTCATCGCTGGCCACCTCCCAGGACACCTCGGCGGCAGGCCCTAGCCCTGAGCCAGGCAGGGACTCGGCGGTGGGGGTCAGCCGCGTCCAGATGATGACCGCATGGGGCAGCGGATCACCGGAGGCGACTGAGTGCTGAAAATAGCCCTCGGGCGGGGCGGGTTCGCTCGCCACAGCGCGGCTGCGGGGCGCCACCGCAGCAAGGCCCGTGGCGGAGGTTAATGCGAGAAAGTGTCGGCGTTTCACTCGGGTGAGGCTAACAGGACCATTCCCGCACTGAGCTGGGTTTTCACCGTATTCTCTTATGTTCCTCCAAGGTTTTACGCCGCGTTAACCTTCCTTAAACTCACCGTTACGCAGCGGGGGTGAATTCCGGCTAGCGCCGCCACTGCCCCACCGGCCAGGGCTGCGCTTCTTCTTGCAGCTCCGCCAGGGTCACGCTCAGGCGCGGGATGCTCAGCTCCGCTACCGAATCCGCGCGCACCGCCTGGCGCCGCACGCTGTGATCATGCAGATGCAGCGCCACCACCTCGCCCAAGCCCCATTCCGCCGCGGGGGCCCACGCCTCCTCGGAGCCGTTGATGAGCACCAGGGCGGCGTGCTCGCCGAAGGCGCCGCGAACCACATAGGCCAGACGCTCCTCGCCGCAGTGCAGCACCGTGGTGCGGGCCGCGATCTGGGCATAGTCGCTTTCTCGTAGCCAGGAGTGCTCCCGCCGCAACCGCAGCATATCTCGCACAACATGCCCCATATTCGGGAAGCCAGCGGCGCGGTCATAGTCGAAGACGTTGATCGTATCCGGGGATTTATAGGAGTTCTCCACCCCGTGCTTGGTGCGGCAGAATTCCTGCCCGGCATGCAGGAACATCACCCCGCGGGAGAGCAGCTGAATCTCGGTGGCGAGGGCATGCCGCCGAGCCGGATCACTGACCCCAGTGGCCAGGAGTTTGTCATACATGGTGAGGTTGTCGTGCGCCTCGTTGTACACCACCGATTGGGCCGCGCTGAGATAGGTGCGGGTGGTGCGGGCACCCAGGTGGGCGTCGATAAGCGTCTGTCCCCCGCCGCCACCGGAGATGAATCCACGAGAGTCCGCGTGAAACACCCCGCCTTTGATCACATCGCGGAAGGTGTCATTGAACATCGCCACCCGCGGCAGCAGCCGCGCGTTATGTTGATTCGCGCCGAGCGACTCGGGCGGATGATTGCCCATCTCCCAGCCCTCCCCCAGCAGCACGATGCCGGGATCGATCGCATCCAGTGCGGCGCGCACCGCCCTGATGGTGGCGACATCGTGCAGCCCCATCAGATCCAGCCGGAAACCGTCGACGCCATAGGTGCTGGCCCAATAGCACAAGGAATCCACAATATAGCGGCGCATCATGGATCGCTCCGAGGCCGTCTCATTGCCGCAGAAGGACCCATCGCTCAGCTGCCCCTCGGCGTCCGTGCGGAAGAAGTAGCCGGGAACCGTGCGCTGCAAAGGATGCTGTGTCGCATCGTAGACGTGGTTGTACACCACATCCATCACTACCCGCAGGCCACGGGCGTGCAGGGCGTCCACGAGTGCACGGAATTCGCTTATCCTGGCCGCGGGGTCAGTGGGATCGGTGGAATAACTGCCCTCGGGGACGTTATAGTGCGCCGGATCGTAGCCCCAGTTGTATTGGGCATTGAAACCGAGGTCAGCAGTTTCATCAACGGTAGCGAAATCGCTCACCGGCAGGAGCTGAATGTGCGTCACCCCGAGCGAGCAGAGATAATCCAGGCCCGAAGGATAACCGGCCGCGGTGCGGGTGCCTTCCTCTGTCAGGCCCAAGAACTTTCCCTTGTGGGTGATGCCGTTATCCTCGCCGATCGTGAGATCCCGAATATGTGCTTCGTAAATCACCGCATCCTCGAGCGCCCCGAAGGAGGGAGCCCGCTGCACCGCGGGCAGCAGATGGGCCGGATCCAGCACGACACCGCGCACCCCATTGGCCGTGACCGCGGTGGCATAGGGGTCCACCGCGGTGGTGCTGTAATCGGCGAACTCCAGCACATAGTGGTAGTCCCAGCCCCACACATCGCTATCTACCCGGCAGTGCCAGCTACCGTGTGCACCGCGTTTCAGGGCATAGACTGCCGGTTCGGCCGCGGCCACACGCGCAGCCGAGGACGCACTCGCCGCCGGGCGGCGGAGCGGCTGCTGCGGCGGCGCCAGCTGCAGACTCACCGAACGCGCGGTCGGTGCCCAGAGATAAAAATCCGCCCCCGCGTGCGGATCATGCCGGTCACACACCACCCCCAAGGGGCCGGAGTAATAGGGATAGCGCTGCGAGTGCGCGCCAGGGTGGGCGAGTGAGCGGGCGGGCAGATCCTCGTCGGACACGGTGGCGGTGGTCCCCTTCCTTGCATCGCTTAACGACGCGAGCTTCCCCGCGCACGTAGGCACAGTGTGTATGCTACCGCCGCATCGATAGCGATTAATCATCGCATCCCCGTTGGCGGCGGATCGTTAAGCTGAAGGTATGACGTATCAAAGGACCAAAGATATTCCCGCCATCGGGCTGTCCACGGGAGCCCTGAGTGTCACTGCCGGTGTGCTCTTTTTAGCGATTATGGCCCTCAAGGAGGGTTACTCGGATGGCTCGGCGGTGCTCTGTGTGCTCTGCGGGCTGGCGATGGTTATTCACGCCGCGCTGGTCCCCACCTTCCCGCCGCTCGCCCGTTTCTCGCTCTTCGTCGCAGCGGGCATCACCATCGTGGCCACCGAACGCATCTACGACGTCTGGATAGGCATACTGGTAGCCGCCTTGGCCTGCGGCGGCTCGCTGCTCGGCACGTGGGCGGAGCTCTGGGGGCCAGGAGCCACCCGCAGCACAGGACGGCGAGCTCCCCGCGGCGGGCTGCTGCACCCCTCCCCCACGCCTGCGCCACCCATCGCCTATTTCCTCATGATGGGCTACGTCGCACTCGCCGCCTTGGGCATGCTCGCTTTCACCCTTCCCATCACAATCCTGCTGCTCGTTCTCGGGGCCGGATTTGTGGCCGCGGTGTGCTATTACCGCTGGAACTTCACCCAGCGCGTGGCACTGAGCATCGCCGCGCTCGGCACCATCAGCACCTGGATTGGCGCACTGCTTATCATCAGTAAAAACGTGGTGGGCGCGATCTATATCTGGCCCATCCTGGCCCTGCCCGTCTCTCTCATCGCCATGGCGCTGGTCTTTAATACCCGCCCCCAGCCACAGCCATAACGACGATAGACAGAGACAAAACCCGCCCCTTCCCCGGAACGGATCCGGAAAGAAGGGGCGGGTTTCTAGTCTTGAGACAGATGCCCAGCGCTGCCTAGCGACTACTCACTAGCCGGCGCCGAGCGATGAACGCCTTAGGGGCGCTGCATCTTGCCATCCTTGTCCTTGAACGGGAAGCCCAGGTGGCGCAGCAGGGCGCGGCCTTCCTCGTTGTTGGTGGCAGTGGTGACCACGGTGATGTCCATACCGCGCGGACGATCGATCTTGTCCACGTCGATCTCGTAGAACATGGACTGCTCGGTGAGACCGAAGGTGTAGTTGCCGTGACCATCGAACTGCTGGTCGGACAGACCACGGAAGTCACGAATACGCGGCAGAGCCACGGTCAGCAGACGATCCAGGAACTCCCACATGCGGTCGCCACGCAGGGTGACGCGGGCGCCGATGGGCATGCCCTCACGCAGCTTGAAGTTCGCGATGGACTTCTTGGCGCGACGGATCTGCGGCTTCTGGCCGGTGATAGCGGTGAGGTCCTCGAGAGCACCGTTGATCATCTTGGAGTCGCGGGCGGCGTCGCCCACACCCATGTTGACCACGATCTTGGTCAGGCCGGGGATCTCCATGACGTTGGAGTGGTTGAACTCCTCAGCCAGCTTCTGCTTGATGTCCTCGCGGTAACGGGTCTTCAGACGCGGGGTGTAGTTCTCCATTGTTAGATGTCCTTCCCGTTGCGCTTGGAGATACGAACCTTCTTGCCGTTCTCGTCGAAGCGGTAGCCAACGCGGGTCGGGTTGCCATCGGAGTCGAGCACCATCACGTTGGACACGTGAATGGGGGCCTCCTGGGTGACAATTCCGCCGGACTCAGCACCAGCTTCGGGTGCGGAGTTGACGACGTGCTTCTTGATGCGGTTGACGCCCTCGACGAGGACCTTGTTCCGCTTCGGGAAAGCCTGAATGACCTTGCCCTTAGCGCCCTTATCCGGACCAGAGATCACGATGACGTTATCGCCCTTATGGATCTTCATAGTCTTAGATCACCTCCGGAGCGAGAGAAACAATCTTCATGAACTTCTTGTCGCGCAGCTCACGAGCAACGGGGCCGAAGATGCGGGTACCGCGGGGCTCGTTGTCGTTCTTGATGATCACTGCAGCGTTCTCATCGAACTTGATGTACGAGCCGTCCGGGCGACGGGTCTCCTTCTTGGCGCGAACGATGACAGCCTTGACGATCTCGCCAGACTTCACGTTGCCATTCGGAGCAGCTTCCTTGACGGTGGCGACAATGACGTCGCCGATTCCTGCGAAGCGTCGGGTGGAACCGCCGAGCACACGGATGCAGAGAATCTCTCGTGCACCAGAGTTGTCGGCGACCTTCAGACGCGATTCTTGTTGAATCACAGTGGGTCTCTCCTGACCTGGATATAACGCGTGTCAGATTTCCGTCCTGTACACGCACGGTCTATGTCTTTCTGCGTACAACCACTACTACCCGCCCTGATGAGCGGGGAACGACCATCCGGCTCGGAACGCACCGAATGTATGCCGTCGCGTGACGGTTGCAACCCGAATATTCAACCACATGCCCACCGTGTGCACCAAATTTTTCTTGTCACACGCAGATGCTTGTCGACGCCTACTCGCAGCCACCCCACCCGCACCCGCGGGGCTTACACCGCAGGGCGGGTTAAGCGCGGCGAGCCCGCTGATGCTGCGGCTCGGGATCCACCAGGTAGCCGCGCAGACTGCGGGCCAGCTCCTCCTGCCAGGTCGATAGCCCCTCGAGGGCGTTATCGGCGAGCGTGGAGGTGACGGCAACATGGCGCACCATGCCGTAGCTCACCAGCGCCAATACCCGCGGGTCACGGGCAGAGATGCACGGCACATCGGAGGCGGCGCCGCGCCCACCAATGCCGAGGCGAACCTCATCGGCGGTTTGGATGCGTTGGATGATCTTCTCCAGCAGGGCGACGATGCGCAGCTGGCCACTGCCGAGGCGCTCAATAGTGAAGGTATAGGCGTGGGAGTAGTCCGCACGCAGCACCGCCTCCAGCAGCTCACTGGCGGAGGCCTGCTCAGCGGAGGCCACGAGCGCGGCGATGAGATCCTCCACGGTCTCCGGGGCCGGATTGAGTGCGGAGACCACACTCAACAGCTCCTCAGTGAGCAGTGTGGTGGTCAGATCCGACAGGGCTTTATAGCGGGCGTAGAGAGTGGGCCGAGAAATGCCGGCCCGGCGCGCCACACCAGACATTGTGGTGCGTTCGAGGCCCTCCTCGAGCACACTCTGGCGCGCAGCATCCAAGATTGCAGCGTCAATATCGCCAGTCCCTGTCGGCATAAAACGTCGCCTTTCTTCTCTACGCACTCACGGGGACACGTCACAACGCGTCACCAGAAACTGTAAGGCTAGCCGTGCTGCGCTGGACAGATTGTTGAACATGCAGCATTTTTCCTGCGTATAGCCCTTCAGCATGGAACTCCCGCTCCAGAAAACAACAATAGCGCAGATTAGAGCGACCTATTCTCAATGGGGACCACAAAACTTTTCACCACTATTCAGGGTGATGCATATTATAAACTGCGAAGGGGTGTACATTAGAGCCCCGATTCGTATTACAGGGGCCTGAGTTGTGTAACCCCATCGAGGCGTTCACACCCCTTCCGAGATGCGCACAGTGGCCCCAGGGTGGCGTCGATAAGGGTGCCCCGCCCACGCGCTCAGGAGGGGGTTCCATTCTTAACGAAAATACTTACACTGAAGAGGTATGAGTACCTCACCGAATACCTTGAATGGCAAGACTGCACTCGTTAGTGGCGGCACCCTCGGCATTGGGGCGGGAATCGCCCGCGCCCTCGCCGCCCAAGGCGCCCACGTGATCGTCACCGGCCTGACCGAGGAGGAGTGCGCCGCATCCGAGTTTGAGGCACATGTCCTCGATGTGCGCGACGCCGCGGCCTGCACCCAGCTCCTCGAGAGCTTCGACAGCCTGGACATCCTGGCCAGCAATGCCGGCATCTATCCGCAATCCTCGATTGCGGAGATGAGCGATGAGGACATTGACCTCATCTTCGACGTCAACGTCAAGGGCACCATCCACATGGTGCAGGCCGCTACCCCGCTGCTCGCGGCCTCCGGTGCGGGGCGCGTGGTAATTACCTCCTCGATCACGGGTAACTACACCGGCTATCCGCTGTGGTCCCACTATGGCGCCACCAAGGCCGCCCAGATGGGCTTTGTGCGTAGCGCCGCCATCGAGCTGGCGCCGCAGTCCATCACCGTCAACGCCGTGCTTCCCGGCAATATTCTCACCCCGGGCCTGAAGGAGATGGGCGAGAAGTACATCGCGGACATGGAAGCCACCGTGCCGCTGGGATTCCTCGGCACCCCCGAGGACATCGGCCACACCGTCGCCTTCCTCGCCAGCGATGCCGCCCGCTATATCACCGGCCAGGGCATTGTGGTCGATGGCGGCCAGATCCTGCCTGAATCGCCCGATTTCTAAAAACACCAGCACCGCCCCGCTGCCGAATATCCAGCGGGGCGGTGCTGTGTGTTGAGGGGCTGTGGGAGCCGCGGTTTAGCGGCTCAAGGTGAGCAGCTGCATGCCCCAGCCGGCCGGCTGAACCGCATCGACTCGCCACCCCGCGTCTGTGGCCACGGCCGTGATCTCCTCTTGGGTGGGAACGCAGCCTCCGCTCTCGCAGAGCCGCTGCAAATCGTTTTCGCATGCTTCCGCATGGATTCTGTGCGTGACCATGAGCTCCTCCACGATCCAACACGTGGAGATTCCTGCCGCCGCGATGCGCTCCAGCAGCTCCCCGACCTGCTCGATCGGGCCCTGCGCGCAGGGAGTAATGACCATCGCGCTATCCCCCTGCCATGTCGCAGCACGGGTGATGCCTGCCTGCTCGGGCTCGCCCTGCGCGGCCTGAGCGCGCTGGCCCAGCTCGCGCTCATCGCCGACAACGACCGTGACGGCCACGCCCGTGCGGCTCGCGATCTCAGCGGCATAGACCTCTGCATCGGGACCGCCGATACTGAGCGTGCGCTGCGGAGAGATGGCGGCCGCCACGGCGGGCGCCGTCCACGGCGCGGTGGAGCTATCCAGCGGATGGCGCTGGGCACCGGCGGCTGCGGGAGATGCACCGCGAGACTGTCCGCCGCGCAGCGCCTCCCCCAGTCCCATAACTTCAGGCTTAAAGTCCGTGGCGAGGAGATAGCCCATGGTCTCGTAGTCCAGTACCTCGGCGAGGTCGGGACTGAGAGCAAAGCGCCCATCCTGCTCGATAACGAGGCCAGTCGTGGACAGATAGCGGAGCAAGCGCTGTGCCGCATGCGCATCAAGTTTGCAGCCGGACTCAGTGATCTGCGCTGGGGTAGCGCCATCTGTGAATTCCCACAGCCGCGCCACCACACCCGAGCGGAGGGCGGCCTGCGCTGCAAAGATGGGGAGAATATTGCTCATTCCTCTGAGCTTTTCTCGTATGGCCATGAGCGTGTTGAGCGGCGCGCCATCCTCGGCCACGGTGGATGTGTGCTCCCGCCAGTAGCCGACAATCTCGGTGTTCTCTCGCCCCACGCCGAGCTCCTTCGCGAGGCCGCGAATCTGCTTCAGGGCACCGGCTTCCCCTGCCGCCCATACAAAGCCTTCGCCTTCAGGCAGGCTATCGCGCAGGCTAAGAGCCAGATCCGCGAAGGACTCCCCTTCCGCGACCACGGCCCAGTGGATGTCTGCATCGGCATCGCTCGGAAGCGTCATAATGTCCGAGCGTTCGGCAACCTCAATCGCCGCAATCACGCGATGCCCCTGCGGTAGCTCTTCGAGGCACCGGGAGATAGCCGGCAGCGCGGTGTGATCGCCGCAGAGCAGAAGCCAGTCCGCGTGTGTCGGCAGCGCAGCACTTCTCTTTGGGCCCACCACATATACCTTGTCGCCGATAGTCGCCTTGGCACTAAATGCCTCAGCGAGACCATCGTGGTGGCGGGCGAAATCGATATCAACGGTGCCCGCCTCTTTATCGAATCGGCGCACGGTATATGTGCGGAAGAGGTTCTTTACTTCTTCCGTCCAATCGAGGGCTCCATTACCCAGCGGCGGCGGATAGGGACGATCGCCGGTGACAGGGTGGGGAAAGACCAATCGGACGTCATCATCAAAACCCGTACTGATGAACTCCGGATTATCTACGCCATACCCGGCAAAGGCCTGGAGCTGCTCACCAGCGAGAGTGATGCGCCGGAGATTGGGCGTAATATCACGAACCTGCACCACCTCGAGGTCGCGCAGGGTAATGGGAAATATATCTTGTTGTCTATGTGTCCGAGCCATACAATGCCTTTCTCACTTATATATAGATAGCTGTGGATATTTCTGCGAAAAACCCCGCCGATTACCTACCGCAGCTATCTGGGCACGAGAAATACTGAACTGTCTCACCATGCTATCGACATTTGTCGACCCTGAACAGACCCCTTTTCCACATTTAGGAGCCACTCTTAGACTTCGAAGAGGAAATCCCGCAAGAGTTTTAAGCATGCAGAAATAGACGCCCATTAATTTCCCCTGACACGGCATAGGATCTATGAACATTGCGGCACACTCGGCCATGACAGTCCGCCCGAGCAGCGAACGCCGACCGCAATGACGGCGAGGGCGAGAGCGCCCTGCCATAAGCGATGTACCCGCCCCCCCCTCAGTGCCCCATCACCCCTCAGCGGAAACTCTTATACATTGCAAAGCCTAGCCTTAACTTACTAAGGTGTTGCTACGCTAATATTTTCGCTTAGTGTGGCTCTACCTAAGGATTATTTTTATGCGATTGCGACGACTCGCGGGACTCGGTTCCCTGGGGCTTCTGCTCCTCGCCAGTGTGGTGGCGAGCCTGTTTTTCGGTGCCCGCACGATCCCCTTCGCCGCCGTTAGTGATTCCCTCCAGGCATGGCTCGGAGGAAGGGGCGTTCCTTCAGGAGTGGATCCCATCGATGCTCAAGTTATTCGTGAACTACGGGCTCCCCGCACCCTCTTAGGTATAGCCGTAGGCCTCGCGCTCGGCGCCGCTGGCGCCATCATCCAAGGGCTTACCCGCAATCCGCTCGCCGACCCCGGAATTCTTGGTATCTCACCAGGAGCGTCTCTCGCCGTGGTGCTCAGCTTCGCGGCGCTAGGGCCTCAGTCCATCTACGCAACCGCTGGATGGGCTTTTGTGGGTGCCGGACTGGCCACGCTCGCTATTTTTACGGTGGCGGCGCTCGGCGGTGGGCGCCTCAATCCCCTCACACTCATCTTGGGTGGCGCCGCGTTATCCGCAGTGCTGAACTCCATCACCGGTTCCATGGTGCTTTTCAGCGACGCTCAACTTAATGTGCTGCGGCTCTGGACAGTAGGGTCCATCGCTGGACGGAGCATGGATTTTGTGACCACCGCGGCACCCATTCTGGTGCTTCTGGCCTTTGCCGCCAGCGCTATCGGCCCCACCCTCAACCTGCTGAACTTGGGCGATGACGCCGCTCGAGCACTCGGAGCTAATCCGGAGCGGTCCCGCGCTATCGGCATGGTACTCATCGCCCTGCTTGCCGGCGTGGCCACATCGGTTGCCGGACCTATAGGTTTCGCGGCCCTCATCGTTCCACACATTGCACGAACCATCACGGGCCCCGACTACCGCTGGATTATCCCCTATTCCGCGCTCTGTGGTGCCGTTTTGCTCCTCAGCGCGGATGTAGTCGGGCGAGTAATCGCCCGGCCGGGAGAACTGGAAGTCGGTATCGTTCTCGCTTTTGTCGGCGCGCCCTTCTTCATCGCCATCATGGCTACAAAGAAGGTGTCACGACTATGACAAGCATCAGTATCTGGCCGATGCGCGTTCGATGGCGGCCGTGGGTGTTCCTCATGTCGCTCGTACTCACGGTGGTTACCGTCCTTCTCGTGGCTATCTCCATCGGAGAAGGGGATTATTCCCTGTCACCGTGGCGCGTCCTTCAGCTTCTCAGCGGCGCCCCTGGCCGAGAGATTGAGCAGGCTGTGGTGTTTGGCTGGCGCCTACCCCGAGCCCTCACAGGAGTAGCAGCGGGAGCTGCCCTTGGTATCGCTGGCGCGATCTTCCAGAACGTCACGCGCAATCCCCTAGCTAGTCCCGATATCCTAGGAATCACTTCGGGCGCATCTGCCGCCGCTGTCACTGTCATCACCCTGGGATCCAGTAGTTCGAATGCCCTGGTTATGTGGCTCGCTGAGGCAGGTATTCCCCTGGCTGCGTTGTGTGGCGCTGTGATCACTGCTCTCGCAATGTGGATGTTGGCATGGAAGCGCGGCATCGATACCTACCGCTTGGTGCTCTATGGCATTGTGATCTCCGCCCTGCTCCACGCCTATATTCGTCTCCTCTTGGTGCGGGCACATATTCGCGATGCTGCCACGGCACAGCTATGGCTGTCGGGATCCATCGCTAACGCCAGCTGGCAACGCAGCCTCCCTCTCTTCGTGCTCATCATCGTTATTGTCCCTGCACTGGCATGGGCGACATTCACCTTGTCGGCCTTAGCCTTGGGTGACACCACGGCTATGGCTCTCGGCCTACGTTTAGGTCCCGCTCACGCCGGCCTTCTCGGTCTTGCGGTAGCACTGACCGCTGTGGCGGTATCTGCTGCCGGCCCGATTGGCTTTATCGCCTTCGTCGCACCGCAAGTGGCCTTAAGACTGAGTAGACGACCCACCCCGCCGCTCTACGCCTCGGCGGCTACCGGCTCCGCGTTACTTCTTCTCGCAGACATCATCACCCGCTTGTTGCCCAGGGAACTGCCGGTGGGACTGGTGACCTCCACGATTGGCGGCATCTTCCTCATCTATATCCTCATCCACCAAAGCCGAAAGGTTGGCCTATGACTCGCCTTATCGCGCGCGCCCTTCATGCATCCTATGGACGCACCGACGTGCTCAAGGGCGTCGATCTCAGCATCGGCTCCGGCATAACCACCATCATCGGCCCTAATGGCTGCGGCAAATCGACACTGTTGAAAGCACTCTCGCGCCTCATCCCCTCCACCGGCGCGATCGAGCTCGACGGCAAAGACCTGCGGACGCTGCCGCGCAAAACCCTCGCCCGCACCATTGCTGTGTTACCGCAATCTCCTATTGCCCCGGAAGGCGTGGTCGTCTCCGATTTGGTGGCGCGCGGGCGCCATCCGCACCAGTCATGGATACGCCAATGGTCCGATGATGATGCCGAGCATGTGGATAAAGCTCTCACGCTCACGCACTGCGTAGAGCTGGCTGATCGTCGCTTGGATTCGCTATCGGGTGGGCAACGGCAGCGCGTATGGATTTCCATGGTGCTCGCCCAAGAAACATCCATGATTTTCCTCGACGAACCAACCACCTACCTCGATCTCACCCATTCGATCGACGTTCTCAACTTGGTGGCTCGCCTGCGCGATGCGGGCACAACCATCGTGATGGTGCTGCATGATCTCAACCTCGCGGCTCGTTACTCAGACCATCTCATCGTGGTGAACGACGGAGAGATACGGGCTGCCGGCCCACCGGGGGAGATCGTGACCCCCGCAATGGTGAAAGATGTCTTCAATCTCGATGCGCTCGTGATTGATGATCCCGCCACCGGCAGTCCCCTCGTTGTTCCCGACGCACCGCGCTGGTGAACAGACCCCTCCCCTCAACCAAGTCCTTGGAAAGGACCGCACTATGAAGAAGACCCTTATGGGAGGCCTCGCAGCCCTCCTCGCTATCAGCACCCTCAGCGCATGCGCAGGGGAGACCATTGACGCCCCCTCGAGCTCCTCGGAAAGCTCCGACGCTGTCGCCGATGCCTCGGCGTTCCCCGTCACCATCGAGCACAAGTTTGGAGAAAGCACCGTCAATGAGGCCCCCCAGCGGGTGGTGTCGGTGGGCTATACCGACCAAGATGCGCTCCTCGCATTCGGTATCACCCCTGTTCTGATTCGCGAATGGCAGGGCATGGCTCCGGAAGGAGAAATTGCTGGCGAGTGGGCCTCCGACCGCGCCGATGGCGAGACCGAGATGCTCACCGCCGACGACATCAATGTGGAAAAGGTGGCAGAGGCAAAACCTGACCTGATCGTCGCCACCTACTCAGGCATTGACCAAGAGATGTACGACAAGCTCTCGGTCATCGCTCCAGTGATCGCTCAGAAGGGGGAGTACCCCGACTACCAGCAGCCGTGGCAGGTCACCACTCAAGAGATCGGGCAGGCGGTCGGAAAGGGCGCCGAAGCCGAGGAGATGGTGCAAAAACTCGAGAAGCGTTTCAGCGATGCTGCACGTCCGGAATGGAAGGACAAGAAGGTGATTGTGGCAACCTGGGACGGCAAAGATCTCAGTGCCTTCTCCTCTCAGGATCCTCGTAGCCGATTCTTTGAAGAGCTCGGGTTCGTTGTTCCTTCCTCTGTCGATGATGCAGCCGGAGATTCCTTCTACGCCTCCATTTCTCCGGAAAACGTAGACATCCTCAACGATGCCGATGTCATCATCTGGGACCAGCTCTCCTACGCCCCGAATGGCAAGGAAACCGTCACCGAGGATTCCCTCTTCGACAATATTGACGCGGTGAAAAATGGCCACAGTGTGTACCTCGAAGACGAGCTTGAAAAAGCCTTCGGCTGGCAGACTGTGCTCAGCCTGAACTATGCCCTCGAGAACATTCAGGAGCCCCTGGCCGAGGCCACCCCTAAGTAGTTCTCCGCAATACTCACCACCGCCCCGCAGGCACAGCTGCTGCGGGGCTGTTTCTATAGCTATGGCAGCGCGGCGGATAGCAGATGAGAGCCCCTAGCCCCGCGCAATCACCACAAAAAGCAACTCGGCCCGGATCACAGCATCGGAGAGATCGACATTGCACGTCTCGCTGATATGTGCGAGCCGGCTGCGCACGGTGTGGCGATGCGCCCCCAGCGCCGCCGCGGTGTCTCCGATATGCCCGCCGAGTCGTAGGTACAGCTCGAGGGTGCGGGCATATTCCGTGCCGTCGCGCTCATCGGCGGCGCTGAGCACATCGAAGGTTTCCGCGCCGCGGGCCTGCAAGGCGCTGAGCACTTCGGGCCGATGCAGCCAGGAGGCTTTTACATTGAAGGGGCCCACATGCGCGCCGGTGGCTGTCGCCCGGGCGCGGCGCATCAACTCTGCCACATGCTCGCGGCTGAGTTCATTCCACCGGATAGCCGCCCCCATGGCGATCGCTACCTCGCGCGCCTCTGGGCCAAAGTGTTCCACAATGTCGTGATCATCGCGGGAGCCGCGAAAGAGGAAGAGCTGCATGTCCGTCTCCAGCGGCAGGCTAAAGAGCGCTCGGGAATGGGCCTGTAGCCGTGAGTCGAGGGTGGTACGCGCCGCAGTTAGGGCTGCGGGATCATCCGCACGCACCACCACGGCGCGAACCCGGCCCTGGGAATCCACGGCATGGCGCATGGCATGCGCCACCGAGGAGCCCTCTTGGTCGATGCCGAGCAGCAGCGCTAGCGCCAGCGAGTTCATCTCCGAGCGGGCGGCCCGCAGGAAGGTGGGACGCTGCAATAAGATATCCGCCAGACCGCCGCAGTGCTGGAGCACACTGCGCTCCCGGGTGTGGAAGCTGCTGCGCCGCACCACCATCATTAGGTTCACGCGATCTCCCTGTTCAGAGAGCCGCTGGGTAAGGTGCACCAGTTCTCCGGTCCGCCCAGCCCGCGAGTGGCGGTGGCCGGCCGCAATATCGGCCACCACAAGCTCCCCTGCGTCGATGCCATCGAAGGGCACATTCACCAGCACTCGGGCGTCATTATCCGCAATCGCGATGGCCGCCTGCAGCGAGGCCGAGGCGCTGCCGAGTAGCCGGTGCACATCACCGCTGACGGCATCCTTATTGAGCTGCTGCTGCACGCGCTGCTGCCAGCGCTCCCCTTGGGCGGCCCGGCGCGCCTGCTCCTTGTGCACCGCATGGATCACCGAGATAAAAGGGATGTGCGGGGGAACCTCAAAGACGGGGATACGGTGCCGCTCCGCTGCGTCGAGAAGCGGCTGCGGCACTGTCTCAAAGGCATAGCCAGTGCCAAAGCCGATGGCCACCGCCCCGGCGTGGACGAGGGTATCCACATAGTCGCCCAGCGCTTCTGGGGTATCCGTGAAGGACATTCCGAGGGTGAGAATGATGGAGTTGGCGATGATGAAATCAGCGGGTTTCTTCAGCTCATTGGTTTGAATATCTAAAAATTGGGTGCTCCACCCGTTGTGTGGGGTGAGTTCGAGGCTCTGCCGTTGCAGCAGCCAGTCAGTAGTCAACGGGGAGGTTGCGGTGCCGGCCAGCGCCGGTTCTGCCGCACGCACAGGATTCGCCATGGCGTCCAATCTATATAAATTTTTTGGACTAGATGGCGATATTTCTTTGGTGGGCGCGGGGTGCATACTCAAGGCTATCGGCGTGAGCGCGATATAGGTCACAGTCAATAGTGGGTTCGCGCCCCACGCATCACGCTTTTATCGTCCCCCACCACGCTCAAAGGAGTTGCCCATGCACGATTTCACCTATCGCCTCCCCCAGGAACGCGCCGTGCGTACCAGCTTGCCGGGGCCGCGTTCTGCTGCCTTGAGTGAGCGTCGCGAAGCTGCGGTGGCCCGCGCGTTGTCCCCAGGACTTCCCGGCTTCGTCGTGGACGCTGATGGCGGTGTGCTTGTCGACGCCGACGGCAATTCTTTTATCGACTTTGCCTCTGGCATCGCCGTCACCTCGGTGGGCGCCTCCAATACGAAGGTGGCGGAGGCGGTGGCCGAGTCGGCCACCCACTTCACCCACACCAGCTTCATGGTCTCGCCCTATGAGTCCTATGTGGCCGTGTGCGAGAAGCTGGCCGAGCTCACCCCAGGCGAGCACCAGAAGAAGTCGGTGCTGCTCAATTCCGGCGCCGAGGCTGTGGAAAACGCGGTGAAGATCGCCCGCGCCCACACCCGGAAGAACGCCGTGGTTGTCTTCGACCACGGCTACCATGGCCGCACCAATCTCACCATGGCGATGACCGCCAAGAACAAGCCCTATAAAACGGGATTCGGCCCCTTCGCCTCCGAGGTGTATCGCGCCCCGATGTCCTATCCGCTGCGCGATGGCCTCGATGCGGCTGCCGCCGCGGCCCGCGCCACCACCATGATGGAGCAGGAGATCGGCACCGAGAACCTCGCTTGCGTAGTGATCGAGCCGATCCAGGGCGAAGGAGGCTTCATCGAGCCGGCTCGCGGCTTCTTGCCCGCCCTACAGGCGTGGTGCCGGGAGAACAATGTGGTCTTCGTGGCCGATGAGATCCAAGCCGGCTTCTGCCGCACGGGCCACTGGTTCGCCTGCGAGGAAGAGCAGGTGGTGCCGGATCTCGTGGCCATGGCCAAGGCCATGGCCGGCGGTTTGCCGCTTTCGGCTGTGACCGGTCGCGCCGAGATGATGGACGCGCCCGTGGTCGGCGGGCTTGGCGGCACCTATGGCGGTAACCCCATCGCCTGCGACGCCGCGCTGGCCGCCATCGGCGAGATGGAGGAGCACGACCTAGCGGGGCGCGCCCGGGAGATGGAACGCATCATCCGCGAGGTCCTGGAGCCCCTCACCGAGCTCGACACCGTAGCTGAGGTCCGCGGCCGCGGCGCGATGATCGCCATCGAGCTGGCTACCAGTGACGGCGAGCCCCTTGGCGCGCTCACCAGTGAGGTGGCTGCCGCCTGCAAGGAACAGGGCATTCTCATTCTCTCCTGCGGCATCGACGGCAATGTCATTCGCCTGCTGCCCTCCCTCGTGATCAGCGAGGCGCTGCTCCGCGAGGGCTTGGAGATTCTCGCCGCCGAAATTCGCGCCCGTTCCTAGCCCCTTTATTGCCCCCACTAGCCCAGGGCGCGTATCAGCGCCCCATATACACCGCACCAGAGGCCCCACGCGGGCACCTAGTGCGGTTTCTCTTAGGCCCATATACCTTTTCGATCTTCTTAAGGAGTGATCTATGAGCACACAGACTCGCACCACCGCGGAGAGAGAGCACCGCATCACCCCGCTGCAAGGAGTGGCGCTGATTTTCGGCACCAATATCGGCGCCGGTATCCTCTCTCTGCCTTATGCCGGCAAAAATGGTGGGTTCTTAGCGCTCGTGATCGCGCTGCTCATCGCCGGCACTCTCACCACCATTTCCATGCTCTATGTGGCCGAGGTGTCGCTGCGCACCCAGGAGCCGCTGCAGCTCTCCGGCCTCGCCGAGAAATACCTCGGCAATCTCGGCCGCTGGCTGGTGTTTAGCGCCATCCTCATCAACGGCATCGGCGCGCTCATCGCCTACGCCGCCGGCTCGGGCCGGCTCCTGCACAATCTCCTCGACATCTCCCCCACCCTCGGCACGCTGCTATTTTTCCTCCTCGGCTCGGTGGTGATGTGGAAGGGGCTGCACGCCACCGGCATCGCCGAGGGCGCGATCACCACCGGCATGGCCGCCATCATCGCCATCCTCTGCGGCTGGACCTTCTTTGGCCCTGGCATTGATCTCAACAATCTGTGGATCCTGCGCCCCTACTACATTGTGCCGATCATGAACCTGGCGGTATTTACCTTCCTCGCCCAGTACGTGGTGCCCGAGCTGGCGCGCGGACTCGCCGAGGACAACCCCTCCGCCATTCCGCACGCCATTGTTGCCGGCATGTGCATCACCGGTTTCACCCTGACGCTCGTGCCCTTCGCCGCACTCGGGCTGCTCGGCGGCGATGTCACCGAGGTGGTCACCCTCGCCTGGGGCGAGAAGCTTGGCGACGTCGCCTACCTGCTGGCCAATGTCTTTGCCCTGCTAGCCATGCTGACCTCCTTTTTGGCCATCGGCTTCACCACAATGCGCAATGTGTTAAATATCGCGCACTGGCCGGAATATGGCTGGCAGCGCGTCGCCGCCGTCGGCATCACCGTGCTCCCGCCACTACTTATCTCTCTGGCGGGCTTCGGCGGCTTCGTCAGTGCGCTCAGCTATGCCGGGGGCTTCGCCGGGGCAATCATGTCGATCGTGCCGGTGCTCTTACTCAATATCGCCCGCACCCACGGCGATAAGCCCGCCGCATGGCAGACCACCTGGCAGGCGCATCCACTGATCCAAGGCACCATCGTTGTGGTCTATATGGCCGCCTTCCTTTTCAGTATCGCGCTGCTGCTGCACCTCGTTCCGGAGGCCTGGCAATAGGTCACATCACCTACACGCCCTCCCCCGGCCCATGCGCTAGGGGGACGGGGAGGGCGGCGTCGATAAGCGAGCGAGCCCCTTTAGTAGGGATCGAGGTCGAGGACATCATCGACGGTGACCATCTCATCGCTCGGCAGGCCCCGCTTCAGCCCCTCGCTGCGGAAGAAAGCGGGATTGCGCCACCATGTCAGCGCCATGACCAGCACGCCCAGCACCAAAATGGTGATTCCGAGCACGAACACCAGGCCCATGCCGAAGATCTCCGATCCCGAGCCATAGGCGGGATCCATGGCGTCGTGGGAGGTCTGGAAGAAGAAAATGAGCAGCAACGCCCCGCCGATGAGGGGCGCCAAAAACTGGGTAAGCGCCGTGGACCAGCTCTGCAAGGACTGGCGGCGGAAGTACCACACGCAGGCGAAGGCCGTCACCCCGTAGTAGAAGCAGACCATCATGCCCAGCGCCGTGATGGTATCCCACAGCACGGCCTCGCTGATGACGCGCATGATCGCATAGAAACCAAAGGAGACCACCGCGGCCACGATCGTGGCGAAACCCGGGGACTGGTACTTGGGCGTCACCTGCGCGAAACGCTGCGGCAGCGCCCCATAGAACCCCATGGCCAGCATCGTGCGGGCGGGGCCAATGAAGGTAGATTGCAGCGAGGCCGCCGAGGACCCGAGCACTGCGATAGACATGAGGATCGCCACCGGCCCCATCACCGGACCAGCCAATTCGGCAAAAATATTCTCCTGAATCGTCTCATTGCCCAAACCGAACTCGCCGCTACCCGGACCGGAATAGCGCAGCGTGGAAATCGCGATGATTTGGTAGAGCACGACGATCACCAGGATGGTGGCGGTGGCTGCCTTGCCCGGGGTGGAATTGGAGCCTTGGGTCTCCTCACTCATGGTGAGCACCACATCCCAGCCCCAGTAGATAAACACCGACAGCGCAATACCGGCGGCGAAGGCCGAGAAGGAGCTCACCCCGAAGGGATTGAGCCACTCCCAACTGAAGGGGGTGCTATCGAAAGCGCTGCCTGTTTCTGCCTTGTATAGCGCCATCCCAGAAAAGAGCAGCAACACCCCGATCTGCACGGCCACCAGCACATACTGGATGGTCTTGGTGGTATCGAGACCGCGATAGGAGATGGCAGAAGCGATAACGATAAACACCAAGCAGGTGAGAATATTGACCAGCACATTATCTTTTAGCGCCGCCAGCTCGGGGCGGAGAAATACCTGCGAGAGCAACAGGTAGAAGAAGTCCACCGCAATACCCGCGAGGTTGGACAGCACCAAGATGGTGGCGGCCAATAATCCCCAGCCACCCAGCCAGCCGATGACTGGACCGAAGGCGCGGGTGGCCCAGGTGAACGTGGTTCCCGAGTCCGGCATCGATTCATTGAGCTGGCGATAGCCGATGGCCACCAAAAGCATGGGCACAAAGCCCACCAAGAGCACGGCCGGCATGTGTTCGCCGACCTCGCTGGCAGTGGGCCCCAACGCTCCCGAGAGGGTGTACGCCGGGGCGATACAGGAGATACCAATCACCGCAGCACCGATGATGCCGACGGTGCCGGAGCTCAGCCCCTTGGATACGGACAGAGAGGGAGTCTCGCTCATGATGTCCTCCCCTCCTCCACCGCAAAGCGCACGCGATGGCCGCGAGGCACAATGATCATCGGCACCGTCAGGTGCTTGAGGATGCGCATGGTGATGGAGCCGGCGAACACGGAGCGGGATTGCTCCACCCGCGAGGAGCCCACACACAGCAGATCCCCCTCGCGCCACTCCACGGTGTCCACAGCGTTGGTGATCTCGCTGCTCTTGCCCATCTCGATCGCCACCGGCACCGCGCGGGTGGCGATGCCGAGGGTCACCCGTGCATCATCGAGCACTCGTTGGGCGTTCTCCTGAGCGAAGGACTCTCGGGCTTCATCGTGATTGACCCCCAGCAGCGCCAAAAGCCGCAGCGGCACCTCTGCCCGGCGCGCCGTGAGCAGCCCTGTTTCGACGAGGCTGCCCGAGCCGGGGCGGGTGCCCACCGCGCAGGTAATGCGGCTGAGCGGGTGGCGGCGATAGCCTCGCGGCGCCAAGGCCACCGGCACCGGCGAGCCAAAGAGCAAGTCCGTGGCCACGGTTCCCAGCTTGTGCCGCTTCAGCGGGCTGGAGGACGCCCCACCCACGCACAGCAGATCCGCCTCGAGTTCCTCGGCGGCACGGCTGAGACCTGCGGCGGTCGTGGCCCCCGAATAGATACGGGCGCAGGTGCGCACGTCCTCGGGCACGAGGGAGAGCGCTTCTTTGAGCCAGCGGAACCCTTGGTTGAGCAGAATGTCGTGGGCATCGCCGGTGGGCGGGTATTCGTGGCTAAACACATCGTGGCGGCGCAATACGAGCACGATGGTGAGCTCGGCATCGAGGGACTGGGCCACATCGATGCCCAAGTTCAACGCGTCGAGCCCTTGCGGGGTGGCTTCATAGCCGACTACACATCGCATGATCACTCCTCGAGCAAATCGTGGAGCGTGGCCGCAACCTTATGCCCCATGCGGATCGCGCCATCGACGTGCTGGTAGCCCGCGCCGGCAATATCCGAGCAGGCGAAGTACATGCGCCCGACTGGTTCCTCGTTGTACTTCCCCCAGCGGAAGAGCCCGCCCATATCGTAGGAGCAGGCATAGGCGCCGCGGGTCCATTCCTCAGCGCCCCAATCGGAGAGGTAGAAGGACTCGGGCTCGCGGGCCTCCTCGCCGAGCATCACGGCCATGGCGTCGAGAATGGTGCGCTTGCGCTCCTCCTCGGGCAGCGCGAACATCTCCTCCGCGCGGGTATCGATGATAAAGCCCACGAGGGTGCCGCGGGCATCGCCGTGATTGGTGTTGTCGTAGATCTCCTGCACCAGGTGCTCCGAGGAAAAACAGGTGCCCGAGAGGCCCTTGTCGCGCCAGAAGGGAGTGGCGTAGGTGGCGTGCACCTTAATCACCAGACCCATGGACTGGTGCTGGTGCATGATGTGCTGGGTGCGGGGCATCTCCGGCACATAGGAGATGCGATTGTAGAGATTCGGCGGGATCGCAAGAATGGCATAGGCGGCCTCCACCACGGTGTCGTTATCGCCATAGACCACCACGCCCTCATCACTGCGCTCGATGGTGCGCACCGGGGTGCCGAGCAGGATATTCTCCGAGCCAATCCGCTCGGCGAGGGTGAGAGACACCTTCTGCATACCGCCCACCACGCGGGCGTCGAGGATGAAGTCCTCATCCACCAAATTGCTGAACGAGCCCGCCGAGGCGGCCATGTGCAGCGCCTGCAGCGCGGAGAAGGTGTGGGCCGGTTTGGTGAGCATGCCGCCGGCAATGAAGAGACCGATGTTCTTGCGCGCCTCCTCATCATCGGACTGCTGCTCCAGCCAGTGCTGGAAGGTCACATTGTCCCACTCCTCGGCGCGCGGATGCTCCCAGGGCCGGGCCGGATCCATGTCGGAGACGTGCTCATCCATGAGCGCGATAAGGCGGAGGATCTCGCGCTGCGTGGATTCGGCGCACGGGAAGAGATCGCCCGTATAGCGCTTCACCTCGCCATCGGGGCCGAGGTAGATGTTCTCGCCCTCGCGGTAGCGTTGAAACGTCTCCAAGCCGAGTTCATCGAGGGTGGCGAGCAGCTCGGTTTGATCCGGCGACACCCACTGGCCGCCGATCTCGAACCAGCCGCCATCCATGACATCAGAGCGGGTGCGCCCACCCACTCGGTCGCGGGCCTCGAGAACGGCCACGCTGTGGCCGGCCTGGGTGAGACGATGTGCAGCGGACAAGCCGGCAGGACCGGCGCCAATGATCGCAACATCGACAGTGCGGTGCTCAGACATGATGAAACTCCTTCGATAACGCAGGGGGACGGGATAGCGCCCCTAATAAGGAGGGCCGTGGATACAGCCCGTGGATACGGCGTCGTACGCCGCGGCGATGAGCCACTAGTGGGCGCTCATGACGTGCTTGATACGGGTGTATTCCTCCAAGCCGTAGAGGGAGAGGTCCTTGCCATAGCCGGAGTCCTTGAAGCCGCCATGGGGCATCTCTGCCACCAGCGGGATATGGCAGTTGATCCAGACACATCCGAAGTCCAGCTCGCGGCTGGCGCGATCCGAGACCCGCACATCGCTCGTCCAGACGCTGGAGGCCAGACCATAGGAGACGTCATTGGCCAAGGTGAGCGCCTCATCGATATCGGCGAAGGGCTGCACCGTGAGAATCGGGCCGAAGCTCTCCTCCTGGATGGCGCGATCCGATTGCCGCAGCCCCGTAATCACGGTGGGGGCCAGGTAGAACCCCGTGCTGCCCACGCGCTCCCCGCCGGTGGCGATGTGGGCGTGCTCGGGAAGGTCGTTGAGCACACCCAGTACTTTCTCGAAATGGCGGGGATTGTTGAGCGCGCCATAGAAGGCCTCGGTGTCCTCCGGTGCGCCCGGCCGCAACTTCTCGGCCTGTTCCACCAGCAAGGACGTGAATTCTTCCTCCACGCTCGCCTCCACCAGCACCCGGGTGGCGGCAGTACAATCCTGGCCGCCGTTGAAGAACCCAGCCTGCGCGATACCTTCGGCAGCAGCGGCGAGATCGGCATCAGCACAGACGATCACGGGGGCCTTGCCACCGAGCTCGAGGTGCGAGCGCTTGAGGTTCTCCCCGGCGCTGCGCCCCACGGCGCGTCCGGCCGGAACCGAGCCGGTGATCGCACACATCCGCACCGTCGGGTGCGCCACCAACGCCGCACCGGTGGAGGCATCGCCGAGAACGATATTGACGACACCATCCGGCAGAATATCTGCCAAGAGCTTGGCCAAAGCCAGAGTGGAGGAGGGCGTCGTATCGCTCGGCTTGAATACCACCGTATTGCCGGCGGCGATGGCGGGAATGATCTTCCACAGTCCCATCATCAGCGGGTAGTTCCACGGCGCTACCTGGGCCACCACGCCCAGCGGCTCGCGGCGGATCGAGGAGGTGTGTCCCTCCATGTACTCGCTTTGCGCGACCCCCGACAGCGTCCGAGCGGCGCCGGCGAAAAAGCGGACCTGGTCGGCGCCCACCTGGCACTCCTCGGCCTCGATCATGTGAATGAGCTGGCCGGTTTCGCGGGATTGCACCTCGGCCAGGTGGCGAGAGTTCTCTTCGATAGCGTCGGCGATCTGCAGCAGGTAGCGTTGCCGCTCGCTGGGAGTGGTGCGGCTCCACTGGCTAAAGGCCGCCTCGGCCGCGGCCACCGCAGCATCGATATCCTGCTGGCCCGAGATCGGCGACTGCCCAAGCACCTCCTCGGTCACGGGACTGATGAGGTCGAAAGCCTCGGAGGTCTCCGCTGGCACGAAACGATTATTGATAAAGTTCTCAAGCATTGCGCCTCCTAGCACGTTAGGCCCACCACGCTGCGGGCTGTGCTGTTCAGTATGGGGAGGCGGTCCACCACACTCACATCGCCCACGTGGCAATAATCACTTTTCAGATTCACCACGAGGGAGAGTGCATTTCACGGTTAGGGTACGCTAATCGCGCGCGGGCTTGAGGTGGTGTGGCATGCGGGGAGCCGGAGGAGAAGAGTTCTGGTGCCGGGAGGGCGGCGTCGATAAGCGCATAAGAAAACCGGCCACCACCTCGAAAGGCGGAGCCGGTATCTCTTATGCTGCTATAGGTTTAGCGAGCCTTCTCGACGATCTCGACGAGACGGTAGTGCTTGTCCTTGGACAGCGGGCGGCACTCTTCGATGCGGACGCGGTCGCCGATGCCGGCGATCTCGTTCTCATCGTGTGCCTTCACCTTGGAGTTGGTGCGGATGGTCTTGCCGTAGAGGGCGTGCTGCTTGCGGTCCTCGAGCTCCACCACGATGGTCTTCTGCATCTTGTCAGAAACCACGTAGCCGAGACGGACCTTCTGAGCGCCCTTTTCCTTCTTGTTCACGTTTGCCTCACTCATTGTTAAGCCTCAGCTCCCGGAACCACGGACAGGCCCAGCTCACGCTCGCGGATAACCGTGTAAATGCGGGCGATGTCGCGCTTGACCGTGCGCAGGCGGCGGTTGTTGGTCAGCTGACCGGTAGCCAACTGGAAGCGCAGGTTGAACAGCTCTTCCTTGGCCTCGTTCAGCTTGGTGGTCAGTTCTTCTGCGGAAAGCTCACGCAATTCGTGTGCAGGGGTACCGGTAGCCATTAGAACTGGTCCTCCTTCCTAACGATGCGGAACTTCATGGGCAGTTTTTGACCAGCGCGACGCAGTGCCTCCAGGGCAACTGCCTCGTTCGGGTAGCTCATCTCGAAGAGGATGCGACCCGGCTTGACGTTGGCGACCCACTTCTCCACGGGGCCCTTACCGGAACCCATACGCACGCCGAGCGGCTTCTGGGTCAGGGGGCGATCCGGGAAGATGTTGATCCACACCTTGCCACCACGCTTGACGTGGCGGTTGATGGCAATACGTGCGGCCTCAATCTGACGGTTGGTGACGTAGGCCGGCTCGAGAGCCTGGATTCCGTAGTCACCGAAGGTTACGCGAGTGCCGCCCTTGGCCATACCGCGACGGTGCGGGCGGTGCTGGCGACGGTACTTCACGCGCTTGGGAATAAGCATGAGGTTTAGCCCTCCTTCTTCTCTGCGCGCTGACGGCGCTGGCCACCGCGGCGCGGACGCTCGCGACGGTCGCCGCGGCCACGACGGGCCTGCGGTGCGTTGAGCTCGGACTCGCGCTTGCCACCGACGACGTCACCCTTGTAGATCCACACCTTCACGCCGATGCGGCCGAAGGTGGTGTGGGCCTCGTAGGTGCCGTAGTCGATCTCGGCGCGCAGGGTGTGCAGCGGAACGCGACCCTCGTGGTAGCGCTCGGTGCGGGACATCTCGGCACCGCCGAGACGACCGGCGCACTGCACCTTGATGCCCTTGACGTGCGGCTGGCGCATCGCGGATTGGATGGCCTTGCGCATAGCACGACGGAAAGCAACGCGGTTAGCGAGCTGCTCGGCGATGGACTGAGCCACCAGCTGAGCGTTAGCGTCGATGTTCTTGACCTCGAGGATGTTGAGGGCGACCTGCTTGCCGGTCAGCTTCTCCAGCTGGCCGCGAATGCGGTCGGCCTCGGAACCACGACGGCCGATCACGATGCCCGGGCGGGCGGTGTGAATGTCGACGCGGACGCGATCGCGGGTGCGCTCGATGACAACATCGGCGATACCAGCGCGGTCAAGACCCTTGGAGAGGAACTCGCGGATCTTGATGTCCTCAGCGAGGTAGTCTGCATAGTTCTTGTCGGCGTACCAGTGGGACTTCCAGTCAGAAGTGATACCCAGCCGGAGGCCGTGGGGATGGATTTTCTGGCCCATGCTTAGGCACCTTCCTTCTGGCTCTCGACAACCACAGTGATGTGGCTGGTGCGCTTGCGAACTTGGAAAGCACGACCCTGGGCGCGCGGACGGATCCGGCGCATGGTCGGGCCTTCGTCTGCCCATGCCTGGGAGATAACCAGGGTCTTCGGGTCCAGACCAAAGTTGTTTTCTGCGTTAGCCGCAGCGGAAGCAACGACCTTCGCGACCGGATCGGAAGCGCCCTGGGGGGCGTACTTCAGGATCGCGAGTGCTTCGGACACGGACTTGCCGCGGACCAGGTCCACGACACGACGTGCCTTCATCGGGGAGACCCGGACGAAGCGCGCGGTAGCGCGGGCGGTAGTGATTTGGTCACTCATCGCTTACCTACGTCCCTTCTTGTCATCCTTGACGTGACCCTTGAAGGTCTTGGTCGGTGCGAACTCGCCTAGCTTGTGGCCCACCATGGAATCATCCACGAACACCGGCACGTGCTTGCGACCGTCATGGACGGCGAAAGTGTGACCGATGAAATCGGGAAGAATGGTGGAACGACGAGACCAGGTCTTGATTACCTTCTTGGTACCGTTTTCGTTCTGAACATCCACCTTGTTGAGGAGGTGCTCATCGACGAACGGGCCCTTCTTGAGGCTACGTGGCATCTAAATTCCCTCCTCTTAACGCTTCTTGTTGGAACGACGACGGCGAACGATCATGTCGTTGCTGTAACGGTTCGGCTTGCGGGTACGAACTTCCTTCTTACCCCAAGGCGACACAGGGTGGCGACCACCAGAGGTGCGGCCTTCACCACCACCGTGCGGGTGGTCAACCGGGTTCATCACGACACCGCGGACGGTAGGACGTACGCCCTTCCAGCGCATACGGCCAGCCTTGCCCCAGCGGATGTTGATCTGATCCTGGTTTCCGACCTCGCCGATGGTGGCGCGGCAGCGCACATCCACGCGGCGGATCTCGGAGGAGGGCATACGCAGCACGGCGTACTTTCCTTCCTTACCGAGCAGCTGGATCGAGGCACCAGCGGAACGAGCCAGCTTGGCACCAGCGCCCGGCTTCAGTTCCACGCAGTGAATGGTGGTACCGGTCGGGATGTTGCGCAGCGGCAGGTTGTTGCCGGGCTTGATATCAGCATGGGGGCCGGATTCAACGATCGCGTGCTGCTTCAGGTTCTTCGGCGCCACGATGTAGCGCTTCTCGCCATCGGCGTAGTGAAGCAGAGCGATGTTGGCGGTACGGTTCGGGTCGTACTCGATGTGAGCGACCTTGGCCGGAATACCGTCCTTGTCGTTACGGCGGAAATCAATCACGCGGTAACGACGCTTGTGTCCGCCGCCCTTGTGGCGAACGGTGATGTGACCGTGTACGTTACGGCCACCGGTCTTGCTCAGCGGGCGCAGCAGAGACTTCTCCGGGGTGGAACGAGTGATTTCCTCGAACTGGGAGACAGAGCTCTGACGGCGACCCGGCGTAGTCGGCTTGTACTTACGAATAGCCATACTTTCTCAGTCCTTAATGTCTCGACTCGCGGGTTACGCGGCCGAACCGCCGAAGATGTCGATTGCGTCGCTGCCTTCGCGCAGAGTCACGTAGGCGCGCTTGGTTGCCTTGCGCTGGCCGTAGCCGCCGGTGCGGGTGCGCTTGCGCTTACCCTCACGGTTGGCGGTGTTGACGCGAGCCACCTTGACACCGAAGATCTCCTCGATGGCGTGACCGATAGCGCGCTTGTTGGCGCGGGGGTCCACCAGGAAGGTGTAGGTGTTCTGCTCCATCAACTCATACGACTTCTCGGAGACAACCGGAGCGATGATGATGTCGCGGGGATTGGCGATCTTAGCCATTACTTCTCCTCCTTCTCGACGCGCTGTGCGCGGGTCACGAAGGCGTTCAGTGCCTCAACCGAGAACACGACGTCGTCGGAGTACAACACATCGTAGGTGTTGAGCTGATCGGCGACGAGGGTACGAACGTGCGGCAGGTTGTTGACGGACTTACGCGCGGTGATGTCCTCGCGAGTCACGACAACCAGAATCTGACGACGGTCGGTGAGACGCTCGAGGAAGCCCTTGGCCTTCTTGGTGGAAGGCACCTGGCCCGGCACGAGCTCGGAGACCACGTGGATGCGGTCGTGACGAGCGCGGTCCGAGAGAGCGCCACGCAGAGCGGCGGCGATCATCTTCTTCGGGGTGCGCTGAGCGTAGTTACGCGGCTTGGGGCCGTGGACAATGCCGCCACCGGTCCAGTGCGGAGCACGGATGGAACCCTGGCGAGCACGGCCGGTGCCCTTCTGGCGCCACGGCTTCTTACCACCGCCGCGGACTTCGCCGCGGGTCTTGGTGGAGTGAGTGCCCTGACGCTTGGCGGAGAGCTGTGCATTCACAACCTGGTGCATCAGCGCAATGCTGGCGTCCTGGTCGAAAATGGATGCGGGCAGCTCAACCTGGCCGTCGGTGCCACCGTCAGCGGTGTGGACGTCAAGCTTGAGATTGGTCATGCGTGTGCACCGCCCTTCACTGCGGTCTTAACGGTTACGATTCCACCGCGTACACCAGGGATAGCACCCTTGATGAGCAACAGGTTGGAATCGGCGTCGATCTTCTGAACCTTCAGGTTCTGGGTGGTGACGCGGTTGTTACCCATGCGTCCAGCCATACGCTTGCCCTTGAAAACGCGACCCGGGGTAGCGCAGGCACCGATGCCACCGACGCGGCGGTGAGCGGCCTGGTTACCGTGGGCTGCGCCCTGGCCAGCAAAGCCGTGACGCTTCATACCGCCGGCGAAGCCGTGGCCCTTGGAGGTGCCGGTGACATCCACGAAGTCAATGCCTTCGAAGATCTCCACGGTCACGTCCTGGCCGACCTCATATCCGCTCACATCGTCGAGACGAATCTCGGTGAGGTGGCGGCGAGGGGTAACGCCAGCTTTCTTGAAGTGACCAGCGCCAGGCTTGTTCACCTTGCGAGGGTCGATGTCGCCATAGGCGATCTGGATGGCGTTGTAGCCATCGGTTTCAACGGTTCGGATCTGGGTAACCACGCAGGGCCCAGCCTCGACGACGGTCACCGGCACAACGCGGTTCTCCTCGTCGAAGACCTGGGTCATGCCGAGCTTGGTACCCAGAATGCCCTTGATCTCTTGTTCACTCATTATCTATTCTCCGTGCCAAAAAGTTTCGTCGATCACTGAATGTTCACGTCGACGCTGGCCGGCAGATCGATGCGCATGAGGGCATCAACCGTCTTCGGCGTCGGGTCGAGGATATCGATCAGGCGCTTATGCGTGCGCATCTCGAAGTGCTCGCGAGAGTCCTTGTACTTGTGGGGAGAACGAATAACGGCGTACACGTTCTTTTCAGTGGGCAGTGGCACAGGGCCGACAACACGGGCGCCTGTGCGGGTGACCGTCTCCACGATCTTGCGTGCAGACGCATCGATCGCCTCATGGTCATAGGCCTTGAGCCGAATGCGGATTTTTTGTCCCGCCACGCTAATCCTCTTCCTCGCTTGTCCCACATCGAATTCGAGTGGTGGGAATCGCTTTCATGTTCTCTATAACGTTGTCCGGCCGGTCAGTTGGGGCTGGTCGCAACGCCAGTGTTACTTGTCGGTTTCTCACAAAGTAGGAAAGAAAGTTGGGTGCATGATGCAAACATCACGCCCAGTGCTTTGTATCCCTACGTGCTAGTTCCGCTTCCCCCTAGTTCACACTGGATGAGAGCGAGACGATGACCGTAGTTATCCAAGCTGGAAGGGATTGTTCATCCGGTTTCCATACTGCCGCTGTTTACTTACCATGCCCCTTCTTCGCGATCCGGTCTCCGCGCAACCTTGTGCGCGGACTCCATCTCTACGGCCGCATCCGAAGATGCGACAGAAGGTGGTTCATGCTTGCCCTACCAGCGCCGGCCAACCTCTATCCACCCTGCTAGAGGGCAGTTTTGAGGCGCCGCCGTGTTAAGGCAACTCAAGTATTAAAACACAGAGCTCCCGATAAGCGCAAGTAGTTGCTACTTTTCCGCTCCGCGGCACGCTTATCGACGCCGCCCTCCCCTCGCCCTCACGCCCCGCCCGAGAAGCTATGAACACTGGGCGATGTAACGCTTCGTACCCCGCGCGCGTTTCAGCTTATGTGCCGTCTACATCGCGGCGCGCGACCGTCTACCTATTCCGCCGTGCCTTCGTGCACTCCAGGGCGACATCACCCCACGCCCCTCGGGACGTGGTCGCCCGGCACGGCGCTAACGAACAGAATGAGATTAATGAAGCCCTCCTCCCTTTTCGCCACTGTTGCCGCCGGCATCATGGCCGCAGCCGCCGTTTTCACTCCCGCCGCCAGCGCCACCACCCACGCCGGTGACTCTATTTTGATGGACACCGCCAAAGGCAGCACCTATGGCTGCACCCTCACCGATATTCGCCACGACAACAACGGCCGCGCCTGGGGCGTCACTGCAGGCCACTGCTTCGAGGAAGCCGATGTCGTCTCCGTGCGCTCCGCCGGCGATAACCAGGTGCTCGCTACCGACGCCGAATTGGCTGAGCTCAAGACCTTCTACGGCCACAATAACGAGCTTCTTCCCCCGCAGGTAGAAGACGTTGCGGTATTCCCACTCGCCGCTGACGTGGACTATGACACCACCACTATCCACTCCTATTCGCACCACCGCCCCATCCTGAGCGAGCTGGTCAAGGGCAATCCTTTCTACGATGCATGGAACTCCCCGTGGGAGCTCGGCGAGCCGCAGGCCATCACTCCTGATCTCGTCGGCCGTACCGCCTGCCAGGAAGGCGGCTCCTTGGGCCGTACCTGTGGCGTGATCGTCTACTCCGATCCCGAGTCCTCCACCGTGGTGGCCATTGTGCCCACCATCCAGGGCGACTCCGGCGGCCCGCTGCACGTGGCCGGCCCGGACGGAAAGCGCCACGTCATTGGCGCCCTGTCCGGCGGCACCATCCTGCTCGTCAATTCCTTCTCGGACCCGAGCCATTTCCCGCTGTTTGGCTAAATAGCGCCGCGCGACTGCGTACCTCACCCCCGATCATCCCTGCGATGCTCGGGGGTTTCGTTGTGTTTATCCCGTGCCGTTCGGATGTGGGTAAACCGCACAGAATTCCACTAAGAACATTGAAGAATAGCGATATGACGTGTAAAAGGCGTTCTTTTCTCGCCTATTTTTCTTCGTTACTGAACTGATACCTAGCGAAGGGTGCCAAACCAGCAGGTTAGGTCTAAGATGGCGAGGGCGGCCTTAATTATTAAGTCCGCACGCATGCCGAACACCGTCGGCCCTGCATACTGGGCCGTCTCACCTAAGGATTGATTCTCTGGTGAGAAAGGATCCGGCATAGAATTTTCGATACTTTATACAAAGGAGAATTTCTCATGGCTGAGAACGAGAAGAAGACCGGCACCGACATCGACGTCAAGAAGGATTCCGTTTTGGACACCCAGCGCGGCCGCACCAGCATCGACGACGTCGTCGTCGCCAAGATCGCTGGCATCGCTGCCCGCGAGGTCTCCGGTGTGCACGACCTGGGCGGCGGCGCTGCTCGTATGGTTGGCGCTCTGCGCGACTCCTTCAACGCTGGCACCGACGTTCGCCAAGGTGTGGACGTTGAGGTTGGCGAGACCGAGGCTGCTGCCGACGTCGCCATCATCGCCGAGTACGGCGTAGCCATCCACGAGCTGGCTGAGGCTATCCGCCAGAACGTTATCGACGCTATCGAGTCCATGACCGGCCTGAAGGTCACCGAGGTCAACGTTGTGGTTCACGACGTCAACCTCCCCAAGGACGAGAACGAGGACGAGGAAGAGTCCGCCGCTCCTCGCGTCAACTAAACGCGACTGCGAACAGCCTCATCAGCGTTCATAACCATATGTCTCATACACCGCATCGTCTTGACCAGACACACGCGGCAGAACTGAGCGATGCTCTCCTCGGAGTGGACGGGGTTGACTCCCTCCACTCCGGGCGATACGGGCAGATTGCGCTTCTTTATCCCGGTGTTCGTTACCCGGGTTTGGCTCAGCGCACGTCCGATAATGGCGACCAGCGACTGGAGATCCATCTCGTGGTCACCCAGGATGCCCTCTCTGATCTACAGGGCGTGGCACAACGGTGCCGCGAGGTTGCATCCCCTTATGTTTCTGGCGCTATCGATGTCACCATCGCCGACGTCGCCGCGTAGCGGGTTCACCCCTTCCCAGGGCGTGGACCCCACATCATTTCTAGACTTCAAGGACACATTCCATGAGTAAATTTCAACTCGGAATCGTCATTGGCCTCGCGCTTGCCTTCGCTGGCATTTTCGGCGGCTTCGGCGGTTTCTTCCTTGCGCTCGCGCTGGGCGCCCTCGGCGGCGTCCTCGGGTCCCACTTCGGTGGCGAGATCGACCTGCGACGCGCATTCGACTCCGTGAACAATCGCGGAAGGGGATAGCACGTGACGGCCCCCAGTACTACTGATGGCCGCGGCCGCACCAGCATCGACGAACGCGTCACTCGCACGATCATCCTCGAAGCGCTGAACGCTGTCCCCGGCACAGTGAAGCTCGAGCGGCTCGGCCGCCGCAGCTTCCCGCGTATCGACGCCCTCGTGGACAACGAGTACCGCACCGTCTCTGTGGAGGCCTTCATCGCCTGCTCCTTCCCTGCCCCAGTGACCTCTGTGGCAGAGATGGCCCGCCGCGCTATCGCCGGCGCGGTGAAGACCTATCTCGACTACGAGTGTGAATCAGTCTCCGTGGTTGTTGGCACCGTGGTCCGTGGCGAACAGCGACTCTCTCTCGAGGAGCTACGCCACTACGATCCCATCCCTACCCCCGTGGAGCTGGTGAATCGCCGCCCCGAAAAGCTCACCGCCATCACTACCGCTGACTATTACCCCGGCGTGAAAGGCCGCGAGGTGAGCGTCGATAAGCACAGTGCTGCCCTCGCTGAGATCGAGGTAGCTGAGCGTTCCCCGCTGCAGCCCATCGAGGTCAATCGCAGCGCCGAGCCGCGTTCGGTACGCGCGCCGCAGCGCCAGGAGCCGATCGTGGTGAAAGCTCCCAAGAGCATCACCGCGGTGCCGGTACAGGCGCCGAAACGCGCCACCCCGCACTCGCCGCGTGTCCGCCCGCGCCCCGATATCACTCCGGTGCGAGTGAACACGGTGCCCGTGCGTCCGGCGCAGCGCCCGCAGCCGACCGAGCCCTTCCACCCCAGCGCCCCGAAGCGCTCCGCACTGACACCAGTGCAGGCCCGCCGCGTGCCCGTGGTGGAGGTGCGTGCGCCGAAGCCGATCGAGCCTTTCCGCCCGAGCGCGCCGAAGCGTCCGCGTCTTATCGAGCCGCGTCGTAACCCACAAAAGCCCACCATCCGTCCTGTGGTTAATCCCAGTGCGGTGTACCAGCCCAATCCCCAGAAGAGGAGGTCCGCACGATGAAAGCACAACCCGCAGCCCGCGGAGTAGCAATCTTCATCGGCCTGCTCCTCGTCGCCGCCGGCGCTATCGCCGGCCGGGAACTTTGGGTCCTGCTCTCCGATACCAACCAGAGCAGCTGGATCGAGCCCGTGCTGAATTATCTGCGCGATGTCGATCAGTGGGCCACGTGGATGTTCGCAGTCGCCGGGGCGTGCGCCGCACTTGCCCTGATCCTGCTGTTTATCGCATTCAAGCCGCGCTCCACCACGCACCTCGAATACAGCTACGGTGATACCACCCTGCATATTCGTCGCGTGGACTTCGCCCGCCTGCTCACCGCCACCGCCCTCAGCATTCCTGGGGTGCGCGCCGCGGAGAGCACCGTGCGGAAGAAGAAGGCAGGCGTGCAGGTACAGACTGACTTCGCCGACGAAGCCATGCTGGACAAGCTGCGCGCGGAAGAGGAGAAGCACGTTCATGCCCTCTCCTCCTCCATGAAGCTGAAGATCACCACTCACAACGACGGAAAGGAAAGCTAGATGACTACCCGCCTTTCTTTTATTGACCGTCTCGTGGTGTTCCTCGTAGCCCTGCTCCTCGGCGCCTTCGCTGCCCCGTTTATCGGTGCGCTTTTCGACGCCCAGTGGGCCCAAGACATCTTCGCATGGCTGGACATCCCCAATTGGCCCGACGCCGTGGAGGGCACCGGCTGGATCATCGGTCTGGCCGTGACCATCGCCGTGGCCGTCCTCATCGGATTGCCGCTGATCATCGCCAACCTGCGCACCCATCGTTTCTCCCGAGGCACCGCCTCCCGGGATTCGGTAGAGGCTGCCGGCACGGGACTCGGCGGTACCGAGGATCTGCACGGTCGCATTAGCGTCGAGGTCGCTGACCTCGCCGATGCCGCCGCAGACTCCATCGAGACCATCGACGGCGTGGAGCGCGTCCGCACCAAGGTGTACTTCGATCGCTCCGAGCCCACCATGCAGTTCACGATCCTGGCGAAGCCGGCCTCGCTCCACAGCGGCCTGCTCCCGGAGCTCGACTCCATCCGCCACAGCCTCGACGAGGCTCTGCCGGAAACCAAGATCGCGATCCGCTATATCCTGGAGATGTTGCCGAATCAGCGCCGTATCTCCACCAATAGCACCGTCTAGGAGCCCTCGGGCTTTCTCAGATGGTGGTGTTGTACCACCAGCGCCCCTCTCGCTACGGCGAGCAGGGGCGCTGGTGCGTCTCTGCCCCGCATGCTGCAGCTGCGGCGGCCCGCGCGTGCAGTGTGCACTCCCCTAGCGTCACAGTGCCCGCCGCGAGGCTGCGCCTGTGCGCCGCGCAGCCGCGATGGGGTGGGCATGGTCCACTCCACCTGCGCGCGTAGGCGATGCTGCTCGGGTAGTTCCCCTCTCGTGGTGTGACCACTGGGAACCACCAGCAACCACTCAGCGGCGCTGAGATACCCCGTGGCGGCTGCATGGGCGTGCTGGGCCATATCCCTCTCTGCCGTGTCCACTCTGGCACCGCGCCAAAGAGTCGTGAGCGGGCCAGGCGATGCTTTCGCTGTGCTGCACTGGCGCGAACGGCGGCGTACGGGCATGAAAAATCCCCCTAGGAGAACCTAGGGGGATTAGTTCGCTCTAGCGAGCAGCTATGTGCCGGCTAGGAGGCGAGGATCATTACTTGATGATCTTGGTAACGCGACCAGCGCCCACGGTGCGGCCACCCTCACGGATAGCGAAGCGCAGACCCTCGTCCATGGCGACGGGCTGGATCAGCTCGACGGACATGTCAACGTTGTCGCCAGGCATAACCATCTCGACACCGTCGGGAAGCTTCACGACACCGGTAACGTCGGTGGTGCGGAAGTAGAACTGCGGACGGTAGTTGTCGAAGAACGGGGTGTGGCGGCCGCCCTCGTCCTTGGACAGGACGTAGACGGAACCCTCGAACTGGGTGTGGGGGGTGTAGGCGCCCGGCTTGGCAACAATCTGGCCACGCTCGACGTCCTCGCGCTTGGTACCACGCAGAAGCAGACCACAGTTGTCGCCAGCCTCGGTGTAGTCCATCATCTTGCGGAACATCTCGATACCGGTGACGGTGGTCTTCTGGGACTTCTCGCGGATACCCAGGATCTCGACCTCGTCGTTGACCTCGAGCTTGCCGCGCTCCACACGACCGGTAACCACGGTGCCGCGGCCGGTGATGGTGAAGATGTCCTCGATCGGCATCAGGAAGGGCTTGTCGGTCTCGCGGACCGGATCTGGGATGAAGTCATCGCAAGCCTGCATGAGCTCAGCAACGGAGTCAACCCACTTCTGGTCGCCCTCGAGAGCCTTCAGAGCGGAGATGTGAACGATCGGAGCTTCCTCGTCGTACTCCTGGTCGGCCAGCAGCTCGCGGACCTCCATCTCGACGAGCTCGACGATTTCCTCGTCATCCACCATGTCGCACTTGTTCAGTGCAACGAGGATGGAGGGCACGCCAACCTGGCGAGCGAGCAGCACGTGCTCACGGGTCTGCGGCATGGGGCCGTCAGTAGCGGCAACCACGAGGATTGCGCCGTCCATCTGAGCAGCGCCGGTAATCATGTTCTTGATGTAGTCGGCGTGGCCCGGGGCGTCCACGTGTGCGTAGTGGCGCTTCTCGGTCTCGTACTCAACGTGAGAAACGTTAATGGTAATACCGCGCTCGCGCTCCTCGGGGGCGTTGTCGATCGCCTCGAAAGCGGAAGCCTCGTTCAGCTCCGGGAACTTCTCTGCCAGAACCTTGGTGATAGCTGCGGTGGTGGTGGTCTTACCGTGGTCGACGTGACCGATAGTACCGATGTTTACGTGCGGCTTGTTACGCTCGAACTTAGCCTTTGCCACTTCTGTGTCCTCCTGGACTTCGCGGTGGCTACGACTCTCGCAGCCACAAGTTGTTTGCTATTTCCTCATAGGCTCAATGCGGTTGCATCTCGCTGAAGAAGATATAGCGGATCATTTATTGCCAGTTACATGATAATAGGTGTGGTGATGGCAGATTTCAAACCATCCTCACTTCCATTCCGGCCCGCCGCCACCATCGTCCTTCGTCCCTGATGGATAAGGATATGGGTGCGTGTGGGCCAACGCAGGTAACGGCCTGCTCAACGGGTCTCTCATGGATAGAGTGCCCGCTCAGCGGGCCGTTACCCGCAGTTCCCGGCTAGGTCTGGCATAAACCTAGCTGGAAACCAGGGCACAGCCGGAGCTTAGGCGCCGGTGCGCTCGGCGATGATGTCCTGCGCCACGTTGGTGGGAACCTCTGCGTAGGAATCGAAGATCATCGTGTAGTTAGCACGACCCTGAGTCTTCGAACGCAGGTCACCGACGTAACCGAACATCTGGGACAGCGGAACGAGGGCCTTGACAACCTTCGCGCCGGAGCGGTCGTCCATGGACTGAACCTGGCCACGGCGGGAGTTGATATCGCCAATAACCTCGCCCATGTACTCCTCGGGGGTGATGACCTCGACGGCCATCAGCGGCTCGAGCAGTGCCGGCTTTGCCTTGGCAACAGCTTCCTTCAGCGCCTGGGAACCGGCGAGCTTGAAGGCCATCTCAGAGGAGTCAACCTCGTGGTACTGGCCGTCGAGCAGGGTGGCCTTGATGTTCACCAGCGGGAAGCCAGCAAGGAAGCCGTACTGCATAGCGTCCTGGATACCGGCGTCCACGGAGGGGATGTACTCCTTCGGGATGCGGCCACCAGTGACCTGGTTGTCGAATGCGTAGGTTGCGGACTCGCCCTCTTCGAGCTCCTCTGCATCGGGTGCGTAGGGCTCGATGGAGATGATGACCTTCGCGAACTGACCGGAACCACCGGTCTGCTTCTTGTGGGTGTACTCGAGCTTCTCCACGGGCTTGCGGATGGTCTCGCGGTACGCCACCTGCGGGGCACCCACGTTGGCCTCAACCTTGAACTCGCGCTTCATGCGGTCCACCAGAACGTCGAGGTGCAGCTCGCCCATACCGCCGATGACGGTCTGGCCGGACTCCTCGTCCAGGTTCACGGTGAAGGTCGGGTCCTCTTCGGCCAGCTTCTGGATAGCGGTACCCAGCTTCTCCTGGTCGGCCTTGGACTTCGGCTCGATGGCCACCTGGATCACGGGATCCGGGAAGTCCATGGACTCGAGGATGATCGGGTCATTGGCGTTACAGAGAGTGTCACCAGTGGTGGTCTCCTTCAGGCCAATGAAGGCGTAGATGTTACCAGCGTGTGCCTTCTCAACAGGGTTCTCCTTGTTGGCGTGCATCTGGAACATCTTGCCCACGCGCTCCTTGCGGTCCTTGGTGGAGTTCAGGACCTGCTCGCCCGGCTCGGCGGTACCGGAGTACACGCGGATGAAGGTGAGCTTACCGAAGAACGGGTGCGCTGCGATCTTGAAGGCAAGAGCGGACAGCGGGGCATCGTCGGAGGGCCTGCGGGTCAGCTTGACCTCTTCCTCGCCCACCTTGTGGCCCACGACCTCGCCCACGTCGAGCGGGTTCGGCAGGAAGTCCACAACAGCGTCGAGCAGCGGTTGGACACCCTTGTTGCGGTAGGCGGTACCGCAGTACACGGGGTAGATCTCGGAGTTGACGGTCATCTTGCGGATGGCGCCCTTGATCTCGTCCATGGTCAGCTCTTCGCCGCCGAAGTACTTCTCCATGAGCTCTTCGTCGGACTCAGCCACGGCCTCGAGCAGCTTCTCGCGGTACTCCTCGGCCTTCTCCTGCAGATCGGCCGGGATCTCCTCGACGGTGGCTTCGGTACCGATATCGGTCTTGCCACGCCAGGTGAGGGCCTTCATCTCGAGCAGGTCGACAACGCCGTCGAAGTCGTCCTCAGCACCGATCGGGAGCTGCATAACGAGCGGCTTCGCGTTCAGGCGGTCCACGATGGTCTGGACGGTGAAGTAGAAGTCCGCACCCATCTTGTCCATCTTGTTCACGAAGCAGATACGCGGAACGTCATACTTTGCAGCCTGACGCCACACCTGCTCGGACTGCGGCTCAACGCCTTCCTTGCCGTCGAAGACAGCAACAGCGCCATCGAGCACGCGCAGGGAGCGCTCCACCTCAACGGTGAAGTCAACGTGACCCGGGGTGTCGATGATGTTGATCTGGTTACCCTCCCAGAAGCAGGTCACTGCTGCGGAGGTAATGGTGATGCCGCGTTCCTTCTCCTGCTCCATCCAGTCGGTGGTGGAGGCACCGTCGTGGGTCTCGCCGACCTTACGGTTAATACCGGTGTAGAACAGAATACGTTCGGTGGTGGTGGTCTTACCGGCATCGATGTGGGCCATGATGCCGATATTGCGGACCTTCTTTAGATCCTTAAGCACTTCTTGTGCCACAGTAAATCCCCAATTGTTGGTTGGTGTAGGCCGCCAAATGGCGCCCTGAGTGGATACAGTTGTCTCATTCTCAGCTATCCGCGCGAGCGTATCGCCCGTTAGCTAGTCGACGCCATCTCTATGGCGGCTCATCGCCCGTGCTGTTCGGGCTCGCCCCCACCCGCGAGATGCAAAGCATCTCCCAGTGGGGTGCCCATCAAGCAGGACACGAAAAATGACACTACCAGCGGTAGTGGGCGAATGCGCGGTTAGCTTCAGCCATCTTGTGGGTGTCCTCGCGGCGCTTCACGGAAGCACCGAGGCCGTTTGCGGCGTCGAGGATCTCATTAGCGAGACGATCAACCATGGTGTGCTCGCGGCGCTGACGGGTGAAGGTCACCATCCAGCGGAGTGCGAGAGTGGTTGCACGGCCGGGACGAACCTCGACCGGAACCTGGTAGGTGGCGCCACCCACGCGGCGGGAACGAACCTCGAGGTCAGGCTTGATGTTTCCAACAGCCTTCTCCAAGGTGCCCACCGGATCGGTGCCGGTCTTTTCCTTGCAGATCTCGAGAGCGCTGTAGACGATGCGCTCAGCGGTGGACTTCTTGCCGTCCAGCAGAACCTTGTTGATCAGCTGGGTGACGAGCTCGGAGTTGTAAATCGGGTCCTTAACTACAGGACGTACAGGTGCCTTGCCCTTACGCATGTTTTACTTCTCCTTCTTCGCACCGTAGCGGGAACGTGCCTGCTTGCGGTCCTTCACACCCTGGGTGTCAAGTGCGCCGCGCACGATCTTGTAACGAACACCGGGGAGGTCCTTCACACGACCACCACGCACGAGCACCATGGAGTGCTCCTGCAGGTTGTGGCCCTCGCCCGGAATGTAGGCGGACACCTCGATACCGGAGGTCAGACGCACACGGGCGACCTTACGAAGTGCGGAGTTCGGCTTCTTCGGGGTGACGGTGTACACACGGGTGCACACGCCACGGCGCTGCGGAGAGCCCTTAAGAGCCGCGGTCTTCACCTTTGCGGTCTTATCATGTCGGCCCTTGCGGACCAGCTGCTGAATAGTTGGCATGAACTTCTTTCTGTATCTGACTAGCGCGTCGAATAGACAGCTACCTGGATTCCCATGGTGAGGCTATGGTGCTGGAGCTACTCCACAAGGACATCACCGGCGGCCGCAGGAGGCGTCCGCCTAGCAGTCCCTCAGTGAACACTGCGGGCTTGCGCCCACTGTGCCCTCTACGCAGTCTTCGGGTGTTCTCTTTATTTTTTCCTTGCCATCGCAACCCGGCGATGAAAGAGCCAATAATCAAGACACGGCAAACCCAGTCAGCCGCTCTCGCTGGCCTACTGGGTGGTGTGTCAGGGATGGTTCTTGCAGCACACAGGCACTGTATGGCAAGCCGCCCAAAAAATCTTTTTCAAGCTTGGGCAAGTATAGTTCACACCCATCCCACAATCAAGCGCCCCACCTGCAGAATCGCTGAGCACCACTTCCCATCGCGGAGTAATTCCGCGGCTTAGCTCTTGGTGTGCGCGCTATCCTTGAGCTCCCGAGCAAGCGCCGTAAGCGCCTCTTGTCCGGATTCATAGCTGCCGTCCTTGGGCTCGGCCATGATGGCGATCGGTAGGTCCTGGTTGTCGGGGCCCAGCACGATCCCGAATTGGCGCACGAGATAGCGCCCAGCATCATCGGGGCCCCAGCCGCCCTTGAAACGCGGTTCGGGCAGGACGGCAAGCCCATAGGGCTGGTGCTCAGCACTATCACCCATGGCCTCGTAGGTGGTTTCTGCCCCTTCCAGGGTGGGCAGGCTGGCACCGAAACGCACCTGATCCTTCAACGCCCACTCGGTCTGGCCATAAGGGGTGAATTGGCCCTGGTGGAAGGCGTTGTAATCGGTCTCAGTATCGCCGCCATCGCGCAGCACCTCATTGGCCGCGAGGGCCGCTTCTTCGCCACCGCCGATGGCATTCCACAGAATCTCTGCCGCGGCATTGTCCGAGACCGCGATAGCTGCCTCCACCACACTCGGATCAGCCACACCGGCGCGCTCGGCGGCAATGGCGATGGCCACCTTGGAGGTGGACCATGCGGCTCCCGTGGTGAGGCTGCCATGCACCTGGCCATCGACGGCGATACCCACGGGGCCATAGCGTTTCTCTAGCTGCGAGACGGCGTCGTCAAGCGCTGCATGATCGATGCGCGGAACCTCGGCGCGGGTGGATGAGGAGGAGGGCCGTGAGCTCGAAGAACTGGACTCTGTGACGGGGCTGTCGGGGTCCATACCGATGGTGCAGCCGGCGAGGGTGCACGCCGCGATCACCGCCATTCCGCCGCGCAACGGCCGTAAAATTCTCATTTCTCACCTTGTCTGTGTGCTCCGGGTTCGGCATTAGCTTAGACCGTAGGTGTCGTAACACACAGAACAGCCCTCCTACCCATTCTGGCCGTCCTCATACTCAGCGGTGATGGGAGGGCTCCTCTCCCACTTTGAGGAGCCGCTCCCCGCCGAACTAGGTGACGGTGATGAAGGGTAGAAGGGCTGTGTACTGATGCAGACCGAGGGCCGAACTAGGCGTGGTAGTTCGTATCCTCCAGCGGCACATTGGCGCCGGTGAACTCCTGGTAGCTGCCGTCCGGATCGTAGATCGCATCGCCGAAGGGCGAGATCGAGTACGCCGGGCTGCTGGCGGCTTCGGTGGGCTTGACCGCAATGTTGCGGTAGCGCGAAATACCGGTGCCGGCCGGGATCAGCTTACCGATGATCACGTTCTCCTTGAGGCCAATGAGCTTGTCCGAGCGCTTATTAATAGCGGCATCGGTGAGCACACGGGTGGTCTCCTGGAAGGACGCGGCGGACAGCCACGACTCGGTAGCCAGCGAGGCCTTGGTGATACCCATGATCTCGCTGCGGAGCTGTGCGGCCTCGCCGCCCGACTTGCGGGCCTCGAGGTTGGCAGCCTTCGCCTCGGAGAGGTCCACCAAGGTACCGGGAAGGAACTCGGTGGAGCCGGACTCGATCACGGTGCCGCGGCGCAGCATCTGGCGGATGATGATCTCGATGTGCTTATCGTGGATCGCCACACCCTGGGTGCGGTACACCGCCTGCACCTCATCAATAAGGTGCTTTTCGACGCCGCGTCGGCCGAGGTGCTCGAGCACATCGTGCGGATCGGCCGGGCCGCGGAGCAGGCGCTGACCCACTTCCACTCGGTCACCTTCGCGCAGGGTGCGCTCGATGGTGGACTGCGGGTTGGACTCCATGGGTACGCGCACCTGGGCCAGGCCCTGACGCTTGGAGAGCTTCTCGTAGACCACATCATCGGAGCCGTCGTCCGGCACGATGGTGAGGGTGTAGAAGTTGCCGGTGTCTTCCAGCTTGACGGAACCAGCCACCGAGGCGATCGGAGCACGGTTCTTCGGCACACGGGCCTCGAAGAGCTCCTGCACACGGGGCAGACCGCCGGTGATGTCGCCACCGACACCACCCTGGTGGAAGGTACGCATGGTCAGCTGGGTACCGGGCTCACCAATCGACTGGGCGGCGATAATACCGACGGCCTCGCCGATCTCCACCTGCTTACCGGTGGCCATGGACTTGCCATAGCACTTGGCGCACACGCCGGCCGGGGTTTCACAGGTGAGCACCGAACGCAGCTTGATGACCTGGATGCCGCCATCGATGAGGGTAGTGACTTCCTCTTCGCCGATGTAGGTACCGGCGGGCAGCACAACCTCGCCCTCGTCGGTGGTGGCATCGGCGGCGAGCACGCGGCCATACACGCTGGTCTCGTTGAGCGGATCCGGGGTGTAGCCGGTGATCTCGCCGGCAGCATCGGTGACCGGCTCGGAGATGGCCACGCGAATACCCTGGCGGGTCTCGCAGTCATCCTCGCGCACAATCACATCCTGGGCGACGTCCACCAGACGACGGGTCAGGTAACCCGAGTCGGCGGTACGCAGAGCGGTATCGGCCAGGCCCTTACGGGAACCGTGGGAGTTGTTGAAGTACTCGAGCACCGACAGCCCCTCACGGAAGGAGGTCTTGATCGGGCGGGTGATGTAGTCACCCTTCGAGTTCACAACCATGCCCTTCATACCGGCCAGGGTCCAGATCTGACGCATGTTACCGGCGGCGCCCGACTTCACGATCATCGGAATCGGGTTCTCGTCCGGGTAGAGGTCCTCCACGGCCTGACCCACGGTGTCGGTGGCGTCCTTCCACAGCTCCACCAGGCGGTCATAGCGCTCACGCGGGGTGAGAGCACCCTTCTCCCAGTACTTCTTCTCGATCTCTCGGGCCGAGGCCTCGTAGCGCTCGAGAATCTCGTGCTTGTTCGGAAGCACCAGCACGTCGGACATGGTGATGGTCACACCGGAGCGGGTTGCCCAGTAGAAACCAGCGTCCTTCATCTTGTCCATGGTCTGGGCCACGGTGATCATGGGGTACTTGGCGGCGAGATCGTTAATCACATCGCCGAGCATGATCTTGTCCTGGCCGCCACCCTTACGCACCATGATGCCCTCAAGGTACGGGTAGTTCCACGGCAGCAGCTCGTTGAACATGATGCGTCCCAGCGTGGTGTGGGCGGTCCACACCTGGCCGGGCTGCCAGCCATCGGGGAAGTGCTCCGCTTCGACCTCGGCGGTCGGGCGCAGGTGCGAGATACGCACCTTGATCGGGGCCTGCAGGCCCAACACGCCACGGTCGCGGGCCATGATGGCCTCCGCGTAGGAGGAGTACACGCCCTGCTCGGGGCCATCCTCGGTGGCAGCGCTGTAGGCGCCTTCGCCACCGAGCTGATCCGGGGTCTTCTCCAGGGTCAGGTAGTACAGGCCGGTCACCATGTCCAGACGCGGCATAGCCAGCGGCTTACCGGAGGCCGGGGACAGGATGTTATTCGAGGCGAGCATCAGGATGCGGGCCTCGGCCTGAGCCTCGGCGGACAGCGGCAGGTGCACAGCCATCTGGTCACCGTCGAAGTCGGCGTTGAAGGCCTCACAGGCCAGCGGGTGCAGCTGAATAGCCTTACCCTCGACGAGCACCGGCTCGAAGGCCTGAATACCCAGGCGGTGCAGGGTGGGGGCGCGGTTAAGCATCACCGGGTGCTCGGAGATGGCCTCTTCCAGCACATCCCACACCTCGGGGCGCTGGCGCTCCACCATGCGCTTCGCGGACTTGATGTTCTGGGCGTAGTCGTGCTCCACCAGACGCTTCATCACGAAGGGCTTGAACAGCTCCAAGGCCATGAGCTTCGGCAGACCACACTCGTGCAGCTTCAGCTGCGGACCAACGATAATCACGGAACGACCGGAGTAGTCCACGCGCTTACCCAGCAGGTTCTGACGGAAGCGGCCCTGCTTGCCCTTGAGCAGGTCAGACAGAGACTTCAGCGGACGGTTGCCCGGGCCGGTGACGGGGCGGCCACGACGGCCGTTGTCGAAGAGGGCGTCCACGGACTCCTGCAACATGCGCTTCTCGTTGTTCACGATGATCTCGGGCGCGCCGAGATCGATCATGCGCTTGAGGCGGTTATTGCGGTTGATCACACGACGGTAGAGGTCGTTGAGGTCCGAGGTGGCGAAGCGGCCACCGTCGAGCTGCACCATCGGGCGCAGCTCCGGCGGGATCACCGGGATGCAGTCGAGCACCATGCCAGCCGGATCGTTACCCGAGCGCTGGAAGGCGGCAACCACCTTCAGACGCTTGAGGGCACGCATCTTCTTCTGGCCCTTGCCGTTATTGATGATCTCGCGGAGGCTCTCGGCCTCGGCGTCGAGGTCGAAGTTACGCACGAGGGTCTGGATGGCCTCGGCGCCCATACCGCCGGTGAAGTAATCCTCGTAGCGGTCGACGAGCTCTTCGTAGATGGTCTCGTCGATGATCATCTGCTTCGGGGCCAGCTTGGTGAAGGTCTGCCAGATCTCGTCGAGACGATCGATCTCCCGCTCGGCCTTCTCGCGGATATGCTGCATTTCCTTCTCAGCAGCATTCTGCACCTTGCGGCGGGCATCGGCTTTCGCACCGGCCTCTTCCAGCTCCGCGAGGTCCTCTTCCATCTTCTGAGCGCGCTCAGCGATCTCAGACTCGGCATCGGCCTCCACGTCCTTCTTCTCCAGCAGCATCTCAGCTTCCAGAGTGGTCAGGTCGGCGTGGCGTGCCTCATCGTCCACCGAGGTGATGATGTTGGCAGCGAAGTAAATAATGCGCTCCAGGTCCTTCGGAGCGAGGTCCAGAAGGTAGCCCAGGCGAGAGGGAACGCCCTTGAAGTACCAGATGTGGGTCACGGGCGCGGCCAACTCAATGTGGCCCATACGCTCGCGGCGCACCTTGGACTTGGTCACCTCAACGCCGCAGCGCTCACAGATGATGCCCTTGTAGCGGACGCGCTTGTACTTGCCGCAGGCGCACTCCCAGTCGCGGGTAGGACCGAAGATGCGCTCACAGAAGAGGCCGTCCTTTTCCGGCTTGAGGGTGCGGTAGTTAATGGTCTCCGGCTTCTTGACCTCGCCTTTGGACCAACGACGGATATCGTCGGCGGTGGCCAGACCAATACGGAGCTCGTCGAAGAAGTTGACGTCGAGCACGCAAACTCCCTTTCCCCCACGCGGTGGTGGGGTGTCGTAGTTTTTGTAAAGAACTTGAAGTGTCAGTTTCTTGCGCTTATTCCCCGAGCTCGCGGCGTGGCCTGTGGCCGCGCCGGAGCTGGTGGGAAAGAAAGCACCGTATTTTTAGGCGATGTCGTCCGAGCGCTCGTCGCGAGAAAGGTTGATGCCCAGGGAGGCACCGGCCTGATCGAACTCATCATCGTCGGTAGTGCCCAGCTCCATCGGAGTGCCATCGGCGGAGAGAACCTCCACGTTCAGGCACAGCGACTGCAGCTCCTTGAGCAGCACCTTGAAGGACTCGGGGATGCCAGGATCGGGGATGTTATCGCCCTTGACGATCGCCTCGTAGACCTTCACACGACCCACCACGTCATCGGACTTGATGGTGAGCAGCTCCTGCAGGGTGTAGGCGGCGCCATAGGCCTGCATAGCCCACACCTCCATCTCACCGAAGCGCTGGCCACCGAACTGTGCCTTACCGCCCAGCGGCTGCTGGGTGATCATGGAGTACGGGCCGGTGGAGCGGGCGTGGATCTTCTCATCCACCAGGTGGTGCAGCTTCAGCATGTACATGTAGCCGACCGAGATCGGGTGCTGGAAGGGCTCGCCGGAACGACCATCGAAGAGTCGAGCCTTGCCGTCGCCGTCGATGAGCACATCGCCGTCGCGGTTCGGGCGCGAGTTGGCCAGCAGACCAGCCAGCTCCTCGTTGGAGGCGCCGTCGAACACCGGGGTCGCGGTGAGCGAGTTGGCGGGAACGTCGTACAGCTCCTCGGGGAGAGTCTTGAGCAGCTGGGCGTTCTTCTCGTCCTCGGGGTCGATCTTCCAACCAGCGGCTGCCAGCCAGCCCAAGTGCACCTCGAGCACCTGACCAATGTTCATACGACGGGGCACACCGTGGGTGTTCAGGATGATGTCCACCGGGGTGCCATCGGCCATGAAGGGCATGTCCTCGGCGGGCAGGATCTTGCCCACCACGCCCTTGTTACCGTGGCGGCCGGCGAGCTTATCGCCGTCCTGGATCTTGCGCTTCTGAGCCACGTACACGCGGATCATCTCATTCACGCCCGGGGAGAGATCGTCGTCGTCCTCGCGGGAGAAGCGACGCACGCCGATAACCTTGCCGGTTTCACCGTGCGGCACCTTCATGGAGGTGTCGCGCACCTCGCGAGCCTTCTCGCCGAAGATGGCGCGCAGCAGGCGCTCCTCCGGGGTCAGCTCGGTTTCACCCTTCGGGGTGACCTTGCCCACCAGGATGTCGCCGTCGCGGACATCGGCGCCGATGCGCACGATACCGCGCTCGTCGAGGTCCTTGAGCACATCCTCAGAGACGTTCGGGATCTCCCGAGTGATCTCCTCGGCACCAAGCTTGGTGTCGCGGGCATCGATCTCGTGCTCCTCGATGTGGATTGAGGTAAGAACGTCCTCTTCCACCAGGCGCTGGTTGAGGATGATGGCGTCCTCGTAGTTGTGGCCTTCCCACGGCATGAACGCAACCAGCAGGTTGCGGCCGAGGGCCATTTCGCCCTCGTGGGTGCCGGGGCCATCGGCCAGCACTTCGCCTTCTTCCACACGCTGCCCGAGGTTCACCAAGGGGCGCTGGTTGTAGCAGGTGCCCTGGTTGGTGCGCTCGAACTTGCGCAGCATGTAGGTCTCGCGGGTGCCGTCATCAGCCATCACGGTGATGAAGTCGGCGCAGACGTTCTCGACCACGCCGGCCTTGTTGTTGATCACCAGGTCGCCGGCGTCATAGGCGGCGCGCAGCTCCATACCGGTGCCCACATAGGCGGACTCGGAACGCACCAGCGGCACAGCCTGACGCTGCATGTTCGCACCCATGAGGGCACGGTTGGCGTCGTCGTGCTCGAGGAAGGGAATCATGGCGGTCGCCACCGACACCATCTGGCGCGGGGAGATATCCATGTAGTCCACGCCCTCAGGACCCACGACCTCAATGTCGCCGTCCTTCACGCGCACCTCGATGCGGGAGTCGAGAATCGTGCCCTCCTCATCCACGCGGAGAGAGGCCTGCGCCACGGCGGCGCGATCCTCTTCATCGGCGGTGAGGTAAACGATCTCGTCGGTGAGCTTGCCGTCCTCCACCTTGCGGTAGGGGGTTTCGATGAAGCCGAAGTGGTTCACGCGGGCATAGCAGGAGAGCGAACCGATCAGACCGATGTTCGGGCCCTCAGGGGTCTCAATCGGGCACATGCGGCCATAGTGAGACGGGTGCACGTCGCGCACCTCAATGCCGGCGCGTTCACGGGACAGACCACCCGGGCCGAGCGCGGAGAGACGACGCTTGTGGGTCAGACCAGACAGGGAGTTGTTCTGGTCCATGAACTGCGAGAGCTGGGAGGTGCCGAAGAACTCGCGGATGGCAGCCGAGACGGGGCGCACGTTAATCAGGGAGGTCGGAGTGATGGACTCCGCGTCCTGGGTGGTCATGCGCTCGCGGACCACGCGCTCCATACGGGACAGGCCCACGCGGACCTGGTTCTGGATGAGCTCGCCAACGGTACGCAGACGGCGGTTACCGAAGTGGTCGATGTCGTCGGTATCGATCGGGATCTCCACGCCGTCCGGGGAGACCATGGAGGTTTCGCCGGCGTGCAGGCGCACCAGGTACTCGATGGTGGTGGCGATGTCCTCTTCGGTGAGGGTCATCGTGCGCTCATCAGCACCGGTGAGGCCGAGCTTGCGGTTGACCTTGTAGCGGCCCACCTTGGCCAAGTCATAGCGCTTGGGCTTGAAGAAGCTATTGTCCAGCAGGGACTGCGCGAGATCGCGGGTCGGCTGCTCGCCCGGGCGCTGCTTGCGGTAGATCTCCAGCAGTGCCTCATCGGTGTTGGAGACAGTGTCATTCTCCAAGGTGGACATAATCAGCTCGGAGAAACCGAAGCGCTCCGTGATCTGCTCGGTGGTCCAACCAAGGGCCTTGAGCAGCACGGTGACGGGCTGACGACGCTTACGGTCGATACGCACGCCGACGCTATCGCGCTTATCCACGTCGAACTCGAGCCATGCGCCACGGGAAGGAATAACCTTCACCGAGTGCAGGGGACGCTCGGTGGACTTATCGATGGTGCGATCGAAGTACACACCGGGAGAACGCACGAGCTGCGAGACCACGACACGCTCGGTGCCGTTGACGATGAACGTGCCACGGTCGGTCATCATCGGGAAGTCGCCGATGAAGACCGTCTGGGACTTGATCTCCTGCGTTTCATTGTTAATGAACTCGGCTGTCACATACAGCGGAGCGGAGTAGTTGATGTCCTTATCCTTGGACTCATCAACGGTGTTCTTCACGTCCTCGAAGCGCGGCTCCGAGAGCGACAAAGACATGTTGCCGGAGTAGTCCTGAATCGGGGACAACTCTTCCAGGATGTCCTCAAGACCACTGGTAATACGGGCACCCTCGGGTGCCTCGGCCTGTTGACGGGCGCGCCACTCGGGCGTGCCAATAAGCCAAGCAAAGGATTCGAGCTGTAGGTCGAGTAGACCCGGCAGCGCGATGGGCTCCTGAATTTTCGCGAATGAATATCGCTTCGGAGCTCCGGGGATTTCGGCCACTGACTTGGTCTGGCGGGAGACTGCCAAGATGCGTCCTTCCAGCACCTCACGCGACAACTACAGGGATGTGCTTCAGTGTGTTAATAGTGGGACACACACCAATGCCTAGCCCCGAGCCGCCGCTAACTTTGAGCATTTCGGTCTGCTATAGGAACCTCGCCCAACCGGCCGCGATAGCACTAAACGACCTTGTCAATTCGGTTTTTCCAAACCATTTAAACAAGGTCTCGTGAAAATCTGGGGTCGACGGATTCCAGCGCAAAGAATCAGCTTATACCACAGCTGCACGCTTGTAAAGGCCGTGGGCGATGAGGCGAATGGGACAGCAGTGCTGAGACTGGCATTCACGCCGCAGGCGGCCTGTATAAACATCGGAGTGGATCGAGGTGGCAGCGTGAAAATCTCACGCGCCGGTGCTGACCTCCTCACGGCCCGCCTGTTCCCGGCGCGCCCGGCGTCCGCCGATAAATACTCCGATGAGCGCTAGGAGCGCCAGAGCTTCACCGCATCCTAGCAGCACCCAGCCCGCGATCCGAATACCCTGTCCACCGCGCGTGTGCTCCGCGGCGGCAGCGAGTGCCTGCTGGTTCTCCTCGCTCATGCGGAACTCTCCCACCAGAACCAACTCGGGTTTTTCCCGCTTGGCGTCGGCGTAGAAGTCGTTAATATTCTCCTCGATGTTGAGCACTAAGCCGCTCTCGACGTCCACAGAGATCCGGCGATCGACCTCGTGGTAGAGATAGCCGGCCGAGTCATCCTGCAGCCGTGCGGTGTTGAAGATTCCGGGGTAGGACTGCGCCACGTTCTGCGGCTCGATGTACTGGTGATAGACCTTCACCTCACGGCCGGCGATCTCGGAGTTCTCCACAAACTCCAGCGGAAAAGAGCGGCGCAGGGTGGAGTCATAGAATTCCAGGCCGTGATTGGCTGGGGTGGGCTCGAACTTGAGCCACTGGCCGCCGATATCGAAGCTGCGGGTGGGGCTGGCCATTTGATCCGCCACGGTGGCAGGGGAGCTCGCGAGCCCCGTGAGCCGGTTCATGCGATAGCTGGTGATATCGGCGGTGATCAGGCGGTCCTGATCCGCTTGGCGGGACTCGCGCATGAGCGTCGAGCCGGCTTTGACGGTGACAGTGTCCGCATCGGCGGGATCTACGAACTCAAAGTGCACCTGCTTGGTCACCGGCGCATCCAGCACCCGTCCCTCGGGCGAGCTGAGCAGCCGTGACTGTGCCGTGTCATCGCGAAGCGTCCACGTCACCGGGCCCGTGTCGAGGGCGATGCGGGAATCGGTGTGCAGTGCGCGCGGCAAAAAGAGCCCCGCCGCGATGAGGGCGGCGGCCAACCCGAGAACAAGGGAGGCGGCGATGCGAGACTTTGGCAGCATGCCTAAAGAGTGTAGCCGCCGCCCTTTGCGCAGTGGGACCGAGGCGCATGCGCAGCGCACCACCCCGGCTATCTCAGGCACGGGCCCTCTCCCCTCCTGCTCCGAAGGCGAGGAGAGCACCGCGGCCATGCGCACGGCGGCGGTGTCTGAACCAGGCGGTGTCCGGGCCATCTTGTAGGCTTGCCCTAGTATCTGAGCGCCGCCGCCCCGAGGCGCTCGTTTTCCTCCCACTATTGCCACTGACCTCGTTGTATGGAAGGACGTTTTCTGCGCCGTGTCTGATCCCCATCCTCAGCACCAGCCTCAGCACCCTGAGGAGCAGGCGCGCGCCGATCACGCCGCCCAGCAGCAGCCCGATAGCGCCGCCGCCCCCAGCAGCGCCGGCCCCGGCGACTCGGACGACGAGAGCTCGACCCCACCCACCCCAGCGTTTATTGCCTCGCCGACGACGCGCGATAAGTGGCTTTTTGTCTATCTCTTCGCGGATATGCTGCTGAGCCTGGCGATGATCCCGCTTCGGGTGTGGCTGCTGAATAATCCGCTCCCTTATGCGCTGCTCGTGGGCGGCTATACCTCCGCGATTATTGGCGGCGCCCAGTCCACCGTGGGTGGCACTGCCGCCTGGGTGATCGTGGTGTGCGCTCTGGTGGGCGGGCTGCGCTCCATCCCCCTGTGGTGGATGATTGGCCGCTGGTGGGGCCGCGAGTACCTCGCCATGGTGGTGGAACAATCTCCCCGGATGCGCACCTGGCTGGACCGTCTGGGGAGGCTCAGCCCTCCCCTGCTGCTGGGAGCAATCTTTATCTCCTATATTCCCTTCATGCCGATTCGCCTCATCGCGAATCTTTTGGCCACCATCCGCGGGGTATCCTTCCGCATGATTCTGGCGGTCAACGCCGCCGGCGTGCTGGTACGCAACAGCATCTTTGCCTATATCGGTATCCGCTATGGCGAGCAGGTGATCGGGGTGGTAGATCAGATCAATCGCTATGCCCTGTGGATCACGCTTGCTTTGGTGGTCTTTGCTGTGATCTCGGCTCGCCGCTCCAAGAGCCGCCCCGTCTAGCTGTCGGTAGGCTGGCGCCATGGATACCTTTCGATCACATTCTGGACTACGGCTGCCAGTGCAGGGCTTGGGCACCTATAAGCTCAAAGGCGCGGCGGGAGTGGAGTCCATTCGCTCCGCTATCTCTGCGGGGTATCGGCTCGTAGACAGCGCCTATAACTACGAGAATGAGGGCACCGTGGGCAGGGCGGTGCGCACCGCGCTGCGTGCAGATGGCAGCGCCACCCGCTCGGAGCTGCTCATTACCTCCAAGCTGCCGGGGCGCTATCACAGCGACGCCGTCACCTGCGTGGAAGAGTCCCTCTATCGCTTGGGACGGAACTTTATTGATCTGTATTTGATCCACTGGCCCAATCCCTCGCAGGGGCTGTTTATCGACGCCTACCGCGGGCTCATGGCCGCGCGGGATAAGGGACTCATTCGTCACATCGGCGTGTGCAATTTCCTGCCGGAGCACCTCGAGCAGGTAGAAGCCGCCACCGGCGAGCTTCCCGCAGTGAACCAGATCGAATTGCACCCCTACTTTCCCCAGGTCGAGGCCCGCGCCTATCACCGCGAGCGCGGCATCATCACCCAGTCCTGGAGCCCGCTCAACCGCGGCGAGGTACTCGAGGAACCGGTGCTGGCAGAGATCGCCCGCGGCCATGATGCGACCCCGGCGCAGATCGTTCTCGCCTGGCATCGCGCCATCGGCGCACTCGCCATTCCGAAGGCCAGTTCCCTGCAGCGGCAGCAGGAGAACCTGGCCGCGCTGGAGATCACCTTGGATGCGGCCGAGATAGAGTCCATCACGGCGCTGGGCCGGGCAGATGGGCGTCGTAAAGCCCAAGACCCCGCAGTCTATGAGGAGTTTTAGGCTGCGCCCCGCGCTGCCCTGAGCACCGGTCACCCCGAATACTGGGGCGGCCGGCGCTGCTATATCCGGGGCGCGCACCGCCCACCGCGCCGTACCCCCTTCTTGGTGAAAACTACCTACGGTTCCGTCAGAGCTCTTCTATGTGACCCGCAACGCACTTAGGATTCTCTTCTATAGCGTTCATCTATTTTTCATCGACATAGAAAGCTGGATCCCATGGCCCCTATCTCTCGCCGCGGCGCTGCACTCGCGCTGGTATCCACCACTGCCCTGCTGCTGCCCCAGCACGCCGTCGCCGCCCCGCTGCTTCCTCCGGCCCCAGAAGTAAGCTCCTCCACTTCCGGCTGGCCGGATCTGCCGGAGGACATTGCGCCGCCCTTCGTGCCGGAGCCGCTGCGCGAGGCCGGCCTCACTGGGCTGCGGCTCACCGCCCCCTATAACGAGGCTCCCGGCGCGATCCGCAGCACCTTTGGTCAGCGCGGCCCCCACGAGGTGGCCGCCACCACGGTGGCGCGGCAGTGCACCGACGCTTTTTACGTGTTCTACAACTCGATACTGCGCTACCAGAACGGCGCGAACTCGGAGGCGCCCTGCTATGGCACCTGGCCCTCCGGACCGGAATCCCCCATCGGCTCCCAGCTGGTCTACCCGGCAGACATCGCCGAGTCTGATCCCGCACCGTTGATCGTGCTCTCCCCCGGCATCGGCGCCGAGCCGGGCATGGTTTCTCGCCAAGCCGAGCTCTACGCCAGCCACGGCTATGTGGTGGCCATCGGCTACACCTGGATCAACTGGTTCGGCTACCAAGTGGAGCTGGCCGCCACCGCCGCGATCGACGCCGCCACCAGCCCGGGCCCGCTGCAGGGCAAGATTGACACCTCCCGCACCGTGCTCGTCGGCCACTCAGCCGGCGGCGGCGCTGTGATGCGCGTGGCCGAAAGCCTCGGGCCGGCGATGCACGCCGTGGGCGATGAGAACTTCGCCGTCCGTGGCGTGACCGCCGTCAACCCCGGCCCCGCGGATTTCGGGCTCGCCTCCGAGCCCACCACCAAGCCCGCGCTGGTGCTCTTCGCCGAGCACGAGACCCTGGTGGCCCACCCGATCTCCGAGTTGCTCTACACCAACGCCCGCGGCCCCAAGTGGCGCGCCACCGTGAACAATGCCTTCCATGGCACCTTCGTGGATGCCCCGGAGCACAACGTGTACGGCGGTCTGGTGCTCTCCTTCAGCGAGTACGTGCTGAGCAATTCGGAGCGCACCCAGGCCATCTACACCGGTGAGGGCTTGGCGTCTGACTCCGAGCTGCACGATGTGCAGCGGGAGAATATCGGCTAGCCCTGCGCCCCGCGCCCACCATCCGCGCCGCCCGCGACCAAGGAGTTGTTCCCATGACCTCGACACTGCGCCGCCGCCTGCTCACCCTCTGCGCCACGCTCGCGCTCGTACCCACCGCTACCGCCACCGCCCAGGCCGTGGGCGATAGCCCGCAGCCGGTTCTTCCCGACTCGGCTGGCCCCCGTGCCTGTGTGCCGCATCTGGGTAATCCGGCCCAGGGCTATGGGCAGTTCCCCTTGGGGCTGGTGCCGCCGGATTTCGGCGATGAGGGCTATGAGGACTTGCCGGTGGCCGATCCTGCAGGGCTTCCCGAGCAGGTGGTGCTGCGCGATAATACCCAGGGCTTTAATGACAAGGTGGAGGTGGCGCTGCGCCACGGCGAGCTTGCCGTGCGCCATGTGGGCGATCCGGTCTGGCGGCAGCTGCCCACTCCCGACTGCCTGCGTGGGGAAATCGTGGGCATCTCGCTCAACGAAGATGCGCTCGTGGCCCTCGATGACGCGGGGTGGATGTACACCCTGTCTAATCTCTTATCCAGCCCCAGCCGCTGGGGCTGGATCCGGGCGTGGGGCGGGCCGGTCTGGTTGGGGAAGGGACACCGCTCCCCCACCACGGAACCGGGCCGCTGGGCGCTGAGCGTGATCGGCACCCACACCGACCGCTGGTATGACACCCCCGATGGCAAGCAGCAGCCGATCTCTTTGGCGAAGGTCACCCAGGTGGTGGCGCTGAGCGAGGATGGCTCGCGGATCTACACCCTCGATCCGTGGCTGGCCCGCGACTACTCCTATGAGGTGGGCACCCCACTGAACTCGCGTTTCCGCGTGCACAGCATCAGTGCTGGCGGCTCGGTCATCTTTGTCACCAATAAGTACGGCGATATGTACACTCGCCTGTCGGATTTTGATATCAACGGCTCCGATCCGGCCCAGTTCCGCTACACGTGGGGCGAGGATGCTCGCCCCGCCGCGCCCGATGCGCTGCGCCACCGGCTGGATCCTCGCACCGCCCCGATTGGGCTGCCAGCCGAGGACTGGGCCCAGCAGCCGCATATCCCCGGCGAGATCACCGACCGCATCTCTATCCACTCCACCGCCGCTGGTTCGGCGCAGCGGGAATTGCGGGTCGAGGGCCGCCACGCGGGCCGCACCGGCTACTGGCATAAGCAGCTGCGCGCCAGCGAGTGGGAGTTCACCCCCACCGACGCGCCTTTGCAGGGCACGCTGCTGGAGAACTCCTCCTATGATCGCTCCCACGAGACTCTCGCCCCTGCCTCGCCCTTCTCCTATGCGGGATCGCTCAGCGACGCCGCCCGCCTGGAGGTAGATGAGTTTGCTTATGCCTCGCCCTCCCGCGAGGTGGACCTGCAGATCAATGGGCGCCGCTATCCCCTCGTGCTGCACACTATCGATGGCCGTCTCGGCTCGGCGCTGAGTATGCGCACCTTGCCCATCGAGGGCGAGTTTGGGCCACGCCCGGCAGGCCTGGTGCAGGCTGTGCCGCGCAACTATATGGCCGCCTTTGAGGTGCCCGAGGCCACCCGCAGCGCCGCGGCCAACGATCCCGCCCTGGCGCGCTTCCTGCGGGACTATCTGGGCGATGAGCAGTTCCATCAGGTGTATCTGAAGGTCACCCCGAACACCATGGAGATTATCAACTCCCCGGTGCCGAACCTCGCGGCCCCGCTCATCAGTGACACCGCCACGCTGCACGCCGTGGAGCGCTAGCCGCAGGCCCTCGGGCACAGCAAAAACCTCCCCAGCACCTACAGTGCGGGGAGGTTTTTAGGCATGTACCTTCTCACGCTGCCACGCGCGGCGGCAGCGGAGAAAAGGAAATGACCTTACTTGAGGGAGACCTTAGCGCCGGCATCCTCGAGCTTGGTCTTGGCAGCCTCAGCGTCGTCCTTGTTAGCGCCCTCGATGATAGCCTTCGGAGCGGACTCAACGAGCTCCTTGGCTTCCTTCAGGCCCAGGCCGGAGACGATCTCGCGGACAGCCTTAATAACGCCGATCTTCTTGGAGCCAGCGTCCTCGAGAACGACGTCGAACTCGTCCTTCTCCTCAGCAGCAGCGGCACCCTCAGCGCCCGGAGCAGCAGCAACAGCAGCAACCGGAGCAGCAGCGGTGACGTCAAAGACCTCTTCGAATTCCTTAACGAACTCGGAGAGCTCGATGAGGGTCATTTCCTTGAAAGCTTCAATGAGCTCGTCCTTGGTGAGCTTAGCCATGATGGCAATCCTTTCGGTAGTGTTCCTCCCCAGCGGTGGCGCCAGTGCGCGGCCGCCGAGGTGAATCTAGGTGTAATGAGTGTGTACTTTCGCGGTATGTCGCCGCCGGGATGGCGTCGACAAGCTGCAAAAGTTCAGGGTTAGTCTTCCTTCTTCTCCTGCAGCGCGACAGCGAGTCGAGCCACCTGAGAAGCGGGAGCGTTGAACAGGCCAGCGGCCTTTGCCAAGCTGCCCTTCATGGCGCCGGCCAGCTTCGCGAGGGTGACCTCGCGGTTGTCCAGGTCAGCGATAGCGGAGACCTGCTCAGCATTGAGCGCGTCACCGTCCATGAAGCCGCCCTTGATGACGAAAGCCTTGTTGTCTTCGCCGAACTTCTTCATCGCCTTGGCAGCGTCAACTGCCTCGCCCTTAACGAAGGCGACTGCGGTGGGTCCGGTGAAAACATCGTCGAGGCCCTCGACGCCGGCATCCTTAAGAGCCAGCTTCATCAGGGTGTTCTTGGCGACGGAGTACTGGACATCTTCGCCGAGCGAACGACGCAGTTCAGTCATCTGAGCCACGGACAGGCCGCGGTACTCACTGACGAAAATGGAGTCTGCGTTCTCAAAGCGAGCCTTGAGCTCCGCAAGATCCGATGCGTTCTTCGGGTTAGCCATTACTTCGCCTCCTTCCTCAATATGTCTTGTGTCGTTTCCGCCGAGGCTTCCCACAGATGCAGAAAGCCCCGTGCAAGAGCACAGGGCATATCCCTTTCACTACTGAAAGGCATGATTCCAAGTGTCTCCTGCGTGGGCCGGCTGAATCACTTCAGCACCTTCGACCCGCCCAGGCTGGGCGGATGACCGACGGTCTTCGGTGAAACTTGTCGCGACCCGCCGATGAGGCGAGCCGCTCAAACTTCGACTGCTTAACCTATCCCCTTGTCGCAGCAGAAGTCAAATATGCTCAGCGTTCCTTCGCTTATCGACGCGTGCAGCCCCACACCCCCACCGGCCCTCGCACACCCGTGCGCCCAAGAGCGGACGCTGTCTGCCCCGGGGCCTACACTCACAGATGTCCACCCGCTGCCGAACGCTTCAGGAGATCAGTCATGCCCGCCGCCACCCCGGCCCCGCGCCCCGCTGCGGATGTGGAATTCGCCGTGGTTGATCTGGAGACCACCGGGCTGGGCGAGCGCGATCGAGTGGTGGAAATCGGGGTGGTCATCAGCGATGCGCGGGGGACGATCCTGCGGGAATGGGAAAGTCTCGTGCAGCCGGGCTGCGCCATTCCCACCACAGCGATCCATGGCATTAGCACCGCCGACGTGCGCGATGCCCCGCGCTTCGCCGAGGTAGCCGCCGAACTGGCCGAGCTGCTGGATCAGCGGGTGCTCGTCGCCCATAATGCCCCCTTTGATCTGCGCTTTTTACGCCGCGAGTTTGCGGCGGTGGAGGTGGAATTCGCACCACTCCGCTGCCACTACCTCGATACTTGCGTGCTCGGGCATGCGGCTTATCCCAGCTCTCCTTCCCGCAGCCTGCGCACGCTCTTGGAGATGGCCGGCATTAACAATGCCGCCGCACACACCGCGCTTGCTGATGCCCGCGCCACTGCCGAGCTGCTCGCCGCCTGCATGCAACGGCTAGAGCTAGCGCCACCCACCGAGACCTTCGCCTTTCACCACGGACTCAGCCCAGCGCTCCGCGCGATGGCAGCGCCCCGCTATCCGCGCCGCCGCCGGTCCGAGCAAAGTGTGACTCAGAATACTTTTACTTCGCTAGAGTGAAACTATGAGCCCCCACAGCGCCCCCGCAGCACAGCCCTCCCGTGGCGCGGATAGCACTGCCGCCTGGGACGCGGATGTGATCCTCTATGACGGCAGCGTGGCCACTGTCCGCGCGGTACGCGACAGCGACCGCCCGCTGCTGGTGGAGTTTTATACGCGCGTCTCCGATGCCTCGAAATACTTGCGGTTCTTTAGCGCCCACCCCACCCTCAGCGAGAGCGATTTGGACTCCTGGGTGCAGGTGGATCACCGCGATACGGTCACGCTAGTGCTCACTATGCGCGAGCAGATCATCGCCACCGCCCACTACGGGGTGGTGGACAAGCTCCTGCCCCAGCGCGTGGCCGATGTGTCCTTCCTGGTCCAGGACGATGCCCAAGGCAAGGGGGCGGCCAATATTTTGCTCGAACATCTGGCACAAGCGGGCCGCGATAATAAGGTCGAGCGCTTCTTTGCGGAGATGCTCACCCAGAACCGCGCGATGGTGCACGTCTTTCGCCGCGCCGGCTATGAGGTTCGCCCTGAACTGGAGGACGGTTTTATCACCGTCGATTTTCAGATCGACCCCACCGACCGTTCCCGCGAGGTGATGCTGCAACGCGAGCAGAAATCCGAGGCCGCCGCGATTTCGAGGCTGCTGCGCCCGCGCTCCGTAGCGGTGGTGGGCGATAGCGACAGAATGCAGGCCTTCATTAGCCGCATCTTCTCCTCGCATTTCCGCGGGCAGGTACATGTGAGCACGGGGCCGGTGCACGCCCCCGCACCGGCGGCGGAGGATCCAGCCCCGGCGGCTCCCGCAGCCCCCGCAGCCCCCGAGCTACTCGCCGCCATCCCCGGCCCCATCGATCTGGTGGTGGCCCACTATGAGCAAGAAAGCTTTGATGCACTCCTAGCCACCGCCGCCGCGAAAGAGGCCACGGGCATCGTGGTGCTGGCGCGGGGCGAGAACCCCTCCCTGAGTAGCGCGGACGCCCACCACGTGCTGAGTGCGGCCCGCGCCCGCGGCATACGCGCCCTCGGACCGGCCTCGCTCGGGCTGATCAATACTGACCCCAAGGTGAGTCTCAACGCCACCCCGGCGCCGCTCCCGCAGCGTGGGCCGGTGGGACTGTTCACCCAGTCCGCTGGGGTGGCCACCCTGGCTCTCGCCCGCGCGGTGGAGCTCAACATTGGGATTAGTTCTTTTCTCGCCTCCGGCGCTTTCGCGGATGTCACCGGCAATGACGTGATCCAGTATTGGAGCGCCGATGAGGCCACCTCCATCGCGCTGCTGAGCCTCGATGCCATCGGTAACCCGCGCAAGTTCTTCCGACTGCTCCGCCGCCTCGCCGTGGACAAGCATGTGGTGGTGTTTAGCCCCTCCCGCGCGTTGCGCTCGGCACTGCCCGCCGCCGCGGCCCACGACTCCGCGGCGCAGGATTCCGAGGTGCACGCCCCTGCCGCCGCCTTCGATGAGGTCATTCGCCGCACCGGGGCGATGGTGGTGTCCCGGCGCGACACCATGTTCGATATCGCGCGCATCCTCTCCTCCCAACCGGCGCCGGGCGGTCGCCGGGTGACGGTGATCTCCAATTCGGCGGGCTTGAGCGAGCAGATGGCCCAGGCCGCGGGCCGTTTCGGGCTGGTGGCCGAGGCGGTCACCGTGCGCGGGGAACCAGTGGCGGGACTGGTCGCCGCCACCGCAGAGGCCCTCCGTAGCGACTGCGATGCGGTGCTGTGTGCCGCGGTAGAGATCAGCGAGCCGATCATCGCCCCCGTACTGCCGCAGCTGCACGCCCTAGCCGCCGACGCCGCTATTCCGCTCCTTGCCGCCGTGGTGGGCTTCGATGAGCGTCTCGCCCACCTCTCTGCGGAAACTGGATGCTCCGGGGTGCCGCTCTTCCGGAACTATGCCGATGCCCTCGAAGCACTCGGGGTGATCGTGGAGACCGCCGAGGTCAAGGCGAAGCAGCGTTATGAGCAGCCGGATAGCGCCGGGTTCGACCGCGGACGTGCCACCGCCGTGATCGAGCGCGCGCTCGCGGCCGCACCGGAGGGCGGGGCACTCAGCGATGAGGATTGTGCGGAGCTGTTGTCCTGCTATGGCATTGAGCTGGTGCGTTGGGAGCCGGCCCGCACAGTGGATGAGGCCCACTCCGCCGCCGAGGGCTTCGGCTGGAATGTGGTGCTGAAAGCCACCGCCGCCCAGGTACGCGGCCGCCCGGAGCTGCACACCATCCACCGCGCGATCAACGATTTCGCCTCCTTGCGCCGCGCCTGGGATGCGCTCGGCCAGCTGGGCGTGGAGCTGGGGCTGGCCGCCACCGCCGAGGAGGCCGTCCAGGCCCTGCACCCGGTGGTGCAACCGACGGTGTCCACCGGCACTGCAGTGAATGTGCGCGGTATCGAAAACCCCGTGCTGGGCCCGATGATCTCGCTGGGGCTGACCTCGGCCGCGGCGGTGCTGAATGAGGATCGTCGCTGGTGCACCCCTCCCCTGAGCGAGACAGAGGCCCGCGCCATGATCACTCACCTTGCCACTGCCCCACTGCTCACCGGCTATCGCGGCACCGAAGCCGCCGATCTGGATGCACTCCAGCGCATTATTGTGCAGCTCGCCCAGTTGAAGGACGATCTGGCCAGCGTCGCGGAGATCGAGCTCACGCCAGTGATCGCCAGCCCCCACGGCGCCCAGGTGGTGGGCGCGCGCGTGGTGGTGCAGCCACAGTCCCGCTCCCGCGATCCCCTGATTCGAGCGATGTGATGCGTCATGTCCCGACCTGTGTTGCTGCACTCGGAAACGCTGTATAGCTATAGCTTTGGGCGCGAGCACCCCATGGGCCCAGACCGGGTACGGCTAGCCGTGGAGCTGGCGGACTATCTTGGCGTGCTGCCGCTCTGCGATACCGCCGTTCCGCTGCCCCAGCACCGCGAGCAGGCGCGCCGGATCCATGACCCCGACTATCTGGCGGCGCTCGGCCAGCTCACCCCCAATCCCGCCTATGGCTGGGGCACCGAAGACAATCCCCTCGCCGCCGGAATCCACGAGGTGGCGCTCGATATCGTGGCCGCCTCGACCACCGCCGCGCAGCTGGTGTGGGAGGGCCACTGCACACGGGCGGTCAATATTGCCGGCGGGCTCCACCACGCGCAGCGACGGGGAATTTCTGGTTTTTGCATGCTTAACGACGCCGCCGCGGCCATTGAGTGGCTGCTGCGCCATGGCGCCCAGCGGGTGGCCTATGTGGACGTCGATGCCCACCACGGCGATGGGGTGGAGCAGATGTTTTGGGACGATCCACGGGTGCTGACGATCTCAGTCCACGAATCGGGGCTGTATCTTTTCCCCGGTACCGGATTCGCCGGGGATATCGGGGGACCGCAGGCCCTGGGCACCGCGGTCAATGTGGCCGTGGAAAAAGACATCACGGATCGGGAATGGCTGCGCGCGGTTCACGGCATCATCCCGCCGCTGCTCCAACGCTTCGCCCCAGAGATCATCATCTCCCAGCATGGTGCCGACCCGCATCGCACCGATCCGCTGACCCACATGGGGCTGTCGGTCAACGCCATGGAGATGGTCGCACGTTCGGTGCGGCGATGGGCGGATCGCTATGCCCAGGGCCGCTGGGTGGCCCTCGGCGGTGGCGGCTACCACCGAGACTCGCTGGCTCGCAGCTGGGCGGCGCTCCTGGCCGTAGTCGCCGGGGTGGAGCTCGACATGGCCACGCCCATGCCCGCCGGATGGGAGAACCGAGTGCACCGCCACGGGGTGGTGCCTACCTCGACCACGCTGGGCGATTCGTGGGCCGATCTGGCGGGGGTGGAGCCCACCGAGGTCATCGGCGGGCCGCGCTGCTAGGCCATGGTGGCGACCTCCAAGGCGGTATTTCCCTATTGGGGCATCGCCGCCTATCCGAGCCCCTAGGGCCACACCTGGTCTCTGTGACGGCCCCAGCGCGGGGCAAAGCTGAGAGAACTATGCCCCCATGACACCCCGGGCAGCGCGGCGCATTTATCCCCCTCACAGGAATATGGCCCCGTTATCGATAACCAGACACCTAGACGTGTTCTAGCTCATAGTCCGCGCGGGCAAGGATCGCCACACTCGGCGGCGCTGCGATAACGCGCTAAATATTGTCCTCTGCCGCCATTCTCAGATAGTCCAGATGTGCCTCCATCGCCTGCACCGCCCGCCGCACATCACGGGTAATGACCGCATCCGCGATGTCGACATGGCGTCCCGGCGCGGCCGCCGTCGAGCCATAGTGCGGCGCGTGCGCATGCAGCCCGTTCACCCGGCACTGATCGCGCAGCCGCCCCAGCAGTTCCACCCACCGCTGATTGCCCGTCAGCGATACCAAGTAGAGGTGAAAGTGGTGATCCGCCTCGAGATAGTCGAACATGCCTCCAGCACTCGCCCCCGTCGAGAGCTCATCGGCATGTGTCGCATACTCCTCTATGTTCGTGACCTGCTCTGATGTCAGCCGCGCTGCCGCCACCGTGCGCACGGCCTCTACCTCCAAGAGCCGACGTAGCTGGTAGATCTCCCATACATCCGTACTGCCGAGCCGCACCACGCGGAAACCACGATTGCGCACCAGCTCCAGCAGACCACGCTCTGTCAAGCTCATCATGGCCTCCCGCACCGGCGAGTTGGACACCTGCAGCTCCTTCGCCATGGCATTCGCCGAGTAGATCTGCCCCACCTGCATATCTCCCTGCAGCAGCAAGAGCCGAATATGCGTCTCCACCCACGACTTATAGGTGCTCCAGGTCTGCCCCTCCTCGCCGACAAAGCCCTCCACGTCGGACATGCACACCTCCTCTATGGCCCCATACCGGACGTATGAGGACCCACAACTTGTGCCTTTAGGTTATATATAACATAAACTGAGCTCCACGTCTCAGGGCCGTGTGCCTATGCAGTGAGGCACAAACCAGGCAAAGAAGACTGCACCACGCCGTCGCTCCGGCGCCGTGTGTGCTCATGTGAAAGGAGATTCATGGTGATGGATTACGTCACCTTGTCGCAAGCGAAATCAGTCGACAGCGTTATTCAGTCCGTATTCGGACCAATCGTGGACGTTATGGAGAAGGTCGTGTTCTTCTCCATCCCCGTGGGCGGCGCCCAGCTGCCCCTCGTGGTCGTATGGCTACTCCTCGCGGGACTATTCTGCACATTCTTTCTTCGCGTCCGCCCCATCCGCGATGCGGCGCAAACGATGCACGTTATTCGCGGCCGGCTGGCCAAGAAATCTGACCCGGGCGAGGTGACGAGCTTCCAAGCCTTTGCTACCGAGCTCGCCGGAACGGTGGGACTCGGCAATATCGCCGGTGTGGCCGTGGCCATTGGTGCCGGCGGCCCCGGCGCCTCCTTCTGGATCGTCCTCGCCGGCGTGATCGGCATGGCCGTGAAGATGGCCGAGGCCACCCTCTCCCAGATGTTCCGCCGCGTCAATAGCGATGGCACCATCTCCGGTGGCCCCATGTATTACCTCAGCGATGGCCTCGCCTCCGTGGGCAAGGCCAAGCTGGGCAAGGTGTTGGGCATGACCTACGCCATCGGCTTCGCCATTGCCGCCTTCGGTGCCGGCAATATCTTCCAGGCAAACCAGGTGGCCCTGCACGTTATCGAAATTACCGGTGGCTCGGAGAGCTTCTTCAGCGGCAATGCGTGGCTGATTGGCGTCATCCTCGCCATCCCCGCTGCCGTGGTGATCATCGGCGGCATCCAGTCCATCTCCAATTGGACCTCCCGCATGGTTCCGCTGATGGCGGTGCTCTACGTGGTGGGTGTTCTCACCGTGCTCGCAGTGAACTTTGACAAGCTGGGAAGCGCCTTCTCCCTCATCATCTCCGGCGCCTTCACCCCTGAGGGCGTGACCGGCGGTGTGATCGGTGTGATGGTGATCGGTATCCAGCGAGCGCTGTTCTCCAACGTTGCCGGTGTTGGTACCGCTGGCTTCGCGCACTCCGCCACCAAGAACCAGAACGCCACCGAGGAGGGCCTGACCGCCGCATGGGAGCCCTTCGTCGACTCCGTTGTGGTCTGTACTCTCACCTCCCTGGCAATCATCACCACTGGCGTGTACCAGAACGCCAGCGATGAGGGCGTGATGATGGCCACCGGCGCCTTTGCCACCGTGAACCAGGGCTTTACCTATGTGCTCTCGCTGTGCATTGTGATTTTCGCCTTCTCCACCCTGCTGTCTTATGCCTACTACGGCCAGAAGGCCGCCGGCTATGTGTTCAATAACAGCAAGAAGGCCGAGATGGCCTATAAGATCGGCTACCTCATCATGATTGTGGTGGGTGCAGCCGTGTCGCTGGACACCGTCGTGCGCTTCTCCGACGCCGCCTTCTTCTTCGTGGCCATCCCCAATATTCTCGGTATCTACCTGCTGGCCGGGCCGCTGCGCCGCGAAATCGCCGGTTACCGCAAGGCCACCGCCGCCGGCAAGATGGAACCCGCTCCCGAGCCGGAGCAAGTAAAGATGCTGAACACCGATTAGTTCAGGCACACGCGCAACTCCGTGCCCTCGCGTGAGCTCGGACGCCCCGAGCCGCGAGTGCATCTTCCGCTGATACGCGCCTGTCTCTCCGCTCGCCGGAGGGTTGGGCCGCGGAACGGACTGTGCGCCCTCCACGGGGAGATTCTCGTTATTCTCCCCACCGCCACCACTGGCCTGGGGGTGCTGTTCTGCAGCACCCAGTACTCCAGGCACAAGGGGTGGCGATCTTTTTTCGGCGCTTCTTTCCCCACATTCCTGTCCGCTCGGTTACCTTGTTGGCTTCTCGCAGCCCGCGGCCTGGGCAGGAGTTACTGCCTACTGCGGTGGCATCCTTAAAGAACCATCGAGGCGGATGGTTTCTCCATTGAGATAGTCATTGTCCACGATGCTTTCTACGAGCGCGGCATATTCTCGCGGGTGCGCCATGCGCCCCGGGAGGGGCACGCGCGCTTCGAGTTCTTCGCGCACACTATCGGGCATTGCGGCCATCATTGGGGTAGCCACCACGCCCGGCGCGATGGCGTTCACCCTGATACCGCTGCGGGCCAGATCCCGGGCGGCGGTGAGGGTGAGAGCATGCACCCCGCCCTTGGAGGCCGCATAGGCTGCCTGGCCTATCTGCCCTTCGAATGCCGCCACCGAGGCGGTCATGAGGATGACGCCGCGAATGCCGTCCTCGTTCACCGGTTCTTGCTGGGCCATTACGGCCGCGGCCGCTGCCACCACCGAGAAAGTGCCCCAGAGGTTAATGTTGATCACCTTCGCGAAGAGCTCGGGATCGTGGGCCCCTGCCCGGCCCACGATGCGCTTCGAGGGCGCGATCCCGGCGCAGGTCACCACCACGCGGATCTCACCGAGGCGGGCGGCGGCGTCCACTGCCGCCTGCACCTGCTCCGGATCGCTGACGTCCACCGGAATGTAGTGCACCCCGTCGAGCGGCTGTTCACAGGCATCGATGGCATCGGGAAGATCACAGGCCGCGATAGTCATGCCGCGCTGCTGCAGGCGCTGGGCGGTTGCCGCCCCCAGCCCGGAGGCTCCTCCGGTGATGATGGCAACGGTTCCTGGTTCAATCTGCATGGCTGCTCCTTAAATCTGTACAGGGCTTATTAGACGAAGGCGGATATACCCGTGACGGCGCGACCAACAATGAGCGAGTTGATCTCATAGGTGCCCTCATAGGTGTAGAGGATCTCGGCGTCGTTGAGCAGTTTGGAGACCTCATAGTCAGTGAGGATGCCGTTGCCGCCGCCGATAGCGCGGGCTAGCTGCGCCGATTCCCGGGCGAGGCGGGTGCCGGTGGCTTTGACCAGCGCGGCGTGGGGCATATCGAAGGCGTCTTCTTCTTGGAGCCGTGCGATGGAGGCCATCATGGACAAGGTGGCGGTGGCATTGCCGAGGATTCGTGTGAGCTGTTCTTGTACCAGCTGGAAGGCGGCGATGGGGGTGCCGAACTGGATCCGCGTCAGCGCGATGTGGCGGGCGCGGTCGAACATGGCGAGCTGAATCCCTGCGGCCTGCCAGCCCACCCAGGCACGGGAGTTGCGCAGCATCTCATTGGTGGCGGCGAAGGATTCCGCTCCGGGGATGAGCGCAGAGTCTGGCACCTCCACGTGGTCGAAGACGAGGTCCGCGTTCTGCATGATGCGCAGGCCCATCTTGCGCGAGATTTTGCTTCGCGTAATACCGGGCGCGTCCAACTCCACGATGAAGCCCTTGACCTGCCTATCGGCAACATCGCGGGCGAAGAGGATGGCAAAGTCGGCGAAGGTGCCACCACCGATCCAGCGCTTGGCACCGTTGAGCACCCAGCCGTTTGCGGTGCGTTCGGCGCTTAATGCAAGGCCCCCTGCCACATCGGAGCCATGCTCCGGTTCGGTGAGGGCGAAACAGCCGAGGTTGTCGAAGCGCCGCAGCCCCGGCAGCCACCTGTTCTTCTGCTCGTCGGAGCCGAGCTGGCTGATGAGGTCTACGACCAGCTCATTGTGAATGCCGACCAGCGCGGAGAGGGAGACATCGGCGCGGGTGACCTCGGCATAGGCGAGCCCTTTGAACAGCCGTGAAGCGCCGGAGAATTCGAGTTCGCCTAATCCGTGCTCGGCGAGCAGAGGCAGCAGATCGAAGGGGAACTCTTCGCGGTCCCAATACTCGCCCACCGCGGGGCGCACCTGTGTTTGCAGGACATCGTGGAGGGCGGCAAGACGGGTGCGCTCCTGCTCGTCCAGCATGTGTGCCACGGCGAGGATATCGGCCTCGGGGATATGTGCTTTCGCGAGCAGGGCGGGATCAGTAGGGAGTCCGGCGTGCGGGTGGGACATGGGGTGCTCCTAAGATGAAACAAGGACAAAGCCACAACAGCATGTGTGTCCTAGAACACAAAGTACGGTTTATTCAGGAATTGTACAGTTGCTGCGTGGAATGTACAGCCCTTTGCCGAGATCCTGCGCTAGAAAGCCCCTCACTTCATGACCACTACCGCCCCCGTCGCCGCCCCGCTGACCCCACGCCAACAGGAGCTTTTTGCCACCCTGCGCAAGGATTTTCTCGCCCACGGTTTCGCTGATTTCACCATCGATCAGGCGGTGCGCACCCTGCATTGCTCGAAGTCCACCATCTATGCGGTGGGCCGAACGCGCGATGAGATCATCCGCCGGGTTTTGGTGAGTTTCTTTCGGGACGTGGCCGAGCACACGACTGCGGCGATCAGGGACGCAGGGAGTCGTCGACAAGCATTGGAGCGCTATTTCAATGCCATGTCCGAGGCCCTGCAGCCGGCGTCCCAAGAATTCATGCACGATATGTGCACGTTGCCGGTAGCCACCGAGGTCTACATCACCAATACCCGCGCGGCCACCGCCCAAATCCAGCGCATCATCACCGACGGCATGCAGGCAGGGGAGTTTCGCGAGGTACCGGCCTCCTTTTTAGCCGCGCTTATCGACGCCACCATGACCCACATCCAGGCGGGGGAATACGCCCACACCCTGCCCATTCAAGACACCTATCAGGTCTTGGGCGGGATTATCCTGCACGGCATCGACGCGAGCTGAGCCAGCTTAGGGCAGCAGCCGTAGCGCCTTGCCCAGGCGCAGCGCCGCCGTCATGATCCGCGCATAGCCGCGACGCGAGAGCCGCTGCGGGCCGCGAATGGAGAGGAAGCGCTGCTCGGTGATGTTTTGGGCGGCCGTGTATTTCATCATGCCCTCGCGGCCATGCCGGTGCGCCAGCCCGGAGTCCTTCCTGCCACCCATGGGGTTATCGATTGCCGCCCACGCGGCCGTGTAGCCATCGTTGATCGCCACCGACCCCGAAGTCACCTGCGGCGCCAGCTCCCAGGCGGTAGCGGGAGCGGCACACACGCTGGCATTGAGCCCATAGCGTGTGTCATTGGCCGCGGCGATCCCCTCCTGCACATCCTCCACCGGCTGGAGATACACCACCGGGCCAAAGACCTCTTCGGTGCGCAGCTGCGCCTGCTCCGGCACATCGCTGAGCACGGTGGCCTCGTAGAAATAGGGGCCCAGATCGGGGCGGGCGCGTCCGCCGGCGAGCACCTGCGCCCCGTGAGCGCGGGCGTCCTCCACAAAGGAGTGCACGCTCTCCAGCTGGGTGGCCGAGGCCAGCGAGCCCATATCCGCATCCCAAGCGAAACCGCGCACGTGGGAGAGCTGCTTAACCCGCTGCACAAAAGCATCGCGGAAGGCCGCATACACCGGCTTTTCCACATAGATGCGCTCAATCGACACGCACAGCTGGCCAGAATTGCTAAAACAGCCATCGATGGCGCAGCGCACCGCGGCGTCGAGGTCGGCATCGGCGCAGACGATCATCGGATTTTTCCCGCCTAGCTCCGCCGAGTAGCCGATCAGGCGGCGCCCCGCCGTCTCGCCTAAGAGTGCGCCGGTGGCGCTCGAGCCGGTAAACATCAAATAATCGCACTGCTCCGCCACGGCGCCGCCGACCACCGCGCCGGAGCCGGTGACGATCTGTGCCAGGTCGCGAGGCAGGCCAGCGTCGAAAAGCAACTGGTAGGCGAGCAATGCCGTAAACGGGGTGGCACTATCCGGCTTAAGCACCACGGCATTACCGGCCAAGAGGGCAGGAAGTGCATCGCAGATACTCAAGGAGAGCGGATAGTTCCAGGGGCTGATCTGCCCCACCACCCCATGAGGATGGTGGTACTCCCGCGAGCGCGAGAGCACCGGCATGGCGCCACGACGCCGCCGCGGGGCGAGGAATTTCTCCGCATGGCGGGCGTAATAGCGCGCATTGGTGGCCACGTCCATGACCTCATCGAAGGCCGAGGCGCGGTTCTTGCCGGTTTCCAGCTGCACAATATCGCAGAGCAGGTCTCGGTGGCGGAGAACGGCGTCATGAAAGCGCTCAACAATCACGCGGCGCTGTGCTGGGGAGACCGTGCGCCAGGCGGCCTGGGCGCTGCGCGCCCGAGCGAAGGCCTCCACCACATCCTCCTCGGTGCCGGCATAAACCCACGCAATCGTCTGGCCAGTGAAAGGGGCCTCCACCGGGATGCGTTCCCGCTCGCCGGCACCTTCCCGCGCGGGCACAGTGAGCTGGCGGAGGGACGCGGCGAGATCGGTGGGCAGGGGGCCAAGGGCGAGACGATGCGGCATCATGCCTCGGAGAGTACCAACTCCACTGCCCTGCCGGCGCTCTGCCCAGCAGCTCACGCACACATCAGTACATTTTTTGGCGAAACCGTATCATTTTGGAACATCTTCGTTTAGGCTTGAGACTCACATCACATCGACTCATGAATATTGATCCGCGCTACACCCGCCCAGCGAAGGAGTACCCATGGCTCAGGCGATAAGCCCCAACGACACCACCCGCGCATTTCTCGCGGCCCGCGACTTCCTCGTGGAACACCAGCAGGACTACGACGCAGCGCGCGCCGGCTTCCACTGGCCCCGCTTCGAGACCTTCAACTTTGCCAGCGACTGGTTCGACTATCTCGCCACCCACCCCGACTCCGCCACGCGCGAAGCCCTCGTGATCACCGAGGTCGATGGCTCCGATACCCGCCGCACCTACGCCGAGCTGGCGCAACGCAGCACCCAGCTCGCCGCCTGGTTTCAGCAGATCGGCATGCGCCGCGGCGACCGTGTGATGCTCATGCTCAATAACCAGGTGGAACTATGGGAGACGATGCTCGCCTGCATTCGCGGCGGCTTCGTGCTCAACCCGGCCACCGCGATGCTCGGGGCGGCGGATCTGCAGGATCGCACCACCCGCGCCGAGGTGACGTGGGTGGTGGCGAACCCCGAAGACGCCGAGAAGTTCAACGACGTAGACGGCGAGTTCACCGTGATCCAAATCGGCCCAGGCGGCAGCGATGCACCACCGGCACAACATTCCCATCCCACCGTGCAGTATTCCGAGTCCTTCCACGCGCCGACGGAGTTCGAGCTCAGCGAGGCAACCGGCGCGGACGATACCCTGCTGCTCTACTTCACCTCCGGCACCACCTCCAAGGCGAAGCTGGTGGAGCATACCCACACCTCCTATCCGGTGGGCCACTTAAGCACCATGTACTGGATCGGCCTCGAGCCGGGGGATGTGCACCTCAACGTGGCAGCACCTGGCTGGGCGAAGCATGCGTGGTCGAACTTCTTCGGCCCCTTCATCGCCGGGGCCACCATTTTCCTCTATAACTATGCGCGCTTCGACGCCGCCGCCCTGATGCAGAAGATGGACGAGGAGAAGGTCACCAGCTTCTGTGCCCCACCGACCGTGTGGCGCATGCTGGCCCAGGCCGATCTAGATCTTCTCACCACCCCGCCACGGAAGGTGGTGGCCGCCGGCGAGCCGCTGAACCCAGAGCTGATCAGCCATGTGGAAAAGAAGTGGGGCGTGACCATCCGCGATGGCTTCGGCCAAACCGAGTCCTCGCTACAGATTGCCAACTCCCCCGGCAATCCTGTGAAGGCTGGCTCCATGGGCCGGCCCATGCCCGGCTTCGAGATCGTGTTGAAAGACCCCGCCACCGATGAGCAGGGCGATCATGGAGAAATCTGTATCTCCCTCGACCCGCGCCCTGTGGGGCTCACCCCAGGCTATTATGGCGATCCCGCGAAAAATACCGAGACCTTCCGCGATGGCTTCTATCACACTGGCGATATCGCTGAGCGGGACGAGGACGGCTATATCACCTATATTGGCCGCGCTGATGATGTGTTCAAGGCCTCGGACTATCGTCTCTCCCCCTTCGAGCTCGAGTCTGCGGTGATCGAGCACCCGGCCGTGGCCGAGGTGGCGGTGGTGCCCTCCCCCGACCCGATTCGCCTCGCGGTACCCAAGGCCTATGTGATTCTCGCGGCCGGCTATGAGCCCACCGCCGAGACTGCCGAGAGCATTCTGCGGCATTGCCGGGCCGCACTTGCCCCCTATAAGCGGATTCGCCGCCTCGAGTTCCACGATCTTCCCAAGACCGTCTCCGGCAAGATTCGGCGCGTGGATCTGCGGCGCCGAGAGATGGACATTCACCAGGCGGATGCCGGGGCCTCGACGGTGGCCACAGAGTGGGCCGATAGCGATTTCCCCGCACTCAAAGGTTAAAAGCGGTCTCGCTGCTCAGCCACCTGGACACACAACACGCGCCCACCCGAATGCTCGGGGTGGGCGCGTGCTGTGCCATCGCGACGGTTTTTAGCGGTGAGTGAACTCGGCGTCGCGCTTGTTCACAAAGGCGTCCATGCCTTCCTTTTGATCCTGGGAGGCGAAGGCCGAGTGGAAGACGCGGCGTTCGAAGAGCACGCCTTGCTGCAGGGTGGTTTCGAAAGCGGCATTGACCGCCTCTTTGACCATCGTGGCGGCAACGAGAGACTTCGCGGCGATCTCCTCGGCCACCGCGAGCGTCTCCTCCAGCAGGGACTCCGTGGGCACCACGCGAGAGACCAAACCGGCCCGCTCGGCTTCCTCGGCATCCATCATCCGCCCGGTCAAGCACATGTCCATGGCCTTGGACTTGCCCACCGCGCGGGTGAGCCGCTGGGAACCGCCCATGCCGGGCAGCACGCCCAGCTTGATCTCCGGCTGCCCGAAGCGGGCGGACTCAGCGGCGATGATGAAGTCGCACATCATGGCCAGCTCACAGCCGCCGCCAAGGGCATAGCCGCTCACCGCGGCGATCACGGGGGTACGCACGGCGGTGAGCCCGTCCCACTCGGCAAACCAGTTGCTGCGGTACATGTCGGTGGCGGATTGCTCGGCCATCTCCTTGATGTCCGCCCCCGCCGCAAAGGCCTTCTCTGATCCGGTGATCACGATGCAGCCGATGGCATCGTCTGCGTCATAGGCTTGGGCCGCGGCAACGACCTCACGCATGGTGGCATCGTTGAGGGCGTTGAGCGCCTTGGGGCGATTGAGGGTGATCAGGCCAACACGGCCTCGGGTCTCGCACACAATAGTCTCGGTCATGGCTCTCCTTCGAGTTCAGAGTGATAGGTAGTTTTATTAGCTCGCTCGTGGGACAACGCCCCTCGGGAAACGCGCCACGGCGGTGTATCTGCCACGATACGCACAACTGCTGAGAGAGGGCATCGCCCCCTGAGCTATCGCCGCCTGCTAGGTGGCGCGCTCGAGCAGCAGGGCCTCGCCTTGGCCGCCACCGCCACAGAGGCTCACTCCCGCCCGCTGGCCCCGCCCGGCGTGCAGCGCCTGGGCGGCGTGCACCACCAGCCGCGCCCCCGAGGCACCGATCGGATGCCCGAGAGCAATCGCCCCACCATCGGGATTGAGTACCGCAGGCTCGATTCCCAGCACCCGCGCCGAGTGCACGACCACCGCGGCAAAGGCCTCATTGATCTCCACCCAGTCGAGATCACTCGCCCGCCAACCTTGGGCTGATAGAGCGGTCAGTATTGCTTGCGCCGGTTGTTCCTGCAGGGAGTTATCGGGGCCTGCGACCTGCCCATGCGCTTTCACGACCGCAAGGACAGTCCAACCCTGCTCCGCAGCGATACGCCGCTGAGTGAGCACCACCGCCGCGGCCCCATCGGAGATCTGTGAGGAATTGCCCGCCGTGAGCGTGCCCTCGGCAGCAAAGGCGGGACGCAACCGCGCGAGGGTATCGGCCGTGCACTCGGGGCGGATTCCCTCATCCTCGCTGAGCAGGACCTCCCCCTCGCGGGAAGAGGTGAGAACGGGAACGATCTCGGCGTCGAAGCACCCTTCCGCGGTGGCGCGGGCGGCCCGCTGATGCGAGCGCGCGGCCACCTCGTCTTGTTCCTCGCGGCTCGCGGGATAGCGCTGCGCGTGCGACTCCGCGAGCTCCCCCATGGAGATATGCAGGTCGGCCGCACTCAGCCCATCGTGACTCATGTGATCGAGAGTGTGCAGCGGGCCAAAGGTGGTGCCCCGCCTGCTGCCCATGAGTAGATGCGGGGCCTGGGACATGGACTCCATTCCACCAGCCACCACCACCTCGGCATCCCCGAGCCGCAGCATGCGGGTGGCGTCGATAATCGCGCTCAAGCCGGAGAGACATACTTTATTCACGCTCGCGGTGTGCGCCCGCGGAGAAATACCGGCAGCTAATGCCGCTTGTTTGGCGGGGTTTTGCCCTACGCCCGCGCTGAGCACATGCCCGAGAATCACCGCGTCGACTGCGGCGGCGGGAATAGTCGCGCTCTCAAGGGCGTGGCGCATGGCGATCGCTGCCAGCTCAGGCGCACTGAGCTGCGAAAGTGCACCGAGCATGCGGCCGGTAGGGGTGCGTGCAGCACCGACAATGACGATGTCCGTATCCGCGGTGATTGTCATGGGGCCTCCCGATGGAGAAACACAAGGTGTACGTTGTGAACCTCTATCGTACCGCCACCATGAGATCCACGCCACATCTTTGTGGGTATCTCCAGAAACGCCAAAGGGCACAGCCCCCGCAGTGGAAGGCTATGCCCTGAAGCTTTTATTAATCACGTGACGCTTGTCGACGTATTCTCCTAGTCGCGGCTACGCAGTCGGACCAAGAGGAGCGTGCCGCCGAGGAAGATCATCACGAGAGCAATGATGCTCATGGTGATCACCGAGGCACCGGTATTAGCTAGGCCGTGGCGCTTTTCTTCCTTAGCTGCCGACTTCGAGGGAGCCGCGGTGGTGTGAGGCACCGTGGTGTGAGGTGCGGAACCCTGAGTGCGGATCGGCTTCTCGGCAGTGGAGGTACCGGGAGCGGCCACCGAGCGAGTCGTGGAAGACGGGGTGGTGGACTCGGAGGTCTCGGAGTTCACAGAAGTGGTCTCCTCCGGAGTGGAGGTCTCGGACTCGGTGGTCTCGGACTTCTCCTCCTCGCGCTCAGTCTCCTTAGCCGGCTCGTCCTTCTTCGGCTCGTCCTTCTTCGGCTCGTCCTTCTTAGGCTCGTCCTTCTTAGGCTCGTCCTTCTTGGGCTCCTCGGGCTTAGCGCACTCGGGGCTCTTCGGGCAGGAGGGCTTTACCGGAGCCTGGGTGGGCTTTTCCGGAGTCTGGGACGGCATCGGTTCTTCAGAGGTGGTCTGCTCAGGCACAACGGGGGCAGACTTAACAACGATCGTCTGTGCGCGATCCTCGCGGTCCTGGTGCAGAACCTCGTGCCCACCTTCGACAGCCTCGCCGGCTTCGGTGCGTACTGCCTTTTCAAAGACAACGTAGGAGTGGCCGGGCTCCAGAGTGACCTTGCCGAAATCAACCTTGACGTTGCCCTTAGCCTCGCTCACGGTCTCCACCTGGGTGGCCTTAGCGACAACACGATCATCGCCTAGGTCCATGAGTTCACCGGTGAAGGTGTACTCCTTGCCCTGCTCAAAGCCTTCGTAGTCAATGGTATCGACCACATGCACTGCCTCGTCCACCTCGGCGGCGTCGAGCTCCACGGCTGCGTCTGCGGAGGCCTTTTCACCCTCCACAGAGACGGTGGTGCGCATAGCGGAGGGGGTGCGCTCCTCCTCCTTCTGGGTCTCCTTCTTGTTATCGTCCACGACCACACGCTCGCCATCCTTGCCGTGGGTCATCTCCACGGTAAGCAGGTTCTGGAAGGCTTCGGCATCGACGGTGCCCGCACGGCGCGGGGTCTGATCGGTCACATAGACGCGGATAACGGCGTCGTCCGGGTGCTGCTCCAGCTGCACCTCAGGATCTTGGCCGACAAGGGCGGCAGCGGCGCGAGCCACATTGAAGTTCTGGCGAGCAATGTCATCGACGGCGGCGAAGGAGTCAGCGCTGGGCTCCTTGGTGCCACGGGCGGTGAACATGTTGTCGGTGTAGCGCCATACAGCGAGCTGGGTGGCGTGGTAGAAGTCGCCCTCGCTGAGGCCGAAGCGATCCTTGATACCAGCTGCATCGAAGCCGTAGCCATTGTAGATGGTGCGCAGAATGGCATCGTTGAACTCGTCGCTGTTATCGAAGGCCGAGCTCGTCCCGGAACCGGGCTTGTTGGAGGCCTTGAGCAGATCATAGGACGAGGTCATGCGTACCGGATAGTTCGACTCGCCAGAGGTCGGAGGCTGCAGGCGCTGGTTGAAGCAGAATGCCACCTCGCCGTCGCTATCGGCAACGTTCTGTCCGGTCCATTCGGTGACACGGTAGTGACTGAAGGGTTCCTCAGCGCTGAAGCCGCGGTAGTCCTGCTCCTCGGCGTGAGCGGTAGCCGGGAGGCCCACCGCAATTACTCCCATGAGCAAGGTGATGGCGACCAGCACGGCCGCCCAGCTTGTTCTTAAAGCGTTCAATGTTCTCCTGCTTTTCAGTATTCGATCCGGCAGCGATCCGGGCGGATAGGTGTACCGCCCGTGGACACCGGGATTGTTTTTTGAGCCATAACACACACATCTCGTATACACGTGGGATGTCTATGGCGATGAAGTGGAAATCTAATACCTTTTTCAGGCTGCGGCAAGCCTGCACTGTTTACAACATTTATTCTTGTTGAAATGTCCACTTTTTAGCCTCAACCTGGACGGAATGCCCGATCGGACACTAATAATGTGGTAAACCGCAGATGAAGCGCTATTTTTGCAGCACACAGGCTTGCCCGCAAAGCCTACTTAGGTCACGGATTGGTAACTATCGGAACCGTTCGCCACATCAGTGAACGGCCCGACCATGGACGCGCCTTACATATATAGATAGAGTGTCATGTGCCCAGCGTATGGGCTTTTTTATCGCCCCACCAGCACATATGAAGGTGGTCACAGACATGGAGGTCCGATGAGTGGAGCTTGTCACAGTCTAGCATACATTGTGTTTTAGCTTATACTTACCTGTCGGGCGGCCTGAATAAGCTCTACAGAGACCTAGATGTGCCCTAGCTTCGCGATAAGCGGACGATGAACGCGAGATGATCTGCGTTCCCCACGGCCATGGTGGAACAGCCCCGAACATGAAACTCGGGAGAGACGAAGATGTGATCAATAGGGGTACGTAGGGGGTGGCTCTGCCATGTGGAACCGAAGGGAACCTGGGCAGGCCAGGTCCCGACCGCATTCCGTCCGCATACTTCGCTGGCGGCGATGAGCCGCTGCCGCTGGGTCAGCGGACCGTGTCGGAGAGTGGCATTGAAATCACCGGCGAGGAGAACGGGGCCAGGAAGTGTCTCCCCATAGCGGATGAAGGCCTGCGTCTGCTGCCGCCACCGCTCCATGAGAAAAGGCACTGGTGGCACGGGGTGCACACCGGCTACGTGGAAGCTCTGCCCCGTAGGCGGGGTGATCGTCGCCGCCTTCGACTCCAAGTCAAAGGACGGGACCGCAGCTGGGGCGACCGAGCCGAGACGAGGGTGCACAAGCACTTGGGTGGCCGCCGGCCCCCGTGCCGAGTGCTCAGGGGCGGGATCGATAAAGGCCTGCTCAAATTCGCTGCCCTGTACCGCGGCGTCCACGCGGGAGCGCTCTGCTTCCGGCAGGACGACGATATCGGGATCCGCTGCGGCCACGAGTGCCTGAAAGCCGGCGGCAGACAGCGTGTTTTGGCTGTTTAAGGTGACCACCGTCAGCTCCGAGGCCGCATCCGGCGGCGGTGCAGGTAGGCTGCCACGAGCAGGCGCAGGCACGGGAACCACGGCCAACACGGTCGCCAACGCCACCGTTATCACGCCCGCTATCGCCTCGAGAATCCGGAAGGTGGTGCGGCGCCGCACCACCGCCTGGAGCAGCAGAACGAGACCGCACACAAGCCCGCCTGCAGCCATGAGATAGGGAAACGCGATCAGCTGGGCGCCGCCGAGGCGAGTGCTCAACCAGCGGGCGGGTGCCCAGTGGGGAACGAGGATGACGAGGCCACAGGCTCCGAGCATGCTCCACAGGGCGAGCTGTACCAAGACAGCGCCAGCCCTTCTCATCAGCGGCACCCCTTAATTCTTAACCAC
>NZ_JAHUTL010000006.1:0-245598 GCF_019209955.1 Corynebacterium sp. TAE3-ERU2 | reverse complement strand
AGCAGCACACATCAACAAAACAAAGCTGGCACACTATCGAGTTCTCAAACAACATCCGCACACCATCAAACACCACACACAAGCAGTGCCATCAAGCAGCGTGTCGAAAGCTTAATACACAAGCGCCGTAACAGTCAAACCAACAACCGAACAACACTCAGTTAAACCTTCACCACCAACAAAACAACCAACACAACCGCGCCGACTGCCTCGCTGACTCCGAAAACACTACACACAACCCCCACCCAACACCAAAACCCCAGCACAACACACAAAAACACCTCCCAGAGCAGGCTATAAAAGCGCGGTGCTGGGAGGTGAACGCTAGCTAAACAACGCTGGGGCTAGGTAGTCGAGGCGGCTTCGTCGAGGATATTGCGGGCCATCAGGGGGAAGACGAAGAAGTGGAAGGGGGCCACCGCCCACCAATAGGCCCGTCCGAGCAGGCCCTTGGGCTGATAGAGCGCGGTTTGGGTGTATTCGGTGCGGTTACCCTCCTCGTCTTCGACCTCCTTGAGTTCCATGACCAGCCAGGCCTCACCGGAGAGTTTCATCTCTGCCCGCAGCACCAGCTTGTGCGGGCGGTCGATGTCTTCGACCCGCCACCAATCGAGTCGGTCATTGACTTCGAGGTGGCGCGGGTCGCGCCGGCCGCCGAGACCGGGGCCGCCGATGAGCTTGTCGATGAATCCGCGGATCTGCCACAGGATCGTGGCGGAGTACCAGCCGGTGTGTCCGCCGATCCTTTCCAGGACGGGCCAGACCTTCTCGATCTCCACGGGGGTGCGGCGGACACGGACGTCGCGGTAGATATCCGAGCCAGCCCAGGCGGGGTCATTGCTCTGGGAGGCAGCCGGATCGCCGCTATCTCCCGTTATGGTGCTGGAGGCGGTACCGGCGTGTTTCCAGCTGCTATCCCAAGAGGTGTCTACCCCACCCTCCGTGTCCTTGGTGATGGCACGGCTAACCGCGGTGCGGTAATCGCTGAGGCCACCATCGGGATCCGGGATGAGCTCGGCAATATCGTGTTCTGCGGTGACGGCGTCTTCCTGCATGGATTGGGCCAGCGGAATGGCCAGCCCCTCCGGTACGGGCGTGACCAGCCCGATCCACATGCCCGAGAGCTTGTCCATGGGCAGCGAAACCGGCATGCCGACAATCCAGCGCTTCAACCCGCGCACCGTGGCGTAGTGGCGCAGCAAATCCGCGAACTCATAGGTGGTGCCGCAGCCGATGTCATAACCGCGGTTCGCTGATTGCTCGAGATCAGCGGCGCGCACCAGGTAGTACAAGGTGTCGCGAATAGAGATCGGCTCAATCTTGTTGGTGATCCATCTGGGCGCCACCATCAGCGGCAGCCGCTCGACGAGATGGCGGATGATCTCGAAGGAAGCGGAACCGGAACCAATGAGAGTGGCGGCGCGATAGACGATGGTCGGGGTGGGAGATTCCAGCAGGATCTGCGCCACGCGCTCGCGGGAGCGCATGTGCTTGGATAGTTCCTCCAGTGGCACATCCTGCGGATACAGCCCAGAGAGATAGATGATCTGGCTGACCCCGGCGTCGCTGGCGGCGGTGGCCACCGCAGTGGCTACGATCTTTTCCACCTCTTCGAAATCCTGCTCTTCTCCGCCCATGGAGTGCACAAGATAGAAGAGCACGTCGATGTCTTCGCAGGCGGCGCGCACACTCTCCTGGTCTTGGAGGTCTACCTCGACGGCCTCGACATCCTCGTACCAATCGAAGCGGGCGAGGCTCTTTTTGCTGCGGGAGGTCACGCGCACGTTAAAGCCGGCGGCGAGCAATTCGGGAACAAGACGACCGCCCACATACCCCGTAGCCCCTGTCACGAGGACGCGCCGTTCAGGATGCTCGGCGCTGTGGTTGACCACGGACTTCTCTTGGTAGTTCATGCTCGCCACCCTACCAAGCAATCCGCCCTATCGTCGCAGCTTCTCGGCACGATTCTCGCCGCTCGAGCGCTGCATCGCCCCAGCACCGCTGAGCGGTGCTATGAGATCTAGGACACTATTTGTTAGCGTAGGTCCCTAACTTAGGCTATTCCTGCCGCATATTCAGGCGTGTCACAGCTGGAACCGCCGCTTGGCAGGGGCCTAGGTGGATAGCCCTATGTCTGCTACCCGCAGCTCGCGTCCTCTCTTCTTCAGAGGCCGGAGACTGTACATGAAAGGTGCGCCAATGAGCGAAAACCTCGAGAAAAATGAAAAGAATGCGTCGCAGCACCAGGGCGACAGTACAGCCACGGCCGTGGCTGATAAGCCCGCGGACGGCGACTCCGCACGCGAGTCCACGGGCATGCTGGGAGCTATCGAAAGGGTCGGCAATGCCCTGCCGAACCCCTTCTGGCTCTTCGTTATTCTGTCGGGCATTGTGATCTTAAGCTCCTGGATCGGGGCGCGGATTGGCATGTCTGCCACCGATCCCGGCTCCGGCGAGACTATCGACGTGGTCAATCTTATGACCGCGGAGTACATGCAGAAGATGGTCACGGACGCGGTGGATAATTTCGTGTCCTTCGCCCCGCTGGGTTTGATCCTGGTGTGCATGTTGGGTGTCGCGGTGGCGGAGTACTCGGGATTCATCTCGGCCGCGATCCGTTCCGCGATTGCCCAGGTGCGTCATCCCGCCATGCTCACCTTCGCGGTGGCCTTGGCTGGTGTGACCGGCTCGATCGCCTCGGATGCGGTGTATGTGATCCTGATTCCGCTGGGTGCCGCCTCCTTTAATGCGGTGGGCCGCAACCCGATCGTGGGCGCCATGGTGGCCTTCGCGGCATCCTCGGCCGGCTTCAACTCTTCGCTGATTCTGAATATCACCGACGTGCTGCTGGCGGGTATCTCCACCCAGGCCGCGGCTTTTGTGGACCCGGAGTATGTGGTCTCGCCGCTGGCGAACTACTTCTTCTCGATGGCCTCGGCAGTGGTTCTTTCCCTGCTGATCACCGCGGTGACGGAGCTATTCGTGACGAAGCATGTGCGAAAGACCGTCGATGAGTCCAAGATCAACTACGACGAGGCCAGCTTCAACACCCCGGATCACCTGGAGGACGAGGGCTCGGAGGATGATCTCTCCGTGCACTCGCAGGAAGTGAAAGCGCTGAAGGCCGCCGGCTGGGCCGCGCTGCTGTTTATGGCCGCGTGGTTCGCCCTGCTGTTCATTCCCGGCTCGCCGATGCGCGGCGAGGGCGATGGCATCTTGAACTCCCCGCTGCTTACCGACATTGTGGTCTCGATTGCCCTGCTCTTCGCGGTGATCGGCATGGTCTACGGCAAGGTGATGGGCACCATCACCAGCTCGAGCGATGTGCCGGAGTTCATGGAAAAGGGCCTGGATACGCTGACCGCCATGCTGGTGCTGTTCTTCGCCGTCTCGCAGTTCACCGCCTATTTCCAGTGGTCCAATATCGGCCAGTGGACGGCGATTAAGGGCGCGGAGTTCCTCACCAGCGCCGATCTGCCGCCGGTGGTGCTCTTTGGCGCGTTGGTGCTGATGGTGGCGGTGCTGAATATCTTCATCACCTCCGGCTCCGCGCAGTGGGCGCTGATGGCTCCAGTGGTTGTGCCCATGCTGATGTATGTGAATATCTCGCCTGAGGTGGCGCAGATGCTCTTCCGCGTGGGCGATTCCCCCACCAATATCATCACCCCGATGTCGCCCTATTTCGCACTGGCTTTGTCCTTCCTGCAGAAGTACTACAAGCCGGCGGGCGTGGGCACCCTCATGAGCCTGGCTATCCCCTATTCGCTGGTCATGCTCGTGGGCTGGTTCCTCTTCTTCATCCTCTGGTACGCCTTGGGTATCCCGCTGGGCCCCGGTGTTCCGGTGCGCTAATCCCGTCTCACTCACTCAACGCCGCCCTCGTCATCCTTAGTGATGGCGGGGGCGTTGGTGATAAACCCCACAGATCGTGAACAAATGTAAATTCTGCCATTGACTTTTGTTCTTAGGCGGGTTTAGCCTTGGGGATGTCATTCCGGCGCCACCGTGCAGGATGCAGCAGGTGGGCGTCGATAAGCCTTCAAACTCGAGGGAGTTCTCACCATGGCAGATATTGCTACCCCCCACATCAACCCCAAGGGCGCCCCCATCGCGGACACCGTACTCATGCCCGGCGATCCGCTGCGCGCGAAGTTCATCGCAGAGACATATCTGGAGGATGTGGTCTGCTTCAACGAGGTCCGCAACATGCTGGGCTTCACCGGCACCTACCAGGGCCACGAGGTCTCCGTCATGGGCTCCGGCATGGGCATTCCCTCGATTTCGCTGTACTCCTGGGAGCTGTACAACACCTATGACGTGAAGAAGATCATCCGCATCGGCTCCTGCGGCTCGCTGCAGAAGGACCTCGGCCTCTACGAGGTCGTGGTGGCGCAGGGTGCCTGCACGGATTCGAACTTCATGTACCAGTACAACCTGCCCGGCACCTTCGCCCCGCTGTCCTCCTACCGCCTGCTCGAGGCGCTGCAGACGGAGGCCAAGAACAAGGGCGTGACCACCCACGTGGGCAATATCCTCTCCTCCGATGTGTTCTACAACGCCGATGAGACCGTGAATGAGCGCTGGTCCCGCATGGGCGTGCTCGGCGTGGAGATGGAATCCGCGGGCCTGTTCGCCGTGGCCGCAGCCTCCGGCGCCGAGGCGCTGGGCCTGTTCACCGTCTCCGACAATATTGTCACCGGAGAAAAGACCACCGCCGAGGAGCGCCAGACCGCCTTCACCACGATGATGGAGCTCGCGCTGCCGCTGGCCGCCGTCTAAATCGGCTCGCCCCTTTTCGCTTGTCGACGCCCACCTCGTCTCCGCATAACGCGGCGGCGAGGGGCATCGACCTGCCCCGATACCCCTTTTCCGCACCCCTTTTTACTTGGTGGAGGCCATGTCAACCTCATCTTCTTCGAGCTCCGCACCGAGCTCCGCCCGCACTGCGCCCGCGATTAACCCCAAGGCAGCCGTACCGATCCTGCTTCTCAGCTTCGTGTTCTGCCTGGTGATCGATAATGGCTTTAAGTTCATGACGCTGCCGATCGCGCAGGATCTGGGCATCTCCACTAATACCGCCTCCTTGCAGGCCAGCCTGGCCGGCATCGTGATCGGCATCGGCGCGGTGGTCTACGCCGCGCTGGCCGATGTGATCAGCATCCGCAAGCTCATGATCGTGGGCATTGTGCTCATGGCCATCGGCTCGCTGGTGGGCTTTTTCTTCCAAGGCAATTGGCCGATGGTGCTCACCGGTCGCATCATCCAAACCTGCGGTCTCGCGGCCGCGGAGACGCTCTACGTTATCTACGTAACGAAGCACCTCTCCGAGAAAGACCAAAAGACCTACCTGGGCTTTTCCACCTCTGCCTTCCAGCTCGCCCTGCTATTCGGCACGCTCACCAGTGGTTTTGTGGCCACCTATATTTCGTGGACCGCGATGTTCCTCATCGCCCTGATTGCCGTGCTAGCGATTCCGGTGATCCTCAAGACGGTGCCCGAGGAAGCCTCTGCAGGCGGACATATGGACATCTTTGGCCTCTTCCTCGTGGCCGTGGTGGCCACCAGCGTGATGCTGTACATGCAGGACTTCAAGCTCCGCTGGCTGCTGCTCACCGTGGCGGGTATCGCCCTGTTCATCTGGCATATCAGCACCCATAGCAACACCGTGGTGCGTCCCGAGTTCTTCCACAATGGCCGCTATGTGTGGGCACTGGTGATCGTGCTCATCCTCTACTCCACCCAGCTGGGGCTGTCGGTGATTGTGATTCCCGGCGCGGTGGAAAACGTCCACGGCGGCGATCTCGCCCAGGCCTCGCTGGTGCTGGCCCCGGGCTATGCCGCCGGTGCCGTGGTGGGTGCGCTCTCCGGCCAGGTGGCGAAGGTGCTCAATTCCCGCCAGGCCATCATCACCGCCATCAGCATGATCATCCTGTCGCTGGTGCTGACCGCCGTGTTGATCAACACCAACCTGTGGGTGCTGTCTCTGGCCATGATTCTGTTCTCGGCAGGTTTCGCCGTGATGTACGCCCCGCTGGTTAATTCGGCGGTGCGCACCATCCCCGCCGCCAAGACGGGTATCGCCATCGGCTTCTACAACCTCACCATCAATATCGCCGTCCCGCTGGGCATTGCCTACTCGGCCAAGCTCGTGGAGATGGACGTGCGCTTCTTTGGTGGCGACGGCCCCGACGCCACCTACTCCTCGGTGCTGTGGCTGCTGGTGCTGCTCTCTGCCATTGCCCTTGCGGTCTATATCATCAGCGATCGCTCGATGAGCCGGGCCGAGGCTCGCAGCGAGGCCCGCGTGAACGCCTAGCTGTACCAATACTCAACGCCCCGCCGCAGGCGCTTCCGATCGAGGGAAGCCGCCGCGGCGGGGCGCTTTTTTGTGCGGCATCTTTAGGCAGTCAGCCGGCTAGAAGGTATAGATCAGGCCGAGTACCACCAATAATGCCGCCACCACATAGCTGGCGTTGCGGGCCACCTTCTCTGGGTGCTCGCGGGCATACAGCACCGCGGATCCGAGGGTGGAGCGTGGCCGGTTGCGCACCAGCCCCACCGCGATCGCCGATAGGGTGGGCAGGCTCAGCGCCACCGAGGCATAAAACACTAGGCCGAGATAGCGGTCGATATCCGTCAATCCCTCCGCAGAGAGCACCGCCAGCCCGCCGAAAAAGGGCCCCGAGGTGGCGGACTGCGCCAGCCCGAGGATGAAACCAGTCAGCATCGTCAACGCCGAGGGCCGCTGCAAGGGGCGCAGGATACGGTCGATCAACTGGGAGTTGGAGCCGCCCCGCAGCGCCATGAGCCCAATCAAGAGGCCGGCAGCGATGAGCAGCGCGCCGAACCACGGGGAGTCCACGAAGTGCTTGACGGCATCACCGATGCCATCGAACACAAAGAGCGTCACCAGCGCCAGAGAAAATACCCCGAGCCAGTCGCCGACAATAAGCAACGCCGCCACCCGAGGATAGAGCCGATCCCGAGCCGGCAAACTCACCCCGATAGCGGCAATCACCCCGATGAGGAGCACGTTAATCGAATCGACGAAAGCAAAGGTCAAGGCTTCGAGCACGCGGCGGGCTCCTTATATATGCGGGTAGAAGGGGGAAGGATACTCATCGTGGTGGTCGTGCACGCGCATCCACCCCGTCTCATGGTAGCCGCCTGCGGCAGTGGGGCGGAATTGCTTCATGACGGCGTCGATAAGCATAAATCTGCACCCACCCTGCCACTGCGCCTAATCTCGGGGCAGAACGAGCACAGTCCAGTATTGGAGGAATCTTATGCCTACTAATCCCATCGATGCCCCCGTGGTCGCGATCACCGGCGCTGGGGAGGGAATCGGCCGAGCCATCGCCACCCGGCTGGGCCGCGAGGGCTACGCGGTGGTGGTCTCGGATATTAATGACGAGGCGGCGGCCGCGACCGTGCAGGAGATCACCGACGCCGGCGGCACTGCCACATGGGTGCATGTCGACGCCGGCAGCCCCGAGGACAATGACGCCCTCGTGGCCAGCGCCGTGGATACCTATGGCCGCCTAGACGCCGCGGTGAACAATGCCGGCCTCGGTGCCCCGCCCGCACCACTCGGAGAGATCGACACCGCCACCTTCAATCGCGCTATCGATGTCACCCTGCGCGGCACCTTCTTTGGGATGCGCGCCCAGCTGCAGCACTTCGCCTCAGTCGGGGCCGGGGCGATCGTGAACATCATCTCCATCGGCGGGCTGCAGGCCAGCACGCATCTTTCCCCCTATATTGCGGCCAAGCACGGCGTGGTCGGCCTCACTGAGACCGCGGCGCTGGACTATGCGTCCTCCGGCATTCGCATCAACGGCGTGGCGCCTGGCCCCATCGCCACCGCCGCCCTCGACACCCTGCCTGAAAAGCTGAAGGAGGAGCAGCGAGCCCAGGTGCCGCTGGGCCGCTTCGGCGCCCCCTCAGACATTGCCGCCGCGACGGCCTGGCTGCTGTCTTCGGAGGCCTCCTTTGTCACCGGCGCTATCCTGCCGGTTGATGGCGGCGCGGTACTCGCCTAGGGCGCAGCCGCGGCGACCACCGGTTCGCGATCGCGGGGCGTGGCGCTCTCAGCGGCGCGGTTACTGCGGTGCTTGCTGCGCTGGGCACGCCGCACGAGGATCCGATCCACGATGAGCATGGCCAACAGGCTTGCCCCGAACAGCGGCAGGAAGGTTCCCACGGTGGCGAGGAAGATGGCGATAATCGCCCAGTCCATGCCGCTGAGCTGACCCCGCGGTCCCGGCACTCCAGCCGGCGCGCCCACGGTTGGGCGCCGCTTCCACCACAGCACATAGCCCGTCACCACCAGGCCCGCCATCGCGAGCGCGGCCACACACAGCAGGATCTGCAGCGGCAGGCCGAACATGATGCCCATGTGCATATAAATGCCCCAGGACGTCAGCTTGGAAAATACCGGCAGCTCCGCAAAGGGCAGCCTGTCGACAACCTCGCCATTCGCCCCATCGATAGAGACCGCGTCGCTACCGAGGCGATAGGGCACCCAGCGCTCGCTGGCCTGCCACGCAGTCGCGGTGTCCTCGCCGGGGAAGAGGCGGAGGGATCCCGTGAGCCCCTCCTCGCGGGCAGTGGCCAGCACCCGATCCGACTGTGCCGCGATCGTTTCCGCCTCCAGCGGCTCCGCGCTTCCTGCGGCGCTGCCGGCTAGTTCTGTGGCGATCGGCTCGGCCTTCCAATTCAGCGCCGTCACCGTGGCGGAGACATTCTGGCCAGCCACATTAGACCAGGTGATACCCGTGATAGACAGCCCGATCATCGCCACGAGCAGCCACGCCCCAGCGACGCCATGCCAGTTCATCATGCGCTTCCGGCTACCGGGAGTCGTATTCGCGATACCGCGCAGCGAGCCACTGACGCTCCGAGTCCGTCGCCACCAGAGATACGCGCCGCCGAGTGCCACGAACCACATCCATGACGCCGCCATCTCCGAGTAGAGCGCGCCCGGGTCCCCGAGATGCAGGTTCTCGTGCAGACTCGAAATCCAGAAACGCATTGGCAGCTCGCCGAGCCCGGAATAGGTGGGTTCATCTCCCACGACCTGTGCGGTGGCGGGGTCCACAAAGACGCTACGCAAACGCTTCTCCCCCACTGACTCATCGCTGAGCAGCACGCGCGTCGTTTCTCCCGGCTCCGAGGAGGGCCAAATCTGCGCAATGGGCAGATCAGGGTGCTCGTCGTGGGCGGCCCGCACTTGCTCCTCGAGCGAAACAGAGGTGTTGGATTCCGGTGCACGCAGAATATCTCGATATACAACCGATTCCATTGATGGCGCCACAGCATAAAGTGCACCACTTACTGCCGCAACGAATAGAAATGGTCCGATAAACATTCCGGCATAGAAGTGGATTCGACGCACCAATGCGCCTAATCCACTTTTACGCCGAGAACGTGTTTGTGACTTTTCGGGCATACGTTCTCCTTGACTTCTCACATGGGTTCGCTTTCAGTTGTCGGAAACGCTGCATGAAAAGTTCCCTGAGTTCCATAATTTAGTTCCAGAACTGGAGGATTCATTCATTTTCATTAATGCTTTGCATATTTGTTGATATATGCACAAAATTACTTGTGGGTGGCATCTACCAACCCTGACATCATCGGAATACAGCGAGGTAGCAGCCACTCTTGGCGACGCTCAGCTACCCCTCCGCGTGGGGCGAAATTTGGGCTGCACCCACGTATTTGGTTGAGTCATCATATGTGACTAAGAACGAGCGCCACGCAGCAACCAATCAGACTCAATCTCAGCCGGATGAGGTTCCCGACGGCCCCCTGGCCGTCAATGAACCAGTGAGTAATCCGGACCCCTCCACGGTTCCGCCGCGCATGACTGCATGGGAGTTCACCCTCAAGGTGCTCAATGGCATCTCCATCGCCGTCGTTGTGGCCCTCGTTCCCCAAGCCCTTCTGGGCGCATTATTGACAGCGCTTCTCCCGGTCTTTCCCTTTGGCGCACAGATCATCACCGTGGTGAGCATGGCGACATCCACGCTGCCGGTGCTGATCGGCGTGCTGGTGGCGATGCAATTCAAGCTCACCCCCATCCAGACCGCGGCAGTGGGCATTGCCGCCATGTGCGGTTCGGGCGTCGCCACCGTGGATCCCGAGGGCGGTTTTCACCTCCAAGGCACCGGCCTGGTGATCAACACCGGCCTGACCGCCGCGCTGGCCATCGGCTTGATCTATCTCATCGGCGACCGGCTGAAGTCCTACACCATCTTGCTGATGTCCACCCTGGTGACGGTGATTGCCGGCGGAATTGGCTGGATCGTCACCTACCCCCTGGTCAAAATCTTCACCGAATGGCTCGGCGGCCTCATCAATGGCACCACGGGGCTACAACCGATCCTCATGGGCATTGTGCTCGCCATGATCTTTGCCGCCCTGATCGTCTCCCCTGTCTCCACGGTGGGCTTGGCCACGGCAATCATGATGGATGGCGTCGCCGCCGGCACGGCGAACCTCGGCGTTGTTGCAGCCGGCTTCGGCCTCATGGTCGCCGGATGGAAGGCAAATAACTTCAGCACCGCGATTCTGCACCTACTGGGTTCTCCGAAGATGCAGATGGCCAACGCCTTCAAACGGCCCGTGATGATGATTCCGATTCTCGCCCACGCTGCCGTATTGGGCGCTATCGGAGGCGCGGCCGGTATTGCGGGCACCCCCATCTCCGCCGGTTTCGGCATCACCGGTGCGGTGGGCCCACTCGCCGCCTATAACACCGGCAGCCCTCTCGCGACCGTGCTCCTCATCTTCCTTGTGGCCCCCATTGCGCTCTCGCTGCTTTTCACCTTCATTTTCCAAAAGCTGCTGCCGATTACCTCCCCCAAGGATTACGCCCTCGAGTTTGACTAGAGCGCGCCCAGCTCTAGCACTGAGGGCCCGTGCGCGGGGAGCGGCCGATCTCGGCGCTACGTTCGCTGCCCACTGCGCCGCCTTTTCACCGTTCGCATATCCCGCCGAGTACGGGGCAGCTCACGAAAGAACGGCATTCGAATAGGGTTATATGCACTTGCCTCAGTCACAGTGCACTTATTCCACTCACGGCGGCCAGTGTGGAAAGAATATCGAGGAATATAGAGAAACACAGTAGTTTCTGCCGTGACGCGGCGAGTTATTCACAGTTCTTAGCGGATGGCAGTGACTTTCTGTAGTGGTCTGCGCTTTTCGTTGGCACAGCACTTTCTTTTTTCAACACACAAACCCGAGGCGCAGTCCTCATGACGCCACACCAGGGGGCCGCGCAGCCGCTGCACACGCCACGAATTCTGCGCATCGTCTCTAGCTCTTGGCGCAGCTGTTCGACAGACATCTCCGCCTCGCCCGAGGTCTCGACACCAGCACCGCTCGCGGCGCAGCTGTCGAATACCTGATCTGTGTTCTAGGGAACGTAGCCGACTGAATCGTTATCCATGACTGCACTTAGGAGTAGCCACAGCGGGAATAACACAATCCCCACACAGCGATTCCTCGATGACGCATAATGCAGGGCTAGTGTCCACCTTGGGAAGCACGCTCAGCATCAACCAACCAGGAATCCGCCATCACCACCCACAAAGAACGTGGCGTAGAAGGTCGGTTGGGCTAGAGCACCTCCACGGTGTCTGGATCAACCGAGAGGATTTCAGTGAGGATGTCGAGGCCGTCATCGTCGATGAATAACTCAATATTCTCCTGCACGGTATAGGGCGCCCAATCGTCCATCCCGAAGTGCTGGGCCGCAAGCATGTAGTGCGCTATTGCGTATCCATACTCACTGTATTTTTCCTCTTTCTGAACTTGCTCCATGACCCAATCAGGTATAGAGGGCCCCGACGCGACGATGAACTCGTAGACGTCTTCGCGGCTTTTGAACGTCGGGAAATCCACCACCACCCTCCTTTCTCAGCTTCTCGCCTTCACAGGGGAGGCGCGGGCCTGAACTGCACCACAGTCGACAACGTTGGTGCCATAAAGCTAGCACGCCCTCAACCAGCGTAAACACAACAAAACCCCTAGTAGAAAACTACTAGGGGAAATGCTGTTAGTGGAGCTGCCGGGGGTCTACGTAATAATGGGTTTACCAGCATATATAGAAAATCCCGCTAGGGCGCATGGGGATCGCGTGGGGATGGTGAGCTGGATGAATGCTGGAGGAAAACACAAAAAACGCCCCCTTTGGGCACCTACTCGAGGCACCCAAAGGGGGCGTTGATTTCGTTATTCCAAGTCATTGGCAATCTCTGGCGGTATCTCGAGCCGATCAGGGCCAACCATTCCCGCCGGAAACGTGCAGCGCCATTGTCGGATGTGATGCAATGCGGCTAGATACTTAGTCTTCCACTCATCGGCGCGTAGCTGCAGCTTCGCTACCTGTTTCTCTAATGCGCTGATCTTTTTATCTTGCTCGGCAAGCTGCATCTTCACCCACTCTCGGATTTCTGCGCTGTAGGCCTGCCACTCTGGGCCGCGAGCCTCGATCTCTTTCGACTCACGCTCCGATCGTGCAGTAGTGCGCGATGATGCCCACGTGATCAGGGCTACCAGTACAGACCCGACGCCAAGCATGGATAGACTCTCGATCAGCCCCATTCCTCTATCTCACCTCTCCTCGGCGCTACTCGTGGATAGGGCCTCGAAAACGCCCACATCACTAATAGGCCGATCGATCCGTACGAGATAGCTGTCACCCACGCTCTGTCAGACTCCCCCGATAGCGTCTGCCACGTAAACGATAAACACCACGCGACGTGAACACCGACGACCGCAGCCACCGCTATAGGAATCAGCCGGCGCACAAACATAGCCATGAGAAGCAACACCGCGATCGCAGCCCACACCACGGACCACGCTCCGGGCGCCAATAGAGCCTCCAAGGTGTGGGCCGGTTTTCGGTCTTGGTTCACTACCCATGGCGCATAGGAGAGCGCCCGCAGAACAGCGGCGAACGCCAAAATCGCCAGCCCCACCTGCCTAGAGCGGAAGGACCGCAGCCGGTCAGACACGGTGGTCGCCCTGGTAGTCATAGCTACCAGTAGCGGACACCAACGAAGCCGTGCCATCCTGACCAGTACCGGTAGACGCGATCGAGGTCAACAGCGAAACCACCGTAGCTGTAGCCGCAATGCCGACCGCCTGTCCCCAATCCAACTCGAGGATAGGGGTGCCCACCGCCAGCGTTGCGATCAGTGCCTGGGCGAAAGTCTTGATGGCACGCTCAGTCGCGTCCATCCAAAAAACCTTTGTAAACATTTTCTTACTTCTCCTTCTTTTCCTTATCGAACAGTTCCTGCAGCTTCGTATCCACAGCAGTCACGCGATCATCTAGAGCCCTCATTGCCTTCGACAAAGCTGTCAGCTGCTCACCAATGTCCTTGGCGAGTGCACGGGTTTCGAACGTGGCGTTGTCAATGTGCATGATGTAGTCGGCAAGTGGTGCCTCGTACATCGAACCTTTGACCTGCGACTTCCGGACAGTATCGAGAGTTGTCACAGCCTTCTCCTTCTTCTCAACAGGAGCGGGACTCGGACGCCCCGCATTACGTACAGCCGCCGGCGGATTCGCCAACAGCTCAGCCACACGCCGGCGGAAACCCTCCATCGAAATCGTGGGATCAATCTTGCGCGACGGCGCATATTCCTTGTGCCCCATGACTGCCTTCACCGGCAGCCCTAGGTACCAGCAGATAGCCGCACAGCACAGGGCATATGCCCGTAGCTGCGGCTCCGGCCAATTCCAGTGCGTACCGGCGTGCTGCGCCTCGATGCCAATCAGCTTGGCGTTACCACTTGTGTATCCCTGCACACCTGATACCGACCGACGACGCACATACCCTTCGCCCGCAACTCCGCCACGCCCTGGATCGGCGGCACCAGCGTGGTAGGCGATACCCGCACCGCATATCGTGGCCACGCCATCAGGCGAGAGGTGAATTTGCGATAACAGACCACGCAGCGCGGAATGCCCATTCGCGATCAAAGAAGGCGGCGTCGTCGCAGACCCAGTGTGATGACACATCACGCCCACGATGTCGTCGAAGTCCCCCTGGCCACGATCACGCCAGCCGGGTAACTCCTTCACAGTCACACCCCATAGACGCAGCACTTCTGGCAGCCACACAGGATCGCCCCGGCGACCAGGACTCGGCTTAGTAATAGCCATGAACAAATACTCCTTTCATGCAAAAACCCCGCCCTATGGCGGGGTTTAGAAATCTTCTGGACGAGACTCTGGCAGCCGGTAGGGCCCATCCACTGGGGCCGGCCCATCGCCACCGGTAGGAGTCGTCTCAGGCAACCAATACGGATCATCCACTGGGGCCGGCCCATCACCACCGGTAGGAGGACCTTCAGGGACGGTCTCGGAGCCAGGGCTCGGCAGCGCATCTCGCCGAGCCCAACTGTCGCCGTCTTCCGGGACATCAGTATTGAGTGCTTTCTCTGAAATCCACGCCTCGCCGGCGTGCGTCACCACGGCCCCAATTGGGTATCCCTGCGCAATCGAGGCTGGTCTCACCCACTCTGGCGGTATCATTCCTTCATCACCCCACTCCGTAGTGAACTGCGGCCGCAAATCCGGATGAGTCACCCACAACTCATCTACAATGCTCTTTTTCGCCTCCTCCACGAACGGCTCAGCATCACGCCTGCGGAACTCTGTAGCGACGGCGCCGCTGAGTTCCACGAGCTGCTCATAGCTCAACTGGCTCACATCGATATCCATTTACTCTCCTTTGATCTTCTCAAGTGCGGCTACACGACCCTCTAGCTGCTGTAGCCTGCCCATCCACAACGTCGCGTGCGACGGCGGTGGGAATGCGAGCAACTCAGATAAGGCATGCGTGCCAGACAATGGGACTTGAACCTGCCACGTCACATACACTCCCTCGCCGTGTACCTCCACCACAGCTGGCCCAGGCTGCACTCCATGCAGCACACACCTCCCCTCCTCCAGCGGCACCGAGTCCCGCACAGGCACCACGACGCCAGACCCACCAGCCTGCCCCCGCACCTCTGGTACGCGGATCACCACCTCGCCGGCCACCGCGCGCCCAAGAATTGTTCGCACATCACAGTCAAGCTCCGTCATCGTCATGCCCTTTCTATACCGGGAACGTAATCATGCCCTGCAGCGTCGAGTACGGTGCATCAATCTGAAAGCCGGGATTCTGCGGCACACCGGTCCCCGCAGTGGTCGTTCCATCCCAGATACGCATCACCCGGCGCGTGGAGTCAGCTCCATTCAGCGGCACCCAAAAGTACGCGGTATCCGCGTTTTGCTTTACCTCTGGTATCGCGTCCATCACCCACTGCTCCTGCGAGCAGTAGTAAGTGCCAGTACCGGTGATCGCCTGATCTGCTGGAGCGGCTACCGGAAGCCGAAGACGCAAAGCTCCACCGCTAGAGCGCGGCCGCGACCCCCACCTGATGTAGTAGAAGACCGTGAACGCCCCCCGGTCGACACGCCATTTAAACTTCATCGCGCCACCCGATCCGACCGAGATGCTTCCATCGTCTCGTAGGCTGACACCGTCTGTACGCCACGGGGCCGCTGACACTGCCTCGTCCACGTAGCGTTTATTAGCAACATCGACGCCAGATTGGGGAGCGTACAGCAGCTTCACCGAAGCGCCCCCGTTCACTACGAGCCTGCCCCCGTCCTTGATCCACAGACAGCCATCGCGCTCGACATCTAAATAGCCAGTGCCCTGGTACTTCCTCACCCGCAACAGACTGCCGTTGCCCTCGGGACTGACAGCCGAGGACGCATCCGATATCTCGGAGCTGAGATGCGTATGCTTTACCTCCGCCTTACCATCCAAGGCTGTATCTAGCCCTATGATCTGCGAGGTGGGATGGGTATGTACTCGCGCGGCGCGACCAGCAATAGCCTCCGATAACCCATTCACATCCGACATACCGTGCTTATGGCCAGTGGCGGCCTTGCCGGCTAGAGCTTCATCCAGACCGTTTATCTGCGAGGTAGAATGCGTGTGCTCACGAAGCGCCCGCTCAGCCAAAGCTGCCGCTAGCCCCTCTACTTCAGAGACCGCATGCCCGTGAGAGATCGGCGCCTTACCATCTAGCTCAGCGAGTCGAGGAACGGTTGGTTCATCGGCGGTTCCTGCAAGATCGCCGGCTAGTCTCACCAACCCCAAATGCTCGGCATTTGCCTCATGCACATCAACGGTATCGGCACGGCGTTCAGCCCGGCGCGCAGCCTCCTCGGCGGCGTCACGGGCATCTACGGCCCGTGACTCAGCACCGGACGCGCTCCGCTCTGACTCCTCTGCAGCATCCGCAGACTCCATCGCTCGGGCGCGATGCCGATCCGCTGCTTGTTCCGAATACCCGGCGCGCCTCGCAGCAGCATTAGCCTCGTCTCTTGCCTCCTCCGCTGCGGTAGCATCGGCTGCGGCGGCGATAGCTGCCGCATCCACTCGCTCAGCTGAGGCTTCCACGGCCGCTCGGTCGCTACGGGATTGCTCTACCAGGGGCGAGACGGCCGTGGTGGCTTCCTCTGCAGCTCGAGTCACGGCAGCATTTGCTCGACTGGCGTGGCGCTCGGCTTCTTCGGCCGAGCTTTGTGCTTGGTCCCTCATGCGCGTGGCTGCGGATAGGCGCTCGTCTACCTCGCGTAGCGAGCCGGCTATCTCGATGCGCAGCGCCCCTGCACCGTCGGCGACTACTTCGGCGACTCGCTTCTCAGCTTGGGTAGCTGCGGACGCTGCTTTGCCGGCAGTGGTTGCCGATCGTGATGCTTCCGCGACAAGAGCGGCAACGCGGGATACCACTGCAGGTGTCCATTGCACTTGCTGCTCGAGCATTTCCGAGAATTGGTGCCGACCATTCTCCGGAACGTTGATCTCCCACTGCTTGAACACGTCATCGCCAGCGAGCTCGAGGATCACAGGGCCTGGATCAATATCAGTGATTACGCACTGTCCCTCAGTGAGAGCGTGCTCCTCTCTGACCTGTGTGATGACGGCGCCTGGAATCGCGTGCGCCGGACGCGAGACAGCTGATTCAATAGTTACTGTTCCGTTCACTCCGGCGCCGAGCACAGATCGAAAATCGCATACAAGGATCGTCATTATGCTTCCCCTAGCTCGTCTGAACGTTCATTACCTGCGCCCCACGGGCCGGTCACCTCACGGGATATGTGCTGCGCAGTTAGCCGTGTCCAGCGAGGGCCGCCAAGGATACCTCGACCGGTAGCGATTGAATCAATGCGTACTTGCACGTAGCAGCCCGGCTCCTCGACGACCACAGATGAGATGATCGTTCCCGATAGCGCGCCGGTTCCGGACATTTCGGATTTCTGTTCAGAGAACACTTGCCCGTTAGGGCGGTAAACTGTTACCGCCCAGCTGACGTCACTAGTCAGTAGCCTCACCCACGAGACGGTTATCTGCGCCCGAATGTCCCACAGTCCTACATCGTGTAGCTTCAGCCCACCGTTGAAGGTAGAGCAATTACGCATCGGCCCAAGCTGCTGCGTAAACGGCAGGATTTGGGCCGACACAAGCTCACGGCCGCTGGGCATAAACACCGATCCGTAGTCCTGGATGGGGCTGAGCAGATCGTAGCGATCGTTCAGCTCTGCTTGCCCATCCGAGTAGGCCGCCGCGATATCTTCGAATCCGGGGTTAACCACGCCACGTAGAGCGGCAGCGATCCCCCCGAGCAGGTTCTGCTTTAACGCTGACCGGGCTTGGGTAAACGCCGATTCGAGGGGAGCGCGAATCGCGGATTTCGCAGACTCGTCGGTCATGGTTTGAAGCGATCGAGCTTGGGCCCCACTGGTCAACCAGCCCGATGGGGCTTGAGGCTTATCCGGTGCCGTCATCGTCGCCCCCTTCACTATCGTCGATATCTACCCAACCGCGTCCATCCGTGGTCTGCTTCTTCACCTGTAGCTCGGGATGATGCCTAAAACCCAGATCATGTAAAAGCTGGGAAAAGAACGGGGTGAACTGCGGCTGAATCATCACCGGCTCACCCACAGGACGCGGGATGAACTGTATCGCCCACGCTGCAGCCTGGGCTGGATCAGTCGGATCGCAGTCCGACTGCATGATTGGTTGAAACACGAAGCCTCCTTCTACAGAACCGCGAGACGCCGCAACAGCCCCGTCACGCGTTGAATCTTGCGCAAACCGCGATCCCACGGAAACTCGGTAGCGCGCGGGTCTCCGCAGACAATCTTGAACCCCTGATAGTCCCGAGTGATGTGCAGCTCTAAACGCCGCACCTGCTCCACAAACAGCCGCTCTCCGTGGAACCGGTTGGTAGCAGCAATGCGGTCTCCCAGACCGAAATGCCAGCCCACGAAATACGGGGCGCCATTACCTACCTCCAGCTCGAACGTGCTCACCTCACGGGTATCAAAGAACCCGCGCCGAAACGCGAGCACACTCGAAAGCATGTATGCCTGATCCGCCCCAGGAACGAACTCCTCGTGCAGATAAAACCGGCCTTGCCGCGCAGTACGAAGCGGCGATTTAAACGACATAAACGCCGCCCACACATCCTCATACAGTGGCTTCACCGCCGTATCCACAATCGTGCCCAATGTATCCAGCCGGAAGATTGAGCCAAGGATATTGCCCGTGAGCTGGATCGCTAGCGACTGAGCTTCATTCACTCCCGGCGCGGATTTGCCGCCGGCAGTTATCTGCACGGGGCCTGCCATGCGGTGGGTGAAGTTCGATGCTTTGATATTGGTGTGCTCTCCATCGCGGTAGATCACCCACGGCTGGGATGGGTGAGTGCCGAAGAATCTGGACACCGTGTATTCGGCTGGTTCTTTCGGGTACGTGACGGTGTTGACTACCTCGTCTACAAGGTTGTCAGCGTGGCTCGTGACAGTTCGAACAAGTCCGCCGGCGAGAGTGCCGCCAAGGGAGGTTTGATCCCACACCCCAGATTTGTCCACTATGTCCACGATGAGCTGGCCATGGCTGACAAGCGCACCTTCCCACGGTGGCGGGTCCCCGTCGAGCCACCGGCGGGTCTGGACCATCAGCTGGCAGTCCTCGAGAATCGGAGTAGCGACCTCCAGCCAGCTGTCCATGCGGGCATCAAAGGCTGCCCACTCCGAGCCGTCGAGAAGCAGGCTCGATGGCTTGACCATGATCGGCCACGTCCATGGCTTAAGCCCTTCTGTCCATGTAGTGGGGTCTAACGGGTTGTCGGGGAGCTGCCAGAGATTACCGGAGTAGCGGAGCAGATTGACAAACAGCATAAGCTTCAGCCCGTAGACGCTTGGCCCGATCCATGGCCACACCTTCGGGAACTGTGGCCCGGAAGCAGGCATAAACGGGTTCGGCCAACACACAATCTTCTCTAACTGGTAGATGTCATGTTCAAAGGTCAGCACACACCGCTGCTGGCCCTTGTCATCTACAGTGACCTGATACTCAGTGAGAATCCCCGACCAGCGCCACCGTCCCTGATCCACTGTGGCAAAGACGTTCTCCGCACCGCGAGTGCGATTGTTCAGTACCCACTGAGCGAGACCGTGATCAGCTGGTAAAACCAGCTCGCCAACAGCCCTCTCGTTGTACGGCTCAGGCCAGTGCTGCTCGATCTCGCCGTGCACCACGATTCCGCCGGCGAAGTTCCCGTCCCACAGCCGTGTCACCGGAGGCCGGTCTGCAAGCTCTCGCATTGTGTCGTGGAGGGCCAAGCATTGCCGGCGTACCTCGTCGAGACGCTGCTCTTCGTCCTCCGATAACTCCGCAGTCAGCCTAGCGATGGTCACCTGCTACACCTCCCACGGAGTCTCATATAGCGGCGTTGTGTACACCTTGCAGGTAGCACCAGCCATGTTCGCCACCGAACCGTAAGTAGTGGCGATCAGCTCTCCCGCAGACGGCAGGCTCAGCGCAGTACGAATAGCCTCAGTCCACGTCTCAAGCACATCAGGCACAATCATCGACACTGCATCATCGATCTTTTTCACCAGCCTCTCTGGAGACCACGACAACACCGTCTCCTCAGGCACAGGCTCGAGCACGGTAGACACACTTCGCGCCAGCTTGAACAGCACATCCGCCGGCAACGCCCCAGGCAGTTTCAGCTTGCGCCATATATCGGCCGACCACGGCAAAGGATTGATCGCCACCGGCAACGTGGTCGGGGGCGTGCCAGGTGGCACCATGTAGAGGAACGACTGCCCGGCCCAGCGGGCCTGAAACTGGTGGCCGTCGAGAGCGATACCCTGCAGATCGTTCACACCGGTACGCACTAACGCATCCTGCCGGCGGGCAGGGTCGTGGTGCCAGCGCTGAAATGGCAACGCCACCACACGCTCACGATGCCGCCAATCCGGATGCTCGGGGGTCGTTGCCCACGAGAAATCCGGCAGAATCCATGACGCCGGAGACGTCAGCGACCACGCCAGCGGCACCGGCTGATCCCCAGGATTAGCCACCACGACTTCTCCCACATATGAACGACCATCGAAACGCCAACTCGACGCTAGCTCTTGGCCCTTGAAATCCGGCTCAGCAGCACGCAGCGAGACGACCTTAGCCAGATAGCCAGTGACATTCGGGTCATGCTTCGCCACAGTCTTCGCGTCCTTAAGGGGCGTCACATGCAAGGTTCGACGCCCCTCAGCTGTTGTAACTTCCAGACGCGCCGGCCTACGCCCATCAGACCCGAGAGCCTTACGCCACCTCGCCGATGCTCTCCTGATCTCGTCCGATGAGTCTCCATGGAAATGTACCGTCGCCGAGATATCTCGAGGCTGGCGAGTGATCCCACGATAGGTAGCACCCACCTGCGAGGCACCGCTATCCCACCGGGTATCAAACGGAGAGTCATACAACCCGTCAGGCTCTTCCCCTAATGCGATGCCCTGCGCACCAGCACCAGGGCCATGCAGAATCAGACGATCACCATTCACCCCATACAGGGTGATCACAGACGCCTCGTAGCTCATCATCTACTCCTTTCATACAAGTGCTTTCGAATACTGAGCCCACTCCGCCTGCGACTGCCTCATCGCGTCACTGAACTCAGCAACGTGATAATGCAGATGCACCTCTGACCCTCTAGAGGTCGCCGCCGGAAGAGACTGCGGCGACGCCTGCCGGATGGTTCGACTCGGCTCGATTTGGGCAGGGGTGATCGTGGGAACCTTTGCTCTTAAGGTCTTCACTCCTGCGCCGAGCATTCGCTGCCCAGTGTCGGCGATGCTGCCAACCATTTCGGCCGCGATATCACTACCTATCTCGGTAAGTAGTGCCCCGCCGGCACCGATTGCTGCGCTGCCGGCAGCGGCTGCTGGGGCTAGCGCTGGAATCGTTGCCAGCATTCCAGCGCCGCTTTGGGCCGCTGAAACAGTTGTTGACAGCACAGCGCGAGACGATGCTTTCGTGACGTCACGCGCAATTTTCGGCGCCTGTTCCACCAGCCCGTTGTTCATTGCTTCGAGCAGTGAGCCATGCTGATTGGCTGCGTCCTTGGAGACCACGAATTCTCCTGGGGTCAGCCACGCGGGCTGAGTATCAGACGATTCATGTCGCCGGTTGCGCTCATCCACCCAGCCACCGCGCGCATAGCCTGCAGCTGTAGGCCAAATCTGGTCGAGAGAACCATAGCGCTTCGAGGCATAGCGGATCGCGGCGACGACATTAGCCAACGGATGCGTGACATCATCCGGCAGATCAGGGTCTCGGTTCGCGCCGAAGACCGCCGGCTTAACTTGCAGCAAGCCACGTGGGTTGCCGTCAGCCGAGTCAGGCCCGATGGCATTCGGGTCTCCTCCCGATTCGATGCGAATCTGCTCGATAGTTCGATCCGAGTCCGCTGAGGGGCGGCCAGTACGGTGCAGTGCATCGGCCACTACCGGCGCCCACTGCTCGGCTCCTGCCGCCGGATCGTATCTCACTCCCGTGTCTCCGGAACCAGCCGGCACCGACGTGTGACCCGACGGCAATGATGATTCCGATGCCGTCGCAGGGGCAGTCTCACGGCTCGAACTGGCTCGTTCCTCGGCGGCCTTTGCGTCGCGTTCCTTAACAGCTGACCGCAGCTGGAAGCCGGCCTTAGCATAGGAGGGCATCTCATCGGCGAGCCCGAACACCCCAAGAGTGTCCGAGATATACGCGCTAGAGGTCGACTTGATCCACTTCTTAGCGCCCTCGCCGATCTGCTCACCAACCCAGTCCGACCAGCGCTGCGGCTCAGAATGATAATCCGGCGCCGAGCTGTACGACGAACTACCACCGGCATCGGTGGTGTAACGGGTCCACTGCTCATCTGCTGGATCCTGTTCGGAATACGGAGGAGAGAAAGCATCATCGTCCAGCGAGTAGTGCTGAGAAAACTGAGGATCGAACGCGCCATCTCCCACACCCACCGACGGGCCACCCACATCGTCACCAGCCTCCACAGGGATACCGTCCACAGTGGCCGCCATATGTGCAGCGTTAACTCCCACCACGAATGGGCCATGCACACCCGGAGAAAACCCTGGCCACATACCAGCCAACATCGTATGAGTAGTACCCATCCGCCCAGAGGTATCCGGATCGAACCCTTGCGCAGCCCACGCCACACGGCCAACAAACCCCGAGCAGTCAGCAGCATCGCGTGCGATTCCACCCCACAGGTACCGCGCTCCCATATCGTGCGACGAATGAGCCTCAGCCAATGCCCGATCCAACCCGGCGCGCCCTCCCTCGGCGTAGCCGGGGAGTTTCGGGAACGTTCCGTTGTTGATTTGCGCGAGCTCTTTGTTGTAGCGCTCGGAGGAGCGTCGGTTGATGACCCATTCGTCTTTGTCGAGGCGGGCTATGGCCATGCCGTGACGGTCGATGGCGGTGAATCCGTCTTCGATCTCGGTGCCTGGGCCGGTGTGAGGTAGCCGGTAGCCGTCGTGGTATCCGCCGGCGGCGTAGCGGGCGAACCCGCTTTGGCGATAACGGCCTCCGGTGGATGCGCCCGAGGCGGGCCGTCGCCCAATCGAGGAATAGTGCACTCGGATGTTGATATCGCGGTCGCGAAGCGAGCCGATGTCTTTCCGCACAGATTCGATCTCGCGGTGGGCTTGATCGGTTAGCGGGTCGATCTTCGGTTTCGCAGTCTTTTTATCCAGCTTGTCTAGGTCCTCGTTGACCTTGTCAGACTTCTTCTGAAAGTCATCTTTGCTCAGGTCCGCCTTCGATGTCACCGACGCTGTATCCAGCCCCATCAGATCGATGGTGGCTTGATCCACCCCTGCATCCAGGAGAACCTTGTTCAAGTCGGCAGTCGGGGTTGGGGACTGGGCAGCGAGGACAGCAAGCTCACCGAGAGCAAGCTGGTTGTTAGCCTGCAGTGAGCCGATGAGTAGCGAGGCTTGCGGAGTGGGGTGCTCGAGATTCAGCCCATCCAGCAACGCTTTGACGTTACCGGCCTCAACATGCACCTGCTCGGTGTTGAGCACCACCTTCGGGTCGATGTTGAGGTTGTTCAGTTCAGCAGCAACCCAGCCGAACTGCTCCAGTTTCGCCTGCGCGTCCTCGGTGTGGGCAGTGATCGTCATGGCGTGAACTTCGCCGTCAGCGCCCTTGACCTCCTCTGCCTTATAGCCGAGCTGTTCCAGCTTGGCTACCGCTTCCTCAGTGAGAGCATCCACCTGCACCGTCTCGCCCTCGGGTACATCCTTTAGTGCGCCAGCAACCTGGATGATCTCTTGGATCGAGGTATCCACCCCATCCAAGGCCACCAAGGTAGAGATGCGATCTGGCATCAACCCGAACGTTCCGAGTAGCTGATGCATTTGGTCATCAGTAAGCCCGAACTGGTTTTGCAACTGCTCGAGATTCGGTTGCATCAACGCGAACGCTTGAGCTGTATCCCCGCCTTCCACTGCGACGTTTTGTAGCTGCTCGCGCATGCCGTTCATCGTCTCAGCGAGTCGGCGGGCGTTAACGTTCGTCGGATCGAGCTGCCCGTTCATGTCGAACAACGCATCACCAGCGGGGGCCGAGGTGTCCACAAGCTCGGTGATCTCGCCAGCGAGCTGGTCCACTGCATCAGCGGCATCCATCATCGCTTGCTCTGCATCCCTAGGAGCTAGCCCGAGCGCCTTCATCGTCGATTCAAGCGCACTCAAGTGATCACCCGCCGAGGCGGAGGCATCACTCAGTTTCTCCATTCCCTCGGCTGCAGCTTTGAACGCCGGGGAGGCATTGCGGGCGATATTCTGCAGCTCGCGAAGCTCATCATGAGCCTGCTGCAGCTGATCGGCGGCGCGATCACCCGCCTCACCAGACTCACGCAGGTTTCGCATAAGATGCTGATACTTCGGGCCACCCTCAGCGACCACATCGTTGAGCTTCGACATGGGGATACCCAACCCAGCAGCCTGCTTCTCCAGCTCCTCGTACGACTCGCGCAGGTTCTTAGCCTCACGCGTGACCTCTACCTGGGCCTTGCCGGTATCACTCAACATGCCCGGAATACGAGACATCGCTTCATCGAAACCCACCGTCGCTTCGTCGAGTTTCTCGACCACACTTCTTTGCCGCGATCCCATTTCGACGAACTCCGCCATCGAAGCAGTCACGATCTTCGATGCAGCATCAAAGGCTTCCTCGTTGTCTTTCAACGATCCATTGGTGCCAGCGAGCGCCGCCGCTAGTTCCCTCTGCGCCACTGCACCATCCGCAGTAGCCTCAGTGATGTTCTCCTGCGCCCGTCGAGTAGCTTCAGCAGCAGCCTTCTGATCAGCCAGCAGCATCGTCACCGCCGTGATACCAGCGAGGAGGGGGCCGCCCATCGCAGTGACCAGACCACCGATACCGGCCCTCAACAAGCCAACACCGCCGGTGGCAGCGCCCTTCGCGGCGGCACCAATAGTGGCAAACGATGCCACACCGGTATGCCCCATCTGCCGCAACATCGCATCCACAGTGGCGCCCATGTCCTTAGCCGCCAAAGCCTGAGACTGGGCAGCAACCGCAGCACGACGATGCGACGCAGCAAGCTCCTCCAATTTCGCCGAGCCACTCGAAGCCGCCCGACCAAACGTCGCCAACGCCGTATTAGACGAGGACCCCATAGCCATAAACGACGCGCCCAAAGTGGACACCTCACGGCCAGTAGCGGCCGCGTACTCCTTGAAATCCTTCACCGGCTCCATAGCCGACTTCAGCGAAACCAACGCAGACGACGCCGGCTTAAGCACCGACGGCAGGGTCTTAAACGCCATCCACGCACCCAACAGGGCAGCAACCGCAGTCGTATTAGAATCCGCAAGCGAAGCCACCAACTCCAACGCCGGCACCGCCGTAGCATTCAACACCGAGGCGGAAGCATCCACTGCAGTCGCAAAAAGCTGCCAGCTCGACACACCAAGCGCAGCCGTAGCCTTCCCCACAGCGCTACCAAGCTGCACCACAGCCGGCGCAGCAGAAGAAACCAACTCCCACAACGACTCCATCGCCGATGTAAACGACTGCGAACCAGCCGTCGCATCAAACACATCGCGAGCGAACTCCCCCACAGCCAACCCGGCGCGCTGGATACGCCCAGCCCATTGTTCGGCAGCAGGAGACTTAAGCCAGTCATCCAATGCCTGCATCGTCGGCTTGGCCTTGGCGTTGAGGGAGTCAAGAAGATCGGTGACTCCGCCGAAGCCTTTAGCTGCTTGGTTGAAAAAGGGACCAGCGATCGTCGCTCCTAGGCGGCCAGCGGCGGCACCCATATTGCGCATGGCGCCTTGGACCGTGGCACCAGCCTCCAATGCGGACCCGCCGACGCCCTTACGAAGCGCTTTCTCGAAGGTTTCGAAATCAATCTTTCCTTCGGAGACCATCTTCGAGACTTCTTCGGAAGTCTTACCCAGCTCGGTGGCAAGCATCTGCAGTACCGGCACGCCACGCGATGTCAGTTGCAGCATGTCATCGCCCTGTAGCTTGCCGCGAGCCATCACTGAGCCGAAGATAGTGCCCATCTCCGACATAGTGGTGCCGGCAATCGTGGCGGTATCACCGACCGTTTTCAAGACTTGCTCAAGCTGCTCGCCGGGCTTAATACCAGAAGCCACCGCTGCTGCGGCGGTGGTAGCAGCCTCCTCCAGGCCGAAGGCAGTGCCCTTCACCGAAGCGAGGGCATTATCCATGATGCCCTCAACATCTTGCGCTGAATTACCCAATCCGCGAAGTTTGGCTTCGGCTTGCTCGATACCGTTAAGCCGCCCGAGTCCCTTGGTTAGGCCGACACCAATCGCGGCGCCGGTGGCCGCTCCCACACCCACCGCAGACTTTTTTAGCACCCCGCCGATGCCAGTCGAGATACGAGACCCAAGACCTTTACCAGTCTTATCCCCCTCGACCTCGACCCCCTTAAGTTCGGCAGCAATCGTTTTACGGGCGCCCTTCATCGACGGAACAATGCTGATATATCCGACACCAAGCTCAGCCATGGCAATCTCACTTCCTACGCTCTAGGTTTCACGTGACATCACTGCCGCGCGTATCTGCGACGCCGACAACGCACTACTACGGGCCGGCGCTGGGCTTTCGAGAGTGAGAGCAGCAATGGCTTGGGCCGTGTGACTGCTTGGTACTGCGCACCATTTACGCACCAGTGCTTTCACATCCAGCCACGAGAAGTTCGCTCCTAAGAACTCGAAACTCAGGCCCGTATCGATCAGGTCCAACCGGATAGCGGCGGCGACTCCTGGTTTGCGCATCAGCGCTAGGAGTCCGAAGATTCCCCCAGTTCATCGTCACCGTCCAACGCCGCCGAGAGCCACGCATCCCACAGCTGCAGTCGCTCCCCCAGCGGACGTTCCGCTACCTTCGCCGCAGTCTCATCATCCACCACATGCTTGAGTAGCTGCTCACACATCTCGTAGTTGGTCACGCCAGAGCGCCCGTCTTTTTCTCGGCGGGCGTTCTCATCGGCCATCCACTTGTCGACTGCCTCCATCGTGGCCTTATCAATCAGAGGAATGATCGGCACGGTAAACGGCTCGATGCCCGTGTGCTCAGGGAACTCCACGGGGATAGACCCCGCCGGCTCAAGGGCGGTAACAATCTTCACTGGCTTCATCGCAACTCCTTAAACAATCTGAAACAAAAAAAGGGGGCGGCCTTTTTCATCACGGGGTAGCCGCCCAGCTCATCCCCACCATCTGGCTACGGCCTAGGCATCGCCATCAGGGTCTTCTTCCTCAGCCGGCGCGGTGTTCTCACCATCGTCGCGGTATTCCACCACGTAGCCGCCCTTCAACTCCTTGGTGATTGGCTTGAAGGTCTTGATCGTGATCTCACGAGACGTCACATTCGAGTGCACATCCTGGGTCTCCGAAACCTCAGAGACACGGCCACGCTCGACCACATACGTCTTCGACTTATCGCCCGACACGGTCTTGACAACATGAGAGCGGATCGGCAGCGGCTGATCCGAGTGATACACCGTCCGCAGGACACCGTGATCGCTCTCAGCCTCTTTCTTCACCACTTTGTTTTCGCCGAACACAGTCGCGAGCACAGCATCGTTGTCATCCTCGAGCAGCCGCAACTTCACGGTCTCGTCATAGGACTCCTGTACATCGATGAACGTTCCACCGCCGAACATCTTGATATCGTTCGAAGATCGGCTCTGGGCGACGGTGATACCTTCCTCGCCTACAGTGCCATGATCCTGAAACGCCGGATCAAGCTTCTCCGTTGCGGTCTCAGGCAGTTTCGTGCCTAACGGAGCGTTGAAATACACCCCGCCGTCCATGGGCGGGGTGCCCACATACGCATTCTTAACATTGACAGCCATTGAGTTCCTCCTAGGCATAAAAAGACAGGCTGATCCTCAGCCCGCCAGTGAATTGAAATCTGTGATGCCCCGACGTGTCGGGGTTACGCATACGCACCAAGTTCCTGTCATCGTGTGACCACAACACGCCATGAGACCGCATCGTGGTCCACGCGTATCTAACCTGCTCGGCTAGCTCCTCGGCATCGAGCTCACCGCGTGCATATACCTCAATCAAAAACCGTGGATCGGCAGTAGCGAACGTGGACGATGAATCCCCGACACGACTGATCACGACGAACCGCTCCGGCGGAGTACGCGGTAGCTGCGTAGACACCGGGACGCCGCACGCCTGTTCAAGCGCTTCACGAGCAATACGCTGCGGTGCTGGATACCTAATCATCCGAGGACCCTCAACAACGTGTTGTTCTTCGCCTGATCCTCCAACGCAGCCCACGACTCCGCGTAGACAATCCCCCGAACACGGGAGCGCCCCTGCCTTACCCCTGCGTAGTAGCCCGCACCCGCCAGCCGTCCCCGCATCATCGTCTCGCGCTCAACACGAGCAGCGACTGGGGCCGAACGCAGAATCTCGTCAAACCCAGCCGGATTCCACTTGATCTCCACTCAACCCATCTCCTCCCACGACGCGGTGCCCCACACTCCCGGCGCGTAGGCACACACCCCGACAAGGGCGTCATCGTCTGCATAGAGCACCAAAGCCCCCGATGGTTCGATCCGGAAACGGCGACATGGCACTAGGTCAGTGTCATCCGCTCCGTGGGTTACTCTCAGCCGGCGCATGAGAACTCCTCCTTTTCGCGTACACCACATCCGCCCCCGGCGACCATCCGAAAGGGTTGTGGTCATAGTTAGCTACTCCCACCACCTCGTAGACGGTTCCTTCAACCTCCAGGGCGTCAGTCTCCGTCACGGTCTGTGGTGGAAGGAACACGTTGAGATCAACATCGACGAGCGGATGTCCACCCTCGGGCCCCTCGGATGACTGCGGCATATACCAGCCAGCAGCCAGCACAATGTCCCGCTCCTCCTCTACGTGAGGATTGCCAAGCGCATCGCGCTCGGTAGCACAGCGGCGGATGCGGGTGATTGGGAAAACGAAATCAAGATGACTCATTGCCGCCTCCACGTCGGGTTCAAGGTGTTAGCACAGTCAGGGCACGCACTACCCGTCGATCCGAAGCCGTATCCACAATCCGCGCCGCAGCGAGGGTTAGGCAGCGCGATCGTGTCGAAGGCGAACGCCTGCGATGTGTTGTCCTTACACAGCTTCTCTAGCGCAGTGATCTCTGAGGGGTAGAAAAGCGAGCGCCGAGACGACGACTGGTAACTCGTGAGCGTCTGATACGGGCCAGCCATCTTCTGTTCGCTTGAGATACCGCCAGACCCAGACGCGGCCCACCGCAGGCAGGCCGAACGAATAATCGCCTTCGCCGCCTGGGCAAAAGCGAAGTCATCGTCCATGATGCACGGAGCGATCGACGCAGCCATAGCGAGCCCCTCTTCAACGAGCTCCTCTGCCTGCTCTTTTGTCAGAGACGAGTCCCAGCGCAGCAAGTCATCCGCTGTCAGCTTCACCGCCATCTACCCCACCTCCTCGCCCAGTTCTGCGGCTAGGTGCTTTTCCCCTCGCCGGTTGCGCTACCGACGAGGGGGCTAGTCTTCCCCCAATTGATACGCGACAAACGCGTCCTGGTTGAGGATTCCCCATCCGAAAATCACCTCAGAGAGGAAAGCGACAGCGTTACGGCGCTGCAGATCACCGTTACCGAACGGATCACCGTATTCGATCCGGCGCATCGAGATATCCAACGCGCGACCAAACCGCAGCTGGTTCCAGTCTCCGCCAAACCCACGCACCTTAGTGTCCTCGGACGCGTCCAGCTGCCCTGACACGGTGCGAGACACCGCCACCGGCTGGCCCGAATACGAAGTCAAACCACCACCCATCGGTATATCAGGATTCAGGCGACGGCCCTCCTTATCGCGAGCATCCGCCAAGTCCGACACCAACCGAGAATCGAAAGCGAAGCCAGTGAAGTCAAAAGCCTTGGCGGCGTTGACGATCTTGCGGTAGCCGGCCCACAGCGCAGTATCGACGTCGTTCGGATCATCGGTCAGTTCCACCCGCACGGCGGTTTTATTGATGTAGTCCTGATCGCCCGACAGCTGCGCACCATCAGACGCTTGCCGGCCGTGCAACACAGCCAGATCGATCTGACGAGCCAGCGCAGCAGCCAACTCCTCTTGCAGTAAATCCAACACATTCGCCGGATTCGAGTGAAGAGTTTCCATCGAGAACTCAAGACCCACCACAGCCTTGACCGGCTTGATGGACTTCGCACCAACTTCCAGATCGGAATCCGGCTTGTTACCAAGCTCGCCGACGATCGACGCAGCTGGGCGCTTCGTCACCACAGGGATGATGTTCTCTCCCAGAATGATCGGATGCGCCTTCGCCAACGACGGAACCACCGCCTGCTCGGTCGCTTCCTTCCAAATCTCGTTCGACACGCTACGCGGTAAAAGCTGGGTACCCCCAGCACCACCAAGCAGCGTTTCATTAGTTTTAGTTGCCACAGCAACCTCCTTTTTCGCAACAAAAAAGACGCCACAGGTTCACACCTGTCGACGCCACAACAATCAGCTACTAGACCGACTCACACACCAAGAATCCGGCGAGCCAGACTATCCGCGTCACTTTCTTCCTCGACACGACCAGCACTACCCACAACAGGCAACCCCGACGGTGCGCGCTGCTCAAGCAACTGCACCAGCTTGTCAGCGAACGCCTGCATATCCTCAGCCGTGTCTCCCACAATCAAATCCGCCGGCACACCAGCCTTCGACGCGATCGCATCCCGAGTCGCAGACATAGCCTGAGCATGGGCCTGCTCCTTCTCCGCCTCAAGCAGCTTCACGCGCTCTTCAAGGCTCTGAGAGCCTGCCAGCTGCTCACGCAACTTGTTGCGCTCTACACGATGCCCAGCCGCCTCCCGGCGCGTCTTTTCCAGCTCTTTACGCAGCTGCTCGACAGACATCTCTGTCTCGCTCGACGTATCAGAACTAGCATCGCTCGCTGCACTGTTCTCGGATACCTGATCCGAACTCGAGTGCTCAGCGGTAGAAGCAGCCTCCTCGGTGTTCTCTGGGGTGTGAGCAACAGAATCGTTATTCATAACTCCTCCTGGGAGTAGAAAAAATGGGCATAACACAACCCCACACCAGCAGTCCTTCAAGGACTGCCCAATGCGGGGTTAGTGGCCACGCTGGGAATCGAACCCAGCATCACCCAACCAGGAAGCCAACACCACCACCTAAAAAGGACGTGGCGTACACGTGAGATGGACTAAAGCACCATCATGGTGTCCGGATCAACAGACAACACCTGAGCAAGCGTGGGAAAATCGTAGTCTCCTCTGAAAAGCCGCAGGTTTTCCCGCACGGTATAGGGGATGTGGTCATCCATGCCGTAGTCTTTCGCGATAAGCATGTAGAGTTCCACGGCGAAGGTGTAGTCACCGTCATCTGCTTCCTCTTGAACCCGAGCCATTTTCTCTGGAGAAAGCTGAGGACCTACCGAAACAATGTAGTCGTACACGCTCTTTTGATCGTCGAACTTGGGGTACTCCACGCTAGCCTCCTTTTCTCGCTTCTCGCCTCTATCCCTTCACTGGGTAGGCGTAGGGCTGGACAGCAACACCGTCAACCACACAATACTTTACTTTGATTTCCACCCCATCGATCTCCTTTTTCTTGCTCACACTGTAGTCTTTGACTGGGACCAGTTTGTTTCCGCTACTGTTGGGATCCAAGTTCATCTTATACTCTGTGACATGCGCTTCCTCATCGGATTCGAGCACATCCCGGACAGCATTCGCAATCTTCTGATTCGACCATGAATCCGGAAACTTAGATTTGGCAACCTTCGATACCGCGCGGTGCCCGAAGGAGTCATCAAGCTTATAGACACCAGGAGGATGATGGTTCGCTCGCCCATCACCCGTCCGTATCTTCTTTCCCCACGGTGCACTAGTAGTCCACCCGTAGAGCACATGCCCTGGCATCTGATGAAGCGACGGCAACGGGAGCTTAACGACGCCGTCCGGCCCCTTAGTGTTGTCTATTCGTCCCTTAATCTCGGTCTTGCCCCGATACTTGGGGATTTTCACCCCGGGGATAGGAGGAAAGCGCACTTGGGACTGCAACACCAGTGATCGCCGATCAAGGTAGTTCTTCCACAGCCTGTATCCGTCCCCGTGGGTAGCATCATGCCCCTCGGGAGTGCGGTCCATAGCCTTCTTCCACGCCGCCTCAAGTTCTTGATTCACCCGGGGTAGCGGCGCGGACGGCCCTACCTCCATGGCAATACACCGGCAGTGGTCGTGAAACCTTGAGGCCTCAGTCATGCCAGCCGTATCCGCGCTGTAGACCGCGCCTCGAGAAGCCAGCATGAGGCAAAAATCGCATGCCCCCGGCTCCGGAACCCTAGCAAACATCATCCCGTCAGCGATGTTGCTTTGAATCGTCTTCCGAGCTGGCTGCAGCACAAGCCGGTTCAAGGCGCCGCTGAGCTTTTTGAACGTTTTCGCATTAAACTCCGGTATTCCTGCTGGAACACGGCTGTCTTGAAGCTTCTTCCAGTCCGCTTCACTCAGCCGGCTACTAGCACGAAACGCGGCAACCGCCTGTTCATATCCCACTGGGTCTGCTACTTCTGGATAGGCCATGCCGGCGAGGGTCTCATCCAATCCACGCTGGACAAACAAGTAGTCAGCGGCATGGGCTGCGGCTTGCTCCCCGAAGGTTTGAGCAATGGCAGCGAAGGGCTCTTCAAGCAGCTTGCGCCGCTTGATAAACGGTGTGCCCTCGGTCTCGTCCCACCACGCCGCCCAATTGCGCAGCGCTAGCTTCTCGAGGCTATTGAGCCCCATTACATACTTACGGCGAGTCTCCAGATAGTCCACCATCAAGCTCACCTATCCCCTCATCGGAAAACATAGCCTCCTGAACGCTTCTCGAAGGCGCCGCAGCAGACGCCGCGAGCCGCTGGGCTAACCGTTGGTTGGACACATCACGCTCCAGCAGACGCTGCTCCTCAGGAGTGAAGCCCACACGATCCCAAATAACCCTCGAGTTACCCGGCGCGAGGCCGGCTTGTACGGCTTTGACCATGGCGTCCATGGTGGCTCCGATGGTGGGTGTTGCTGGGTTACCCCAGCGGGTTCTAGACGGTTCGCGCTGGGTGGCTGGTACGTTGTCTCTGCCGGCGCGGATGAGTCTGGCTACTTCTGACCATGATCGGCCGAAAGTTTTCTGCCGGCGCTCAGCCCGTTTGACTAGGCGGGCTTCCATGGCGCGGATGGCATCGGCGGAGGTCGCTTGGTCGCCTCTGAGTCCGAAGTAGTGCGCCGGCACGCCGGTTTCTGCTGCCACCAGCTGTGCAAGGCCTTCAATCTGGTCGAGGAATGGCCCTGGCGGGACTGGATCAAATTCACCTAGCTTCGGGTCTTTCTCGTCGTCACCTACTGGTGGGGTGGACCATACTCTGCCGGTGATGATCGACCATGGGCTTACTGGGCTGCCATCAGGGCCAATGAAGTCTTCTTTGCTCATGCCGATCGCGTAGCGCTGCGGTGCTGAGAAGAACTCTCTGTTTACATCCATGGAGATCAGCACACGCACCGCATTGTCGGCGTGCCGGCGCAACGGGGCGGTGATCTCTGATTTTCCACCGCGTAGCCCAGTACGGGGACGGTTAATAAAAGGTACCAACGGCACCACACCAAGCCCATGGCGTGTACGGTTGACAATCTCCCATGGCGCCGCATCGTGCTCCCGGCGCGCGGTGACGATTTCGTTTCGGCCCCACAGTTCGAGTTCGACTGTTTTGCCGTTTTCGACGTGGGTTGTCAGCCCCCAGTCGAGCCGGCGGGTTCGGGGGTTGAATATGCCGGTAGCGTTTTTTGCATTATGTCCGCGCACCAGTTGTGGCGGTTCGTCATCTCGGCCAGCGGTGACAGACACGAAGCCTATTCCATAGATCAAGGCATCAAGGTGAACTTGGCCGGCTTCCTCATCAAGAGCGTTGTCTTCGAAGATGTCTACGAGGTCTTCGTCAGCGAAGCCCATGAGATCAAGGCGTTCTTCGAGGACGTCTACGGCCGTTCCTGCCCATCCGGAGACCGTTTTCAGGATTGCGGGTAACTCGGCTGGGGTGGAGATGTTGAGTAGCTGGGCAGCGTAGGACCCGTCGTAATAGCTTTCGTGGGTGTTGTTGGCGGGTGCACAGTTACGCAGCGTGGCCAGCATCTTGTCTACTGCTTGTTTCTCTTCTGGATTGAAGATATCGAGGTTCACCACACAACCACCTTTCTACGTTCTCGTTTGCGCTTCATGGGTCTTTTCACCTTCTGGGCTCGCAGGCCACTCATCGCCATGGTGGCAGCGACAAGCGGGGTGATATCGGCATCGATGTTGGCTCGGGACCACGCCCACGAATCTCCGAGCTTGCGCTTACGAGCGGCTGCAACTGCGAGCGATAGGTTCGTTTGATCGAGATGCCGCATAGCGTGCGCCATCACGGCATCGTAGAACTGGCCACACCCCATCGCAAGAATGTTCGATCCAATACGGGAGACCGTGATTCCTTCAACCTCGAGGGGATCGATAAGTGAGCCGGCAGGGCTGAGTACATCGATCATCACAGCGCGGGCTTCTTGTGTTTCAAGGATCGCCTTAAGCCTGGGCACCACCCAGTCGACCGCGCCCCTTCGATGCTCTACTACGTCGACCCATGGAAGCCCGTCAGTGGTTAACCCAGCGGCAGCAATCGACGCTTGGTCACGCTGCGGTGAGATGTCGACTGCGAACACCACCGGCTCGCCCGAATCGGCGAGGTTCGGATCAGCACATGCCTTCCAGTCTTCCAGGGGAAGAACTCGGGCAGTGCGCTCCTGTTCCCACATTCCGAGACGCTCTCGGCGGAAAGACGCATCGGCCATCACCGCCCGCTCTGACATGACCGTCTCAATCTCGAGGCGGCCGCCGAGCGCAGGATTAGCCTGGTACCACAAATCGACATCATCGGCATCGATCTCTGGTCCCTCCGGATCGACGAGTACTGAGAACTCGCACCACCACAGATCACTGGCCGGCTTCGTATGAGCCTCATCATGAGTACGCCGAAATACCTCGCCAGAAATATCGGTTGGTTCAGGCGGCGTACCCAGCATGATGATTTGCGGCATTCCCGCTGGGCCAGAGGCGATAGTCGGCATCAACGCCTCTAAAGCTTCATCAGATAACTGCTGAGCCTCATCCAACACCAGCGTGTCCACCGAGTATCCACGCCCCGACGATTTCGACCGCGCGATAAACTCACAGCTACCGCCATTACTCAACTCAATGGACTCCTGCCCATTGACCCGGCGAATCTCTTTCACCATGCGGGACAACTCTGGGCGATCCTCGAAAAACGCGGCCAGCCGACGAAACGCCTTCCGGCCAGTCTTTACCTCGTGCGCCGAATGCAACACCTTCCGGCCTTCGAGCACCATCTGACCAAGCTCAATGATCTCTAGCGCACCGTTCTTTCCATTCTGGCGCGGAATCGAGATACCGACACGCTTAGCGGTCAAACGGCCATCCACTCCACGGGCGCATACGCCGGTAACAATCCCCTCCTGCCACTCATCGGCGATCAGACCAAAAGCTGCAGCGAGGTCCACATAGTCCTCACCGTCGAAAGTGTCTACAGACTCTTTGACCGGCTTAACCAGAAACGTCGGCTTCTGCGCTCCTCTGCGCTTCGCGCGCAGCTCTTCGCTCCGCGAGGTTATCGAGGACACTGACATCTCCACCTCCCCTCATCGACATAACTGTGGTGATCCTGTCCGCAATCTCAATCAGCCTGGCCGCCAACGTGGCCACGGCCTTGGCATCTGAACACGAATCAATCTCATGAGCGAGGCGTGATCGCAGTGCCGCGAGTAGAGCGAGTTCTTCTCCCGTTTCTGCTGCGGCGGCGACACTGACACCAAACAACGCCCTGCGTCGTACGGGCTGCGGATTCGCCGGGTACAGCTCTGGGTGGCGCTGCCGCCGCTTCTTGCACGTACCCCCGCAGTACATCTTCTGCCGCCCCGTGAGCGGCCGACCACACACGATGCATTCTCGCTGGTCAGAGACACCTTTGTCCCCGTTGTCCACCACAGCTAGCAACCCCCTAAAAACACGTCCTGACCTGCGGTTTCATTCCCCATCCATGGCACCGCTACCCACAGAGCTGGGGGAGGTATCGCAGCTATGCCGTGGCCCTTTGGCGGCCGTGCTGTCCCAGCGGGGTCCCTCCCCACCCCGCACGGCGGCATCAAGTCTTGCCGATACGCATGGATCGGAGACACCCTAAGGCTGGGAGCGGATTGAGTTCCATCCGCCACAGCGAAGCTGCACGCTGCCCGCGCCAGCCTTCGACGCAACGAGGCGAGCAAGACTTGGCATCTCCGCTATCCCCACTCACGCACATGGCGCCGAGGCCGGCTAGCACGCCGCGCCCCCTTAGCGCCGGCAGACTGGTTACATCCAAGATGCATCGGTTGCAGCTCGCCAAGATTAGAGCCACCAGCAGCAATCGGTATCACGTGATCAGCCGATGGACTCATAGGATGCGGAGCACGAAGAGACTTATCGATCGGCAAACCGCAATAAGCGCAAACTAAATCATCGAAACGTAAAAGCTTCGCTCGACGACGCCGATAGCGCCGATCCCCAGTCCTACCCACGCCATCCTGCTCCTTCCACACCAATAGGCGCGCACCAACATGCACAGCGTTGATCCGCGAGGACGGCCCAACCACCGGCGCACCACAGCGCCTGCATCACCGCCGGAGACACACTCCACTTCACCAACACAGCGGTACGGCTCCCCACTCGATGAGCGACGGCGCCACTGCCGAATCCGACAGATGAAATCAGACAGCCGATCGAACAGCCATACGAGGGCTACACAAATACCCGGGGCGCGAAGATCGGCACCTGATGCGGCTACTCCCACCTAATCACAGCCGCAGATCACTTACGTCTTGCCCTATCACCAGCACGGCGCTGACCTGCCTACCATGCCCACTGCGACGCAGTCGGAGAGCGATGAGAACGCCAAGCCTGTTAAACGACCGCAGTGTACGGCCCCTGCCCATCACCGGAGCGAGCGATCGCCACGCAAGAGCAAACGGCACCCCGCTTAACCAAGGGGCATCGCAGAAAGAAAGCCCCTCCCCCGAGCTTTACGCCACGGGGTGGGGCCTTCTTCTTTGAGAGCGCGACAGAACACTGGTGGAGGTGATTTGCTCCCGAACCCGAACCAGCGGGTTCAATTCTTTACCTTAACAATACCGGCGTGACAGCCACGGATTTCCCAGCTCATCGCACATTCAAACGATCAAGAACAGAGTCCACGCAATACACCGTGCTCCCAGAACGACACAGCTTGGCCGTGATATGACCCCGACGATGCCACTGCCTCAAAAGCTCAGGCGACACTCGGACCCCACACTCGCGCGCCACGGCAACCACAGCCGGCGCCGGCAGCCACTGGCCACGCGGCGGTCTCGAACGCGATACCCCAACCAGTTGCAAAGCCCACCGCAGCAACACCTCGAAGCCATCGCATATCACCCCGCTCTCCGGATGCGCGTCGATCAACTCGACACGATCAGCCAACCACCTCGCCCGCATAGCAGCCGGACGCTGATGCAAGCCGTTAACCGATACTCCGCTCGCCTTCTCTACCTGGGCCACGAGATCACCCACCTCATCCTCGAGCGTGAGCCGCACATCCAGCAACCCCAGCCGTAGCGGAGGCGCAGACCCCGCACGAGTCCCACCATGTGTCGGCATCTGCGAGATGGAGGACTGAGACCTCATCGTCATAGAAGCCAGCACATCTAGGCACCACGCGAGCCGTAAAAGAACGCTACGAATGTCCACCACGTCACCGCCTCTTCGCCTTGGACGGGCGGTACGCGCGACTGCGAGCATGCTTCGCAGACCCGTCACGCCCCTTAGCGTTACGAGACCGACCCGTCCCGTTCCGACCCGTCCCGAGATATCCAGATGTTGTACACCCGGTATCTGCTGTATCAGTAGATTTTCTACTGGTTTCTGTCAGATATCTGACAGATATCTGCTGGTTTCTGTCAGATTGTTGTTTCCGCTGGTCAGTGCGCTTTGGCGGGTCGGGAGGATCTTTACCGTCGTCCAACGCTCTGAGTCCAGACATGACTGAATGCTCCCGCCTGCGCTCCATTTTTGGAGCGATAGACAACGGTGTGACGTGGCCAGCGGTGCGCTGGCTATCTTCACGGCCCGTGCCATGGGAGTGAGGTGTTCCCTCTGGGCGCTCGCGTGCGCCCTGGTTAGATGCGCGGGGGACGCGATCAACTGGCTGTTGACCCACCCCTCGGTCTTCCGCATCAGAGGGTTGTGTATCCCATTGCCGGTCGCATCCGGCCTCGGATGTGCGGGGGACGCGGCCGGCTGGCTGCTGGCCCACCCCTCGGTCTTCCACATCAGGGATGTCAGTAACAGTGACTAGGCGCTCGCGTGCGCCCTGGTTAGATGCGCGGGGGACGCGATCAACTGGCTGTTGACCCACCCCTCGGTCTTCCGCATCGTCACTGGCCTTGACTGCCAGTATAGCTGGCAGGCTCGGTTCTACGGTGGCACGATCAGTCCCCGCCCCCTCGCGTGGGAGCTGCGATGCGCGGGGGACGCGATCAACTGGCTGTTGACCCACCCCTCGGTCTTCCGCATCAGGGTGATCGCTCAAGTCCACCTCGAGCTGCGTCTGCTGCGAGACATGCGAATGATGCCCCGGGCAGACGCGGCCGACAGGGACTTGCTTACCTGTCTTTGTGGCGTTTCCTACCTTCAATCCGTGGTCAATCGACCACGGGTGGTTGTTGATCCAGTCAATCGTCGATGCCGAGTAGTAGGCAGGTTTCGGCACCGGTAACAGCGGAACGCGCCGGTCCGCCAACGGGTCGCTACCGCGCGACGCATTGCACCTCAAACACGAGACAACCATTGTCTCCACCGTTGCTTCCTCCCCAGGCACGCGGTGATCATATGTGCCGCCAAGGCCGCTGCGTCGATTCTTGAAGTTCACCACATGACCGCAGTAGCGGCAGGCGTCGCCGTCCCTAGCACGTACCTGCAAAACCAGCTCGGGCTTAGAGTTATCAGCCTTGCGTTGACGCTCCCACTCGATCTCCTTGCCCAAGCGCATATGGATGAAGTCGTCGTTCTCCCAAATCTTCCACACGAGGCGGCCATCAAGCTCCACAGGCTCAAGCAGGCCAGCGAACTCACACACCGCGATTAGTGTCTCCGCTCGGGGGCCGCCTACGGCGTGGCACATACCGCTGGTGACCACATAGTCCGTGATGTATCCAGCCGAAGAGACCGCGAGCCGCGCGAGAAAACCAAACACCTCGTTAATCAATCGCTCATCAAAGTCCACATAGTCATAGACAGCCATCAAACGGGGATGATGCTGTGCATCGTCACCAATCTTGAGCCAAGGCACCTACCTCAACACCTCCTTATCCATCGCGCACCGGTCACACAAGCCCCACCCCACATGACGCACCCCAGCGCCCAACAACGCCTCATGTCGATCAGCCTGGGGCGCCATTGCCGCCCCGCACCGCCTACACATCAGCGCCCTAGACTGCGGATCAGACTCCGGCAACTTCGGCACCACTACGTCGCAGTATCGCCCAGCAACAACACCAGAAATCAACACCTTCTGACGCTCCGCATCGCTCAACATGCGTTCACATGCGTCCAATAACGGACATGACGAACACATCGCCTTAGCGATGCGATGCCGCGTCGCAATAGCCTGCTCAGCCTCTCGACTCGCCGGCGGGTCCCACATCGACGGACGCGACGCCGTGGCCTGCATCGACTCCATTTGGCACCAACCGACAACATCGTCCTCATGAATCCTCGTCACGCCAACCCCTTCGGTGGCGCCGCATCAACCCGCCGCAGCCCCGGCCCATCGTCCCGCGAAGCCTCAACAAGCTGCCCACGCTCGTCCCCTTCGTCCACACGATCATCGCCGTATAGACTCATCTGATCCTCGGCAGTGACTTCCTCGCCCTCAGCCAGTGGGATCACCGCCGGCAGCGCAAACACCGCCGAGAAGTCCTCGCCCAACACGGCAGCCGTCGTAGACCGCCCAGCCTGCTCTTCAGCTACCGCAAACATGAGCTCGCCATTCCACGTCCCAACGGCCGCGCCCAGTGCCTTCAACTGCTGCGGCAGCAACATCCTCCCCTTCGTATCGGGCGTGGCCACAGCTAGAGCCCGGGAGTGGATATCAGTATTCGGCAAACACGGCTCGCATCGATCCACCTCAAGCGGTGCCATGCCGTCAAAAATCCCGGAATTATCAGTGAACCGAACAAGCGACTCTTCGACCGCAATCCCAATGAGCTCCTCCACATTCTGCTCCTTAAGATCACGAATCAGGTTCTTCACCTTTAGCAACACCAAATCAACGTTGCCGAGACTCAACTCGAAAGACACACTCTCTACCATGGGGCGCATCCACTCAACATCGACCGGCGTAACGAACGCTCGCGATACGGCGCCAGCGATACACTCCAGACGCTCAGCCTCGGGGTCGATCCGAAGCCGCACCTGGTCGAACGGCTCCTTTTTATCGGCGAAGCGCCTCGCAGCAGACAGAGCCCTCATCAACGCCTTAGCACCGACTTCACACTCCGCGATACTCATCTATCTAGCTCCCATCTCCAACAACCGCTCATTACACTCCTGCACCTGCTCAGCTAAAACCCGCGCCCTTGCCCTCAGCCACCGGCGCACCATCTGAGCCCTAAACCACCCCACGTAAGCCATGGCGTCCCCCCACTGCTCAAACCGGGCAGACGAACCACAACAGATGACCACCCACATCTCAGCAACCACCACACCCTCCGGAAATACATCCCGATACACCGCACGCCGCTCCACACGAGGCTTCACAGAGAACCCATCACCTACGCTGGGCATTTACCCGCCCCTTCCGCTTGTCAGTGAAAGCACGCATTATCTCCGGCGGGCATCCACGCCCCGCTTTTCGCTTTGCACTGCACACCGAATCGTGCGGCAGGAACAACTGCCGCCCCTTGTATCGCTCAAGCTGACGCTCGGCTTCCGGCACGAACTGCGCTCTAACACCAAGTTGTGTATGCGCGAGGACGTACATTCCTGCGGGGTCTGGCGACTCCATGAGCGCGATCTTTTCGCCGTGAGCCGTCACCACCCACCTGATGGGCTGGTGGCAGCCTTGGCGCTTACAAAACGGCATCACTCAGCCCCACCTACCGCTCGGGGGAGGAACCGCCGCCCAGCGGCGGTAACTCCAGCGGAAGTGAGCCTCACGCCATCTTCAGAACGCTCGACCAACTCAGCATCAACCAGCGCTTGCTCACACGCCTTCGAAATTCTTTTACCTGCAGCTAACCGACGCAGAGCAAGCGTTTCCGCCCGGGATAGCCCATAATCATTCACCAAACTCATGCCACGTCCTCGCTTTTACCCTCACGCCCACGAAACGCGGGGTGACGAAGCCGCGCGGCGCGCATAGGATCAGTCAGCCGCACCCCCTGGCTCTCAGCAATCCTGCACGTCCTAGCTGACAGCCTCGCAAGCACATCCGCCTGGATATCCAACTCCGCCTTGAGATCATTCATCTCACGACGCAACCCCGTACGACACTCCTCGATTTCCCAAACGACATACATGAAAACCAGAAAAACAAAAGCAACGAAAAACAGAACGACAATCTGAATCATTGATCTGCCTCCCTCTCCTTCGCATTAGAAACACCAATATGAATCAATTCCGCGCATAGCCCAGCTACGCGGTTGCGCAGCCACTCCTGCTGCACCGACAGGTCGAGCTCGTCTGGATCAGACGGCGCATCGACCACCAACCCCAGTGCATCGGCCACTCGCTTAGCCCCCGGCGGGTCCTCCCTGTGCTCCGCCAAAATCGCAACGAACTTCTTTTCCACTTCTTCAGGGATTTCCTCCCCCTCGGTGAACTCCCCGAAAAACAACCACGGCACGCGCAGCATCTCGCATACGTTCCCGATCAACCTCAACAACCGAGTGACGTACGCGCTCGGGAACGCTGCAACAACACAGCCTTCCGGCTCCACGAGCCATACAACTCCAGCGTCGTCACGAAGCCGCTCACACTGCCCAGCACAAGCCATATCGGCCACCTCCTAAAAGCTTCTCTCTCGCACAAGTCGCTCCACCTGATCTCGCCTAAACCGAATCGACCGATTCGTTAGACGCACGACGTCCAAGCCCCACTCCAAGCGATGCTTCGTTAATGTCTTCGTCGAAATACCCAGCACATCCGCTGTCTGCTGCCGAGTTAGTAATTGCGGTCCCACCACCATCGTTCCTCCACTCCTCCTTCGGCCACCGCTTCCGGGATCAATAGGTCTCTTGCTCTGCATGACTTACCTCTCCTCTTGCTCTGACAAGTTCCACGCGCTCTCAGCGACCTTCCGCAGCTCACTTCTGACTAACGAGTCATTGTTTTCGAGAACCGTGAGTATCGCGGCCGCTTCCCGTAAGGCGTCTACAAGCACCAAGTAGACGTGAGTGTTTCTATCTACCGCTTTCTGCACATCATCGAGCCAGTCATTGATCTCTTCGGCTGTACGAATATGCCCAACGAACTCGACCGCGAACGCTTCACGGATCACATCGAACTCTTCAAGCGCCCACTCCCAGAACTGCGCCGGCGAGCCAGACTCACTCGGAGAAAAACCGTGCTCAGCCAGAAAGTCTTTACGTCCCTTACGAATATGAATACTCATGGTCTACGCTCCTTGCGTGATCTCATTTCGACCCCGCCCCTGGCGGTCTCGGTAATGAAGAATCGTTTCTAACTCCTCAAGTAGGAGTGCCGCGTCCTCGTTCAAGGCGCCCTTTTCGGCTTCCTGTTGCCAGCCGACAAACCACATTTCGAGATCAAACTGCAGCGCCTCAAGCTCTCCCCGCGCGTCATTAGACGGGCCGCTACAAGCGAACGCCTCCTGACTGAAAGTCAACGATGGGCGCATCTAGACCACCCCCGCCGCACTATCGCTGTACGCGAGACGTTCACCGCACCGGAGCACGATCATCAGCGTGTCTGCCTCCTGCTCTGATAGCTCCACAACAGTGTCTCCGCACTTCACGGACAGAACCCCAGGAGACGCGAGGACCGTCACCCCTCCCACTCGGGTCTCCATATCTTGTCCGCCGGCGTGGCGGCGCCTAGCTGGTTGAGATTTATGGCAGATGCACTGCGAAACAGGCATTACAATTCCTTTCAAGTAGGCACCCTTCCCTTTGTGGCAGCTGGCCACGGGAAAGAGGTGATCGTCATGGATAAAAATGAGGGCTATACGAATATCGATATGGAGTTTCTGGCGTCCGACGCCGGACTAGTGGATACTGCTAGCTTCATCGCGCTTTTCGATTCCGAGCTGAAAAAGCTCCAACATCACGGTCTCGCTACAGACCTGCACAAGGTGATCGGTAATTTGTTCACTTGCTCAGCTACGGCCGTCATGGCACTTGAGGTGCGCGTTCAATACCTTGAGTCGCAGCTCGGTGCTGCTAACTCCGAATAGTTCAGCGATCCGTCCTACCACTGCCGGGCTCCAGTGCAAGCAGTATTGGTTTCCGGAAGTAGACGCAGTGGCATCCATACCGACTACGGGCCTCTCGGCGCCGTTACTAACCGCCCGGCGCGACTGGGCTGGTAGTTGGTGATAGTGATTGTTTTGTGAACTAGGCATTACGGTTCCCTTCTTGTCGGTAGCCTTCTTTGTGTGGCAGCTGGCCACGGGAAGGAGGTGTTTGTAATGAGTTCATGGCAACTGATTCTTGAAAGTGGTCGAAGGTACCGTGTAGTGAATAACTGTGGAGTGACGGTCCATGATGTTCACTTCAGCCTTTCTGGCGCGATTGTTGCGACCTCTACGGGCAATCCCAGGTGGTCGTACACTGTCGAGGAAATGAACCCGGGCGACTGGATTTCCGAGGTATTCGCCCAGGCTTGGGGTGCCCCCGGTCATGTCGTTGTTGAGTGGTCGGAGCCTGACGGGGCGCGTCTTAGTGATTCCCTGCCACTGCGGTGATCGCCATTGCTGGGATTGTCACCTCGATGATGGAAACATCATTGGGGGATGTTTTTGCAGTGACGCCTAGCACTGTCCATGGGAATTCCTCGCCGTCGATCCAGAGGTGTTGGTTACTGATAATCTCCACTTCCTCAGGTATTTTCGGCGGGGTCTTCCCCACACATTGGCTGGCTGTCTGCGTACGTTTAGTCTCCTCCTGCTCGGGGAGGCCTATGCGGCGTGTGAAGACCAGCGGTGGCACAACCGCGTTGAAACGTAGTTCTGAGTAGGCTTCCTTTGCCATCGCCGCCATCACTGCTGTGAGAATTTCGTATTCGATGTGGATACCCTCTGGCGCACCATCAACATTGAGATCGATACCGGTATCAGCGGCCTCTATGTTGAGCTTATGAATCTTCGTTGCCATACTTTTCCCTCTTCCTTAACACTGTTCTTGCAGGTAGCCTCGCTTGTGTGGCGGCTGGCCACGGGAAGGAGGTGATTGTCTATGCCATCGCCGATTTCGAAAGAAGCATTCAAGCGTGTTCTCAGCAGAGACGACGATTTCGGTTTCGCGACACTCACAGTCGGCGCAGGAGTCACGATTACAGGCCCCTGTGCTTACATTGAGTGGGAGCTGACCCGCATACTGGAGGTGATCCGGTCCGACAGTGGATGCGGTCTCTTGGAATTCGGAGACACGGAGTCCACTACAACCGTTTTGGTCTCTCACGCGACTCCCGTGAAAGCTACCTGGCCGGACGGGTATCTCCCCTTTGATCAGCCGAACCCACTTATTGAGGATTCCTAGCATCTGGCAGTCCTTTCCATTAGGCCCCTTGTGTCAGCAGGGGGCCTTCCCTATGCCGCTACTTCGGCGTCCACGCGGGCGATTGCCGCTCGAATATCGGTAACGTTGGCGGCCTCGATTAGCCGCATAGCGGTTGCGAAGCTCGGCTGGCGACCGTGGCGGATGTTCTGAATAGTCCCTAGCGACACGTTGATTTCTCGCGCGACAGCCTCGTCAGAGGTCAATCCCCTGTCGGAGCGAATCTTGTCGATAATCTGCGGCCGGATCACGTAGCCCACTCTTACCTCCCAGGGTTGTTCATTTTGCGATACGTGACTCACTCTAATCTACATTGCGCATCATGCGCAAGCAGTTAGGTAAAGTTAGTCGTTTCCGCAGCTAATACCGCTGCGCATCTTGCGCAATTCCCTGCGTTTGGTCCATAATGAGACACATGGATACGCATGAGAAGTGGCTACACACGCTCACAGGAGGCGCCAGTGGACGCGCGGCAGCTCAAAAGGCAGAGATCTCGGTCGCCACACTGAACAGACAATTGAAGGCTGGAAGGCTATCAGCCGAAAATGTGATAGCACTTGCTCGGGCCTACAACGAGAGTCCCGTCCAGGCCCTTGCTGCGACCGGCTACCTATCTAGCGAGGAAGCTATTGGCGTCTCACTCACCACAACCGCCCAAATGCTTAGCGACAAGGATCTGATCCGCGAGCTTGCCCGGCGCGTCGATTCAACACCGGGCGTGTGGCAGGACACCTTCGATGCCACGGTTAGCAGCGCGACCGAACAGCCCAAGCACTCGAATAAGCGTTCTATCGATGTCCTGCCCCGCATCTACAATGCCGACCATTCCTCCATCGCGGCAACGGCCGATTCGGAACTACCGCTAACACCAGACGGATACCTAGATATCGGCCGGGAGGATCTTGACCTCGTGGCAGACACCAGCCCGGAAGAACCTACGGAAGGCGACGACGATTATGGGTCTGGGGCTTGACGCTCTAGAAGACATCACAGCTGAGAAGGGCATCCGGCTTGTACGTCACATCGGCGGGGCCAAAGGATTCTGGCTGCCCCAGTACAATGCCATCAGCCTCCGCCGCGATCTCAACGAACTACACGCCCGCTGCACCCTCGCCCACGAACTCGGCCACGCGACACGCGGACACACCCTCTGCGACGGAAACACTCAACAAGAAACACAAGCAGACCGATACGCCGCCCGCCTCCTAATCTCCGACAGCGAATACGCCACCGCCGAAACGCTCTACGGCCCCCATCCCGGCGCGATCGCCCGCGAACTTGAGGTCACCGTGCACCTAGTTGATGTGTGGCGAGCGATGAAGCTATCGAAGGTTCGCGTGCGATGAGGTGTCACTCGAACGGCAGCGGCGCCGTCCGCTATCCTTAGCCGTGGACGCACTTAGGTGCTCCACTTCCGAGGCTCGTGCATCCATGCACGAGCTTTCGTGTTTCTCGCGGGCCTGTGTTTGGGATGCTCCTTTGAGTTTGGCTGTAGCGACGCCTGCGGCACCCATCTAGGCACCTGCTATGAGACCTACTGCGGCTCTCATCCGGTCTGGCTAGCCTCACGTCTACGGCGAACCGGCTAGCGGAGCGTTGTCGACTGGGGCCACGATGCGGCTCCAGAGGTTTTCTAAGGCACGATGCCCAGGGTTGGTTCTATTCATGGGCCAGCCGCTGAGTTCTGTTCGGTGTCGGGCGCATTTTTTGGGATGAGAAAACGCTCTTACAGGGCGGGCTTGTGACTTAAGGTGAAATGTGTTGCTGCTTCCTTCTGTTCGCATGTGAGCGTAGTTGGTAGCCAAGACAGACACGATGCTCTCTTTCGCTAGGTTAAGGACGTTTCGTATGCCGTTGCCACCTCTTGAAGGTGTCCCTCCTCGCTTACCTTCTAGCGATTCGCCGTGGAGGGTTGACTTAGCGGAGGTGCGCCGACGGTTCGTCGAAGAGGCACCTGAGCAGCAGCGTCAACGACGCGAAATCCAATGGACGCTTTTCGAGATTCATCACTTCCTTGTGCGTCTCCTCTTCAACGGGCACTCGGTTCGTGTGTGGCTCGATGGTGGTTTCCTCACCCACAAAGACTGGGCTAGGCCCAGCGATATCGACGTGGTCTACCTAGTCCCCGTCGAAGTGTTTGATCGAGCGCTAAGCGAGCGCGGCTTAGCTCTATGGACACTCCACGATGTACACGCCAAACTCGGCAGAGGTGGCCCCTCAGAGGAGATAGAGGTACTTCGTCCCGGGTTTGGTTTCATCGACGCCTACATCGCACCCGATACGCCCGTCAATCGCGCAACATGGGCTGACCAATGGAGTACAGTCAAAGGACCCGATGGGCATGTCACAGAAGATAGAAAAGGCTTCGTGGAGGTGATCGAGAATGTCTAACCCACCCACGCTAGACGTCAAGCACTGGGAGAGGCTCCTCTCGGCCTCGATTGAAGATGCCCGCACCCGCCCGAAGACTTACGACTTTGAGCTCTCCCAGCTCTATGGCGGTGTCGTACACGGCAACCCGGAACTCGAGGACATCTGGGCTCGGCTCACCGCGCCGATCCAGGCTCGCCTAGACATCCACATCAACGGCAGCAGCGTCGACGGCCACGGCACCAGCGCCAAACATCTCAACGCGTTCAGTACGGCATTGACAAACGCCGTCAGCTCCGCCTCGAAAGGTCTAGCTGATCAAAAGCATGTAACCAACCTCCAACTCGAAGGGGTTCAGCCAGGCTCTGTACGTCTCGTCTTCCGCGTACCCTGCCCCACAAACGAGGAGGAAGCCGGTCAGCTTCCTACCACCGAGGCAAGCAACATTGACTCGCAAGCTCTTCGCGCAATCACTGCCACTCTGCAAACTGCGAATCTCACTAACGAAGATACAGCTGCCCTCTTGTCCAGTCTTCGGAAACTTCCCCCGAAAAGCCGCGCCGAACTCGGCAAGTTATCACACACAGTGAGCAAAGCTGGATGGGAACTAGACGGCACCCTCACACAGCGGCACCACCAGCCACAGATACTACGATTCGCCAATTCGGCAGCCAAGCGGCTCTCCACAGCTGTCGACGAATCCACCACCTACTTGGAACGATCCCACACCACTCAAGGAGTCATAGACGGGTTCAAACGATCCGAGAACACTGTTGTCATTCAGCCGCACGTCGGCGCCTCCCAGACACTACAAGTGACTGACGAGGACACCATGGAAGAACTCGCCACACTAGCCGCAGACAAAAACCTCGAGATACAAGTCCACTACACCGCCGAGGAAGACCAAGCCACCGGCAGAATCGAAAGCCGCAGGCTTGAATCTTTCACACCCCTATACCCCGAAGGCAAACAACTCACCTGCGACTACACACCACGTCCCTAAACACCGCCAAATACCTCCCCTGCCTTCTCCAGTGCCTGACGCTTACGTTCCTCCGAGGTGCGCATATACACCTCGGTGATCGTCTTCAGATCACGCTGGCCCAGAATCTCCCCAATCGCGGGGATCGTCATGCCTGCCTCCACCAGCGTGGTAATCATCCACACCCGTCCATAATGCGGAGTGATCTTCACGTCCACCCCAGCCGCCGTCTTCGCCCGCTGCAACACCGAGCGATACGAGGTATCCATCACCAGCCGCCCCTCACCGGTCGTGAATACCCACGCATCCGGATCAGTGCCCACCCACCGGCGTAGATGCTCCTCGACCTGCGGGTGAAAATGCTCGAAGATCGGCACAACCCTATTCCCCGCCGAGGTCTTCGCCGAGTCCTGGTACTTCATGCCCTCCCCAGGCACCCGAAAAACATTGCCACGCACATGCACCACAAGGCGCTCACCCACCCACTCAAAATCCTTACGCCGCAGCGCCAACGCCTCCCCAATACGGAGCCCATGGAAAAACGTCAACACCCCCACAAGTAGATACCGCTCCGGTAAGTGCTTCACCACCGCCTTCAACTGCTCAGTTGAAGCCAACTGCTTACGCTCCGCGCGAATCCCCTTAGCCGTATCCCGCAACGACACGGGATTATGCTCCACCAACCCCCTCTCAACCGCAGCAGCTAACGCCGTCTTCAACCTCTTATACGCCGCACGGTTGTACTCCTGATACCCAAACCGAGCGTTCACCGCATCCCACCACTCAGCTACATCCCGGCGCGATAACTCACCAAGTGGGATATCGCGTAGTTTGCCGGCGGGGCCGTCGATGTCGAGGATGCGGCGGTGGAGGGTGGCTCGGTAGTTCTGCATGGTGGATGGCTTAAGGCGTTGGTCTTGGATTTCGAGCCAGTGGGTGAGCCAGGCGCCTACCGTGTAGTGAGCAGCTTGTTGTTTGCGGGCACGCTGTTCGGGGCTGGTCCACTCGTTGAATTCGATGAGGCGTTGCTCTGTGCGTAGCCAGATTGTTGCGTCGTCGCGGGTGTAGAAGGTGGATGGTGCTTTGTGCCGGCGGCCGTCGGGGCCGGTGTAGCGGGCGCGATATTTGCCGGACGGTAGGCGGGAGACTTCTCCGAATTGACGGCGTGGTCGTTGTGCCATGGCGTGGATACCTCTGGTTCTTGGCGTGTTCTGTGGGGGCTGCGTGGGGAATACGTGGGGAATGAAGGCGGGTTCGTGGGGAATGCGTGGGGAATGAGCCTCCTCCCGTTTCCGCTTGTTTCCCTTCCCTTCCCTTTCATTATTGCAGGTAGATAACCTAGAACGCGAAAAAACCCCTGCTCCCGAGGGGGAACAGGGGTTTGAATTAGTGGAGCTGCCGGGAATCGAACCCGGGTCCTTCGTCATCTCACCAGGGCTTCTCCGTGCGCAGTTCGTGCGCTGATCTCTACTCGGCTCTCCGGCTTGGACGAACACATCCGGATGATGAGCCCAGTTGTCGGTAAGAGTCCCCGCTGGCCCCGTCAACACAGCCAGTGGGCAAGTTCCCTTAAGTCGATGCCGGGAACTAGGGCGGGAACTACCCTAGGCCGACAGACACGCGTCGCTGATTAGGCAGCGAGGGCGTAGTCACGCTGAGAGGTCTTCTCTGCGTTTATTTTAGTTACTACGACGCTTAAATCGGTGGTCAGTAGTCTGCACCGGCACGCTTCCCCTGGATCAGTGTACGAAGTCGAAACCAAAAATCAGCCCCTCGTTCGTCCTGTGACACGGTCGGGTATTGTGCTCATCCGTTCACAGGAAGCTCCATCTTACACCTCAGAATGGGCGCTGACAATGCCCCACAACGGGGCTCCGCTGATGAGGCACTAATCAGGCGTTGATGCCCTTGATCCGCCTCCCCAGCTCGCGAGTGATCTCGCGTTCTTCGGTGCGCTTTTTAATGTCTTGGCGCTTGTCATAGGCCTGCTTACCCTCGGCCAGTCCGAGCTCCAGCTTGAGCCGGCCATCTTTGAAATAGAGCTTTAGCGGAATCAAGGTGCGCTTCCCATCGCGTACCTTGCCCTCGAGGGAGTCGATCTCACGGCGATGCAAGAGCAGCTTGCGGTTGCGCCGCGGGGAGTGATTAGTCCAGGTACCCATGGAGTATTCGGGAATGTTGAGGTGCTGCAGCCACACCTCTCCCCTATCGATGGTGGCGAAGGAGTCAGCGAGGGAGACTTTCCCTTCCCTGATGGATTTCACCTCGGTACCGACGAGAGCGACGCCGCACTCGTAGGTGTCCAGGATGGTGAAGTCATGCCGCGCTCGCCTATTGGTTGCCACCACGGCGTCTTTTCCGGCGCGCTGCTGCTTCTTCTTCTTTTTGCTCATAACAGCTCCCCAGTCTAGCGTGCACTCGTCCCGAGTCCTATGCCCTCCCCCTCCAGGGTTCGCCACCGATTAGTGATAAACGGCAACGCGATACTCGGGCCCTTCCATGCAGGTGACCTCGGTGTGGAAGATTTCGGTGAGGATCTCTCCGGTCATGATCTCTTCGGGTGGGCCGAAGTAGAGCACTTCGCCGTTTTGCACGGCGCAGATCTGGTCGGCATAGGCGGAGGCGAAGTTAATATCGTGCAGCACCACGATGATCGTGCGCCCCAGCTCGCGGGCGGCAGTACGTAGGTGCTTCATCATGGACACGGAGTGGGCGACGTCGAGGTTATTCAGCGGCTCGTCGAGCAGCACGTATTCGGTGTCTTGGGCGAGCACCATCGCCACATAGGCGCGCTGTCGCTGCCCTCCCGAGAGCTCGTCGAGATAGCGGTCCTCGAGATCGGTGAGCTTGAAGAAGTCGAGATAGCGCTCGATGATCGTTTCGTCCTCGGCGGTGAGCCGCCCCTTGCTATAGGGGAAACGCCCAAAGCTGACGAGCTGGCGCACGGTGAGCCGAGTGATGAAGTGATTGTCTTGGCGCAGGATCGATAGCACGTGTGCGAGATCCTCCGAGCGGGTGCTGGCCACATCGTAGCCAGCCACGGTGATCGTGCCGCTATCCATTCCTAAGAGGCGACCGATCATCGTCAGCAGCGTGGACTTTCCGGCACCATTGGGGCCGACGAGGGCGGTGATGCCACCGGTCGGGATCTCAAGGTCCACGGGTCCGATCTCTGTGTCCGAGCCATAGGTTTTGGAAACATTGGTCAGACGAATCATAGGGTGCCTTTCCGAAGGATCACGATGAGGAATGCCAGTCCGCCGACGAGCTCGATGATGATGGACACCACGCCCTGGGCGTAGAAGATGTGCTTCATCACGAAGTAGGCGCCCGCCAGCACAACGAAGCCCATCAGGGCCGCCATTGGCAGAATCCGCCGGTGGTCATAGGTATCCGCGGCTTGGTAGGACAAGGTGGCGACGAGGAAGCCAAGGAAGGTGATGGGCCCGATGAGCGCGGTGGACACAGCCATGAGGCAGGCCACGCAGGTGAGCACGATGATGGTGTGGCGCCGGTAGTTCACCCCGAGATTCGTGGTGGCTTCCCTGCCCAAGGCGAGCACATTGAGTGTGCGGGACTTGCCGAGCAAAATGACGGCGGCCACGATCATCACTGGTATCGCGATGGGCAGATAAGAGGAATCGGCGTTATTGACCGAGCCAAACATCTTCGCGGCGAGCACATCGAACTCGCTAGGGCTTAACATGCGGCGCATGAAGGTGGACACCGATGTCAGACCGCCGCCGATGATGATGCCGATGAGCAGCATCAGCTGCATATCGCTTCCATGCCCGTCCAAGAGCCACCCATAGAGCATGAGCGCCAGCAGCACCATCACCACGACCTGCACGCCGAATTGCATCGGCCCAGAGAAGGCAATAAATCCAGATACTCCGAGGAAGTAGACCAAGCTGGTCTGGATGGTGATGTAGAGGGCCTCGAAGCCCATGATGGAGGGGGTGACGATGCGGTTATTCGCCACCGTTTGGAAGGCGACGGTGGCAAGCCCGTGGCAGATCGCGACAATCGCCATCACCGCTACCGAGAAGGCACGCCGCTCCGCAATGAGCCAAAAGCCGCGGGTGCCCACCTCCATCGGGTTGTCCCACCAAACCAGCAGCACTGCGAGCGCAACGGCGGCCACGCTCAGTGCCACCATAAGCCACCAATAGCGCCGAGCTGTGCGCTTGGAGCCGAAGGCGAGTGTGCGATGCCGCGGCGCGGCGGAATCGGCAGAGCCCGAGGGTGGAGAAGGCTGGGAGTTGGCGTCGATAAGCGAAAAAGAAGCCATCTAGATTCTGCCCTTTCGATGAGAGAGAAGCAGGCCGATAAAGACGACGGCCCCGACGATGCCGAGGATCACGGACACGGGAATTTCGAAGGGCATGATGATCAACCGGCCAATGAGATCGCAGACGGTGACAATGCCGATACCGAGCAGGCACACCCAGGGAAGGTTGGAGCGGAGGTCATCGCCGCGGATCATGGACACCACATTCGGCACGATCAGGCCCACGAAGGGCAGGTTGCCGACGACGACCGTCACCACTCCAGTGGCGAAGGCAATCATGAGGGTGCCGATCAAGAGGACGCGATTGTAGTTCACGCCGATGGTGGTGGCGAGGTCCTGGCCCAGGCCGGCGGCGGTGAGGCGATCCGCCAAGATCCATACCGCCACGACAACGAAGGCCACCAGCCACAACACCTCGTATTGTCCCCGCAGCACCGAGGTGAAACTGCCGGCAAACCAGATGCCGAGCTGCTGCAGCATATTGACTTGAAGGGCGACGAAGGTGGAGATGGAGCTGATGACCGCCCCCAGCATGATGCCCACGATGGGCACGATCAGGGAGCTGCGCAGACTGACTCGGCGCAAAAAGAGGAAGAACACTACGGTGCCGACGAAAGCGAACACCACCGCGGAGACCATGCGCACGGTCAGCGACGGGTTCGGGAAGATGATCATGGCAAAAAGCAAGCCCAGAGCCGCCCATTCCGTGGTTCCGGTAGTGGTGGGTTCCACGAAGCGGTTCTGGGTAAGCAGCTGCATCACCAATCCCGACAGCGCCATGGCGGCGCCGGCCAGCACGAGCGCAATAGTGCGGGGGATGCGGGTGATGTTGAGCATCTCTGAGGTGTCATGCACCCCGACGAGAAGCGAGGCCACCAGCAGTCCCGCCACCGCCACGATGCCCACCGCGAGCTTCCAATCCCATACCGAGTGGCGGGTGGTGCGGCGAGCGGGCCGCGAATCACGGCCATCGGCAGAGGTAACGGCGGGGGTGCTCATCGCTGTGGTAGCTCCTTAAGTGATGCGTGGCACAGCCCGCAGGCTGAGCGCACAGGTGGGACAACACAAACCACACCCGCGTGGTGGTCCACGACCTGCCCACGCGGGTGTGGAACACGTGCTACTTCTTCAGAGCCTTGAACTTCTCCGCAATAGCGTTGAAGTACTCAGTGTAGGTTTGGATGCCCTCATTGGTGTAGGTGTCGTTATCCATCACCATGATGGCGTCGTTCTGGATCGCGGGGACGTCCTTGAGTGCCTCAGAGTTGCGGAGCACCTCCAGGGCCGGGGTGTAGTCGGGATCGTCGGCCTTCACAGCGGCGTCGCGGTCCATCACCAGCAGGATGTCGGGGTTCGCGGCGGCGATAGCCTCCACGGAGATGTCATCGCCCTTGTGGTCATCGGAGACGTTGTCCACCTCGAGGGCCGGGGTGAGGTCCAGAAGGTCGAACACTGGGCCCAGGGTGCGGCCCACGGTGGGGGCCACATAGCCGATTTCACCGCCGGAGACGATCACGGCCATCACGCTGAGATCAGGGTCGTAGGCTTCCTTGGCGGCGGCGACCGACTCATCGAACTTATCGTTGAGCTTCTTGGCGTCGTCCTCGCGCTGGAAGATCTTGCCCACGTCGGTGGTCTGGTTCTTCAGCTCCTCGCCGAGATCCTCGCCTTCCTCGATCTCATAGTCGAGCACCGTTGCATCGGGCACGAGCGACTTGATGTCCTCGTACATGCGCTGGAAGCGCTGGCCGTTCAGCACCAGGTCGGGCTCGGCGGCCACGATGACCTCGAGGTCCGGCTCGATGTGATTGCCGATGTTCACCACGGAATCGTCGGTGCGGTAGCTGATGGTGGTGGGGATGATGTCCTGCGGGGCCGCCACCAGCGGGATGTCCCAGTCCTGCAGGGTCTCGAGGATGCGGTTATCGGTGGCCACGACGCGCTGCGGATCCACCGGTACTTCGTGCTCACCGAATTGATCGGTGACGCTGACCATCTTTACCTCGCCGCTGGAGGCGGAACCATCCGCTGCGGAGGAAGAAGAGGAAGAGGACCCACTGTCCTCACCGGTGGCACAGCCAGCGAGGCTGAGTGCAGCAATGGCACTGAGAGCAGTAAAGCGAAGGTGCTTCTTCATATTGGGTTAATCGTCCTTTCATCGAGAGCGTCCACCATGCATGTGGCCGACAACCACGGCAGGTACGGCGCCCAGTCCGTGCGAGTGCGTCTCACTCGACGTGACAGCGAAACGTCGAAGCCCACGTCGCCACCTATGCGACAGCCGCTTCTGTGGCGGATCTGCTTCGACACAGAGAAAGGGTAACGCACCCTTACCCCCAATTCCTAGGGTTAATTTAGCTTTCGCTCACTTAGGACTGCCTCAACTGCCTAAACCGAGGATATTCTCGCATTCACTACCCCCATATCGGGTAGGCATGCCTCCGCTCTGCCCCCTACGCTTCCGTACCCAGCTGACAGCAGAACGCCCACCGGCCGACACGTTTCTTCCCTTTGCGGGAAAACTGTGCGGCAGGTGGGCGTCGATAAGCGCTGCGGCGGAAACTATTTCCGCACGTATATGCGCAGGGTCACGTCTGCGGTAATGGCCGCAAAACCCACACCAATGAGTGCAATCACCGGGGCGAGAACCCACACGTGCTGGTCGAGCACGGGCGCGATGATGTGGGAGGAGTAGAGATCGGACAGGGCCTGGTCCACCACCAGCTTCTTGCCGGCGAAAAGCCCGGCGACGGCGAGTGCCGAGCCGATGAGGGCGGCAAATACGGCCTCCAAAATGAAGGGCGCTTGGGTATACCACCGCGAGGCACCGACGATGCGCATGATCTTGGTTTCTTCCCGCCGGTGATAGGCAGCGAGCTGCACCATATTGGCGATGAGGAACATCGCGGCCACGGCCTGCACCGCGGCGATCAGGAAGGTGGCGTTGCGGATCGAATCAAGGTTATCGGTGGCCGCGCGGACATCATCGTTTTGGTCGATGATCGCGATGACCTGCTCCTTGTCGCGGATGGGCTCCAGCGGGGAATCATCGAGCGGGTTCGTCAGCTGCACGTGCAATGCAGCGGGCAGGGCGTCCTCGGTGGTCGATTCCACCAGCTGGGGGTCGGTGTCCTTAAAGAGCTCCACGAAGCGCTCATAGCTATCGGCGCGGGAGCGGAAGGTCACGGCCTCAACGCCCTCGGCACCGTCGAGCTGCTCGCGGATCTCGCGGCAGGCATCGCTTTCGCAGGTGGGATCGTTGGCCGAGATCTCCTCGTCGAATTGCACGATGGTCTCCACCCGATCTAGGTAGATATCCTTGGTGCGTTCGGTCATGTTGGTCACCAAAATGCCGGTGGCCAGCAGTGCCAGCGAGATTGCGGTGGTAATCACCAACGCGATGGTCATGGTGATGTTGCGTCCGAGCCCCTGCAGGGCTTCACGCAGCACGATTCCAAGCCTCATAATGTTGTCTCCTTATTGTCCCGCTGCTACTTAATTGCCCTCGCCGTAGACGCCGCGGACGTCATCACGGACGAGCTTGCCCAGGTTCAACTCGATAACGCGACGGCGCATGGCGTCCACTGCACCAGCGTTGTGCGTAGACATCACCACGGTGGTGCCCGTCTTATTGATGCGGTTGAGCAGCACCATAATGTCCGTGGAGGTGTGCGGGTCAAGGTTGCCGGTGGGCTCATCGGCCAAGAGCAACAGCGGCCGGTTCACGAAGGCGCGGGCAATGGCCACGCGCTGCTGCTCGCCGCCGGATAGCTCATGGGGCATGCGATTGCCCTTGGCTTCGAGGCCGACCATCTCGAGAGTCTCGGGCACCAGCTTGTCGATGGCCTTTTTATCCTTGCCAATTACTTCCAGAGCGAAGGCCACGTTGTCGTAGACATTCTTCTTCGGCAGCAGCTTGAAGTCCTGGAAGACAAAGCCGATCTTGCGCCGGAGCTCATTAATCTTCTTCCCACGCAGGGCGTTGACATGGAAGTCATCGAAGTAGATATCGCCGCTCGTCACGTCTTCCTCGCGCACGAGCAGCTGCAGGAAGGTGGACTTGCCCGACCCCGATTGGCCGATCAGGAAGACAAACTCGCCCTTCTCAATCTCTAGGTTGATATTGTCCAGCGCTGGGCGCGTGGACGTCTTATATGTCTTGGTTACACCATCAAACGTGATCACATGAACCACCCTAGTTCCCAGCAGTCACATTGAAAACTCTGCTGTTGGCTGGTGTTAAAGTCTGCCCCCACATTTCTGCCGCGCGCTTATCGACGCTCACCTGCGCCGATCCCACGGAGAAAGGCCGAGTTAATCCTCCTCGGAGTTCTGGGCGATGCGCCAGCGAATCCCGGCCTCGAGGAAGTCATCGATGTCGCCTTCAAGAACCTTGGTGGGATCATTGACCTCGTAGTTCATCCGCAGATCCTTCACCATTTGATAGGGGTGCAGCACATAGGAGCGCATCTGGTTGCCCCAGGAGGCATTGCCGCCGGCGCCGAGGGCGTCCATCTCATTGCGTTCTTCTTGGCGCTTGCGCTCCAGCAGCTTAGCCTGCAACACGCGCATGGCCGAGGCCTTGTTCTGATGCTGCGATTTTTCGTTTTGGCAGCTCACCACCAGCCCGGTGGGCAGGTGGGTCAGGCGCACGGCGGAGTCGGTGGTATTCACGCTCTGCCCGCCGGGGCCGGAGGAACGGAAAACATCCACCCGGATATCGGAGTCGGGGATGTCGATATGGTCGGTCTTTTCCACCACCGGCAGCACCTCCACCTCGGCGAAGGAGGTTTGGCGGCGGCTTTGATTATCGAAGGGCGAGAGCCGCACCAAACGGTGCGCCCCCTGCTCCACCGACAAGGTGCCGTACATGTACTCGCCGTGCACCACGAAGGTGGCGGATTTAATGCCGGCCTCCTCCGCATAGGAGATGTCATAGACATCCACCTTGTGGCCCTTCTTCTCCGCCCAGCGGGTGTACATGCGCATGAGCATCTCAGCCCAGTCCGCGGCATCCACGCCACCTGCGCCGGAACGGATATTGATCACGGCCTCACGGGCGTCATACTCGCCGGAGAGCATGGTGGTTACTTCCAGCGACTCGATTTCTTTTTGCAGCGCCCGCAGCTCTTCATCGGCCAGATCCTCCGGCTCGCCCTCTTCCTCGGCCAGCTGATACATAATCGGCAGATCGTCTACCCGCTGGCGCAACTGGGTCAGGCGCTTGAGCTGGGATTGCTTATTGGATAGCTCCGTGGTGACGCTCTGGGCGTGCTCGGGATCATCCCAGAGCGAGGGGTCGGCGGCCTTCATCTCCAACTCCCGCACGGCATCACTCAGTCCCACCGGGTCAAGTACCTTCTCCAGGGTGCTCAGGGTGGAATCTAGGCTGGCATGCTGGTGCTGAATCTCGGGGCGCATAGTTGTTCATTCTATGCATATCTCTTAACCGCGCCGAACGCGGGCAGAGCGTGCCACTCCCCCACCTGCGCTCCGTGAGCACACCTGCGCGCGGCAGACAAGGCACAATGGTGGACATGAGTTCTTTAGCTGAGATGATCTCCTCCGTCACTTCTACTTTTGTTGTCGCCCAACAAGACCGCTCCGATGAGCAGTTGGCGCAGGCACTGGTCTATAACGCCAGCCGGCTGGCGTGGCGGATGCGGGAGGTGGGCATTACCACCGAGCGCAAAACCAGCGTCTCAGATGTAGTCACCGAGGCCGATCGCGCTGCCGAGAGCTTTGTCTCTGATGCGCTCAAGGCGCTGCGCCCCGAGGACGGGGTGCGCGGCGAGGAGGGCAGCTCGCGGGAATCCGACTCCGGCCGCTATTGGGTAATCGACCCCATCGACGGCACCTTCAACTTCTCCCGCGGCTCCGACTATTGGTGCTCCGCCCTGGCGCTGGTCAGCGGCACCCCGGACGAGCCCGAGCAGGTGCACTTCGGCGCCGTCCACCGCCCCGATATGGGCTACACCTGGTTTGGCGGCCCCGAGATCCCCACCACCCGCGATGGCAAATCCCTTCCCCCGCTCAGCGACGCCGATATCTCCACCATCCCCCTAGCCACCTATCTCCACCCCACCTATGTGGGCAATGCCGAGGTGGCCGGCGCATGGCAGGCGGTGGCGCAGCTGCCCTCCACCATCCGCATGTGGGGCGCGGGCAGCGTGGATCTGGCCAGCGTCGCCGATGGCACGATGGGGGCATGGATGCAGCATTCGGTCCCCTCGTGGGATTGGCTGCCCGGCCGCGCCCTCGTGGAGGGAAACGGCGGCGCCACGGCCCAGGTAGAGGCCGGCGGCGTGACCTGGTCTATCGCCGGTAATGCCCAGGCCGTGGAGCAGATCCGCGCCGCCCTAGAGTCTTAAAAACCGTTTACTGATATCTCTCAAGGAGCCTGTTGTGCCAACCTATGCCGAGGATCTCGCCCTCGCTCTCGAGCTCGCGGACATCGCCGATAGCATCACCACCGACCGTTTTCACGCCGCCGACCTGCAGGTGAAGTCCAAGCCGGATCTCACCCCCGTCTCCGATGCGGACACCGCCTGCGAGGAGGCACTGCGTGAGCGGCTGGCCATCGATCGCCCCCAGGACAGCATCCTGGGCGAGGAATTCGGCGGCGATACCACCATGGCTGGCCGGCAGTGGGTGATCGATCCCATCGATGGCACCAAGAATTTCGTCCGCGGCGTACCGGTGTGGTGCACCCTTATTTCTTTGCTTGTCGACGGCGAGCCCGTGGTGGGTGTGGTCTCCGCCCCAGCGCTCACCCGCCGCTGGTGGGCCAGCGCTGGCCAGGGCGCGTGGGCGCAGCCCCACGGCGCCTCGCCACGCCGCATCCAGGTCTCCCAGGTAGCCTCTCTCGCGGATGCGTCCGTGTCCTTTTCCTCTTTGGCCGGCTGGCAGGAGCGCGGCCAGCTGGAGGAGTTTGTGCGCTTGAGTGAGGACACGTGGCGCCTGCGTGGCTATGGAGATTTCTTCTCCTATGCCCTGCTCGCGGAGGGGGCGGTGGACATCGCCCTCGAGCCGGAAGTCTCGCTCTGGGATCTCGCCGCGCTGAGCGTGCTGGTCACCGAAGCCGGCGGCCGCTTCACCTCGGTCGAGGGCGAGGAGGGCCCGCATGGCGGCAGCGCCCTAGCCAGCAATGGCCTGCTCCACGATGAGCTGCTCAGCCGCTTCTCCCGCTAGGCACTAGCGCTGATAGCGCACTGCTCCCTGCACCCCTCCTGATGGAGGATGATGCAGGGAGCAGTGCGTGTATGTGGGTGCGCGCGTGGCGGCCGGTTTAGGCCAAGTCGATGAGCGACTGACCACCCTGGACGGAGTCTCCGGCTTCCACGTTGATGGTGGCCACGGTGCCATCGGCGGGCGCGGTGACCTCGGTTTCCATCTTCATGGCCTCGAGAACCACCAGCACCTGGCCGGCAGTGATCTCCTCGCCCTCGCTGACGAGCACCTTGCTGACCGAGCCGGACAGCGGCGCCACGACGGCATTAGCGGAGACACCCTGCACGGAGGCGGTGGCCGGTTCGGTGGACGGCGAGGAGCTGCCGCCGAACACGATCGGGCCGAGGGTGCGCTTGTCTTCTTCAACCTCAACGTCCACGCTGTAGGCGATGCCGTTGACGGTAACTTTCAGTTTCATGATGCTTATACCTTTAACAACTTGATCTACAGGTGAGTGGAGCGGGTCTGGATGATCTGGCGGCCTTGGTGTGCCCAGGTGCGGTGCCGCTGGAAACGCACAGCCTTGACCTTGCCCTTATTGCCCATATAGGCCGACACGGCCGCGCTGATGGCAAAGAGCACATCCTCAGGAATGTCCTGATCCGAGCGAGCCCGGAGCTCCTTGACCTCATCCTCGAGCAGACTCACGCGAGTGTTGAGCTTTTGGATGAGCTGGTAGAGCTCGTCATTGCTTTTCGGTTTCATACTTATTTCTCCCTCGCTGCGTTCTCGGCGGCGGCTTAGGCCGGCCCCAGGCCGTGCTTCTTGAACGGGCGGGTGACGCGCTTATTGCGGAGCATCTCGAGCGCATTGGCGATGACCGCACGGGTATCAGCCGGGTCGATGATGTCATCCACCAAGCCGCGGGAGGCGGCCATATACGGGGTGGAGAAGGTGCGCTTGTACTCGGCCACCATCTCCTCGCGCTTAGCCTCGGGGTCCTCGGCATTGGCGATCTCCTTGCGGAAGACCACGTTCACCGCGCCCTCGGCACCCATCACCGCGATTTCCGCGGTGGGCCAGGCGAAGACGCGGTCTGCGCCCAGGTCCTTCGAGCACATGGCCAGGTGGGCGCCACCATAGGACTTGCGCAGCACCACCGTGACCTTCGGCACCGATGCGGCGGAGTAGGCGTAGAGCATCTTCGCGCCGTGGCGAATGATGCCACCGTGCTCCTGGGCCACGCCGGGCATGAAGCCGGGCACGTCCACGAGGGTGACCAGCGGGATGTTGAAGGCGTTGCAGAAGCGGATGAAGCTGGAGCCCTTATCGGAGGAGTTGATGTCCAGCACGCCGGAGACCACATTGGGCTGGTTGGCGATGATGCCGACGGTGCGGCCCACCATGCGGCCAAAGCCCACCACCATGTTGCGGGCGAAGCCCTCTTGGACCTCGAGGAAGTCTCCATGGTCCACGATGCGGGCGATTACCTCGCGCACATCGTAGCCCTTCTTGCCTTCGACGGGGACGATATCGCGCAGCGACTCGTCGGGCTCCACCACGGGGTCGGGATCGACGATCGGCGGCTCTTCGGTGTTGTTCTGCGGCAGGAAGCTCAGCAGCTTCTGCGCGATGAGAATGGCCTGCTCATCATCGTCGGCGACGAAGTGAATATTGCCGGCCTTAGCCATATGGGCATCGGGGCCGCCGAGCTGCTCCGCGGTGACATCCTCACCGGTGACCGACTTAATCACACCGGGGCCGGTGATGAACATATTGGCCTTGCGGGTCTGGATGATGAAGTCCGTCAGGGCCGGCGAGTAGGCGGCACCGCCGGCGCAGGGGCCGGCAATGATGGACACCTGCGGCACGAGGCCGGACAGGGAGACGTTCTCGTAGAAGACCTTGCCGTAGCCGGAGAGGGAATCGATACCCTCCTGCACACGGGCTCCGCCGGAATCGTTGATGAACACGAAGGGCGTGCCCGTCACACCAGCTTCGCGCATGGTCTGGGCCACCTTATTGGATTGGGTTTCGCCAGCGGAGCCACCCATGACGGTGAAGTCCTGGGAGGCAACGTGCACTAGGCGATCAAAGACCACGCCGGTACCGGTGACCACACCATCGGCCGGGGCATTGGCCTTATCCATCCCGAAGTGGGTGGTGCGGTGCTTGGCAAACATGCCGGTTTCCTGGAAGGTGCCCGGATCCAGCAGCTTTTCTACGCGCTCGCGGGCGGTGAGCTTGCCGCGCTGGTGCTGCTTGTCGAGACGGTCCGCTCCTCCACCTTGAGAGACGCGCTCGCGTTCCTCGGCAAGGTGGTCGAGGCGTTCTTGCATTGTTGGCTCGTGAGTGTCAGCCATTGTCTACTGCTTTCCTCTTCTCGTATGTTTCTACGTGGCCCGCGTTTAGGCGGGCTCCACCTTGACGGTTTCGCTGCGGCCACCCACGGTGACGCGGTAGCTGATGGGTTCCCGCACGGCGTTGGCAGAGCCGGAGGCGGCCTCTGCTTCCTTCTTCATCTGTTCCTCGGTCTTGCCCACGTTCTTCGGGCCCTCGTGGCGGGTCTTGAAGAAGCCCGGTGCCACGGACGGGAACAGTGCGTTGGTGAGAACATCCTCGTCGGTGCCGTTGAAGCCATCGAGCTCCTCGGCAGCGCTGGTGAGCTGGTCCCACTCCGGCTCGAGCAGATCGGCCGGACGGCAGGTGATGGGCTCCTTCTTGGTCTGCTCCTCGGCCTGCTTGATCAGCTCGGGGTTACGCTCGCCGATGCACTCGCCGTAGTAACCGAGCATGAGATCGGCAAACTCGGCGGTTAGTACCTTGTAGCGACCCATGAGCACGTTGAACACGGCTTGGGTGCCGACGATCTGAGAGGAGGGGGTGACCAGCGGCGGGAAGCCGGCGTCTTTGCGCACGCGCGGCACTTCCTCCATCACCTCATCGATGCGGTCGCCCGCACCCTGGGCGGTGAGCTGGGACTCCATGTTGGAGAGCATGCCGCCGGGGATCTGAGAGAGGAAGATGTTGGTGTCCACCAGAGTCTTGGACTCGAACTCCTTGTACTTCGGGCGCACCTTCTTGAAGTGGTCACGGATAGTAATGAGCTTGTCCATGTCCAGATCGGTCTCGTAGTCGGTGCCCTCGAGCATCTCCACGAGAGACTCGGTGGGGTTGTGGCCCGGGCCGAGAGACATCGAGGAGATGGCGGTGTCCACGACATCGGCGCCGGCCTCAATGGCCTTCATCAGGGTGACCATGGTGACGCCCGTGGTGGAGTGGCAGTGCACGTTGATCTGCGTGTCCTCGCCGTAGGTCTCCTTGATACCGCGGATGATGTCATAGGCCGGCTGGGGCTTGAGCAGAGCGGCCATATCCTTCAGCGCAATGGAATCAGCACCCATGTCCAGCAGCCGACCAGCCTGCTTGATGTAGCCCTCCACGTCATGCAGCGGGGATACGGTGTAGCAGATGGTGCCCTGGGCGTGCTTGTCCACGTTCTTCACGGCCTGCATGGCGTGCTCGAGGTTGCGCGGGTCATTCAACGCATCGAAGACGCGGAAGACATCCATGCCATTTTCTGCGGACTTCTCCACGAACTTATCCACCACGGTGTCCTCGTAGTGGCGGTAGCCGAGGAGGTTCTGACCGCGCAGCAGCATCTGCAGGCGTGAGTTGGGCAGCAGCTTGCGGAAGGTGCGCAGGCGCTCCCACGGGTCTTCGTTCAGGAATCGAATGCAGGCGTCATAGGTTGCGCCGCCCCAGCACTCCACGCTCCAGAAGCCTGCCTGGTCCATCTCCTCGCAGACATCGACCATGTCTTCCATGGCCAAACGAGTTGCAAACAGGCTTTGGTGCGCGTCGCGGAAAGCGACTTCGGTTACGCCGATCTTATGTGGGCTCATACTGCTTCACCCTAGTGGGATTAACGCCCCAGCGCAGATCACAGCCCACGAATGATCGGACACGATAGCGCAAGAAACCCACATTGACACAGGGAAGATTGCCTGCAATACCCCCACCCTCACCCCAGTAGTGAGTAAAACACAGCCTACCCCACAAAACCGGACATTCATCCCACGTCTTTGAATACATGGGCGCCCCCACAGACACCCATCTATGTGTGAGCAATCTCCTACCTCTGAACAATGTTCAGGTTACGGTAGCGTAGATTAAACTCCCCCAAACGCACAAACCCCGACCCGCGCTCACGCGCGGATCGGGGAATATATAAAGCCTAAGAAGCTTTACTCGGTGCCGGCAATGTTGAAGTTGCCCAGGCTGATGAGCTCGTCAGAACCCCAGTCGGAGGAGAAGGTCTGGCCGTTGAACCACTCGCTGGAGAACTGGCCCTCAGCGAAGTCGACCTGCTCGGGCACGAAGTTCGGGGCGAAGGTGGGCAGGGAGCTGCCGACCTCTACGTACAGGTCCTTGATCGGCCCCTCAACGATTTCCTGGATCTGAAGAACGAAAGACATACACCGTCTCCTCTTGTCGTAGCCACCGCGTGACTGCTGTTTACGTACACACCAAACCCTAAGAGACAGACAAAACGATTGCAATAACTTTCCTAGCGTTAACCACCAGTTCATCTCAGTTTTCTTCGAGTAGAAATCTAGTTTCTCTAGGAAATGTTTTAAGGATCCTCCAGCTAAAGCGAGGATTTCCGGCGTAGCAGCGCCAGCCGTCCGCCGCCACACCGCTCCAGCGGGTCGAGATAGGGCAACCTCAGAAACCACCCCCTTTTGCTACCCCCACACCCCTAAAGTTCACTCAGAAACCTCCTCTGAAGCCGCCTATAACTCCGCCAGGCATCGCCTTTGCGCGCCCGCTCGATAAAACACCCCGTTCCCGTGTGAGCGACTGATGATGCTTCTACCACGCCCCTTAGCTGCAGGTTCCTACCTATAAGTCACTAGATATTCGGGACGAACTTTGTTGTCTTGTCCCCTATCGCGGCGAGAAAGGGTTACCTCAGATTCGGCGTTAGCCTCGCTGCGGATTTTTTTCGGACACATTCGCAGCCGCTGGCATCTGCACCCCTCCTCCGGCCCTATGGGAAGACGCTCAGGCAGCGCGTCGCGCGAGACCCTCGGCCGAGAAAACACCATTCGACACAGGCCGCACCTAGCCACCACCGCGAAGAGTTCACGCAGGTGCTGAGAATTACAAACACCGCCCTCTCTAGCGAAATACGTGACGCTAGAGAGAGCGGCAAAGAAAAAATAACTGTGCGTTTTAATCGAGAAATTCAGGGGGGAGCTCGCCGCTGCCCCAGTGCGCGCTAGCGGGCGTAGCTATTGTCCACTCGCCGGTCCGCCTTGCGCCCAGGATGGGCCGGCACCTCGGCCTGCGGGTCGGGGTATCCCATCGCCACGATCACCGCAACGCTGCGATCGTCTCGCCCACCAAGGCCGATGATCTCCTTGACCGCCTCATCGTTCCACCCGGTGGTGGGGTTGGTGGCCAGCCCTTCCGCCTGTGCCGCCAGCAAGGCGGTGCCGGCCGCGAGGGTGGCGTCGATAATCGCAGCTTGTCGACGCTGCCCCGCCGATTGTTGTTGCTTGTAGCCGCGCACATAGTCCGCCTTTGCGCCGAGGATTTCCTCGGCATCCTCTGGCCACATCTCCGTGCGGCCCACGAAGATGAGCACCGCCGGGGCATCCGCAAATTGCTGCTGGCCCGAGGAATCCGTGAGCGCCTGACGCAGCTCGGGATCAGTGACCACCACAACATCGCGCAACTGCAGGTTGAACGCACTCGGCGCTTCGAGCGTCGAGGACACAACCCGATCCAGCACAGCGTCAGGGATTGGGGTGTCCGCATAGGCGCGAACGGTGCGGCGTTGTGCAATCAAATTATGAACGAGAGAAGACGTGTTATCCATGCCCCCTACAACAGTGAGAATCAGCTGTTATTCCATGCCCTCGCCGTGTACGCGGGACTGGGGTGGAGGCCCTTCCGAGCCACGTCCCCGCGGCACGATAGGCTCACCCTCTGCCGCCCCGCGCCCCCGTTATAGGGACTCACCCGAGCCCGTGAGCACTCGCACACTCGCAGCGCGCCCCACGCCATGAACACAGCATTCTCCCTGCTCATCGACTACGACACACCACACGCACACCTCGCCACGCGAGCGGATTCACCAAAGACTCCCACTCCCCCATCACCACACCTCAAGCCAACCTTGACACCCCCCTACGAAGAGCAACAATAGTTAGGGTAGGTTCCACTAACTATTCCCTAAGGTAGGACTCATGAAGTTCACAACCCGTGATTTCATCAACGTCGGCATCTTCTCTGCCCTCTACTTCGTCGTCGTCTTCGCCATCGGCATGATCGGCTTCTTCGGCCCCGCATTCATGTTCGTCGGCTGGACCCTCTCCATCCTCATCGATGGCGCAGTCATCGCCCTCTACTCCACCCGCGTCCCGAAAGTCGGCGCACTAGCCCTCCTCGGCCTCATCAACGCCCTCCTATTCATCGCCACCGGCCACTGGTGGGGCATCGCAATAGTCATGGTGCTACTCGGCCTCGCCGCCGACCTCCTCAAGAACAAAAACTTCCCACTCGCCTACGCCATCTTCACTCTGTGGTTCATCAGCCCCCTCGTGCCCGCCATCGTCAACGCCGACACCTACTACGCCGAACTCACCGAACAGATGGGCGCCGAATACACCGAGCAGATGCGTGAACTATTCACCAACTGGGTCGTAGCCATCTGGTTCATCATGCTCTTCATCCTCGGCTACGCCGGCGGCCTGCTCGGCAAGAAACTCAATAAGCGCAACTTCCAACGAGCAGGACTCGCCTAATGACCACCAGAGACTTCATCAACGTCGGCATATTCACCGCGTTGTCCTCTGGCGACACGTCTTTCACGTACCGAAATTCAGTGCATGCACCCTCCTGGTGCTCATCACCAACACGCTCTGCCCGCATGCGATAACCGCTGAGCCATGCCCACCCTCGCCGCACTGCTGGACCTCGCTGCTGACCATTGCCAGCAGCGAGGAGCGTGTGGTTGACGTCGTAGCGCAAAGGAACTCGGTTGTGCCGATCCCACCGCCCTTGTCCTCGGCAGTCTGCTCGGCCAGAGCCTCAGCCGCCGTAATGTCCAGTGGGCCGGCCCGACAGAGCAGCAACACTCGAACCGAAGTGCTAGCACTCGGCATCATCACCCCCGTGAACTATGAGGGCGACGACGAGCACACCGAGAGACGCGCAGCCTACGCCATTCATATTCCCTACACCCAAAGATTGAGATAACCATTTAAGGACCGCACCATGGCTGAATCCCCCGGCGCCGATAAACGCGCCGCTGGCAAAAAATCCCTGAATGAACTACTCGAACCGGTCAAAGGCCGCATTATGACGGCTAGGATTTTGGCTGCGATATCCGCAATTCTCGGAGTCGCACCCTATGTCGCCTTGGTGCGACTCGGTGAGGAGCTGCTTCCGGCCTACGCCGCAGGCACCACACCCGACCCGGACCGTGTCAATACCATCGTGATGGTGCTCATCGGCACCTTCTTGACCCAGCTGGCCATATATATGGTGGCATTGACCGTCACACACTTTGCAGATCTCAAACTCAACCAGGTCTTGCGCGAAAGAATCATCCACCGTATTTCGGCCGCCCCTCTGTCGTGGTTTAGCGAGCGCACCTCGGGGCGTATTCGCAAGGCAGTGCAAGACGATGTGAAGACGCTGCACCAGCTGGTTGCCCACTCTCCAGTGGAACAAACTGTTGCCGCTATCGCTCCACTGGCGCTTATCGTCTACGCCTTCATTGTGGACTGGCGCTTGGGCCTACTGTCCATCGCCACTGTGCCAATCTATGCGGCGATGCAGATGCGAATGATGTCCACTATGGGTGAAAAAACCGCCGAAATGGACAACTACCTCGGCGATGTCTCGGCCACCGCGGTGGAGTTCGCCGATGGCATTAGCGTCGTTAAGGCCTTCGGCAGAGTCGGTCAGGCGCACTCCCGCTATCGAACTGCGGCCGATAAATTCGCTGAGTTCTATTACGCCTGGGTGGGGCCAATGCTGCGGATCGGTGCTCTGGCTGAATCCGTTATCGCCATCCCTGTATTGCTTATGGTCAATCTCGGTGGCGGCGCTGCCTTGGTCCACGCTGGCTATGTCAACCCAGCCGATGTTCTAGCGACTAGCTTGATTGCTGTAGTTGTGCCTTTGGCGATTCAGGTTATGGGCCGGTCCATGTGGGCGTATCAGCTCGCCGGGAACGCGGCACTACGCATTAGCGAAGTTCTTAGTGGCCCGACCCTGCCAGCTCCTGAGCATGCGGAAACACCGGCAGATAGCACCGTGCAGTTCTCCGGAGTGTCCTTCGCCTATGGCGAACATACTGCACTCTCCGATATCAACCTCACCCTCGAGCCACAGACCGTTACCGCCCTAGTTGGCCCGTCCGGATCGGGTAAATCCACCCTGGCGACAATGGTTGCGCGCTTCCAAGACCCCACCGAGGGCACAGTGAGTATCGGCGGAGCCGATATTCGCTCCATTCCCGCCGACACTCTGTATAAGCACGTGGCCTTCGTGCTGCAGGATCCTCAGCTTCCAGAACTGAGCATCCGCGGCAATATCGCTCTGGCCCGACCAGATGCGAGCGAGGACGATATCTGGCAGGCCGCTGCAGATGCCCAGCTCGCCGAGGATATCCGCGAGCTCCCCGATGGGCTAGACACTATCGTGGGCGGCTCGAGCCGGCTTTCGGGTGGCCAGCGCCAGCGCATCGCCATCGCCCGGGCATTGCTCGCCGACGCCCCGATCCTCATTCTCGATGAGGCGACCGCGGCAACCGACCCCGATTGCGAGGCCGAAATCCAAGCCGCGTTGAACCGTTTGGTTGTCGGTCGCACGGTGCTGGTGATTGGCCACAAGCCGGAGTCGGTACAAGGAGCAGACATGGTGGTTCACTTGACTGCTGGTCGTATTAATAAGGTCCTGCGCGGTGATGACGTCACTCCGCAGTCCGTTGCTGAGCTGATGGAGGTTTCCGCCCGATGAATACATCACTACGCGCCACTATGCAGGACCCATTCCTGCTGAAGGACTCACGGAGTATGTTCACGGCTGAAGGCCAGGCCCTGAAGCGCCGACATCTCATACTATCCCTCATCATTGGCGTCATCGATGGTGTGGCTCTACTGACACTCCTCCCACTGACTCTGTCACTGGCCACTGGGCAGGCCGAATGGGGCTTAGAAACGACGGGCTGGCTGCTCGTTCTGGCTATATCGGCAGTCGTCAGTGCCGTGTTGCGATACGTCACTACGCGTACCGGCTATGACTCGGCCTTGGACCTGATCAGGAATCTGCACCACCGGCTGGGCAATGCTCTTGCCTCGTTGCCACTGGGTTGGTTCCGCAGCTCCCGCACCGGCGGCCTATCGCAACTAGTCAGCGATGGCTTTTTGCTCATCGGTGAGCTGCAGGCGCATATGACCAGTCAGATTGCCACCAGTGCTGCAACGCTGGTGGTCATTGTTGCTGGTTCCTGGTTGTGGAATCCTGGCCTCGGTCTGACACTCACTGTTATTGCGCTTGTGACGTGCGTGGTGTTGGTCATCGCGCAATCGATTAAGCGGAAAGCCTCGGAAAAGGTTGTCCCTTCCACACAGGATTTGTCTCACCGCATTGTAGAATTTTCTGCCTGCCAGCCGGCATTGCGCGCCGCCGGCCGAGCCGATAATTTCGAGCCGCTGATTCAATCCGGCCGCGAGAATGACAAGGCTCGGAATCGGGAGCTGTGGGTGAGCCTCATCCCGATCGCTATGAGTGGCGTGATGATGCAGCTGCTCGTAGTACTGATTGTGACTGGTACAGCGAAACTCGCCATCGATAGCACCCTCACCCCCTTGCAAACCCTCGCGATTATCGGTTTGACCCTGCGCTACTCCCAGATCCTGTCCGAACTGGGCAATCTCTTCATCGGCATGGACGCAATTCGCGCCCCTATGAACCAGGCCAGCGCCATTATGGATGCTCCCCGGCTACCGGAGCCTGCACAGCCCGCGACGATCACGGCACCCGGTACTGTTGAGTTCTCCGATGTGAGCTTCGGTTACAACGCCGACCAGCCTGTTCTGCGCGATATCAGTTTCTCCGTCCCCCGCCACCACATGGTTGCCATCGTCGGCCCATCCGGCTCCGGCAAAACCACTATCGCTCGGCTGATCTCTCGCTTCTGGGACGTTAATTCCGGTGTCGTTCGCGTTGGTGGCGTCGATGTACGCGAACAGACCACCGAGCAGCTCATGCAGCAACTGTCCATGGTGTTCCAGGACGTCTACCTCTTCGACGACACCCTGATGGAAAATATCCGCGTCGGCCGCCCCGACGCTTCCGACGAAGAAGTCCGCGCCGCTGGCGAACTCGCCGGCGTCACCACTATCGCCGAACATTTGCCCCAAGGCTGGGATTCCCGTGTCGGTGAAGGCGGCCGGTCTCTCTCCGGCGGCGAACGGCAACGCGTCTCGGTCGCCCGCGCCCTGCTCAAAAAAGCACCCATCGTGCTCCTCGACGAAGCAACCAGCGCCCTAGACGCAGAAAACGAAGCCAACATCGTCGCCAGCGTCGACAAGCTCCGCGACGAAGCAACAATACTCGTCATCGCACACAAACTCGACACCGTACGCGAAGCAGACCACATCATCGTACTCAGCGACGACGGCCACATCGCCGAACACGGCACCCACACCGAACTCTACGCAGCCAACGGCCCCTACCGCCGCTTCTGGAACCGCCGCGAAGCCGCCTCCGGCTGGAGCATCACCACCCAAAGCTAAACAACACCCAGGACGCCGGAGTAACTACACCACGGCACATGTCGGCACCGCCGATGTGTGCCGTGGTTCTGCTACTACACGGTTGTACCGAGACTATAAGAGGGCACGTCACACTATGCAGGCCCCACCCCACTCGCTCGGCGCCGCTGAGGATGCAGCGGCCGCCCGCGGCACGGCAGGCTCGGCGTCTGATGTCCCACGCCCCCGTTATAGGGACTCACCCGAGCCCGTGAGCACTCGCACACTCGCCGAACGCGCCACGCCATCAACATAGCATTCTCCCTGCTCATCGACTACGACACGCGACAAGCACACCTCGCCACGCGCGGAAATTCACCAGAGACCCACACACCCCCACCACCACGACTCAAGCCACGCTTGACACCCCTGCACGAAGAGCAACAATAGTTAGGGTAGGTTCCACTAACTATTCCCTAAGGTAGGACTCATGAAGTTCACAACCCGTGATTTCATCAACGTCGGCATATTCACCGCGTTGTATATCGCGGTTGTCTTGCTCACCGGCATGATCGAATTAGCCGGTCCGGCGTTCATGTTCATCGGCATCCTCATTGGCATTCTGGCCAACGGTATGGTTGTGGCTGTATACGCCTCCCGAGTACCGAAATTCGGTGCACTGACCCTGCTGGCGCTCATCACCAGTATCCTTTTCGTCGCATTCGGCAACTGGTGGGCCATGCTCATCCTCGCCCCGCTGCTGGGGCTTGCCGCCGATGCGATCCTCAAGGCCACGAAGAATTTCCCCTTAGCCTACGGCGTGTTCAGCATCTGGCTGGTCATTGGCTGGCTACCCGTTATTTTCAACAGCGACGAGTTTTGGGCTGATGTCGCAGAGCGGATGAACCCGGAGTACGCCGACTCCATCTCCGCTGTGCTCAACGGCCCCGTGCTGCTCATCTGGGCTATCGGCATGTTCATCGTCGGTGTCCTCGGCGGCCTGCTCGGGCAACGCCTCAGCCACCGTAATTTTCAGCGCGCTGGCCTGGCATGACCCCCATCCCCGAACCGCGGCCGCTGTCTCGTCCCGACCCGCGAACTGTGCTGCTGACGCTCATCACAATCAACGCACTAGTGCTGGGGGCGACGACGAGAACAGTAGAGATCGCCGCCGCGGTCATCGTATTCACGGCACTAGCGACACTGCGGCGACCGAAACCCTTCTTCGGGTTCCTCATCTTCTGGCTGTTCTTCGTCTTCGGCTACGAGCTCATCATCAACGCCGGCGCCTCCACCACCCTGGCGTTGCTCTCCGGTATCGGATACTGGTTATCGAGATTCGGCCTGGTCATCGCCGCTGCCTACTGGGCTGTATCTTCTATCCGCCCCACCGAGCTCATCGATGCCCTCAAGCGGCTACACGCACCGAATTTCCTGGTGGTGCCGCTGGCAGTGGTCTTTCGCATGTTCCCCGTTATCGCCACCGAGGCGCGCGCCGTCGTCGATGCGATGACGCTGCGCGGCATCCGCCCCACCGGCTGGTCCATGATGGCCCACCCCCTACGTACCGCGGAACTTATCGTCATCCCCCTGCTGACCACTGTGGTCCGCGCCGGCGATGAGCTCGCGGCCGCGGCCATGATTCGTGGCCTCGGCGGGCCGCGCAAGCCGACCTCCATCATGCAACCGCGCTTCCGCCCCGTCGACGCCGTCCTCATCGTCGCCGTTATTGCACTGATCATCCTTGCCCAAAGCGATTGGGAGCTGCCGCTATGACTATCAGCGTCGCGGACGTTCATTTCCGCTACACCTTCGGCACCAACGGTGAACTCACCGAGCATGGCCTGAGCGATATCACCTTCAGCGCCGAAGCTGGCACGCTCACAGTGCTATGCGGCGCCTCCGGTTCGGGAAAAACCACCGGGCTACGCCTTCTTAATGGGCTGGTACCCAATTTCCATCCCGGCACGCTCACCGGCACGGTCACGGTGGCCGACACCGATGTGCCCAACCAGCCGCTGCACGATGCGCTGCTCACCTCCGCCACGGTGTTCCAGAACCCGCGCACCCAGTTCTTCACCGACGAGGTCACCAGCGAGCTGGCCTTCGGCAATGAAAACCTCGGGATTCCGGCCGAGGACACCATCGCCCGCATTCGCGCGGCGGCGAAAGAAACAGCCACTGAGCACCTTATTGGCCGCAAACTCAACGAACTGTCTGGCGGTCAAACTCAGCGGGTTGCCTGCGCCGCCGCAATCGCCAGCCAAGCACCGGTACTTCTTTTCGATGAACCCTCATCCAATCTCTCCCCGGATGCCATCGCCGATCTGCACGATATCCTCGCCCACCAAAAGGACGCAGGGCGCACCATCGTCGTCGCTGAGCACCGCCTCTACTTCCTCCGCGACCTCGCGGACCAGGTGCTCTATTTCCGCGATGGCCGGCTGGCACACCGCTTCACCGGCGAAGAGTTCTTTGCGCTTTCCGACGCTCAGCGCCGCGAATTGGGGCTGCGCCGGATCACCCCACCGGAGGGCACGCATCCTCCCGCGCCACCAAAGGGCAGCGCTGGCCTGCAGCTGAACAATATCCGCTTCAGTTATCTCTCGAAGCAGATTCTCGATATCCCTGAGGCATCCTTCCCAGCCGGCGCTATCACCGCCCTGACCGGACCAAATGGCTGCGGTAAAACCACGCTGGCGCGCCTATTGTGCGGCCTGAGTTCGCCGGCGCGCGGCGGCACCATCAGCATCAACGGCACCCCCATGCGCAGTGCCGCCCGCACCAAGGCCAGCTACATCGTCATGCAGGACGTGAGCCGTCAGCTCTTCGCCGAGGCCGTGGAGGACGAGATCACCCTCGGCCACACCGCCTCTGAACGCGAGGCTATCGACGTCAGCACGCTTCTCGCCCAGCTCGATCTCGACGGGTTAGAAGATCGCCACCCCCAGTCGCTCTCCGGCGGACAGCGGCAGCGCCTCGTCATTGCCTCAGCAATGGCCCAGAACAAACAGGTACACATCCTCGATGAGCCCACCTCGGGTGTCGGCCAGGCTCATCTGGTCGCTATTGCTGAGCGGATGCGGCAGCTTGCCGACGCTGGTGCGGTGGTCATCGTTATCACCCACGACGAGGAACTTATCGAGGAGTGCGCGGATTACGTCGTTCACCTTCCAGATATCAACAGGAAGACAGATGCCTGCGATACAGCCAGGTACTGAATGCGCTGATGGACACGCTCATCGGCATGGACATGGCGCGGGCACCATTAGATCAAGCCATGAATATTCTCGATGCCGAGGTTCTCTCTGAGCCATCCGCAGAAGCCGAGCTCCCCTCCCCCGGGGAGATCGAGTTCGACAACGTCAGTTTTGGCTACGACGCCGAGAGCCCGGTCATCCACGACCTGTCCTTTAACGTCCCGCCGCGCACCATGGTCGCCCTGGTGGGGGCCTTCGGGTTCTGGCAAAACCACTGTTGCCCGGCTTATTTCTCGCTTCTGGGATGTTGATTCCGGTGTCGTTCGCGTTGGTGGCGTCGATGTGCGTGAGCAGACCACCGAGCAGCTCATGCAGCAACTGTCCATGGTGTTCCAGGACGTCTACCTCTTCGACGACACCCTGATGGAAAATATCCGCGTCGGCTGGGAAGGAGCGAGCGACGATGAGGTGAAACAAGCAGCTGCTCTCACTGGGGTGACATCTATTGCCGAGCGACTGCCCGAGGGGTGGAATGCTCGTGTCGGGGAGGGCGGCCGGTCTCTCTCCGGCGGCGAACGGCAACGCGTCTCGGTCGCCCGCGCCCTGCTCAAAAAAGCACCCATCGTGCTCCTCGACGAAGCAACCAGCGCCCTAGACGCAGAAAACGAAGCCAACATCGTCGCCAGCGTCGACAAGCTCCGCGACGAAGCAACAATACTCGTCATCGCACACAAACTCGACACCGTACGCGAAGCAGACCACATCATCGTACTCAGCGACGACGGCCACATCGCCGAACACGGCACCCACACCGAACTCTACGCAGCCAACGGCCCCTACCGCCGCTTCTGGAACCGCCGCGAAGCCGCCTCCGGCTGGAGCATCACCACCCAAAGCTAAACAACACCCAGGGCGTTCCCCAGGCGGGGCGCACTGGGCACTCCAGTTCTCGGCATTCTCGACGCACCAGTGCCCCGCGGCGCGGGATGAACCACAGCAGCTTCGCGGACGAGATGGCCGCTAAGAGCGTCCGTGAGGCGATGTCCCTGCTGTGCGCATTATCGGCGCTGATCAGGGGGTGTTTAGCGCACCCGCTTGGACACCACTGCGGTGGTGTCCTTTTTCTTTGTCTTTATGCACCACGCAATGATCGCGATGCCGAGGATCGTGGTGAGCACCGACCCCTCCAGGCCGAACTCACCTCCATTGAGCAGTGCACTGCCGCTCGGAGCCGAGGACACGATGGAACCGGGTAGGACATTGCCGGAGACGTGCGATCCGTAGAGCATGGCGAGCACGAAGTTCCAGCCGCTGTGCCAGCCGGCGACGAACCAGGCGTTACCTGTGCGCCAATACATCGTGCCGAATACGACGCCGTAGAGCACCAAGTTCACCAGACCGAAGATGGTCAGGTTCGGGTTGTTCAGGTGGATGAATGCGAAGAGGATCGACGAGAGGCCGATAGCGCCTGCCACGGTGATCCGCGCAGCATAGGCTGGGATGAGGAAGAAACGAAAGAGCAGTTCCTCGAAGAATCCTTGGAACGCAAAGAAGACAGCCGCCAGCAGAAGCATCCACAGTTCGCTCGCCTTCATGGTGAACGTGACGTCGAGGGCCCCGACGAGCACGTTGAGCAGGTAGACGATGGTCACCGCGGCGAAGCCGAAACCGACACCCGTGATCCAGGTGCCGAAGCGGTTCTCTCGGACCATACCCAGATCGGGCAGCCGCAACCGAAACACCTTGGTGAGCAGCAGAAGGCACAGGAGGACAGCAAGGATGCGCCCGAGGGTGGAGCCTATGTTGATCGGGGACATCACAGCTAGGGAGGAGACACTGGCAGAAAGGTCACCCATGATCCCGACGAGGATGTCGCTACAGAACACCACGACCATGACGAGAATCGTGGGAACAATGACACTGATGATGAGGTTTCGTGTGCGCCACGGGGCTACGCGTTCATCGAAATCCACCGCCGGTATGAGGGGTGTCTTATTTTTCGGCAGTGCATGCCGTACCGAATGGGAGTCGTGTGGTTCTGTTGTCGGCGACAAGGGAAATGTCCATTCTCTGCGGGAAAGAGCCGCGGTAAACATCTAGCGCTCTCACCGGAATGCAATGGGAGCGATAGGTCTGGCTGCTGGATAGGCGCACTCCTGGGTCTATGACCTCGAGGAAGAAAGTGACGTCCTACTACCCACCACGCTACACATGCAGAACGGTGATCAGCGGTTCTGCTCGGCGGGCTTATGTAAGGTGCAGCAGGAAATCTCCAGTATCTCCTCGCCACGGCGCCTCCCTATTACGTTATTCGCACCCCAAAAGTGAGAATAATCTCGCGTATTAGACACTCTCATCGAGGCAATGAGAGCTGCTGTGAGTCGGCGAGCCGCTGGAGTGAGGAGCGTCATAGTCACGTTCTTGGCTCTGTACACGAGGCCGCAGCGGGCAGAACAGCGACGTAGCGCGCACCATGAGCCCCATCGCAACGAACGTGCGAATCATCCACGAGGCCCTGGAGAAGGCCATCATCACTCGGCGATACAGTCCCACCGACAGAATCTGGCGGCAACGCACAGCACCGTGATGCCCCATGCCCTCAGCCGAAAAACTAGTCCTGTGCTCCTGCTCGACATCGGCCGAGCAGCGCCATCCACCATGGAGGGGTGTTCGCCGAGAGGGATAGCTCACATGGCCTGCCGGAGACGAGCAGACGATGACAGAATCACTGAAGCTGTGCGTCACGTTCAACGGCGCCCATCAACCAACACCCCAAGCAGAAAGAGGAGACAGCAACAATGGCGACATACGCAGAGCCGGAGATGCTGAAGGAGTGGCACGATATCTTGGGTCTTCCGACTGACGAGGACTCGATCGAGGAAGCCTGGCAGGAACTGCTGGACAGGACCGGAGAAGCAATCTACGAAGCGACCGAGAACGCGAAGGCGAACTGGGCGAAGCAGAATCCGGGGCAACGGCTGGACGAGAACGTCGACGAGTGGATGAAGATTCACGAACAGGCGCACTACATCGGGAGCGAAATAGTTCTCGAGGAGATGTACCTCGAGCCGATCAGGGCTCTCCGAATGCAGCAGATGCAGGAGGAAGAAGCAGAGGAGTTCGATCCGGACAAGTCTCCGATGGAGGCCGACAGCTGGGAGGAGTACTACCGGCTGGTGGACGCGCGCTACGGCAAGTCTGGAGCGGGAAAGATGTACTAGAAGACGCACTAACGCTGCGACATGTTTCAAAGTGAATGGAGAGTGGCGCCCATATCCTACAAGAAATCGCGCAGTAAGAAACCTCTGGACTTCAATGAGAACCCTAAGATTCTCGAAAGAGGTACTGGGCAGGATTCAAACCTACAACCTTCGAGTTAAGGCCTTGAACCGGGCCGATACATTACACATCTTTTTAACTCACAGGTCACAAGAACTTGTGTTATTGCAATGCCGACTACATGCTTGGACACTTTCTGCTGTGTTGCTCAGCCGCCATGAACATTGCCTGTTTCAATCACCAGCTAAAGTGCTTAGCAAACTCTATGAGCAACGGCACCCTACGTTGTGCCTATCTCACTTCGAGGTAGCTGATCGCAACTACCGCTCGATGGATATTTGTGGGCACGTATCGGACTAAGAAAGCCTGTTTATCCGCTCACACTATTTTTACCTCAAACAGATTAATAAAGGTAAAAACAATCCACCCACCTTACGCCAGTCTGACCCCTAGGGGATTAGTCGCCTTCTAAAATGCAAAAGACGAATGGCGGGCAAACTTTTTACCCCACGGGGGTAAGCACTAAACGTTTATAAATGACCATCCACCGAGCGTGGATGTACACTAAAACCGCACACAACCTTGAACGCGGACAACCTTCTGGTAAACACATCCCACAATTGCCTTACTACATACCCACATCTTGAATAACCTATACATAGATTCATGCAGCTACAGCAATGGTGGCAAATACCGAGAATCACTCTACCCATATGCCCACTTTACGTAAAACGCCCTGCGCGCATGAAGACACTTACGGGACATTGATCCGACATTTTCCAGCTATACCAACTCTTCCTGATGCCGAAACTTCAATGTGCGAAATAGAACTATTCGGTATCCCCGTGGGAAGTTGCATTTCTGTCTGCATACTGCCCATCTCAAAATGCTGCTGTATCGCAGAGTCAAACTCCGAAGATTTGCCGTTTGGGACTAAGGAGATAGTCACTTCATCCCCCGGCTGACCATGGTATGTAATGGTAGCAGTCGGCTTCTCCAGGTCTATCCGGACCACGGACCCATCACATTTCCCGTCATCAGTGACGCTACCGAGTATTGGCTCATCGGACCCTCTTGCCCCGGAATTCGACACCCCATTATCATTCACCATTGAATCTAATACGGCCGATTCGTCAGCTGAAGTTGAGCACCCACTGGCTAGCATCAGGACCCCCATAAGGGACACTAACGCAAGCAAATGACGCTTTAATTCCATCATCAATCATACCTTTTTCGCATTGCATACCATTCGGAAAAGGAACCCGACGGAGTACCGTTACCATCAAAAATAACGAAACCCCCTAGGGAAAGCGACACGGGATTCCCCTCTCCCCATACTTCTTTCATAGCACCCTACGTTATTAGGGTAACTCTCGGAGCACGAACTACCAAAAGTTACATTGAACAACTCCGCATACGTGCCAACCAAGCAATGAACCCCAGAATTAATCATTACACCCCTAGCTATATCACGCCCCACATACCTTTCGATAGCCAGCAATAGCCCTAGGGTTCTTTACTCCAGATTCTATTCCGGCAGCAAATAGACGTATTCCAATTCGTCTAGTTAGCCATGTAGGTCTTCCGTACATAAAAACCCCGCAGGCGCCAGTGTGCTGTACCAGCACATCCGAGTGAGCCTTCTCTACATCTCGTAGACTCAGGATCAACACATCGCCCGTACATGTACACCCATGTATACACCACCAGCGGTAGTTTGAGAGAGGGTTTGGCTGGCTGGCTCTCTCCGACTGGGCACGCGGGAGGACCTTCAAAACGTCTCGACATTATATGGCGTAGTGAGGCGTTTCCTGCAGCCCCAGACCCCAGCATGATCTCAAAACCTAGATTAAACGGTTCATCTCTATCTAGAGTGCGTAGCGTCCTAGCTACATGCTTGGGCTTGCCCCGAGTAGTGGCCCAATTTTCTCTGATATTGACGTCACTGACCTTCTCTCCCCCAGAAGCTATCCGCACAGCAAGAAACCCCCGACTTCCAATCGGAAGCCGAGGGTTCTCGGAAAGTGGTAGCGGGGGCAGGATTCGAACCTACGACCTCTGGGTTATGAGCCCAGCGAGCTACCGAGCTGCTCCACCCCGCGTCGGGTGCATATATGCACTTGTTGCTGTTTCACGCCTTGCGGCCTGTCTCAGCGACGTGTGATAACTATACAGAGGAATAGCGCAGCATCCAAATCGCTCTGTGTACTGCGGATTCTCGGCACTACCCCGCTGGGATAAACCACACTAGACAGCCCAGGCCATACCCGGCGCGCACCACCGCACACACTTCCCCAAGAACCGCCGCACACCACCGCACACCGCCGCACACCACCTCAAACACCAGCGCCCACAACCCCGCAGGGCTGTGGGCGCTCTAAGCGGCGTACTACCTAGCGTTATAGGGCGCTAGTTCTGGTAGTTCTCCTGGTAGTCACGCACCGCATCATCGAGTTCGTCGAGGGCACGACCGTACTCTTCGTTCGAACCATTGCGGGCGTCTTGCAGGTTCTCGAGGGCGCGGTTAATGCGATCAATGGCTTCGCCCTGATCGCCGCTGCCGCTAGCAGGACCGCTCGGGGTGTCCGTGCTGTCATCCTTCTTATCCTCGGCGGATGCTTCCTCGTCCTTCTTCTCGTCCTCGGGCGTGGCATCGTCCTTGCCAGCGTCGACGGTCTCGGCCTCATCCAGGTCGGCGGCTTCCTTCGGGTCGATACCCACTTGGTCGAGGGCCTCGGCGATGGTGGGCGCGTAGCCCACCTTGCCGTTATAAGAGATCAGTACGCGGAGCAGCTTCGGGAAGGCCGAGGCCTGGTCCTTACGCTGGGTGTACACCGGCTCCACGTAGAGGATCTCTCCCCCGCCCACCGGCAGGGTGAGGAGGTTACCGTCGATCACCTTGTTGGTGCGCTCCCACAGGGAACGGTCACGCGCGATCTGATCGGAGGAGATCATGGTGTCCTGCGCCTGGCGCGGACCCTGCGTCTGGGTGTTCGTCGGCAGCACACGCAGCGTGATGTGTCCATAGTTGTCCGGGTCGGAGGACACCGCCATGTGTGCGGAGAGGAACTCGCGCTTCAGACCACGGAAGGAGGTGATCATCTGGAAGCTGGGCTCGCCCGTCTTCGGGTCGGCGGCCACCACATAGTAGGGCGGCTGGGCCAGTTGGCGTCCCTCGTTGCCGCCAGCTTGTTCGCTGGTGCGGGTTTCCGTTGCGGTCGGATCCGTGGGCACAGACCAGAACGCATCGTTGTTGAAGAACACGCCAGGATCATCCACGTGGTAGCGAGTCATCAGCTCGCGCTGCACCTTGAACAGATCCTCGGGGAAGCGCATATGGTCCATGATCTCGGGAGAAATCTCGGACTTCGGCTTCACCGTATTCGGGAAGATATCGCTCCAGGCCTTGAGCACGGGATCCTGCTCGTCGAAGGCATAGAGCTGAACATCGCCGTCATAGGCGTCCACCACTGCCTTCACCGAGTTGCGGATATAGCTGACCTGATCGTTGAAGAGCAGCTGGTTAGTTCCCTCGGGGTTGCGGGCATCCTCGGTGACGTTGGTCAGCGAGGTGCGTTCCGCATAGGGAAGGTTCGCGAGGGTGGTGTAGCCGTCCACGATCCACTTGATGCGTCCATCCACCACAGCCGGGTAGGTCTTGGAGTCGGTGGTCAGCCACGGCGCCACCTTCTTCACGCGCTCGCGCGGATCACGGTTGAAGATAATCTTCGAATCGCTGCCCACTCGATCGGAGAGCAAGAGGTTGAGCTCTTGGTAGCGCAGCGCGAAGGCAGCACGGTTGAACATGTTGCCCACGTCCACACCGCCCTTGCCGTCGTAGGTGAAGCGGTCGGTGTCGGTGTCGTACTCCACTGGGCCGGCGCCGGTATCGCCCACGATGGAGTAGTCCACATTGGCGGGGACCTCACTGATCACCGGGCCGTAGTAGGTACGTGGCTGCTTCGCCTCGATACCGAGCTTCTTTACTTCCTCATCGTTGCGGTTTTGCTTCAGCGCCTGCAGATCGGAGACGTTGTACACGGGATAGCCGCCGCGGGTGGATCCCACATCGCGGGCCACCTCATCCACCTGGTTGGCGGGGGCGGCGATGAAGCCATTGCCGTGGGTGTAGACGGTGTGGCGGTTAATCCAGTCGCGCTGGTTATCACTCAGTGCGTTCGGGTCCATCTCGCGGACGGTCACCACATAGTCGCGCAGCTCCCCATCGGTGGTGTAGCGGTCGATGGCGAGGGTGTCGGGGAAGCCATAGAAGTTACGCAGCTGTTGCTGCTGGGTGAAGGTGGCGGCAAGCACCTCGGGGTCGAGGAGGCGGATATTGGACAGGGTGGCCCGGTCATTCGCCACCTCTTCGTCGGTAGCGCCCTTTGCTCCCCAGTTCTCCATGTAGGTGACGTTGTCGTCGGTGAGGTTATAGGCGTAGCGCGTGGAGTCGATATTGCGCTGGATGTACTCGCGCTCCTTCTCCGCACGGTTCGGCTTCACCGAGAACTCTTCAATAATCAGCGGATAGGCCGTCCCGATCACCACTGCAGAGAGCACCATCAGGCCGGTGGCCAGCGCGGGAATGCGGAGGTCCTTGAGCACCACCGCGGAGAAGAACGCAATGGCCACCACGATGCCGATCACCATGAGCAGGATCTTGGCGGGCAGGATCGCGTTGATATCGGTGTAGCCACCGCCGGTGAACGTTTCGTTCCTGCTAAAGAGCAGCGAGTAGCGCTCGAGATAGTAGCCGGCTACCTTCACCAGCATCCACAGCCCGGCGGTCACGGTCAGCTGCACCTGGGCGGAGGTGGAAATAGAGGCACGCACCCCCGTCATGCGGTTGCCCACACGGATACCTCCCAGGAGGTAATGCCCGATGAGGCCGATGAAGAACGCGATGATGAGAAATACCGACAGGTAGGACACGATCAGCTGCAGCATGGGCAGCACAAAGGCGTAGAAGCCGAGGTCGTGGCCGAATTGCGGATCGGTTTCCCCGAAGCTTTCTCGGGAGAAGAACATCAACACGGTGCGCCACTCGCGCTGCAGCGCGAAGCCGCTGAACAATCCCAGCAACACCGGCAGCCCGATGAGCACACCCCGCAGGGAGGATTCCAGCACCTTGCGGTACTGGTGGATCGGGTTATTCGGATCGATCGCCTCGAGGGAATCGGGGCGATTCTTATAGGTGACGTATCCGGCGATGAACGCTATGCCCCCAGCGAGGATGGCGCCCACAAAGAACAAGGCGATGCGGCTGAGCACTACCTTGGTGAACACTCCGGTGAAATCTACTTCCTGAAACCACAGCCAGTCGGTGTAGAAGCCGACGACCATGGGGGCGATCACCACAAGAGCGATAATGATGCCTAAGGTCCAGCTGAGGGCCTTCGGTGGGCGTTTAATGGGCGGGCCGGACGAGGGCCGCTTATTCGACAACGCTATTCTCCTTGATGCACATTGTTAGGTTAAGTCACGCTCTATCAACCACGGTTCCCGTACCGTTGGGCGCGGGAGTGAGTCCGTGCGAGCGTGGGCGAGGCCAGCCAGCGGATGCGGTGCACATAGTGATGCTTGCGGACCCCCTCATGCTGCTCGAGGACGTCCCGCAGCCACACCCAGCTCCGGCACATCTCACACTCATATCTACCAAAACTGCATAGACAGTTCACCACATTACGTAATCCAAGGAAGCCATGAGCAATCACGACGAATCTGCAGCCACCTATCTTCTGCCGCAGGCCCTCAACAAGGCCATGCTGGAGGCAGTCGAGTTCATCCACGCCGAGGGCTGGGACGCCACCCCTACCCTGTTCGCACTCGTTCCTCGCGAGAGGCTTATCGACGCTCTCCCGGAGGACATCGATGACTCGCCCTTCGTTCTCGTGGTGCAGGATAATCTTCCCGAGCACATCCAGCCGGGCTCCGAGGAACTCGGCGACTATATCGCCCGCATCATGTGGCCCGAGGGCGTGGAGGGCGCGGTGCTCGCCCAAGAGATCATGTTTAAAGACAGCGCAGAGCACGCGGATACGACGGCCCGCCCGGCGCGGCTATTCTCTGGTGTGGTGCGCGGCGGAAGCGATCTGACTCTGCTGCAGCTGCGCCCCACCGAGGAGGAGCTGGAGGCCAAGGGGGCCTTCGCGGAGGACGATATTGAGCTCCGCGGCGGCGCCGGGGTAGCCCCGGGCGTGATTGCCGCGCTGCGCTATTCCTTCGAGGAGAATGTGGACTAGGCCCCGCTCCCACCGCGGGCACAAGATTCCAAGCGGCCGGTATGCGTGAACTAGCATGGGTGGTGCGCTGTGCTCTAGGTCAATGTTCTTATATAGCGTGCGCATCGATTGTGCATCCACGCGGAGGAAAAACACTGTCATGAAAGATTCTCGGATTCTGCCCCTGATGGCACTCGCCCTCACTGCTGCGCTCACGGCGGCGGGATGCTCGGATTCGGGCGAGGCCTCGGATGTAGCGGAGAGCTCCTCCAGTTCCACGACCTCGACCCGTACCTCGGAAACATCCTCGGCAGAGAGCGACGACAGCACCGAGACGGCGTCGACAAGCACAACGAGCAGCACCGATACACGGGACTTTAAGGATGCCTCCATCGGTAGGGCCTATGAGAAGTACGGCGATCTGGCGCCGCGGGAGCTCTTTGAGCAGCTCAATGACTGCCAGCCGAATGGCCTGCCGAATTCGATCACGTGCACCGGCCCGAAGGTGGGCACGTTCCAGTTCATGAGTTCCAAGCCGAAGTCGATGTCGGTGATGCAGGCGCTGACCGAGTTTTCGAATTCGCAGGTGGTGGACAAGTCCGAGGATCGCGTGGTCGGCTGGTCCATTATGGGCACCACGGCGATTGTCACCGTGGTGAATAAGGACAAGGGCCTGATTCTGCAGCAGATGGTGTCCACCGATGATGTGGATCCGGAAGAGCGCATCTATGAACTGGGGCTTGCCGAGAAGCCGGGGACCGCGGAGAGCGAGCCGACGGAGCCCGAGGAGCAGGACTCCGATAACGCGGCCGCTGCCGACGATGAGGAGAACAACGCGGACTCCGAGGACTAAGAACTCCGCGTCCTAGGGCCGAAGGCCCAAGCGGCGGCTAGTCACAGGTGGGATAGTCGCCGCCATTTTTATAGGCCTGCATGGACTCGATGGCGCCGGCGAGATCGGTGACCTTGATGATGTCCATATCGCCGTGATCGCCCTTGAGCGCCTCCGCGCAATTAGCTTCCGGGGCGAGGAATACCTCCGCGCCGGCATCTCGGTGGGCGGCGGTGACCTTATGCTGAATGCCACCAATGGGGCCGACGGTGCCGTCATTGCTAATGGTACCGGTGCCGGCGACATGCAAGGAGGCATTGATGTCTTCGGCAGAGAGCTTCTCCACCACGGCGAGAGTGAAGATCAGCCCCGCGGAGGGGCCGCCGACGTCCTCGAGATGGAAATCCACATCGAGGTTATCGCCCGGAACCGCGCTCATCACAATGCCCAGCAGTGGCGTGCCCGGGGCGCGGGGGTTATCCCCCAGCTCCACGGTGACGCTCTGTTCTGTGCCGTCCTCATCACGCAGGGTCACGGTGACCTCATCGCCTACCTCATGAGACTGCACCGCCTCGCGGGCCTGCTCGGGCGTGGTCATTGGGGTGTCATCGATCGCGAGCAGCACCTGGCCTGGCTGCACCTTGTCCTCGGCGGCGGAGCCCTCGGCCACGGAGAGCACCTCTACCTCGGTGGGGCGGTTGAGATAACCCATCGCCGCCACCACCGCCGCCGATTCGGAATCCACAAAGGCCTGCTGGTTGATCTCACGGACTTCTTCTTCCGTCTTATCCCGCGGAAACACTGCCTCGATCGGCACGATCGTGTCATCGCTGAACAGCCAGCGCCCCATGGTTTGGGCCAGCGACATATTGTGGCGCACCACCACCGTGGTCATATCGAGGCTGCCCGTGGTCGTCTGGGTGGGCGCTCCCGTGATCTCCACGACCGGCTCCCCGGAAAACTCCGCGAGCACATCGTAGGTCGGGCCGGGCCCCTCGGCGGCATAGGGCACTGTCAGCGAGATATCGGTGCCAGGAACGTGATCGAGGTTGGCGAGCACGGCGAGCACCACCACTGGAATGGCGCCGTAGGTCAAGGTGCGCTTACGAGGATTCACGACTGACCACATTACCTTCCCCACAGCACGAGGCTTCAACACTCGTGGCTCGCGCCCTGTTCGCTCTCAGCGTGGCTGTCTCGCTAGCAAGCCCAACTCCGTGCGCGGTAGATTTGGTGCCATGAGCCGTAACGGATTTGGATTTTCTTTTGGTAATGAAGACGATGACGATGACCGCCGTCGGGATGACCAATCGCCCTTTGGCATGTTCTTTTCCGGAGGCTCGGGGGATGACCCCAAGTTTGTATCCGGTGGTTTAGGCGACATGCTCAACCAGTTTGGGCAGATGCTCAGCGATATGGGCTCGAGTATGAACGACCCCAACTCGGAGGGGCCGGTGAATTATAGCCTTGCCGAGCGTATCGCCCGCCAAGCTGCGGGATCGCCGGGCCCGGTACGGGCGAATGACGCCGAGGCCGTCCGGGAATCGGTGCGGCTAGCGGAGCTATGGCTTGACGACGCCACCCAGCTGCCCACCTCGGAAGCCTCGGTGCAGGCGTGGAACGCCCACGATTGGCTCGAGCACACGCTGCCCATGTGGAAGCGTTTTGTGACGCCTGTGGCCGAGCAGATGAACGAGGCGCAATTCGATAATGTGCCCGAGGAGGCCAAGGAGATGATCGCGCCGATGCGCGGCATGCTCTCTCGGATGTCCTCCATGAATTTCGGTATGCAATTGGGTAATGCGCTCGGCGAGCTCGCCACCCAGGCGCTCACCGGCTCGGACTTTGGGCTGCCCGTGGCCCCGCGCGATACCACCGCGGTGCTGCCGCAGAATCTGCAGACCATGTCCAAGGATCTCGGGGTGCCCGCCCAGGAAGCACTGGTCTATCTCTGCGCCCGCGAAGCCGCCCGGCAGCGCCTCTTCAAGCACGTGCCCTGGCTGGTGGAGCGTCTCGTTTCCTCGGTGGAGGAGTACGCCGCCGGTCTCGTGATCGACACCTCCAATGTGGAAGAGGCGATGCGCGAAATCCAGACCGAGGCCCAGGACCCCGAGGGCATCCAGGAGGCCATGGCCCGGTTGCAGGGCATGGACCTCTCCCCCACGGTCACCTCCCGCAACGCCGCCGCGGTCAGCCGTTTGGAAACGATGCTCGCGCTCGTCGAGGGCTGGGTGGAACTCGTGGTCACCGAAGCCATGGGCGATCGCGTGCCCTCGACCGCGGCGATGAATGAGGCATGGCGCCGCCGACGCGCCACCGGCGGCTCCGCCGAAAAGGCCTTTGCCAAGGTGGTGGGCATCGAATTCGCTGCCCCCAAGGTGGCCGAGGCCCAGGAGCTGTGGCGCCGCGTGGAAACCGCTGTGGGTATCGAACGCCGCGACGCGGTGTGGGATCACCCCGACTTCCTGCCCGTGGCCGAGGACTTGGATAACTCCGCCGAGTTCATCGATGGCCTGCTGGATTCCGAGGACTCCGGCGATTTCGATCCCATCGCCGAGATCGCCAAGCTCGAAGAGGAACTCGCCCGCGAGGCCGAGAACACGGACTCCGGCGCTGCGGATGCGGACGCCAAGGATGCGGACGCCAAGGATGCGGACGCTCAGGACAGCGACGATAAGGACGAGGATGATAAGGACAGCGGCCGCGACGCCTAGCCTCCGCTAGGTATCCGACCCCTCCTCGCGGAGCGGGCGCTCGTCCATAAAGCTGAGGGCTTCCAAAAAGCCCTCAGCTTTTGCCGTGTGTGGGTAGCGCTCTACCCACTGCCGAAACTCGGGGCCGTGGCCACCGGGAACGAAGGTGTGCACCATTTCGTGCACGATCACCGCATCCACCACATAGCTGGGCAGTGGCTGCAGCCGGTGACTCAGCCGGATCGTGCCATCGGCGGGGGTGGTGGATCCCCAACGCCGGCGCTGATTATGCACCCAGCGGATGGAACTGACCCGCGCCCGCCCCTCCAGATAGCGCTCATTGAGCTCCGCGGCGCGGCGCTCTAAGGCGGTGTCATCCTTGAGCTGGCCGCGGGAGCGCTTCGCTTCGACCCGGCGCAGCAGGGAGGCCACCATCTCGCGCTCTTGGCGCGCCGTCAATCGGGCGGGAATGCGCACCACATAGCCATCGCCGCGGGCCTCGATGGCTGCGGTTTTCTTTCTTCGCGCCGATCGAATGACTGTCACTGCGGGCTGCTCTGTACTCACAAGCACGCCAGTGTAGTCCGCTCGGCTGCGCGGGGCGGGTGAGTGTAGTAGAACTATCCCCAGACACGGCGGCGTCGGCCGCAGCCAGTGCAGAACGGGGTTTCGGGGGGAACGTCTTATGGAAGCACCAGCGGAGCATCACGACACCGCGGCACCACGCGCCACCGTGCGCCTGCGCGAGGGTATTTCTGTGTTCATCCGCCCCTGCGGGGCACTGCAATTCGGGCAAAACCCGCAGACCGCGGTGGTCATCGACGAATTCAGCCCCGTCATGGGCGCCGCCATTGCCCGCTGCTTCCGCCGCGTCCATCGGGCAACACCGCGCACCCAGCTCAGCACCTGGCTCGAAGACGCCGGTATGGCCGGCAGTGCGGCGCGTTCGCTTATCGACGATCTCCTCCAGCACCGCATCCTCGAAGCCTGCCCCGACAGCGGCCGTACCGCGAGCCTCATCGGGCGCTCTCCCCTCGCCACCCAGGTGGCGGGCGTGCTCAGCGCCACGGGCGTGAGCCTGCACCAGCCCCAGCACCCAGATTTTCTGGCCCCCTTCGTGCACGATATTGCGCAGCTGCCCACCCACCCGGTGCTGGTGATTGATGAGATCAGCCAGCACCGTTTCCTCGCCCCGCTGCTCACCCAGCTCATCGCCGAGGAGCAGCCGCTGATTGTGGTGGACGTGATTGACGGGCACTATTGCATCGGCCCGATGCGCCGCGGCACTCGTGGGCCGTGTCCCTTATGCATGGAGCTCTATCGCAGCGACGCCGATCCCGCATGGTCCGATATCGTGGCCCAGCGCGTCCCGCACAAACTACAGCCCAGCCCCATCACCACCACCGCCACCGCGGCAGTCATCGCCGCCCTCGTCCAGGCGATCCACGAGGGCAGCCAGCCGGAGCTGGTGCGCGCCGGCACCCGCTGGACGGTCACCCACACGGCGGTGCAGGAAGACACGGTGGCGGCCCATCCGATCTGCCCGGTGTGCTTCGAAGCCTCCCAGCGGCGGCCGCGGCCGCGAACGGCAAGTAAGGGCTAGCGCAGCTCGTCGAGAAGCTGCAAGAGCGACTCCCCGAATTGCTCGACCTTCATCGGCCCGATCCCCGAGATATCCAGCAACTCGGCTTTGGTGGAGGGCATCTCCTCGGCGATCGCGGTGAGGGTGGCGTCGGTGAACACGATATAGGCGGGGGCGTTGAGCTCCTCGGCCTCGGCGCGACGCCACTGCTTGAGCCGCTCAAAGATCGCCGCATCCGCCCCCGAGGGGCAGTCCTCGTGGCGGCCGGCCACCTTGTCCTGCGGGGTCAGCAGCGTGGTGCCGCAGACGCGGCAGCGCTTGGAGCGCTTGGAGCGCGGCGGCACAGAGGACAGATCCACCTCCGGCACCACCGCATCAAGAAAGCGACTTCGCTTCCGCGAGGCACGCCCGCCCTCTTTGCGGGCCAGCGCCCAAGAACAGCTCAGATGCTCACGGGCGCGGGTAATGCCCACATAAAACAGGCGGCGTTCCTCCTCGATCGCCTCGTTGCCGGCCTTGATGGCGTGGCTGATCGGAATGGTTTTTTCCACCAGCCCCACCACAAACACGGCATCCCATTCCAAGCCCTTGGCGGCATGCACGGTGGCGAGGGTGACGCCCTGCACGGTGGGATCCTGCTTCGCGGCGGCGCGCTGATGCACCTGATCCATCACGGCCTGCAATCCCCAGTGGGGATGCGAGGAGGCGAGATCCTCGATCACATCCGCCAGCGCCTTCAGCGACTGCCAGCGCTCCCGCTGCTTCGCGCCTTCCGGCTCCTTCTCGCTGAGGCCCACATCGGCAAGCAGATCGCGCACATAGCCTGTGAGCTCCACGCCGCTGGGCCCGATGCGCTGCAGCTCCTCCTCGGCCACACCAGCGGTGCGCTCCACCTGAATCTGGCGGTTGAACTTCTGCGCGGCGCGCACCAGCAGCGCCATCGCTTGGCGCACCTCCGGCCGCTCATAAAAGCCTTCGCCTTGCTGGACTTGGTAGGGGATGCCGGCGTCGGCAAGCGCCTGCTCGTAGATGGGTGACTGGGCGCGAATACGAAAGAGCACAGCCATCTCCGAGGGCGGTACTCCCTCCTGCATCAGCTGCTGGATTTTTTCCACCACCCCACGGGCCTCGGCGGATTCATCCGGGTAGGACTGAAAACTCGGCGCGGGCCCCGAGGGGCGCAACCCCTCCAGCTCCAGCCGGGTGCCGGCGATGCGGCCGCTGGCGCGCGCGATCACGCTATTGGCCACGGAGGTGATCTCCGGGGTGGAGCGATAGTCGCGTTGCAGGCGCACGGTGGTGGCCTGGGGATAGCGGCGCGGGAAATCCAGCAGGTAGCGCGGGGTGGCGCCGGTGAAGGAATAGATGGTCTGGTTGGCATCGCCCACCACGGTGAGATCGCTGCGATCCCCGAGCCACGCCTCCAATACCCGCTGCTGCAACGGGGTGACATCCTGGTACTCATCAACCACGAAGGTGCGGTACTGATCGCGGAACTCCTCGGCCACCGCGGGCGCGTTCTCCAGCGCCCCAGCGACGTGGATGAGCAGGTCATCGAAGTCGAGCAGCACCCCGTCCTTGGTGTTTTTTAGCTGCTCATAGCGCTCATAGGCCTGGGCGATCTTCGCCGGATTCGCCGGGGCGGTGCGCAGCGTCTTTTCCACCTCCGCGGGATAGGACTCGGGGGTGAGCAGGCTGGCTTTGGCCCAAGAGATTTCGCCCAGCACATCGCGGATGGATTCCGTGGAGGTATCCAGGCCCACCGCCCGCACCGCCCGGGCCACCGCGCCGAATTGATTGTCCAGCATCCGCCACGGCAGATCCCCGGCGATCGAGGGCCAAAAATAGGCCAGCTGGCGGCGGGCGGCGGAGTGGAATGTTCGGGCCTGCACGGCCGCCACCCCCATGCTGCGCAGCCGCTCCCGCAGCTCCGCCGCGGCACGGGTGGTAAAGGTGACCGCCAGCACCCGGTTGGGCGAAACCATGCCCTCGTTCACGAGATTGGCGATGCGATAGGTGATGGTGCGGGTTTTGCCGGTGCCCGCGCCGGCCAGAATGCACACGGGGCCGCGGGGCGCCGCGGCGGCGCGGCGCTGGTCCTCGTCGAGGTCATCGAGGCTGAACATGGCGTCGAAAAGCACCTTCCCTAGGGTTGAGTTCTGGTTGTTGAGGCGCGCAGCGCCTCGAAGAGCCTACCTGCTGCCCAGGCATGCATCATGCTGTGCGCAATCGAGCCCACGCGCGGCTGCGGGAAGCGCTGCTCGCGAATATCGCTCGCGCTCACCCAACGGGTCTCACGCAGCTCATTATCGGTGGCGCAGTGGGCCTCCACATCGGCGGTGGTGCCGTACATGCCCAGCATCAGCGAGCCCGAGAGCGGCCAGGGCTGGCTGGACACATAGCGCACCTCGCCGAGACGCCGGCCGGTTTCCTCCAGCACCTCGCGAACGAAGGCGGCCTCGATCGACTCGCCCGGTTCCACATAGCCGGCGATGAGCGAAAAATACTGCGAGCGCTGCGCATTGCGCCCGACGAGGATGCGGTGCTGGTCCTGCAGCTCCACCACGCCAATCACGGCAGGGTCGATGCGCGGAAACACCCAGCCACTACTGCCCCGCGCCTGGGCGGAGTCGGCGGCATAGTCCAAGGCGGAGCCATCGGCGGGGTGAAAATGAGTGCTGGCCTTGGATTTCACTAGGGCGAGGGCGCGCAGCAGCTCCCCTTCCCCGGCGATCGAGCCCTCCCAGAACTCGGGATCACCGGGGCCGCACAGCCGTGCTCCCGCTGCCGCGGCGCGCTCGAGGGCGGCGGCATCGGCCTGCACGGCATAGAGCTGGCGGTGCGTATCGACGCTCACTCGCTGTCGCATCGCCTCAGCACTGATGCCGCAGCGGCGCAGCTCGGCCGCGTCGAGCTGTGCCGCGATGATGTGGTGCGGGCCAACGAGAAGGTAGCGATCGGCAGACTGATCCGGCACGGGCTAGGTGCTTTCTCCGCGCGGCGGCTCGGTATCGGGGATATCGGCGGAAAGCACGCGGCGCACATAGAGCAGCCGGTCGCCGGGTTCGACGGATTCCGCCTCTTGGGCGTCGATGCGGTAGAGCTTGCCGGAGCGCACCACGCCCAGCACAATATCGGCCAGGTGGCGGGGATTGGCGCCCACCTCGTCTTCTTTGACCATGCGCTCGGCGATGGAAAAGCCTTCGCCCGGGGAGAGAAGATCTTCCATCATCTCCACCACGGGAGGGGTGACGGTAGCCAAGCCCAGCATGCGGCCGGCGGTCTCGGAGGAGATCACCACCGAGTCGGCGCCGGATTGCTCCACGAGGTGCAGGTTTTCGGACTCGCGTACCGATGCCACGATCATCGCCGAGGGAGCGATTTCACGCACCGAGAGGGTGATGAGCACTGCGGCATCGTCTTGATTGGGTGCCACCACCACGGCCCGGGCGCGGGAGACTCCGGCCAGCTTGAGCACATCGGATTTCGTGGCATTGCCTTGGACCGTCACGAGATTGTGCCCCGAGGCGCGCTCGAGTGCTTGGCGGTTGGTATCAACCACCACGATCTGTCCGGGCGGCACACCATCGGCCAGCAGCGCGGTGACTGCGGAGCGTCCCTTGGTGCCGTAGCCGATGACCACTGTGTGATTGCGCAAGCGCTTCCTCCATCGTTGGATTTGTAGGGTGCGGCGGGATTCCTCGGTGAGCACCGCCAGCGTCGTGCCCACCAAGAGGATCAGGAAGGCGATACGCAGCGGGGTGACCACAATGACGTTGAGGAGGCGGGCCCGGTCTGTCACCGGGGCGATATCACCGTAGCCGGTGGTAGAGAGCGACACCACCGAGTAGTACAGCGCATCGAGAAAGGACAGCGGTTCGGTATAGCCGCCGCTATCGAAGTACACGATCACCGTCACCGTGAGGATAAGCACGATGGCATACACCACGCGGCGCGCAATGAGCAGCCACGGCGAGGAGCGCCTGTCCTCCGGGATGCGGATGATATTCAGCAGTGCATAGTCCGGCAGATCATCCAGCTCGGTGGGGCGGCGTACCACGGGTTGCCTCGCGCGGGCTCGGGATCCGAACCTTTTACGCATTCTCGCCACGGCTATATCCTTGCTGCTTGGTTGCGGGGGTCATCAGTGGTGGGCACTCGCCGGCTGCACACGCTCAGTCTGTCGTGCCGATACCGTCAGTGTGCACCAGCGCGGCGAGCTCATTCTCATCGGGTAGCTTACTCGGTTCGAGAGTGTGATCGTAGGCGATGTAGTGGAAGGCTGCACGCACCGAGTCCGGATCGATCTCTCGACCATATCGCCGCGACAGCAGCCGCGCCCAAGCCAGCCGGTACACGGCCAGCTGGATCTGCGCTGCCTGCATGTCCGCGCCTGTGGGCGGGCGGCCTGTCTTCCAGTCCACCACACACCAGCCGGACTCCTCGTCCGTACCGAAGTGGAAGATGGCGTCGATGCGCCCGCGCACCATGCTGCCGCCGAGTGAGATCTCGAAGGGGTATTCCACATAGGTGGGGGTGCGCTCCGCCCACTCGCTGGCGAGGAATTTCTCCTTCAACTGCTCGAGCTCCACGCCCTGGGGATCGATCTCCTCCCCCGCCCCGGGCAGTTGCTCATCATCGAGCAGCGAGGTGGCGCCGAAGCGATCCTCGATCCACTGGTGCAGCGCCGTGCCCCGCTTGGCATAGGCATTGGGTTTGAAGGGCACCGGGCGGTGCTGGCGGCGGGCGAAATCCTCGGGGCTGGACTTCAGCGACACCAGATCAGAGGTGGAGAGCTCATGGCTGAGCTCTACCTCCACCACGGGCCGAGCGGCGGCCTCGTGTTCGGCGATGAGCGCCTCCACCTCCTGCTGCCACAACTGGCTGAGCTCACTGGAGTTGGCGGGAAGATCCTCCCAGCGGCGGTGGCGGGCCGCCTCCACGGCCGTGGCCGCCGCATCGAGAATGTCCTCGCTATAGCTGGCGATGCCGTGGTTGCGCGCCAGCGCTTGGGCCTTTTCTTCCTTCCACAGCCGCGGGAAGCGCAGATCCGTCGCCTCGGCCGCTGGGGTGGTGCTCTCTTCGGCGGTGGCGGCGGCAGGATCCGGCTCCTCGCTCTCACTGCTGTCGTACCAGTGCACCACAGACTCGGGGGCGAGTTCTTTTAGCGCCGTGAAGTGCTCGAAGGGCGTGGTCTCCCTGCTGGCCGGATCGGCGTGCGCCGCCCCGCTGACGATCAGCGTGTTTTCGGTGCGGGTGATGGCCACGTAGAACAGGCGCACCACCTCATCGAGATAGCCTCGCCATAATTCATCGCGGTGTTCGGTGATCGCCGCGTCCGCCTCGTTCTGGGTGGTGACTCCCTCGAGGTCCAGCACCGGCACGCCATTGGGGTTCTCCACCCCGGCGATATCGGTAATCACGGCATCGCCGCGCAGCACGGGGGGCAGCTCCCCGACCGAGTTGAGCCAGTTATCAAACCTTTTCTGCCTGGTTTCCCCATCGTTGTAGGTGCTGTTATCGCAGTGCAGCACCGCGACAGTATCCCATTCCAAGCCCTTGGCTTTGTGCACGGTGAGCAGCTGCACGCGGTCGCTGTGGACGGCGATCTCGGCGCGGTCAAACCCACGCTCATGCTCCTTCGCCAGCTCAAAGTAGCTCAGCATGGACTGCAAGGAGGCCCCAGGCGTGCGGCTAAACTCGGCCACCTTCTCGGCGAGCTGGTTCAGATGCGCCACCCCGGCGCTGCCATCGCTGTTCGGATCGCGGCGCACGAGTGCTTCGGTACGGATGGAAAATACCCGCTCGATATCGGCGATAATGTCCGTCAGCGGTTTGGAGAGCGAATAGGAGCGCAGATAGCGCAGCTTCGAGGCGAGCTCGGCGAGCCGTTGATAGCCCTCCTCGCTATAGCGCTCCGGCTCTCCGAGGTCCGCGATGGCGTCGACAAGCCCCACATGGGCATCGGGTTCATCGCTGAGCGCTTGGTCGATGGCGGCGCGGAGTCGCTCCAGCGGATCGGGCGAGTCGAGCCGTTCATCCTCTTCTAGCTCGCCACTGGAGTTCACCCGGCCGGCAATATTCTCGGTGCGGCGGTGGAGCGCCTTGAGATCCTGCACCCCGAGATTCACCAGCGGGCCGCACAGCACGCGAACCGCGGCCTCATTATTCTCCGGCGAGACGAGCATGGTGGCGATGGCGAGCACATCCGCTACCTCCGGCACCTCCAGCAGCCCGCCGAGGCCAACGATCTCATAGGGGATACCGCGCTGGGCCAGGGCTGCCGCCATCGCGGCGATGTGGTGGTTCTTGCGCACCAGAACGGCGCCGGTGAAGCGCTCTCCCGCCTCCTGCTTGTCCTGGAAGCGTTCGGCAAGACGTCCAGCGACATACTCCACTTCCTCCTCATAGGTGCGAAACCATCCGAGGGCGATATCGCCCGCCGCGGCCTGTGGCCGGGAACTGAGCTTTTCGACGCTGCGCTGCTGCCCATCACGCTCCAACACGGAGGCGGAGACGGCATTGGCCAGCTCGAGCACTCTACTCGGGTTGCGCCACGAGGTCGTGAGCTGGCTCTTCGGCGCCGGCGAGGTGTCGCCATCTTCGGCGATGCGGGGAAAGTCTGTGGCGAATTGGTCCAGATTGGTGGAGGTGGCGCCACGCCAGCCGTAGATGGCCTGCATGGGATCGCCCACAGCGGTAATGCTCAGCGCGCGGTCGGTATTGCCAAAAAGATGGGACAACAGCACCCGCTGGGCATTGGAGGTGTCCTGGTACTCATCGAGCATGATCACCCGGAATTTCCGGCGTTCGCGATAGCCCACCTGGGGATATTTCTGGGCAATGCGGGCCGCCGCAGAAAGCTTCTGCGCGAAGGTGGCCACATTATCGCGCTTCATGCGCCGCCGCAGTTCCTGCACCAGCGGCAGATAGTCCTGGCGCTTCGTCATCGCCGTGACAAGTTTTTCGACATTCCCCGACTTGTACTGCTTTTTCTGCCGCGAGCTGGTCTCGAGCCCGTCGATGAGCGAAATATAGTCGTCCTGCGCCTCCTTCAGATCCGCGGGATCGACGAGGTGGGAGTCGAGTGCGGACATCAACGCCAGGGTGGAGTCGATAGCCGAGCTGACGCTGGGATCGCTGGCGATCGCGGTGGAGTGCTCCCGCACCACCTCATAGCAGTACTGGTAAAGCTCGGTCTCGGTGATCAGGCGCGCAGATGTTTCGATGGGCAGCAAGAGGCCGTACTCGGCCACAAGATCCCCACAGTAGGAATCGTAGGTGGCTACCTTCGGTTCGATACTGAGCTCACGGCCCTGCTCATCCACGGCGAGCCCGAGGGTGTTTTTCAGCGTGGCGAGGTTCCGGCGGATGCGCTGTTCCAGCTGGCCGGCGGCCTTCCGGGTGAAGGTGAGTCCCAGAACCTGATCGGGGCGCACCAGCCCATTGGCCACCAGCCAGACCACGCGCGCCGCCATGGTTTCGGTTTTACCGGCGCCGGCACCGGCCACCACCAGCAGTGATCCTTGTTCCGCACCGATCACCGCTGCCTGCTGCTCGGTCGGTGCATAGGGCTGCTGCAGTCGCTCCGAGAGCTCACGGGGAGACAGCCGCGGATTGTTCTGCTTAGGCATTGAAGATGCTCCTTCCCTGATCCTGTGCCGGGCATACCGCCTTCAACGTGCAATACGTGCACTGTTTCTCATTGAGCTGAGCCCGCACCCGCGGCTGTGCTTTCTCCCGCGCCAGCGCCATGAGCGTGTCCTCAAAAGCAGCGAGTTGCTCTTCATCGAGCCGTGCTTGCTCGCGGGTGGTGATCTTCTTCGTGCTGGTGCCGGGATAGACCAGCACGGCCCCTTCTCGCTCGAGTTCAGGGTCCTCGGGGCGGCGGGTGGCGAGATTCCCTTCCGCATCGAGGCGGGCGTGCGCCACGGCCACCTGGTAGGCCGAGAGCTGCGCATGATCGGCGGCCTCTTTCTGGGCAATGGCCTGGGCGGAGGACTTATAATCCACCACCCGCAGGCTATCGCCGCTGCGGTCGATACGATCCAGCCGGCCGGAGATCATCACATCATGCTCGCCCTCTGTGAGATGGCCGACGCGCACCCATGCCTGTCGCTCGGTACCCACCAAGGTGGTCGCGGCATTAGCAGAGTGGATCCACGACACTGTTTTATCGAGCATGGTGCTAAACCGAGCGATCTCCGCATCCTTTCTCCACTCTGCATCATCGAGCTGCTGAGTAAAGGCATGCTCCACCAACTCGCGCGCCACGCTCTCCTCGGCGCCATTATCAATGGCTTCGGCAAAGGCGTGCACGAGCGTGCCGGTGATTTGGGGGCTGCCACTGGCGGAGTCAGCGAACTTCGCCACGGTGCCGTTGAGGGGGCAATCTAGGCTCTTTTCGATGGCGGAGGGAGATAAACGGATGGTCTCCCCGGCGCGCACCAAAGGCTCAGTAGTAGAGGCCGCACGCATGCCCCACCACTCCTGCGGGCTGGCCCCCAGCACGCCGGCCTCCGCTAGCCGCGCGAGATGATATGCGGCATGCTCGCGATCCGCTGCGGGAGCGTGCGGATTTTCCAGGGTGCGCCGCAGTTCCGCGATCACACTCGAGGTGGACAGCATACGCGGATGAATGGCGCGCACCGCCCCGGCGTCCTCAGATGTGCCGGCGGCAGTCTCGGCGCTATACACCCGCATGCTCACCGGGGTGGCAGCGAGGAAACGGGAGGGCTCGGTGGTTCCATCTTCGCTCTCCGTGTCATCGATCGCCATGATGTAGAGCTGTTCAGTCGCTCGGGAGCAGGCCAAGCTGAGCAGACGGCGTTCTTCTGCTTCCCGCTCGGCCGTGTGGGTCACATACACCCCAGGGTCGATGTCCTCGTCTGTGTGATTGATTAACTCTTCCTGGCCGAATAGGGTGCCCGTTTCTCCCAGCTGCGGCCATGCACCTTCATTAACCCCTGCAACGATCACGAGGCGAAAGTGCATGCCCACGACCGAGTGGGCGGTAAGAATGGTGACGGCATCTGTTTTGGCGCCGCGCCGCTCACGGGTGAGCGAAGGAACATCGAGGCTATCGATATAGGAGATGAAGCTGGAAAAGGAGGCCCCGGGGCGACGCTCGGTGTAGTCGCCGGCGGTATCAAACAAGGCCATGGCAGCGTCGAGATCCTGATCCGCCTGGGAGCCGGACGCTCCGCCGCGAAGCGAGACCGCCTGCAGGTGCTGGGCGAGACCGGTCGCCTCCCACAACGCCCATAGCACCGCCTCAACGGACTCGCCGCGTTCATAGGCCGCCCGCCCCGCCTCGAGTACCTCGGTGGTGCGCTGCAAAATCTGGGTTTCCCGCTCGGTGAGGCTATCGCGAATCTCGGCGTTTTCCGGGGCGGTATAGCCCGGTGCCTGGGGAAGCAGGAGATCCTCGAGTACCTCGATGGCCCGGCGGCTACCGCCGTGGAGTTTTTCTGCGGCACGCACACCGCGCAGCAGGCGGCGATAGGTGACCGGATCGGCGCCACCGACGGGGCCGAGGATGAGCTCGCTCAGCTCGGTGCTGCTGATACGGCTCAGCAGGCTCCGCGCGGCGATGAGCAGGCTCGATACCACCCGCTGTTCCTTGAGTACCATCGCCGAGTTGTCCACGTGCACGGGCACACCGGCGATCAAGAGCGCCCGCTGCAGGCTACCGATCTCCCCAGAGCTGCGCACGATCACTGCGATATCGCGCCACGCCACCGAGTCGAGCAGCCCAGCGCGGCGTACTCGGTCCGCGATGAAGTCGTGGTGGCTGCGGGCATCGGCGGCCACCACATACTGCGAGCGCGCCTGCACCTGAGGCTCTGTCAGCTCGATGGTGTGCTCGGCGTGGTAGTCGAGGAAGAAGTCGGGATCCGCGCCACGGAAGTGGAATACGGAGTGCTCGGGGTTGCCGCCGAGCACCATGAGCGTGGTGTGCGGGGTGAGCGCCTCGATCAACCCAGCTGCCTTGGGATCGAGATTCTGTGCGTCATCAACCAGCAGATACCGCGCTGAGCGGGCCACCTGTTGGGCGAGCTGCTCATCATCAACGATGAGGCGGTGAGCCTCGGCCAGCAGCTCGGAGGCGTTGAGCGAGTCCTGGCCAGACAGTGCCATGGTGTGGTGATACTCCCGCAAAAACTGCCCCGCAGCAGTCCAGAGGGGGCGGTCCCAGTCCTCGCCGAGCTGCTCGAGGTCCGCGGCACCTAAACCGCGCTCTTGGGCACGCAGCAGGAAGTCACGCAGGCCGCGGGCGAATCCGACGAGCTCGAGTGCCTCGTGCTGCTCCTCCGGCCAATAGGCGCCGCCGCGCTCGCGGTGGCCGTCGAGAAGCTCGCGGATCACGGCATCCTGCTCGGCGCCGGTAATCATGCGGGGCGAGGTGCCGATATCGCGCTGGCGCGCGGCCCGGACAATGGCGAAAGCCAGGGAGTGAATAGAGCGCACGAGCGTTCCGGCGGAGGCAAAGCCCTCAGCGCGGCCGCCCAGCAGAGAAGAGAGCTCGCTGCGGTGATAACTTGCCGTCTCCTTGGCGGTGGTGATCAGCGCAATCTCCGCCGGATCCACCCCCGCATTGATCAAACCCACCACCGTATCGCTCAGTGCGGAACTCACACCCGTGTTGGCGGCGCCGATGAGCTTCACGGTGCCTGTCAGCTCAGCGTGCACCAGCTCGTGCACGGCCGCAGACCACGTCCTGCGAGGGGTATCTCGCGGACCGGGGTAGGTGACTGTCACCGTAGGGTTCGGCGGTGGGGCCATCTGCGGGGTGCTATTCATGCCCATCATTCTTGCAGAGGTAGTGGACACTCACAGCGAATTGCCCCTCAACAACTAAGAACACACATTCGAAGAATGCGGGTGGGAAATTTGGGCTAGGAGTCGGCGTCGAGACGCTCGCCAAGTTCGCGGGCCAACGCCACAATGCGGCGGCTGTGTGCGGGGCGGCTCGCTGGGTGCAGCGCGTGCACATAGAGGCGATAGAGCACCCCGCGGGCGGCCAGGGCGTCGAGATAACGCAGATGCGAGAAACGATCCAGCACCCCGATATCGACGGCATCGGCGATGATGCCGTCCACCATCGTCAGCGCTGCGGTATACGCATGCGGATGCGCCACGGGCACGATCTCAGTCACAATCGGCGCCTGGCTCCCGGAGAAGATGGTGGTACCCAGCATGTCCGCGTGGCCCAGCTGCACCTCGAGGGGAATCTCGGGCACCCGCCGATGTAGCTCCGCGGCGGCGCTCAGCGCCTCCACCTCGTGGCCGCTGGCGGGGCGATCGCCCTCAAAAGCGCGGGCCAATAGCTCGGCCGGCTGTTCTGCCCACGTGGCACGATCAGCCAGCTGAAAGATGCTGGCTTCATCGTCGACCTGCTGCATATCGCGGCCCACCCACTGGGGCACCGGCACCTCGGCGAGAGCATCGGCGAGGAGCAGGGCCGCGCCCACGGTTTCATCGACGCGCTGCGCTGGTTCGCCCACCACATAGGCGTTCGCCCGGAATCCCGAGATCACCACGCGCCCATCGGTGGAGCGCACCGGCCGCACTAGGCGCACACCACGGGGGTTGAGGCTATCGCGCAGCTTGGCCGACCACGCGGCAAAAGACGCCGAGGGGGCGCGGGAAATCACCACGTTTCCGCATTTGATGCCGTTATCCCACGCCGCGCCGAGTCGCTCTGCGGCGGCGATGTGATGGGTGGGCACTCGGAAAGCCTCAAAAACGTGCCCCGGTACCGAGCCCACGGGTGTCGAGTCGGTGGTGTCAGTCATAGCCCCTAGATTAGCGTTGCACCCCACCCGCCCGGCGCGCACACCACGGCCACAGGCGAGATTGCGTTCCCAGCTGCGCCTTCTACTGGTTCATCCACCAGTACATGATGCCCCCATCGAGGGTGATAACGCGCTCGAAACCATGAGCGAGCAGGATCCGGGCGGCCTCTTCGGAGCGGACTCCCGCTTTGCAATACAGCGCCACCGGCTGGGCGCGATCCAGCTCGGCGACCTGGCCGAGGTCCCCGGCGCGCAGCCGCGAGAGCGGGGCGAGCAGGCTCTCTCCCAGCACTCCCCCTTCCCATTCGATGGGTTCGCGCACATCCACCGAGATCATGCCCTCCTCGAGCAGGGCGGGCAGCTCCTCCATCGAGCGGTGTTCCGGCTCCTTGGGGGCATCGGCGTCGCGGGGTGTGTTCTGGGAATCCATCCTGTGTCCTTCCTGGGCATCGGCGCTATCGCGGGTGGCTGCATCCACCGCGGCAGCATCAGCTGTCGTCGGTGCTGGGCCGTCTCCCCGCCCGCATGCCTCGACCACGGGTCGGTGCCGCAGCGCCGCCGATTCCGGGTGCGGGGAAAAGGAGAAGGTTTTGAAGTTGTTATTCGCCGCATCCCAGGTGGCGAGGCGGCCGATGAGCGGGGTCCCGAATCCGGTGATGAGCTTGATTACCTCGGTGGCCATCATGGTGCCGATCACCCCGGGCAGCACGCCAAAGACGCCGGCCTCGGCGCAGTTGGGGGCGCTACCGGGCGGCGGCGGGGTGGGGAAAATATCGCGCAGGGTATAGCCCTCGGCGAAGACAGATAGCTGCCCGCCGAATTGCTGGATGCTGCCCCACACCAGCGGGATGGACTGCTCGGCACAGTGATCGGCCACCAGGTAGCGGGTGGCAAAGTTATCGGAGCCATCCACCACGATGTCGTAGGCACGGAGGATCTCGAGGGCATTAGTGGCCGTGAGTGCGCAGTGGTGGGTGCGCACCTCCACCTCGGGGTTGAGCTCGCGGGCAAAGCGCGCCGCGGACTGCACCTTCGGGGTGCCGATATCGCTGGTGCGGTGCACCACCTGGCGCTGCAGGTTGGACAGGTCCACCTCGTCGGCGTCGATAATGCCCAGACACCCCACCCCGGCCGCGGCTAAGTATTCAATCACCGGGCTGCCGAGCCCGCCGGCACCAATCGCCAGCACCGAGGCGCCATAGAGTTTCTGCTGCCCCTGCAGCCCGATTCCGGGCAGGGAGAGATGGCGGGCATAACGTGCCGTCGCCCCAGGGGGCAGCGGCCGCGGTGTGAGAGTCACCGAATTTATTCCTTCTTGCCGTTCGGATAGGGCCACGCGTTATAGCTGCAGGTGGCGTTATCGTCGGGGTAGATCTCGTTGGGGTCGATCTTGTTCAGCTCCGAATTGGAGAGGCTGAGGGTTTGCTGCATCATGATCGGCGCGAGGGCGCCATCGCGGCCGCAGGGCACATGCTGTGCATAGCCGATACCGTGTCCTACCTCGTGGTTGATGAGGTATTGGCGATAGGCGCCGAGATCGCCAGCGAAAGGCCGGGCGCCACGCACCCAGCGGGATTCGTTGAGCACCACGCGATTGCCGTCGGAGGTAAAGCAGGAGGTCTCCATGCCCAGGTTGGCGCCGCAGCTCTTATGCGTGGTGTTCACGCTGCTCAGCTGGATGCGTAGATCGGCCTTGTCCGGATTGTCGATGTGCTTGAAGCCAAACTCGGGATCGGCGGTCCAGCCCTTGGGATTGGTCAGGGTGGCATCCACCATCGCGGCAAAGCCATCATCGCCGCCATAGTGGGCGGGGTTGAGCCCCTCTTCCACTTCGATCACATAGGTGACGGTGCGCGGGCGTCCCGCCCCGGCTTCGGCACCAGGGGCGCCCACCATGCGGTAGGTGCCGCGCCCGTCTTCGGTATAGGGCCCGCCTGCGGGTAGCTGCCCGCCTTCGGTCACAAACGCGAGATCCGCGGGATTAGGCACCGGTGGGCGCGCTTCGTCGCGACCTGTGCTCGTGGCTGCCGGTGGGACAGAGGAGGCGGTAGGGGGTGTGGTATCGGCGGGCTGGTGGATGATGTCGACGAGCACCCACACGGTGATGATCGCCAGCACCGGAATGGCATAGGCCCGCCAGCCATAGTCGCGGGCAAAACGCACGAAGAAGGAGTCATTGGACTCTTCTGCTTCTCGACGCTCCCCCGCTGCTTCATGCCGTCCCGGCGAGGGGTCCGGCTCCGGCCTGTGGTGGCGCGGGGCAGCGATGTCATCGTCGCTATTCCACGCGTTATAGCGGTCGGGGCGGTCCTCCCCGTCCTGGCCGCGTAGATATCTTCTCTCGTCGATGACTCGCTACTCCTTCTGCCTCGTAATCCTGCGCGCTGCGCCTGTCGGCTGCGTTAGTTGATAAAGCCCACTGGATGAGCGTGTGTGGAACCGACTTCCACATAAGCGATCGAGCTACTACGGACCACATACTTTCGGCCCTTGTCATCATCCAGAGTCACAGAGCTCGGCTCTGCGCTAGCGAGTGCCTGCTGCACCTGCGCGAGCACCTCATCCTGGGCGCGATCGGTGGAGATAACAAGCTCGCGTGGGCTGTCATTGAAACCAATTTTGATGTCCATAAAGATGCCCTCTTTTCATGTCTGTGACGATGGCGCGGCACCTGCCTAGGCTGCCGCGCCGGTGCGTATGAATTAACGGTTATCGTCTCATATGCACAGTGAGGATAGTAGTTCTCTGCCACCGTGCACTGAGGCAGTCTCCAATACTAGTGGCAGGACAGTTAGTATCTATAGATGTGTCTGACCAAGGATCTTCCACCGCCCACGATCAGCCTCGCTCTGCCGGTTCGAGGCGTTCCCGCCGCCGAGTGCGTCGCCACACCACGCGCCAGCAGGTAGCTGAGGCCGCACCGGCACCTTCCGAGAAGGCTGCGGCGACTGCTCCTCCTGCGGCTAGAGAGGCCGCTGCCGCGCCCGCCGCGGCGCCACCTTCTCGCAGTACAGCCGCCACAAAGGATGCCACCACGCCGACTTTCGCGGAGCTGGGCGTCGCCGTGGAGATCGTGGAGGCCTTGGCCAACAAGGGCATCACCCACACCTTTGCCATCCAGGAGCTCACGCTCCCCTTAGCGCTCGATGGCGCCGATATTATCGGCCAGGCCCGCACCGGCATGGGCAAGACCCTCGGTTTCGGCGTGCCGCTTCTTGATCGTGTCTTTGATGCCGCCGACGTCGCGGAGCTCGATGGCACCCCGCGCGCCCTGATTGTCTGCCCCACCCGCGAGCTGGCGGTGCAGGTGAGTGAGGATCTCGCCACTGCCGCAGCCCGCCTGCCGGTGCGGGTACTCGCGATCTACGGTGGCACCCCCTATGAGGATCAAATTTCGGCGCTCGAACGCGGCGTGGACGTGGTCGTGGGCACCCCGGGACGGCTCCTTGATCTCGCCCAGCGCGGGGCGCTGCGACTCAACGAGGTGGCGATCCTAGTTCTCGACGAGGCCGATGAGATGCTCGATCTGGGCTTTTTGCCCGATATTGAAAAGCTCATGGCCATGCTCACCCACGCGCACCAGACCATGTTGTTCTCGGCCACTATGCCCGGCCCCATCATCACCTTGGCCCGGGGTTTTATGCACAAGCCGGTGCATATTCGGGCCGAGTCGGCGGAGTCCTCGCAGACACACGCCTCTACCCGCCAGGTGGTGATGCAGGCGCACCAGATGGATAAAACGGCCATTATTTCCCGCATTCTGCAGGCTCCCGGCCGTGGCCGCACCATCATCTTCACCCGCACGAAGCGTTCCTCGGCGACCTTGGCCGAAAACCTCGCCGCCCATGGCTTTGCGGTGGGAGCAGTGCACGGCGATATGGGCCAATCGGCCCGCGAGCGCTCGCTCAGTGCGTTCCGCGAGGGACGCATCACGATCCTGGTGGCCACCGATGTGGCCGCCCGCGGTATCGACATCGATGATGTCACCCATGTGATCAACTATCAGACCCCGGACGATCCGATGACCTATGTGCACCGCATTGGCCGCACCGGCCGCGCCGGTCACACCGGAACGGCCGTCACCCTGGTGGGCTTTGATGAGCTGCACAAGTGGGCGCTGATCAATGATGAGCTCAAGCTCGATCAGCCGGAACCGCCCCAGTGGTTCTCTACCTCCCCCGAGCTATTCGAGGCCCTCGATATTCCCGAGGGCGCCACGGATTCCATCGGCGATGCCCGCCCCGTCTTCGGCGGGGGTGCCTCGAGCCTGCGTGGTCGCGGTAGTCGCCCGCGGGGCGCGGGCCGCAGCCAGGGCCGCGGTCAGCAGGGCGGCCGCGGAGGGCGCGGGCGCCGTAACTAGAAAGTGCGGTATCCTTCAGCCTCATGAGTTCACGCGATAGCGGTGCGGCTGGTGCTGCCACCCCTGCTCGGCGCCGCCTCACCCCCGCTGCGGGCTGGGCTGTGCTCGCGCTGCTGGTGGCGCTCGTCTGCGTGCTCACATATATCAGCGCCCCGGCCCGTCACGCGCATCTGCGCAGCTCCATCGGCCCGGAGGAGCAGCCGCCGCAGGTGCCGAGCATCGTCACCTCCTTCCCGGAGTCCATGCACAAGCAGTGGACGTTCACCACCGATTCCCCGCTGCACCAGCGGGATACCTATGTGATCGACGGGCTGGTGATCGCCGCGGAGGAGCACCGGGTATTCGCCTTCGACCCCGCCACCGAGACCGAGCGCTGGTCCTATGAGCGCAGCGATGCCACCGTCTGCGCGCTATCTTTGGCTTTTTCGCAGGTGATGGTGTCTTTCTCCACGGGCTTCGGCTGCGGTGAAACCACCGCCATCGATGCCGATACTGGCCGCTATAAGAGCACCCGCGCGGTGCTCACCGAAGAGCCCGTGCACTCGCTGCGCTCCAATGATGCCGCGGGGGTGTACAACGATGAACTGGTGGTGCTGTGGCGCTCGGATCTGGTGCGCACCATCCAGGTGGGTAAGGATCCCGCCCCGCAGGAGCGCGAACAGCTGGGCCGCGATTATTGCCGCATTGGCTCCGCTTTGACTCGTTTGAGCACCTTGGCCCTCATCGATATCTGCGCTCCTGAGCAGGCCGGAAATGACAGCGGCGCCCCTGTGGCGCGGCTGCACTTTTTCGACCGCAACCCCGAGGATTCCCGCAAACCGGAACCGGAGACAACCATCGAGCTCGAGCAGCCGGACGCCCAGCTTCTGGCCGTCGCTGAGGACGCCGCCGCGGTGTACTACCCGCCCCAAGACCTGCGCATCCAGGGCCGCATTGTCTCCTATGGCAGCAATGGCGAGGTACTAAGTGAGCGCGGCATAGCGCCGCTTTTCGATCCGCGCAACGTCATTCACGCCGATCTTCCCCACCACATCACGGTCTACACCGATCGCGGCCTCATCCTCTTCCACCCCACGACCCTTGCCGTGGAGCACATCTTCTCCGACGCCATCGGCTCCGGGGTGGCGATGGGCACCGATGCCGTGGCCTATCCCGTCCGAGATGGCCTCGCCCTCGCCGAGTGGCACCGGGGCAAGCGGATCGACCATGTCCGCGCCTCCATCGACGATGGCGCCGATTCCACCCCTATTAACCTGCGCCTTTCTGGGGATACGATTATCGCCCAACAGGGCTCAACGATCACAGGGTGGCGTCGATAATCGCTTATCGACGCCACCCTGCAGGCATATTCTCGACTAGTACTGCGCTGCCGCCCAGCGCACGGCGACCCCGTTGAAGAGCAGGCCCAAGCCGAGCAGGCCCACAATGCCCACCGCAATGGCCGAGGGGGTGTGCCCGGCGCTGTGAATATAGAAGGCAATGGGAATAAGCAGCATGTTGAGCATGAGCACGGGCGCACGACCCCAGCGCTTGCCGCGGGCGAGGAATAGGGCGGCCACGCAGACCGTGCCGAAGAAGATGAGAAAGACCACGCCGGTGCCGAAGCCGAGCAGATCGGCGCGCAGCTCATCTTCGAAAACGGCGGAGGCATCGCGATAACCCAGCAGGTCACGGGCCATGAGAAAGATGCCATACGCGATACCGAGGAGCCCCTCTACCCCGCCGAGTATCGCCGCCCAGCGAATGGGGGCGGGAACGGCGGATGCGGCCTGCTCTGCAGGCTGCGTGGACTCGGGGCTGCGGCGGGATTTTTCTGCTCTGCTCACAGAACATGAGTCTATACAATGCCGGTGGCTGCGCCCTAGACATCCCGCGGCGATGCGGCGCGCCGTCGCGGGAGCGGAATCCTTTACACTGGGGAATCGTGCGAAGCCTACTTTTGATGAACCCGAACTCCACGAGCGTCAGCCATGCCATTGTCCGCGATGTTGTGAGCGCGCTCGCGCCAGTGACGTCCATCAAGGCTGTCCATACGGCCTATCCGCAGCATGCCGAGGAGATCTGCGCTGGGCTGCGGCGCTCTGATTATGACGCCATCATTATTCTCGGCGGCGATGGCACTGTCGGCGAGGTGATCAACGGCTTGCTGGGCAAGGATGTCGATGCCCGCCCCGATGCTGCCGAGCTGCCGCGGCTGGTGATCATTCCCACCGGCTCCGCCAATGTCTATGCCCGCGCCCTCGGACTGCCCAATGATCCCACGGAGGCCGCCGCCGAGATCGCGGATCTGCTCCGCGAGGGCACGGTGCGGCGCCTGCCGCTGGCCATGGCCCATAATGTGGGCTCGGCAGAGACAAATCCGGACGATGATGAGTCCAAGCGCTGGCTCTGCGTGAACTTGGGTATCGGCATTGATGCCGCCGTGATTCACTCGATGGAGCAGGCCCGCAAGCGCGGCATCTCGGCCACCCCCGGCAAATACGCGCTTATTGCGGCACGCGCCTGGCGTCGCCTGCGGGCGCACCCGCCACATATCTCTTTCCGGGCGGAGACCGCCGGCACCGTGCGGGAGGAAAAAGAGCTGCCCTTGGTGGTGGTATCCAATACCAATCCCTGGACATTTGCCGGCCCCGTTCCGGTTGTGACCAACCCCGATGCCCGAACGGAAGGTGGCCTCTCAATCTTCGCTCTCACCAGCGCCGAAGGGGCCGGTGGCCTAGCGGCGTTGATGAAGACGGTGGGCTCGAATGTCCGATTCTGGTCTGCTTTGCCCGTGGATACCGGAGAAATCCAAGTTGACGATATCAACGCACTTACACTCACCCTGACAGAGAAGACGAAGTGGCAGCTAGACGGCGAGTTTATGGGCGAGACAGATCGCATCGATATCGTTTCTGTCCCCGATGTGATCGACGTGATCGCCCCTGAGAGCGCTCATTTTTCGTGAGATATGTCACTAATTTGGCGAAAGCTCTAGCCAAACAGACATAGTCGTGCAAGAATTCACTTCAGCGAAGGCAAAGAAAGCGCAACCCTTTGCCGAACTTCGGTAGAAGCAGAGATTAACCATACGTTAAACCCGCAGCTGAGACGGAAAGCTTAAGCGGCGGGCGTTAATTTTTCTCTCCACTGGCTTCACTGTAGCTAGCAAGCACGGCCCCCATTTTCTTGGGAGTCGCTCGTGCCCTCTACTAGCCGTAGGATGTCAGAACTGCGACGAGAAGAACGCCCCCATCCGGATCATCCGATGCGTACCCTGCCTTCACCCGAAACCGATAATTCACCCCAATAGATGCACAAAAGCTTTAGCTTAACTTTAAGGAGTACACCATGGACTGGCGCCACAACGCAGTTTGCCGCGACGAGGACCCCGAGCTCTTCTTCCCTGTAGGAAATTCCGGGCCCGCCCTGGCACAGATCGCCCGGGCAAAGCTGGTGTGCAACCGCTGCCCAGTAACCAACCACTGCCTCAAGTGGGCCCTCGAGTCCGGCCAGGATGCCGGCGTCTGGGGCGGTATGAGCGAGGACGAGCGCCGCGCCCTCAAGCGCCGCAATAAGGCGCTAGCGCGCCAGCGCTCCCGCGCCACCGTCTAGGAAGCATGAGTGCCGCAGTGAATTGTTCTCGCCGTCAGTGAGACGATACACTGGGCACTCAAACTTTCTTTTCATTCATACCCACCTCTAGGAAGGAGACCACTATGAGCAAGCGTGGTCGCAAGCGTAAGGACCGTCGTAAGAAGGGCGCTAACCACGGTAAGCGCCCCAACGCCTAAGCCACTGGCCTAGGCCCTAGCGCAGCAAAACCCAGCCTGGTTTCTTTTCAGAACCACGCTGGGTTTTCTCTTGTTCCCCACCACTGCGGCTAGCCGATGGTCCACTCCACGCGCATCTTGAAGCGGATGGTTTCGCGCAGCCGGGTGGGGGCTTTTTGGCAGCAGCACTGCCGCAGAAGCTCACGTACCTGCTCCTCTATTCCGAGCCGCTCAAAGCACTCTGGGCAGGCCTGGACATGCCGGCGCAGCTGTTCCCGCTCGACGGGGCTGCAATCCCCTTCCAGCAGCCGAGCGAGAGAGGCATAGGCGCGCTCGCAGCTTTCGGAGCATTCATGCTTGCGTCCGCAGTCTCTCATTGGCTCACCTTCCGCGTTGTTGTGGCCTGCTCGGTGCTGTCAGTCTCGGGCTCCACGCCGATGCCATGATCGGCAGCTACTTCTCTCAACGCATCGCGCAGCTGTCTTCTTCCCCGATGCAGCCGACTCATCACCGTTCCGAGGGGAGTGCCCATGATCTCCGCGATCTCCTTATAGGCCAGCCCCTCCACGTCTGCGTAGTAGACCACCATGCGATAGTCCTCGCTGAGCTGGTTCATCGCATCCGCAATCTGGGTATTCGGCAGCAGCTTCAATGCCTCCACCTCGGCGGATTCCAGCCCGGTGGAATCGTGGGTGGAGGTATTCATCAGTTGATGATCGGTGATCTCCTCGGTGGGCAGCTGCTGCGGCCGGCGCTTTTTCTTGCGATAGCTGTTGATATAGGTGTTGGTCATGATCCGGTACAGCCACGCCTTGAGATTGGTGCCCGGTTGGAAAGAGGAGAAGGCCTGATAGGCCTTGAAATAGGTTTCCTGCACGAGATCCTCGGCATCCGCCGGGTTGCGCGTCATGCGCAGCGCGCCACCATAGAGCTGATCCAGCAGCGGCAGGGCGTCGTCTTCGAAACGCTGCTCAAGGCTGCGCTCGTCCTCGCCTGCGCGCGCTCGGCTCGTGGCCTGTGCGTCCTCAGGTGTGTCCACCATGCTTATTCCCGTGGCTCCTGCCTCTATAGTCGCGGTGTGCGCCGTGCGTCCTAGTCGTCCTCATTTATTTTAGGGGCCGCCACATCCACACACCGCACCGCCTCCTCATTGAGCAGCACCGGCTCGGCCGACCAGGTGCCGTCAGCTGCGCCCACATAGAGTGCCGCCATGCCGTCGAAAGGCGGCTGCTCCACTCTGATGCGCGCCCCCGGCACGATGCCGTTATCGTTCAGATAGCGCAGGATATCCACGCTGTGATCGTGGATGCGCTCCACCACCGTGTCTGTGCCGGGAGCAACGGCTGCCAGCGACTGCCCACCCACGGTGTCGATCTCCCCACTCGCGCTGGGGATCGGATCCCCATGCGGGTCGCGGCTGGGGAACCCGAGAAAGCTATCAATCCGGCCGAGCAAACGATCAGAGATGGCGTGCTCGAGTAGCTCGGCCTCCTCGTGTACCTCGTCCCAGCCATAGTTCAGCGTTTCCACCAAAAAGCTTTCCACCAGCCGGTGCCGCCGCACCATCGCCAGGGCCAGCTGCCGCCCCTGCGCGGTGAGGGTGATGCCGCGATAGGGTTCGCGGTGAATATAGCCATTCTGCGCCAGCCTTTTCACCGCCTCAGAGGCCGTGGGGGCCTTCTGCCCCATCGTGGTGGCGAGCTCTTTCAACGACGCCGGCGCCTGCGTCCGCTCGCAAATATCAAAAATGTTCTTCAAGTAATCCTGGGTGCGCACTGGCAGATCAGTGATGGAAGGTACAGGCGTATCCATACTCTCTAAGCCTAGCGTTTGATCGCTGCGGCGCTAGGGCGATCCAGCGTTATAGTGTCTCCGTTATGGCAAAGAAAAAGAAAAAGGGTGCCGCGGGTGCCGCCACTCCCGCCCTGGCGATGCTGCGCGCGGCCGGAATCGAGCACCAGGTTCACGAGTTCGACGCCGGCCACGATCACTTCGGCCAGCAGGCTGCCGCAGCGCTCGGCGAGAGCGAGGGCGTCGCGGCCGCGGCCATCTTCAAAACCCTCGTGGTGGACTTAAGCGCCGGCCGTGGGCCCCGCCGCAGCCTCGCGGTGTGCTGCGTACCGGTCACCGGCTCGCTGTCGTTGAAGAAGGCCGCTCACGCCTTCGGTGTATCCAAGGTGAGCATGGCGGATCCGCATGACGCCGAAAAGTCCTCCGGCTATATCACCGGCGGGATCTCCCCACTGGGGCAGAAGAAACTCCTGCCCACGCGTATCGACGCCAGCGCCACGGCGCATCCGACCATCTATGTCTCCGGCGGCAAGCGCGGGCTCGATATCCAGCTCCGCGCCAGCGATATGGCCGCCGTCCTCGGCGCTGAATTCAGCGATCTCGCCGCACCCTAGGACGACAACAGGGCGCGGCAGCAGGTGAGCGTCGATAAGCGTGCTGCTAGGAGATCAGCTCGGGATAATCATTGCCCACCCGGCCCACGGCCCTATCGGCTGGGGTGGTGATGACACTCGCGCGCAGGGACTCCGGCGACGGCCCAGAGACGATGGCCTCCGCCGCCTGCTGATCCTGGGTGAGCCACGCCTGGGCCTCCTCGGCGGTGAGCAGGCGCGGCATGCGATCATGCAGCCACGCAAGCGGCTCGGCGCTGGCGGTGGTGATGATCGTGGTGGAGAGCTGCTCCAGCCCGGTGGCGACCACGCCCGCAGCCCACAGCAGCTCGCCGTCCTCCCGGTGGACAAAGTGCGGCTGCTTATCCTTCCACTCGTAATAGCCATCCATGGGAATCACACAGCGGGAATGGGCGAAGGCGTCGCGGAAGGACGGCTTGGTGGCGACGGTTTCAGCTCGGGCATTAAAGAGCACGGGACCGGTGCTGTCCTTCTTCCAATGCGGCAGCAAGCCCCACCGTGCGGCCCGCAGGCTCAGCGGAGCCGTCGGAGCGGCATCGCTGAGCAGCTCGCTAGAAACAAATACCGGCACCGCGTGGGTGGGGGCGATATTGTAGCGCGGCGGCGGGCAGCCCTGGGGCGCGTCGATCTCCGCCACCCCGAGTACCCGCTGGGCATGGCGCAGCAGCTCCTGCTCAGTGGTGAATAAAACAAAACGACCACACATAGTGCCCATTGTGCCAGCAGCCTGGCCACGCATCCCCCGTATGCTCACAATCACCTGCGGTTTTAGGGCGCATCGACGACGCCACCGGGCCCTAGCCCTAGAATCGAGGTATGGATTCAGCACGCATGCCCCTGTGGGACAGCCCATTTGTGACGGACCCTGTACGCGCCCGCGTACACATCCCCGGATCGAAGTCGATGACGAACCGCGCGCTCATCTTAGCCGCGCTCGCCGACGGGCCCTCCACCATCTCCGGGGCGCTGCGCAGCCGCGATACCGACCTGATGATCGCCGCCCTCAAAGCCCTGGGCGTCTCTATCAGCGATATCTCCCCCTCCCATGGCAGCCCCAATATCGAATTGCGCGTGCAACCCCAGCCGCTGTCGGGCACCACCATCGATTGCGGACTGGCCGGTACCCTCATGCGTTTCCTGCCCTCGGTGGCAGCACTCGCCGATGGCACCGTCTTCTTCGACGGCGATGCCCAAGCCCGCACCCGCCCCATGAGCGCGGTACTCAACGGCCTGCGCGGGCTGGGCGCGGATATCAACGGCACCCGGCTGCCCTTCGCGGTGCACGGCACCGGCAGCCTGGAGGGAGGCACGATCGCTATCGACGCCTCCGGCTCCTCCCAATTCGTATCCGGCCTGCTGCTGGCCGCCGCCCGCTTCGACAAGGGCATCGAGCTGCGCCACACCGGCACCGTGCTGCCCTCCCAACCACATATCGATATGACCATCGACATGCTGCGCGAGGCAGGCGTAGAGGTGGACACCTCCGAGCGCCACGTGTGGCGGGTACGCCCCGGCACCATCCGGGGCCGGCACTGGGCTATCGAACCCGATCTCTCCAACGCCACCCCCTTCCTTGCGGCGGCCGCGGTTACCGGCGGCGAGGTGAGCATCCCCCACTGGCCGCACACCACCACCCAGCCCGGGGACGAGATTCGCTCCATCCTCACCCGCATGGGCGCACAGGCCGAGCTGCACTCGCGCGGCGATAGCCACGACCTCGTGGTCACCGGCCCCAGCGATGGCCGGCTGCGCGGCATCGATATCGAGATGAGCGATATCGGCGAGCTCACCCCCACCGTGGCCGCCCTGGCCACCCTGGCCGATTCCCGCTCGTTCCTGCGCGGTATCGCGCATTTGCGCGGGCATGAAACCGATCGCCTCGAGGCATTAAGCACCGAGATCACCCGGCTCGGCGGGCGCTGCGAGGCACACGCAGACGGGCTCACCATCACCCCAGCGCCGCTGCACGGCGGGGTATGGCACAGCTACCACGATCACCGCATGGCCACCGCCGGGGCCATTATCGGCCTCGTCACCGAGGGGGTACAGGTGGAAAATATCGACACCACCGCAAAAACCCTGCCCGGTTTCGACACCATGTGGGCGCAGATGATCGACGGCGCACAACCCGCCGCCCCGACACGGCACGAGTGAGGTGAGATAGTGAGTAGATCCCGGCGCGATTTTGATGAATCCGATGTAAAAATCCGCCCCTCTCGGGGCTCGCGGCCGCGCACGAAACACCGCCCCAAGCACAAAGACGCCGAGTTTGGCATGGTGATTAGCAAAGACCGCGGCCGCTGGGGCGTCGCCTTAGATGGCCGCGCCCCTGCGGACACCGTGACCTGCATGCGCGCCCGGGAGCTGGGTCGCACCGCCATCGAGGTGGGCGATCGCGTGGGCGTGGTGGGCGATACCAGCGGCAAGCCCGGCACCTTGGCCCGCATTGTGAAACTCAGCGAGCGCTCCTCGGTGCTGCGCCGCACCGCCGACGATACCGACCCCTATGAGCGGATCGTGGTGGCCAATGCCCAGAAGCTACTCATTGTGTGCGCCGTGGCCGATCCCCCGCCCCGGGCCGGCTTTGTGGAACGTGCTCTGGTGGCGGCCTATGTGGGTAATCTCTCGCCGGTACTGTGCTTGACCAAATCCGATCTGGCCGATCCTTCTGCCTTTGCCGCCGAGTTCGCCGCCCTCGAGGTGCCGGTGGTGGTGTGCGGGATTAACGATCCCCTCGATGAGCTCAATGCCCTCATCGACGGCCAGGTCTCCGCACTCATAGGCCATTCCGGGGTGGGGAAATCCACCTTGGTCAACCGCATCGTGGCGGATGCGGATCGCGCGACCGGTGAAGTCTCGGGCGTGGGCAAGGGACGCCACACCTCCACCCAATCGGTGGCGCTGCCCCTCGACTCCGGCAGCGGCTGGATTATTGACACCCCAGGTATTCGCTCCTTCGGGCTGGCCCATGTCACCCCAGAGAACGTGATCGCGGTGTTTGATGATCTCGCGGCCGCCGCCGAGACGTGTTCGCGCGGCTGCACCCACCTCGGGCCTCCTGCCGATCCTGAGTGCGGATTAGACGATTTGGACGGCCCCTCAGCTCGCCGCGCCGAGGCGGTGCGCCTGCTGCTCACGTCTTTGCACTCCAATGATGAATGGGAGATGAAAAACCTGTGAGCAGTACCCAGCGCCCAGCAGAGGATAGCGAGGCAGCCAGCGAGGACACCGCCGCGGCCAGCGGCGGTGCAGCCAACGGCGGGGCCACGGATACGGCGGCACGCGCCAGCTCCGATCGCGCCCCGGCGGATAGTGGCGACACCGGCGCCCGCGGCCGCAAGGGCACCGGCGCAGCCACCCCGCAGGCCCGACTCAAGCGCCTCGCCTTGCTGTGTATCTACACGCTCATCGTGGGAGTGGGCACTGGCCTCGGGGCCGCGGCGCTGGTGAAAACGATGCAGATGGTGGAAATGCTGGTCTATGGCCGCCACGAAGGCATGACGGCCCACCTCACCGCCGGCACCACCGCCGCCCAACGCTTCTGGGGTATCACCATCGCTGGGCTTTTGGCCGGTGTGGCCTACTATCTGCTGCAAACCAAGGGCAAGCCGATTCGCTCGGTGACCGAGGGCATGAAGGGCAAGCCCATGCCCGTGCTATCGACCCTCATCAACGCCTTTTTGCAGATGATCACCGTGGCCGCCGGCGCCTCGGTGGGCCGCGAGAACGCTCCCCGCGAACTCGGCGCCATGATGTCCAGCCAGCTCTCGCACCGGCTGGAATTGGATTCGGAAACCCGCCGTATTCTGGTGGCGGCCGCAGCCGGCGCCGGCTTGGGCGCGATCTATCACATCCCCCTCGCTGGGGCGATCTTCGCCGTGGAGATTCTCCTCGGATCCATCACTATTCGCGCGATGATGACCGTGCTGGCCTGCTCCGCGGTGGCCACAGTGACCTCCGGCATCGTGGTGGGCAATGATCCGCTCTATGCCACCATTCCGCTCTCTGAGGGCTGGGGCAATCTGGGGGCCGCGATCATCGTGGGCGCACTCTGCGGCTTGCTGGGCGTGGTGTTTCGCAGCGCTATTTCTCGCGCAGAGAGCAATAAGACCCACGGCGCAGCCATGATGTGGACCATCCCCGCGGCCTTCATTCTGGTGGGGCTGATGTCTATCTATCTGCCCACTGTGCTCGGCAATGGCCGTCTCGCCGCCACCGAGGTGCTGGTGGGCCGACCGGCCCTCACCTTCGCTGCGGCCCTGTTAGTGGCCAAGGGCATCGCCGTGTTTGTCACCTTGCGTTCCGGCGCGGTCGGCGGTGTGCTCACCCCGGGCTTCGCCATCGGTGCGCTCGCCGGCTATTGCATCGGCGTGTTCCTCCAGCCCTTCATGCCGGGGCTGCCGGCCTCGGACTTCGCGCTGCTGGGCTGCGCCAGCTTCCTCTCTACCTCCATGGCCGCACCGCTATTCGCGGTGATCGTCACCATCGAGTTCACCGGCCAAACCTCCAGCGCCTATCTCGCGCTGTTCTTGGCCGCCGCCACCGCCTCCCTCGCGGGACGCGCCGCCAGCGAGACCATGAAGATCCCGCTGAACGTGACGATGCCGTGGAACCGGCCCTAATTAGCGGCGCAGCGGGGTACGGCCGGAGAAGTTCAGCATTACTTCTTTCACCCCGGGGCGGATCTTCTTCAGCATGATCAGCCCCGTGGCCAGGCCGCGGCGCACCCCGTTCTCGCCCTCGCCCACGTGGAGATACTGCTCCACCGGGAACTTATCGCTGAAGGCCGCATTGGAGCGCACCTCCGGGGCGTTGTCCTTATCGGCCACCATAAAGCGCGGCGGCAGGCTCAGCTTGAGCAGAGTCTTTTGCACCTTGAAGAACTGCTCCGGGAAGGAACCGGTGTGATAGGGCAGGTCATAGTCGCGGGCGACCTTCTCCACCTTCTTGCCCACCTCGGCCAGGCGGTTGGAGGGCATGGTGGGAAAGAGGTGGTGCTCGATCTGGTAGTTGAGGTTGCCGGAGAGCACGCTCAGCAGGAAACCGCCGCGGAAGTTGGCCGAGCCCAGCATCTGGCGCAGGTACCACTGGTTGTGGTCCTCGGTGGCGTGCTGCTTCTTGGTGAAGGTTTCGGTCTCATCCGGGAAGTGCCCGCAGAAGATCACCGAATAGGCCCATAGGTTACGGATCAAGTTGGCGAGCATATTGCCCTTGAGCATCGTGCCGCCCAAGCCGAAGGGAAGCGCCACGAGCGGGAAGATGGCGTAGTCCTTGGCCATCTGGTTGCGCACCTTGGCGATGGTCTGCCAGAGCTTCGGCTTGGTCTCCTCCCAGGTGGCCTTGCCGGCGGGAATCTTGCCCAGCTCCACATCGTAGAATGCCACCGCCCACTGGAAGAAGGTGGCCAAGATGGTGTTGGTCAGCGGCTGCGCCAGGTGATAGGGCTGCCACTTGCGGTCACGAGTCACGCGCAACACGCCATATCCCACGTCATTGTCCATGCCGAGGACGTTGGTGAAGGTGTGGTGGATGTAGTTATGCGAGTGCATCCACTGCTCCGACGGGCAGTTATTGTCCCATTCCCACGTGGTGGAGTGCACCGTGGGATCGTTCATCCAGTCCCACTGGCCGTGCATCACATTGTGGCCGATTTCGAGGTTCTCGAGGACCTTCGACAGCGCCAATAGCCCGGTGCCGGTGGCAAAGGCCGTCTTGTTCTTGCCGAAGAACAGCGCCGCGCGGCCGGCAATTTCGCAGCCGCGCTGCACCCGAATCAGGTTCGTAATATAGCGCGCATCGCGCTCTCCCAGATCAGACTCCACCTCTTGCTTGATTGCGTCGAAGCGAGCTCCGATGGCGGCGATGTCCTCGTCCGTGAGATGCGAATAAGCGCGAATGTTATCGATAGCCATGTCTCTGTGTCTCTCCTTCGCGTTGCAGCGATTGTGCAGTAATTGTGCTGGTTTTAGATACTGACGTCCCCGCAGGGCACCGAGTTACACACGCGCACTCGCTCCCCTGGGCCGCAGGTTTGGCCGGTGGTCAAATCCATAACCTGGCCCTCCTTGATCTCTTGGACGCAGGTATGGCAAATACCCATGCGGCAGCCATGTGGCAGGGCCACCCCGATGCTTTCCGCAGCCTCCAGCACCGTGGTGGCGCCATCGACTTCCACCGAGGCATTGCTTCCAATGCTCACCACACCGCCCGGGTTGGATCCCGCCTTCGAGCGGTCCAAGGTGAAGCGCTCGCTGCGGATCTGGCTGGGATCATCCAGCACGGCACCCAGCTCGTCCTCTGCGGCGCGGATCATCTCCTCGGGGCCACAGACATAGACGGCGTAGCTGGATATCTCCGGGATGGCGTCGATAAGCGACTGCATAGTCATCCGCCCCTGCTCGCTGGTAATGGTCAGCAGCAGGCGAACATTCGGATGCGTGCCGAGATGCTCGAGCTCCTCGGCAAAGAGCAGATCGGAGCGTTCCCGCACCGAATGGGCAATAACAATGGTGGTGTCTTCGATGGCGCCGGTATCCGCGATATAGCGCAGCATGCTGATGATGGGGGTAATGCCCGTGCCGGCGGAGATAAAGAGCAGGTGATCGGCCACGGGATCGGTGAGGTGAAAATCTCCTGCGGGCGCGGCGAGGCGAATCGCCATCCCGGCGCGGGCGTGGGAGATGAGATGCTGCGAGACCATGCCGCCGTCGATCGCGCGCACGGTGATGTGGAAGATAGAGTCGCTGCCCTGCACCGGGGCGTTGGTCAGCGAATAGCTGCGCCAGACGAAACGGCCATCGATGGGCAGGCCAATACCGATGAACTGCCCCGCTTGAAAGTCCAAGGGCACTCCCCAGCCGGGAGCGATCTCCAGGCTGACGGTGCGCTCGTTGAGTGCTTCAATCCGAGTGATCTCGCCGCGCAGCTCGCGCGTCGACCACCGGTGGTTGAGCAACGCGGTGTAGTCATCGGGAAGCAGGGGGTGAGTGATCGCGCCGAGAGCGCGACGGAACTTCCGTAGCCGGTCCGGGCTGAAGCGGCGGCTACGCGGGGTATCGGCAGGTGGGGTGGCCACAGCTAGGCCTCCAAAATATTTTCTCTCCAAGAAATAACTATTACGTTAGCGTACCTTAGCCCCGACCACCCCACCTGTCTAGTTTTACCCCCGAAATCTCAGCCAGCTAGAGTAACTCCACTACAAAGGGCAGTTCGGTGGGGTCGTACCACGCCAAGAAGTGCTCGGCGGCGTCCCCCACCGCCAATTGCGCATCCTCATCGCCCAGCTCCGCGGCATCCAATACGGCGAGTGCGCGCTCGATATCAGCTTCCGCGTCCTCGAGGTCAATATGCAGCGCGGCCACATCGCGCAGCGCCACCTCGGCAGGGCTAAGCCGCACCACCGACTCGCCCATCTCCGGCTGGAATTCCACGGCGTCATCGTCCACATCCGCGCTGATCACCACGCGGCGATGGGGGAAACGCTGCTCGCTATCGATAGCCAAAAGCCGGATGGAGGCCAGCGCCGCATCGTCGAAGGCGACCTCGGAGAGCTCCTCATCATCGCCGCTGGTGTAGAACTCGCGCAGCGCCGGGGTGAGGGCAAAAGCCCACCCATTGCGGGCGTGGATCACGCTCTCGCTGTGCAGCTGCTCAAGCATGGGAAAGGTGGCCGGAAGATAGACGCGCATCGTCTTAGAATTCCCCTTCGATCTCGAAGACGCCGGCGATCTCCACGATGGCGCGATCAAATTGCTGGAAGTACACGCCGATCAGGCCGGCCTCCACAGCGCCGCGCACGTTCACGATGGAATCATCCACCATCACCAGGTCCTTACGCTCCAACTCCAAGGTGTCGGCCGCGAATTGGAAGGCCTCCACGGTGGGCTTTTCCGCGCCGATCTCGCCGGAGAGAAGCACCGCATCGACGATGCCGCGGAACTCCCACTCGCGGATCTCATCCGCACCGGGGCCGCCGGGATCATTGGACAAAATGGCGATCGGTGCGCCCTTCTTCCGCAGCGCCGAGAAGAAGTTACGCCAGCGACGCTGCACCTCTTCTGAGCCATCGAGCACTCCCACATAATCCACTACCAGTCCGCGCATTGTTCTCCTTGTGTTGTTGCTATCGCCCCAGGGGCGCATCTATGCAGGCACGGCGGGCGCCGCGCTGCTAACCATGCCATACTATACGCGGGACACAGGGGGATTCCACGGGCCACAAGCCGCCACGCGGCCGCGGGCTGCTTTCCGCGATCGCGCACCTCCCGCGCAGGAAGGCCCTATGAGAGCCATGAGCGCCCAGAGCTCGCCTTTTATCTCCATCGCCGGTAGCACCCATCTGAAAAAGCTGCCCCCAGCCGCGGCGCTATCCGCCGCCACCGCATCCGCCACATCCGCCGCCGAATCGGCACTCTCCCTTGCAGAGTCGCGGCGCCATCTCGGCGGCGGGGCGGCACCATCCGCGGCACACTCCGGCGCCCAGCCCGGCACCGCCCCCAGAGCGCGCCAGCCCCGCCGGCTTTCGGATCTGCACAGCATCGCCCAACCTCCGGTGAGCAGAATGCTGGCGGTGATGAGCGGGGCCGCGGAGCCCAGCACCCTCGCTCCTGCCCGCTTCGCCCTGCAGGTTCGCGCTCATGTGGCCATGATGCGTCGGCTCATCGCCGCCCAGAAAGTCGCGGCGGATTCCACTCCCCCACCTATCGCTGAGCTGCGGGTGATCCCGGATGTCTACCGCCCCGACCGCTTCGACTTTGTGGTGCGCCTCGGCCAGCCACTGGGCGCAGTGAGCCACCACCGCTTCATGGCCGGGGCCATGCAGCTGCACGCGCATAAAACAACCCGCAGGCTGTGGTGTGTTCACACGCTGCGGGTGTTTTAAGCGGCGCCGCCCGCAGCTGATGTGCTGCGGGCGGCGGGGCGGGCGAGTTTAGCTCTCGGCGGGCCCGCGGTAGGTGCGCTTGGACTCGGCCTCGCGCACCTTGGCTACATCTCCGCCGATGTCCTCGGCGTCGATCTTGCCATCGTTGTTGATGTCGGCGGTGCCGGCCTCTTCCATCTTGGGCACAAACTGCTGGCGCAGCAGGAAGAGCTGGCGGACAGTTTCTTCCTTGATGCCGTCCTTCATGGCATTGAACATGTCGCCGCCCTCCTTCTGGTATTCCACCAGCGGATCGCGCTGTGCCATGGCGCGCAGGCCGATGCCCTCCTTGAGATAGTCCATCTCATAGAGGTGCTCGCGCCACTTCTGGTCCACGATGGACAAGATGATGGTGCGCTCCAAGTTGCGCATCTGCTCCTCGCCGCCGAGGGAGGTGACGGCCTCCTCCAGCTGGGCATAGCAGGAGCGGGCGTCGTCGATCAGCGCCTGGCGCAGCTCCTCGGCGGAGAGCTCGCCGGCCGCTCCATACTCGGTGCCGTCGATGAGCTCCTGGTACTCGAAGCTGGGGCCATAGAGCGCCTCGAGGGCGTTCCACAGCTCAGTGAGGTCCCAGTCCTCGACGTAGCCGACCTCGGTGGCGGCGGCGACATAGGCCGAGAGGGTTTCGTCGATCATGTTCTTCACGAAGGGCTCGACGTCCATGCCCTCGAGGATCTCGCGGCGCTCGCCGTAGACCACCTTGCGCTGCTCGTTCATCACTTCGTCGTACTTGAGCACGTTCTTGCGCGCCTCGAAGTTCTGGTTCTCCACCTGCGACTGCGCGGTCTTGATGGAGTTAGACACCATCTTCGCTTCGATCGGCACATCGTCCGGCACATTCAGGCGGTTCATCATGGACTCGATGGCCTGGCCGCGGAAACGCACCATGAGCTCATCGCGCAGCGAGAGGTAGAAGCGGGTCTCGCCCGGATCGCCCTGGCGGCCGGAACGGCCACGCAGCTGATTATCGATGCGGCGGGACTCGTGACGCTCGGTACCCAGCACATAGAGGCCACCGGCCTCGCGCACCTGCTCGGCGTATTTCTCGGAGCGCTTCTTGGCCTCGGCGATGGCCTCGTCCCAGGCCTCCTCGTACTCCTCCGGCTTCTCCACCGGATCCAAGCCGCGCTCACGCAAGGCCAAGTCCGCGAGGATATCCGGGTTGCCGCCCAGCACGATGTCCGTACCACGGCCGGCCATGTTGGTGGCCACGGTGACATTGCCCGGCAAGCCCGCCTGGGCCACATACTGGGCCTCTTGCTCGTGGTGCTTGGCATTGAGCACATTGTGCTTGATGCCGCGGCGTTGCAGCAGGGTGGACAGGTACTCGGAACGCTCCACGGAGGTGGTACCCACCAGCACCGGCTGGCCCTTCTCCACACGCTCGGCGATGTCATCGGCCACGGCCGCGAACTTCGCCTCCTGCGTCTTGTAGATCAAGTCGGGCTCGTCGCTGCGCTGGTTGGGGCGGTTCGGCGGCACCGCGATCACGTCGAGTTTATAGATTTGGTGCAGCTCGGCGGCCTCGGTCTCGGCGGTACCCGTCATGCCGGCGAGCTTGTCGTAGAGGCGGAAGTAGTTCTGCAGGGTGATGGTCGCGAGAGTCTGGTTCTCGTTTTTGATCTCCACCTGCTCCTTGGCCTCAATGGCCTGGTGCATGCCCTCGTTATAGCGGCGACCAGAAAGCACACGTCCGGTGAACTCATCCACGATCATGACTTCACCGTTGCGCACGATGTAGTCCTTATCGCGGGTGAACAGCTCCTTGGCCTTGAGCGCATTGTTCAGGTAGCTGACCAGCTGCGAGTGCTCGGGGGCATAAAGATTGTCGATGCCGAGCTGGTCCTCGACGAAGGAGACGCCCTCTTCCTTCACCCCGATGGTGCGCTTGCGCACGTCCACTTCATAGTGGATGTCCTTCTTCATGCGCGGCGCGATCTGCGAGAAGGCGGTGTACCACTGCGAGGTTCCCTCCACGGCGCCGGAAATAATCAGCGGGGTGCGGGCCTCGTCGATGAGGATGGAGTCCACCTCGTCCACGATGGCGTAGTGGTGGCCGCGCTGCACCAAATCGTTGAGCGAGCGCGCCATATTGTCTCGCAGATAGTCGAAACCGAACTCATTATTGGTGCCATACGTGATGTCGGCAGCATAGGCTTCACGACGCTGCGCTGGGGTTTTGGTAGCCAGAATCACGTCGGTACGCAGCCCCAAGAAGCGGTGGACACGACCCATCCACTCGGAGTCACGCTTAGCCAGGTAGTCGTTCACGGTGACCACGTGCACACCCTTGCCCTCGAGGGCATTGAGATAGGCGGGCAGCACACAGGTGAGCGTCTTACCCTCACCGGTCTTCATTTCGGCCACATTGCCGAAGTGCAGGGCACCGCCGCCCATGATCTGCACCGGGTAGTGCTTCTGGCCGAGCACACGCCACGACGCCTCGCGTGCCACCGCGAATGCCTCAACCACGAGGTCATCGACGGTTTCGCCGTCCTCGAGGCGCTTTTTGAACTCGTCGGTCTTTGCACGCAGCTCATCATCGCTGAGCTTTTCGTAATCCGATTCCACTGCGATGACCTGATCAGCGAGGTGACGCAGACGCTTCACAGCGCGCCCCTCACCCATCCGGAGTAGCTTTGACAGTCCTAGCACAGGCTCTACTTTTCCTTATATATCGACAACCGGAGCGACGCGCCGCCACCGCGCCCTTCATCGGCGCGGCGCACGACACACCCACGTTCAAGCTTTTGCTTCGTGCAGCATAACGCACTATCGAAGATGAAGATAAGGCGCAGCTGCCACAAGTCTGTGCCTATTGTACGCACCCCAGCACCCAGACGATGCAGCATGCCCTAAGAGCACAGCCCCGCCGGCTGGCTGGAGGGTGCAGCTAACCCGCCCGAGCTGGGCGGGCCGGACACAGCAGCGACCCGCCCCGAGCTTCTCTGCTCCGGGCGGGTCGAATGGCATTCCCGCCGTGGCGGTCGAGGGATTAGCTCTCCTCGTCCTCCGTCAGGGCGATCAGGCCGTAGTCGAAAGCGTGACGGCGGTACACCACGGACGGGCGGTTGGTCTCCTCATCGATGAAGAGGTAGAAATCGTGGCCCACAAGCTCCATCTCAGACAGAGCATCGTCCACGCTCATCGGAGTAGCGGTGTGCTCCTTGCGACGAACGACCTGGCCGGGCATGACATCCTCCACCTTGTCGGCGTAGGTGTCTGCATAACGATCATCTTCCTCCTCGCGGGCGGCCTTTGCCTCATCCACGAGCTCGCGGGCGATCTCGCCGGTGGACAGCGGGGCGCGGTGACCAGAACGGCTGATGGTGCGGCGGGCCTTCACCTTGCGCAGCGAGCGCTCCATCTTGGCTAGCGCGGTCTCCAGCGCGGCGTAGAAGCTATCCTCCTTCGCCTCGGCGCGAGCCAGGTGGCCCTTACCGGTGGCGGTGATCTGAATACGATCGGCGCGATCGGCACGGCGCGGATTCGGCTCATGCTGCAGCTCGACGTGGAAGAAGGTGAGAGTGGGATCGAGGCGCTCGATCTTGGAGAGCTTAGTATTGACACGCTCAGCGAAGTGCTCGGGAACCTCAACGTTACGTCCAGTAATGCGAACCTGTGCTTCTGGGCGCAGAGTCTCGGTGTTGTCAGCAGGTGTAGTCACGTGCGTGTACCTCCCGGGGTTGGCCACCACCAACGGAAGGGCTGGATTGCTCCTCCGCGGTCTGCGGTGACGATGATGTCTTGCACCTCAAGAATACATCTGGTTATGACCAATCTTCTAGGGTTCTCAACGATGTTCGCCCTTAGCGGACAGGACGAGTCCGCATTAGCCCAGCAACGTGGATTTCTCTAAGCCGCCGCTAAGGTTATGGCACCGATCACCCTTACCCCCGCATACGCCAGCGCGGCCCGGCTCGCGGCCAGAGTGGATCCTGTCGTGAGGACGTCGTCGACAAGCACAGCGGGAAACCGTGGCCGCGGGGCCCGCCGCACCCGCACCGAGCCGCTTAGGCTGCGCCGCCGCTCCGCTGCACTCAAACCCACCGAATCGCGGGCGCTGGGCGTGCGGAAGAGCAGCTCAGAGGTGGGGATACGGGTGTGGCGGCACAGCGCGGTCACATGATCGCCGCCGCGACGACGCGCATTGCGCCGGGTGGTGGGCGCCGGAACGAGGCTCAGCCGCTGCGGCTCCGGCAGCTCACCGCGCGCGGCCATAAACTCCAGCGCCGCCCGCAGCACCGCCGCCGCGTGCGGGATCACATCCACCCGTCCGCGCTCTTTCATCTCCACGATGATCTGGCGATGCGCCCCGCCATAGGGGCCGCAGGCCCATACCGGAATATCCAGCTCCACAGTGGGCATAACCAGTTCCGGTGGTTGCGCCAACGCCCGCGCACACCGCGGACATACACGCACCCCCGGCGCGTGACATCCCGCGCAGCGTACCGGCAGCATCCATTCCCACGCCCCGCTCATGGCAAGCCTCCCCCGTGTGGGCCCTAGCGGCGCGCCCTCTTTTCAGGGCGATTCCGCGCCGTCTCGTGCCCGCAGCTTAGCGCGCGACCACGGGGATCGCACGGGTTCCCTGTAGGGCCGGGACCTCGCGCCAGAAGGTGGAATTACCGCCGATGGGCAATTGCAGAACCGAGTGCTGATCGGCTACTACATAGTTGGAGTTGCCGGCCGCCACTCCCCGCACCGGGGCGGTGATATTGCCATTGGGCAATGCGATCGCCTCCGAGCCATCGGTGGAGAGCTGCCACACCGGGGTTTCTTGGCTCTTGGTGCCCACGATCAACGAGCCCGTGGGCGTCCAGTCCAATGTGGTGGCCTGATTGCCCAGAGAGGGCGCAATATTTTGGATGGCGTGCAGCGCATACTCGCCCGACTGCTCCGAGACCACCGTGCCCAGATACACATCGCCTTCGACGATGAACGCGGCGCGCACGCCCGTCGGCGACAGGCGCAGCGCCGTGATCGGCGGGCGGCGCGATTCCTCCTCGACGTCGATCGTGTCCCAGAGCTCGTCCACGTCCACCTCGGTATTGGCCACTTCCCCCGTGGAGGTGGAACGCGCGGTGCGCACCACGGTGGTGCCATCCACCACGCTCCAGATGGCATGGCCATCGGCGGCGAAGGTGGGGCGGGTGATGCTGCGCCCCTCTAGGGCCTTTTTCATCGGCACATCGAAGCCGCCGTAGTAGAGGGTGGAGTCCTTCACCGACTCATCCACCGCAGACACCTCGGGGTCCTCATCCTCGCTGGGATCGGTGGAATACACCGCCGCCACCGAGTCCGAGCTGGCGAACACGTCTGCCGATTGCATCACGCCCTTGGTCCCGCCTTGGGTGGAGACTCGCGCCGGGGTGTCATTTTCGATGGAATATAGCTCTCCCTGCGCCACCGCATAGAGCGGCAAGGACACCGCTGCGGAGGCGAAGGGATTGAACTCGGCCACATCCGATAATGAGGTGGTATTCGCTCCCGCCGTGAGCGGCAGGCCATCGGAGGTGATGGTGTAGGGATCGGCGATATCGGAGCGGGCGAGGGTCCAAGCGGCTTGGGCCGCAAAGAGCTGCCGTTCTTCCGAGCTGAGGGTTTGCAGCCCCGTGAACTCATAGGCCGAGTTTTGCTCGCCAATGAAGGTGGAATTCGGCGGCAGCGCCGATTTCACGCCCTCGCGCAGCGCCTCCCGCGGACCGGCCGCCAATAGCGTCAGCAGCGTGGTGTCGAGGGAATTCGGATCGGAATAGACCCAGCGGCGATCCGCCACCAGCCTTTGGAACTTGGGATCAAAGAAGTAGATATCGCGCGGCTGATACTGCTTGCTCAGCTCGCTCATCTCGATGATGACACCATCGGGTAGCGAGGCGATCCGCCACTCGCCGTCCACTCTTTTCAGCGACATTTCTGCCTCAAAGGACGCATGTTCCGGCTGATAGACCCCGCCCTCGCGGAGGTAGCCCACCACCTCGCCGCGCACCGTGTAGCCGACTGTGCCATCGCGTGGGGTTCCCTTGGCGTTGAGATCCACACGATCGACGATGATCGCCCCCGTGCTGGACTCGGGGCTTTCTTTCCACGCGGCGGCGGCCTCGGAGGTCATGAAGTTGCGAGCGCTGGCGTAGTTTTTGCTGGGATTCGCCGAGGCAGTAAAGAAATCGCGCAGCAGGAGGTCCGGTTCCCGCCCAGGCTCAGGGGTGAGCTCTCCGCCCACATCGGCCCCGGGTTCGAAGGAGCGCAGCGCCTGCGGATCGGAATCGGTGGGCAGGCTGGTGCAGCCGGCGGTGAGCAGCGCCGTGGCCAGCACCGCGGCCGCCACGGTGCGGCGGGCGGCGGCTCGGGGTTTATTCGCGCCAGTCATCATCGTCCTCCTTCAGCATCGGCGGCTCCGTGTGCGAGTCAGCGGCGGGGGCATCGGCTGCGCCGTCGGAGTCTGTGGAGTCCGCGGAATCGTCGGGGTCTTCGGAATCCTCGAGGGGACCAAAATCTTCCAACTCCGCGGCGGCGAGTTCCTCTTCCGAGATTTCCATGAGATCGGCTAGGTAGTCCCGGTGCGGCGGCCGCGCCTGCGACGCCTCGGTGGAATCCATCTCGCCCGCAGTCTCCTCAGCAGCTGCACTGGGGTGGCTCTCCCCCGCTGCGGCGGGATCATCGAAGGCACCGAACTCAGCGCGGGCCCATTCTTCATCGGAGATCTCGGCGATCTCATCCTCCGATAGCTCGGTGGCGCTCGCAGCCATAGCACTCGCGGCAGTGGCACCAGCGGTGGCTGCCGCCGCGGGCTCCGTGGTCTCCTCTTCTTCTGCGGCCGCACCGAGGGCGGAGCCGGAGGCCGCCGCCTGGGCCTCGAACTCATCGGTGGGCAGCTCGGTCACCCCTACCGAGATTGAGGTATCGATGAGATCCAGCGGCAGCGGCGACTCCTCGACGTGCTCATGCGGGTGGCGCGGCAGGGTGAGGCGGAACATGGTGCCCACGCCGGGCTCGCCGACGGCTTCGAGGCGACCGCCGTGCAGCTGGGCATCCTCGCGGGACATGGCCAGCCCCAGCCCGGTGCCGCCCGAGTGACGCTTGCGGGAGGGATCGGCCCGCCAGAAGCGTTCAAATACCAGCTCCTCTTGGCTGGGCTTGAGCCCGACGCCGTTATCGCAAACCGCCAGGGCCACGGCCTGTTCATTGCCGCGCAGGCGCACCAACACCGGTTTACCTTCGGAGTGGTCGATGGCATTGGCCACGAGATTGCGCAGGATTCTCTCGACGCGCCGCGGATCCACGGTGGCCATCACCGGCTCCTGCGGCAGGTCGAAGCGCACCGAGACGCCCACCTTTTCGGCCAAGTGCTTGACCTGTTTCCACACGGAGGTCACCACCGAGCGCACATCGCCCTCGGAGGCGGATAGCGTCGCCACTCCGGCATCGTGTTTGGAGATCTCCAACAGGTCCTTGAGCAGGGCCTCGAAGCGGTCGAGCTCGCGAATGAGCACATCGGAGGCATGCTGGGTGAGCGGATCCAACTCCTCGCGCTGATTGGCGATCAACTCGGCGGCCATACGCACCGAGGTCAGCGGGGTGGAGAGCTCATGGGAGACATCGGAGGTGAATTGTCGCTGCAGATCACCATATTCCTTGAGCTGGTCGATCTGCTTGGAGAGCTCCTCGGCCATGGAGTTAAAGCTCATGGCCATGCGCGCCATCTCGTCTTCGCCATCGACCACCATGCGCTCGCGGAAGTGCCCATCGGCGAAGCGCTGGGCGATACGTGAGGCCGAGCGCACCGGCCCCGTGATCTGCTGGGTGAGCAGCCACGAGATGCCCACCAGCAGCACCAGCAGCACCACGCCACCAGCGGCGAAGAGGCCGCGCATCAGCGCCAGGGTTTGCTCTTCGTTTTCCATCGAGAGCACGAGATATACCTGCAGATCCGGCACCCCAGAATCGGTCGGCGTGCCAATGATCAGCGATTTCACGCTGCTGCCATCCGCATTGTCCACCACGGTGAACTGATAGGAGACCTGCCCTTCGCTGACAAAGCGGCGCAGGCGGGGCGGAATCTGATAGCCCTCGGGGGAGCTGATCACATCGGCATCATTATCGCTATTGACCACCACCACCGGCTCGTATACCGCGGCCTTATCCGCCACTGGCCCGCCGGCGCGCGCCGCCAGCGCCGAGCGCGCCGAGTTCACCTGCAGCTGCAAGCTGGTGGCGGAATCGATGGAGGCGATTTGCTGCTCCACGGTCTGGCGCGCCCTATCGATTTCCGAATTGGCAATGTCCAGCTTGGCGTCCACCAGCCGTTGCGTGGTGATCGAGATCATGGACAGACCCAAAATGAGCACGACAAGGGCACACACCACGAAGATCGATCCGATCACTCGGATCTGCAGTGATGTGTTCCACTTGTGGGCGACGGTGTAGCGCAGTCGCCGCGCCTCGGATTTGAGTTGGCGGATGGTCACAACGATGAGCCGGCTCGCCCTACACTGCGCCGGTCTTATAACCGACGCCGCGCACGGTCAATACGATCTGCGGATTCTCGGGATTCTTCTCGATCTTGGCGCGCAGGCGCTGAATGTGCACATTCACCAGTCGGGTATCGGAGGCATTGTGATAGCCCCAGACCTTTTCCAGCAGCTCCTCCCGGGAGAGCACCTGGCCGGGCTTGCGGGCCAGCTCGGTGAGCAGATCAAACTCGATCGGGGTGAGCTGGGTTTCCTCCCCATCACGGGTGACGGAATGGCTCGGCACATCGATCTTTAGCCCACCGATCTCGAAGTGCTCGCCGGGTTCATCATCGGCGCGGCGCAGACGCGCCCGAATGCGCGCCACGAGCTCTTGAACCTTGAAGGGCTTATTCACATAGTCATCGGCCCCGGACTCCAGCCCGAGCACCACGTCCACGGTGTCCGTCTTGGCGGTGAGCATGATGATCGGCACGGTGGAGTTTTGGCGAATGACACGGCAAATATCGATGCCATTCATGCCGGGCAGCATGAGGTCCAGCAGCACGAGATCGGGCTGATGCTGCTCGAAAGCACTCACGGCCTCGGCGCCATCGAGAACCGGGATCGCCTGCAGGCCCTCGGTCTTTAACACGAGGACCAGCATCTCAGAGATTGCGGGATCGTCATCTACGACGAGAATTTTCGGTGCACCCATAGTTTTATAATTCCATACCTAATGTATTCATGATGCGTTCAGCTGTCTTCGCCGGCGAATCCTCCGGGGCGGCCACAATCCACGGGCTGCCCCATTCTTCCGCGGCGAGGCGTCGATAAGCACAGGCCGTGCGCGTTTGCAGATCCGCGTCGCGCTCATAGGCATCGCGGGTGCGGGTGGCATCCTGCGCTTCACGACGCTGCGCTCGCGCCGCCGCCATCTGCACCGGCGTATCCAGCAGCACCTGCACATCAGGCGCGGGCAGAGCAAAGGTGGTGAACTCAAGCTCCGCCACCCACTGCGCTGCGGAGTCATCGCACAGTCGCGCCGAGGTATAGGCGGCATTGGAGGCCACATAGCGATCGAGCACCAGCACTCGGGTGGGATCAGCCGCAGCGGCGGCCAGCTGCTCCCGCGCCCCCAAACGGTCGAGAGCAAAGAGCGTGGCCATGCCGTGAATCGAGTCGATGAGATCGCCCATGCCGCCCTTGAGGGCCTTATCTGCCAGCTGGGCGTGCACGGAGTCCTCATAGCGGGGAAAGCCGAGCACCTCCATGCTGGGGATGCGCTGCTGCAGGGCAGTGACGAGCGTGTTCTTTCCTGCCCCGTCAATTCCTTCGACGGCAACCAGCATTAGTTGAGCGCCTCGAGGAATACGTCGATGTCTGCGTCCTCGACCGAGGTTTCCAAGAGCTCGGCCGCGGTCTCGCGCAGCTCCTCGGAGCCCGAGCCACTGAACTCGCGAATGAAGGGATAGTCCTCCACGACCGCACCGGCGCTATAGGGCGCGCCAGCCCAAATGGCGGCGATGGTGGCGGCGGCGAGCCCATTGTGCAGCTCGGCCTCGGATACCTCGGGCTGGCGCAGGGCTAGCGTGCAGGCATCGTCAACAGCTTCGATGATCTCCTCGCCGTCGAGGGTGGAGAGCTCATCGAGAAACTCCACATTGACGTCCTCGGTGAAAATGCTTTCATCCCAACTACTCATGCTGACCTCACTCCCGTGCTTGTTCAGTATTCACTCCGACCGCGCCACCGTCGCACCCCTGAGCTACGCTGGTGTCCGCTTTCGCCGCGGCGGGACAGCAACAGTGGAGCTGCCCGAAGGACGATGGACTGTATGAGGGCGATGACGCGTGTTTATCCCATATCTACCACGGCTTACCTCGGCGCAATATTTGTTCCCACCGGCACGTGGAGCCGGAGTGCGCGCCGCGCGGCGAAATGGGCTCCTGAACCCGCCCAATAGGCACACCGCGGCTAACGTCTGATGTCCCCGCTGTCAAGCACAAGCGCCGCAGCGCTCAACTTTTCTGGCTTATCGCTCTTTTCACGGGTCCCCTATTCGTGTTATCGTCCTTGGCGAGTTATAGATTCGTTATATTTGCTCATAGGCGGTGCATAACGCTCGCTGAGCGGAAGAGAGGTGAGCGATGGTTGATACCGACCTGAAGCGATTCTTCCTATTCACCTCTGCCGGCTTGGCGATCGCACTGATCGTGGGTGTCGGCGCGTGGTGGCTCTCGGCCCCCAATACTGGCCGCAGCGAAGGATCCACGGAGACCCGCGGCGGCTATGTCTCGGTCAATGAATCCGAGAGCGTTTCTTCTTCTTCCTCCACCGAGGCGTCGAGCGAGCCGGAGCGCCGGGAGGATGAGGACAGCTCGGCCGAGTACCAGGCCAGCCCTTCCCGCATGACGCCCCTCGCCCCCAACCGCGGCTCGACCCCGCAGTCCCTCGGTGCGCCGATGAGTAGCACGGCCCCGCCCACCAAGGTGCTGCGCCTGCCGACCACCGGCGAAACCGCGACGACAAGCTCGCAGCTGCCGTCGTTGCTCCCGAGCATTCCTCCGATCATTGGCACGGGCGAGCCCTCCACCCCTGCAATCAGCAGCAGCTCCTCCACTCCGGGCACGAGTGATTCCTCTAGCACCTCCTCGGAGAGCAGCACGACTACGACGCCGGAGGATGATGACACCTACACCCCGACCACTGGGGACGTCGAGCCCGTGCCGAGCAGCCCCGCTGATGAACCCGCGGAGAGCACGACAACGGGCACGCCCTCGAGCGAGCCGTCCAGCTCCGCCCCTGTAGAGCCCAGCGAGCGCTCTGCGGGTGAACGCAGCAGCACCCAACCGAGCGCGACGAGCACGGCCCCGAGCAGCTCCCAGCAGAGCAGCCCGGCGCCCTCCTCCGCCGCTCCGAGCAGCTCCGCCGTACAGCCTTCTCCGGCGGCCGAGAACGCCAGCGCCGACGCTACGAGCACCGGCCCCACAGTGAGCTCGCCGCGAAACACTCCCAGCTCTTAACCCACAGCTCTTTTCCGGACAGCAGAAACGGCCCCCTCCCTGAGGATGGGGGCCGTTTTTTGGGGTTCGTGGGGTGTTTAGGCGAACGCCCAGAAGAGGTGGGCGCTCTCGCTGGTGGAGACGCTCACAGCGCGATCGCGCTCATCCACCCACACCGCCTCGGTGGGGTGAAGTGTCAGCTGCTCGCCCGCGGCATCGGTGACCGTCAGCTCGCCGGCGGTGGCCACCAGAATGGTGGGGCCGCTGAGCTCTAGATCGAGTGGCGGGTTCGCGGCGTCGATATGCGCGCAGGAGAGCGTGAAATCCTCGATCGGCACGGGATAGCGGGTGATGGTGGTCCCGTTCTGGGTGGTGCTCTGTGTTGTCACGAAGGGATCAACGAGCGGGGCGAAGCCCAAGACCTTCACCAGCTCGGGCACGTCCACGTGCTTGGTGGTGAGGCCACCGCGCAGCACATTGTCCGAGTTGGCCATCACTTCCACACCCACCCCGTGCAGATAGGCGTGGAGCGAGCCGGCGCGCAGATAGATTGCCTCGCCGGGCTCGAGACGCACGTGGTTGAGCAGCAGGGCACCCAACACGCCGATGTCATTGGGATAGCGCTCATTGATGGCGCGCACATTGTGCACAGTGTGGGCGATCCACGGCTCCACCTGTGTCTCATCGAGGGCGTCGATGGCGCCAATGAGGTTCTGAATCAGCTCCGCCCGGGCGGCGGTGGGAATGGTGATCCAGGTGGTGAACAGCGCCCGGAGGCGGTTTTCCTCTTCCTTCTCCGCGAGCGCCTGGCCATCGTCGATCATGTGCAGGTAGCGCTCCATGGCCGCGCAGTTCAGCTGGCGCAGCAGCTGAATCGTCTGCGCGAGGGGACGGAATCCCGCCATGGCCTCAAACTCGGACAGCGCCACCAGCACCTCGGGCTTGTGGTTATCGTCCTTGTAGTTGCGCTGCGCCCCGCCTACCGGAATACCGAGAGCATTCTCCCGCTCCCAGCCGTCCTCGGCTTGCTGCTTCGAGGGATGGGCCTGGAGGCTCAAGGGCTCATCGGCGGCGAGAATCTTGACCAAATACGGCAGCCGGTTCTGGTAGCGATCGGCGATGCGCTCGCCCAGCCACTCACTGGGCTGCTGGGCAATGAGCTCGCTCAGCGGCTCGCCGTCCACCGTGGAAGGGGAAGCCGGGTGCGCCCCGAACCACAGTTCGGCGATGGGATGCGGCGCGGGGGCCTGATCCCCTTTTAGCCGTGGAATGGCGGTGCGGGAACCCCATGGATAGGCCCGCTCGATTCCCTCGAGACGGTGCATGTACTTCTATTACCTCCTTGGCCTGCGCTTTGCGGCGCACGCCTTAAAGCGGCTCATGCAATGACACAAGAAGCCAGTGCACTGCGCATTTAAGCAGTGGCGCAGCTGGCTGCCCACGCGCGTGCAATGAGCCTTAAGCCTGGTGCAAGTGACTCGGAGTCGGCTGGGTGCGCGTCTCCGAGTGGCAGCGCGTCCGCTGTGTCTGCTGAATGATTCTCGCAGTATTCGCAGCGCGCTTCAATAGGCATCACAAGATCGGCTACGGAGCCGAGTGCCCAAACAACAACCTTTGAGGATAGCATCGTCGGCGGTTCGTCGAGGAACGGGTCATAGAAGATGTCCTCAGTTGAGCTCGGTGAGGACTCATCGTGGAGCCGATGCCCCTGGGCCGATAGCGCCGTGTGTACGCCGCCGGCGCGGCTAAAGAGTACCGCAATGAGGGTAGCGATCTCCTCGCTATCGTCGCTGGCTGCCACGTGGACCACCGGCGAGTCCTGGACATACTCGGCCAAGGAGCGCGCCGGATTGACCACGCTATCGCGATCAGGGTGGCAGGCGGCTAGTTCCTCATCCACCTCATCGGCAATCGAGTCGAGGGTATCGGCCACCCCGGCGGCGTCCATGCGCAGGCCGAGCACGGCGGCGGCGAGGGCCGCGATGGTGCGCGCCGGCGAGTTCTGCGTCACCGAGGGCAGTGCCGGCACCCCAGCCACCCCGGTTTCCTCGGCGGTATAGGAGGCGAAAGGACTGAGCAGGATGCTCACGCATCCCCGCGCATGGGCGGCGCTGGCGGCGGCATAGGCCTGGGGCTCGTGGGCTTCATCGGCGCTGATGATCACCACATCCATCGCCCCTGCGTAGCGCGGAAGCGCCGGCACACACACCACCGGCACCCCGGCGCTGGGCAGCAGGGCCAGCCCCGCGCGCACCACGCAGCGATTGAGATAGTCGGGGGCCACCACGATGATCGCCCGCGGCGAGGTACTCAGCTCGAGGGCGCCGTCGCGCACGGCGCTGGCAATGGCGCGGATTTGGGCGCCCTCGTGGGACAGGTCGAAGAGTTCCTGCTGGTTCATCATGGCTGGCGGCCCCTAGCGGTGGGTTAGGCGCGGATGATGCCGAGGATTTCGTTCACGAGCTCCTCCACATCAGCGGCGGTGGGTGCCTCCACGTTGAGCCGCAGCAGCGGCTCGGTATTGGAGGCGCGGACATTAAACCAAGCGGGAGTGCCGGCCAGTTCCACGGTCACGCCATCGAGGCGGTCAATGAATTCCGCCCGGTCGGCGAAGGCCTCGACCACTGCTTCGCGACGCTCCTCTTGTTGCTGCGCATTCTCCAGCACAGAGTTGATCTCGCCGGAGGCGGCGTAGCGGTTATAGCGGGCCATCAGCTCCGAGAGCGGGGCCTCCTGCTCGCCGAGGGCGGCGAGGACGTGCAGCGCGGCCAGCATGCCGGAGTCGGCGTTGAAGAAGTCGGTGAAGTAGTAGTGCGCAGAGTGCTCGCCACCGAACTTCGCCCCGGTATCGGCCATCGTCTTCTTAATGAAGGAGTGGCCCACGCGGGTGCGCTCGGCGGTGCCGCCGTGCTCGGCGATAATCTCCGGCACGCTCTTGGAGGTGATGAGATTGTGGATGATCGTTGCACCGGGATGCTCGCGCAGGGTGCGTTCGGCAATGAGGGCACAAATTGCCGAGGGGCTTACCGGCTGGCCCTTCTCGTCCACCACGAAGCAGCGGTCGGCGTCGCCATCGAAGGCCAAACCGACATCGGCGCCGGTGTCGAGCACGAACTTCTGGAGATCCACCAGGTTCTTCGGGTCGAGCGGATTGGCCTCGTGGTTGGGGAAGGTGCCGTCGAGTTCGAAGTAGAGGTCTGCGACCTCGATGGGGCTATCGGCGAACATCGCTGGGGCGGTCAGCCCCGCCATGCCATTGGCGGCGTCGATGGCTACCCGCAGCGGCCGGATGGAGGAAATATCCACCAGCTCGTTGAGATAGTCCACATAGCCCTCGAGCACATCGCGGCTTTCCATGCTGCCGGGCTCGCCCTCGAACACCGGCACGCCCTCGATGAGCATCTCGGTGATATCGGCCAGCCCGGTCTCCTGCCCCACCGGCTTCGCCCCGGAGCGGCAGAGCTTGATGCCGTTGTACTGGGCGGGGTTGTGGCTGGCGGTGAACATCGCGCCGGCACACTCGAGTACCCCGGAGGCGTAATAGAGCTCATCGGTGGAGGCCAGTCCCAGGTGGATGACGTCCACGCCCTGGGAGGCGGCGCCGTCGGCGAAGGCTTGGGAGAGCTCCGGAGAGCTGGGGCGCATGTCGTGGCCAATGGCCAGCAGGCGGGACCCCTCACCATAGATCAGGTGCCCGAAAGCGGCGCCGGTGTCGTACATGAATTCTGCGTCGATACTCTCCCCGACGACTCCGCGGATATCGTAGGCCTTCACTACAGCATGGACTGCCTCTGGCGAGCGCATAAAGTTCTTTCCTTTGCAGGCACGTAGATCTACTGGATTAAAAACGTACCGACAACTATAGCCCGCCGCGCGGACACGGCGGCCGCCGCTTAGGATTCCTCGTTCTCAGCAGGAACGATATAGAGGTGGCGCTTGCCCACCGCGCCCTTGGGGCGATCCTGGCGGCTGCGCGCGGGGTGGCGGCGGTTCTCCGCATCGCGGGCGCGCTGCTGAGCGTCGGCGCGGGTGCTCGAGCCATGTTCGCTTAGAGCCGAGCGCGGCACGAGCCCGGAGGCATTCTTGCCCACCTCACGCACGGCCTCGGCGAGGGCGGTGAGGTGCTCATCATCGTCCTGCAGCCCCGTATCAATGCCATCCACGCGCAGCATCTCCCAGCCTAAGGGGGCGGTGATGCGGGCGGCGTGATCTGCGCATAAGTCCCAGCTGTGGGGCTCATTGCGGGCAGCGAGCGGCCCCACCACGGCAGTGGACTCCGCATAGGCATAAGTCAGCGTTGCCACGGCAGGCTTGCCGCAGCCAGGACGGGAACAACGACGAAATTGGCTCACGCCCCAAAAGTCTAGACTGTTAGTCAAGGTTTAGACAGTCCTTGGCGGTGGCGCCTCACCCATCTGGTCGCCGCGGCCACTTAGAGTGGGAAGCTATGAGCACCCTTCCTGCCCGCCTCCGTTCTCGCGATCGTCGAGGTCGCGGGGTGCGTGGGCCCCTGATGCCCGCGGCCTTGCCCCGCTTTGTCAGCCGCAGCGAAGATTTTGATCGCGCCGTCTTGGCGGCCTATGCCCCCATTCAGGCTCGCTTCGCCGCGGAGTTGGACCATCTCGATATTGCCATCGACATGATCCCGCGCATGCGCCTGCGCACCGATCTGACGATCCTGCCGGACGATATCGCCTCGGACGGGCCGGTGCCGCTAGGGCGCGTCATCTCCGCCGGAGTGGATCGCTATGGCAATCCCACCCGTCCGCGCATCGTGCTCTTCCGCAAGCCCATCGAGCTGCGGGCGCCCACACCCCAGGAGCGGGCCGAGCTGCTCGATACGGTGCTGGTGGCCCTGGTGGCCTCATTCCTCAATGTGGCCCCCACCGTGATCGATCCCAGCTTCGAGCTCTAATGGCGGCACTGGGGCCCCGGAGAAAAAGAAAAAGCCTAGACCCGCGGGTCTAGGCTGCTCTGAACAGGAGGAAGGCTCGTATTAGCCGAGCTGCTTCTTCAGACGGCGACGCTCACGCTCGGAGAGTCCGCCCCAAATGCCGAAGCGCTCATCGTGCAATAAGGCGTACTCCAGGCATTCATCGCGGACACCGCAGGCCTTGCAGATGCGCTTGGCCTCACGGGTGGAGCCGCCCTTTTCAGGAAAGAATGCCTCGGGGTCAGTCTGGGCGCATAGCGCCTGGTCGTGCCATTCCTGCTCGACGGCTCCGAAGAGATCATCAAAACTGAGTTCACCGTAGGAGGATTCCGCCGCAGCGGAACGGGTGGTGGCATCGCCGTGATCCTGCGCCTCAGTATCGGGGTAGTCACCCTCGACGCTGCTGATCACGAGGTGATCGGCCTTATTTTCCACGTCAAGCCCCCTTTCTTTGCCGGCGTGATCTCTTGCTACTTCCTCAGCGCGCTTCGCGCGCAGCCCGCACTGCTATCTCTCACTAGATCAGTCCGACAGTATTCGGGGTGGAACATTCCGTGTGATTTTCACCGAAGAATGGTCCGCTCCTCACCCACCACTGGGGTGGATTTTTGACTCCGGCTAGCGAGAGGGAATGCGAGCCAGTTACACACTTGTGATTACACACGCGGGCCTAGATATCGTCAAGCCGCTTCGGCCCTCCCTGGATGAAAATGTGCGAATTTGCTGGATAATCGCCACATTCGTCACAGAATTAACAAACCCCCAGCCTCGGGGGTGAGGCGTGGGGGTACTACATATAGATGTCGCCGGCCATATATGCCAACGGGCCCACAGCGCGTCCCTCGCGCGCAGACTACGGGCAGCGACTACCGCGGGCCGCTAGGCATCCGTCGAAAAGCGAATGCCGCCATCCGGAATGGACACCCCCGGCCACACGCGCATCCCGCCGCGCAGCTCGCAGCGCGCCCCCAAGGTGGCGCCATCGCCGACAATTGCATCGTGAATGTGGGTATTGGGGCCGATATGCACCCCCGCGCCGATAATCGAATTGGAGATGATCGCCCCCGGCTCAATGGTGGCGCCATCGAAGACCACGGTGGCGTCGAGGCGGGAGCCGGCGCCGATCTCGGTGCCGCGGCCCACCACCGTGCCGCCGAGCAGCAGCACGCCATCGCGCACCGCCGCGGAGGGAGCCACCACGGACTCGCCGGTGCACCCTGCCAACAGCGGCGAGGGGGCAATACCGCGGACCAGATCCGAAGAACCACGAACGAAGTCCTCCGGGGTGCCCATATCGCGCCAATAGGAGTTGTCCACATAGGAGAACACGCGGCAATCCTCCTCCAGCAGGCGCGGGAAAATTTCGCGCTCCACGGAGACATTGCGATTGGCGGGGATGGTCTCGATCACCGGGCGAGAGAACACATAGGCGCCGGCATTGATCTGATTAGTGGGCGGGTCCTGGGTCTTTTCCAGAAACTCCACCACGCGCCCATCGCTATCGGTCGTGACGCAGCCATAGGAGCGGGGATCGGCCACGCGCACCAGGTGCAGGGTCACATCCGCCTCATTCGCGGCATGGGTGTCCAAGAGAGCCCCGAGATCCGCGCCGCCGAGCACATCGCCGTTGAAGACGAGCGCGGTGTCATAGCGCAGCTTCTCCAGCACGTTACGAATGCCGCCGCCGGTGCCGAGGGCTTCTTCCTCCACCACGTAGTCGATCTCGACCCCAAACTCGGAGCCGTCGCCGAAGTAGGACTCGAAAACCTCGGCCTTATAGGAGGTGGAGAGAACAATGTGGGTCATGCCGGCCGCCTTGATGCGGGCGAGCAGGTGCTGCAGGAAGGGCACGCCGGCGGTGGGAAGCATGGGCTTCGGTGTGTTCACCGTCAGCGGGCGCAGGCGCGTACCTTTGCCGCCGACCAAGATCACAGCATCTACCTCGCGCGCCGGTACCTCGGTACCCTCGGCCAGGGTCGTCGACGCCGGATCGAATGTCTGGGGTGAGCTCATCATCGAGTGCTTGTACCTTACTTATCTCAATAGTCCCGCCCACGTCTGAGGCGCAGGCTGCACGCAGGGGTGAGCCGCAGCCAAAGCAGTGGTGCTTTCCTTGTAATCTATCCCAGCCCGCGCCCGCGTCGGTCGCGGCACGCCCACGCGCCGCGGCAAATATCGGTGGTGCTGTTCACAGGGCGCGGCACTGCCCTCCGCCCCGCCGGCGCGGCTAGTCTGCGCTGCGGCGCGCCCGCGCCACGGCGAGAATCTCCCGCAGCTTCAGCCCCACTTTCAGGGCCACGCGCAGCGGCAGGTGATAGGCCTTGGGATAGCGATCCGCCTGGAAACGATAGGCGGATTCATGGTGCGCGGGCAGCAGCCGGCCGGGGTCCCGATCGGCCACATGGCCCTTGGCGTGGGTGATCACGGCGGCAGGTGCAAAGACATTCTCATAGCCGGCCCGACCCAAACGATCTCCGAGATCCACATCTTCCATGTACATGAAATAGCGTTCATCGAAGCCGCCGATAGCGTCGAAGGCCTCCCAGTTGAGCAGCAGGCAGGAACCAGAGAGCCAGCCGGCGGTGTGGGCGGTGCTCATATCCGCATCATTGCGGTAGCGGCGGGACCACGGGTTGTTCTTCCACACCCCGCCGAGTAGCGCGTGCCCGATACCCAGCCCGAGCGTGGGCACGGCGCGGGCGGAAGGATAGGCAGAACCATCGGGCTCCTTAATGTACGGCCCTACCGAGCCCACCGAGCCCTGCCACGTGTCCGCGGTGTTCAGGAGCGTATCGATACTGCCTGGGCCAAACACCACATCGGGATTGACCACGAGCAGATAGCGCGGGTCCACCTCCCCCGCCGCCCGCGCGGCCTGGAGGTGCTGGGCAGCAATATTGATGGCATGTCCATAGCCCACATTGCCGCCGGTGGGCAGAAATTCCGCACAGTCATAGTCCCGTTCGGCCGCCTCGGGGGCGCCGTCGCGGGAGCCATTATCTGCCATGACCACGCGCACCGGCCGGGAGGTGGCCGCGGGGAGGGAATCGAGGAACTCCCGCAGGTGACGGCCAGGAGAATAGGTCACGGTGATGATGGCTAGAGCATTGGTATCCACAATCACTCCATGCTACCGCTCACCGCACGGCGCACCCCGCTGCGCCACTCCGGTAGCGGGGTCAGCCCGGCGCGCTCCCACGCCTGCGTCCCCAAGGCCGAATTATGTGGCCGGCGTGCCGGGCGCGGATAGGCGCTGGAGTCCACGGCTTTCACCCGTGCCGGATCAGCCCCCACGACACGGACAACCTCGCGGGCTAGGGTGCACCATGTCACGGCCTCGCCGCCGCCCACACAATGCAGCACCTGCGGTAGGGGCTGGCCTTGTTCATGCTTATCGACGATCTCCCACAGCCCTCGCGCCAGATCAAGAACGAAGGTGGGATTGCCCCATTGGTCATCCACCACAGTCAGCGTGTCGTGCTCGCGTTCTAGCCGCAGCATCGTCGATACGAAATCGCGGGCCTCGGGCAGCACCTGCCCCGAGTACACCCACGCGGTGCGGACCACCGTGGCGGCGGCGCCACTGGCGGCGATGGCCTGCTCCCCGGCGAGCTTGGTTCGCCCATACACCGTCTCTGGGTGGCAGGGCGCATCCTCCGGCGCCGGCTGTGGAGCGGGCGCCGCCCCAGCGCCCATCACATAATCGGTGCTCACATGCACCAAGAAGGCCCCGGTGCGGGCGGCATGCTCGGCGAGCAGCTGGGGGCCGCGGGTATTGCTGGCCGCAGCCGCGGCGGGCTGTGTCTCCGCGCCGTCCACATCGGTGAAGGCGGCGGTGTTGATGATGAGGTCGGCGTCGATAAGCGCACACTGCTGCGGGGAGGTGATGTCCAGCTCACTGCGGCTGAGCCAGGTGAGATGCTGGCGACGCTCGGGCGGGCAGGTCAGACGGAGGGCGCGGCCAAGCTGGCCCCCGGCGCCGGTGACGGTAATACGCATGAGTGTCCTTGGGGATTGACGGGCGGCGTCTAGGAATTGTTGGTGCTTTGTCACTAGAATCTCATATGCTGTCGGCGCGGCGGGTATCCGTAGCGCCCCGCAGCACAATCCGCACGCGGCACGCTGGGTGCGGAGCAGATCCTTGTTGCGCCACAGTCAGGAGCGTGTAGCACCCGTGTCAGGCTCGAACCGTCAACGCTATGTTCGCGACATCAGCCCCGCCCCCAAGGCGGGCGTCGAGCTGCAGCAGGCCGGCCCCAAAGGGTGGCGGGCCATGGTTGCGGTGCTGTCGGTGATGGTGCTGACCATTTCTGGCCTCGGCTACTTCTCGGTGGGGCGTATCGGCTCGGATGTGGCCAGCGCGGGCAATCTCTCGCTCGGCCTCGGCTCGAATGCCCCCAGCGATGGCGCCACCGATATCTTGCTCGTCGGCTCTGACTCCCGCACCGACGCCCAGGGCAACTCGCTCTCCCCCGAGGAGATCGAGATGCTGCACGCCGGCGATGAGCAAAATGACAATACCGACACCATCATGGTGGTGCGCGTGCCCTCCGATGGCTCTTCCGCCACCGCTATCTCCATTCCGCGCGATACCTATATTCATGATGACGAGTTTGGCAATCTCAAGATCAATGGTGTCTTTGCCGCGCACAAGGCCAAGGAAGTCACCCGCCTTAACAACGAGGGCATGACCGATCAGCAGCAGATTGCCCGCCAATCCAAAGACGCCGGCCGCAAGGGGCTAATCGACGCCATCGCGGATCTCACCGGCATTACCGTCGACCACTACGCAGAGGTGGGTCTGCTCGGCTTCGTGCTGCTCACCGACGCTGTCGGCGGCGTGGAGGTGTGCCTGAACGAGGCCACCTATGACAAGTTCTCCGGCGCGGATTTCCCCGCCGGCCGCCAAACCCTCAGCGGCAAAGAGGCCCTAGCCTTCGTGCGTCAGCGCCACGGCCTGCCCCGCGGCGACCTCGACCGCATTGTGCGCCAGCAGGCCTATATGGCCTCGCTGGTGCAGACCGCTTTGAAAACCAACACTCTTACCAGCCCCTCCAAGTTGAACCAGATGGGCGATGCCGTCACCCGATCGGTGATCATCGACGAGGACTGGGACATCATGAGCTTCGCCACCCAGCTGCAGGATCTGGCCGGCGGCAATGTGCTGTTTGAGACCATCCCCGTCACCAGCATCGACGGTGTGGGCGACTATGGCGAGTCGGTGGTGACCGTGGATCGCAACGAGGTGCACGAGTACTTTGATCGCCTGCTCAACCGCGACGAGCAAGACGGCCAGGAGTCCACGGACGGCCAGGACAATCGCGGGGATGCGGAGGGCGCGGCTGCCGATAACGCCGGCCCCAGCGCGATCACGGACGTCACCGTCCTCAACTCCACCACCACCACCGGCCTCGCCGCGCAGGTGGGTGGGGCGCTGAAGAATGACGGCTACACCCTGGGCGAAATCGGCAATGCCCCGGCAGGGCTGTACACCTACTCCCAGGTGGTGGCCGCCGATCCGCAGAATCCGGCCGCCCTCGCCCTCGCCGACAAGCTCGGCGGGGTGCCCGTGACCTCCTCCCCCACCCTCAACCCGGGCAGTGTCGTGGTGGTTGTGCACAATGACTACATCGGCCCGAAGGATGAAAACGCCCCTGTAGAAAGCGAGTCCACCGAGGTCATCGGCGAGCCCGGCACCGAGCTGGAGGACTCTCAGCTCTCCCCCACGCTCGATGCCGGCGGAGACGGCCCGCGCTGCGTCAACTAGGTTAGGGTGCATGCTCACGCTTTTCGACGCGCACCGCGACGCCCCCAGCGCCCCCGTATTGACCTTCTACGATGAAGCCCGCGGATTCCGCATGGATTTCTCGGCGCTGACCCTCGATAACTGGGCCGCCAAGATGGGAAACTTCCTCATCGAGGAGCTGGATCTCAGCCCTGGAGAGAGCATCGCCATCGACGTCGATAGCTCCTGGCAACGCCTAGTGGTGCTGCTCGGGGCGGCGGCCGCCCAGCTCACCGTGGCGGATGCGGCAGATACTGAGAGCGAGGTGCTCTTCCAGGACGCCACGCGGCTGGACAGCGCGGAGGACCGCGAGCTTATTGCCGTGACCATCGATGGCTTCGGCCGCTCCGCCGCCGAATGCGGCATCGACATCGGCGAGGCCCTCGATCTCGGCGCGGAGGTGCGCCTGCACGGCGATCACTTCCCGCACCCCACCCAGCCTTTGGCGCAGCTCTATCCCGAGGGCACGGCCGCGCGCATCCTGCTGCGCGGCGAGAATCCCGCTGCGGATCACCGTGCCCTCGCGGCGATCGGTGCTGGGGGCAGCGCCGTCGTGGTAGCGGGCGGCGCCCCCGCGGAGCGCCTGGCAGAGATCGCCGCCGCCGAGAAGGCGCTGCTCGATTCCCCCAAGGCGCCCTGAGTCTCTGTGGTGTGGGCTCGCTTGTGTGGGCCCGCTTGTGTAGGTCCTGCCTTTTCGGGGCGCGCAGGCCCTAGGATATAAGCCATGGCTTCTGTGCGTTTCAACGATGTCTCCATCACCTACCCCGGCGCGCCCCGGCCCTCGGTGAGTCATCTCGACCTCGAGATCGTCGACGGCGAGTTCTTGGTGCTCGTGGGCCCTTCGGGCTGTGGTAAGTCCACCACCCTGCGGGCCTTGGCCGGGTTGGAGGCGATTAGCTCCGGCTCCATCCTCATCGGGGATCAGGATGTGAGCAGCATGGATCCGGCGGAACGCGATATCGCCATGGTCTTTCAAAACTATGCGCTCTACCCCACCATGAGCGTGCGGGAGAATATGGGCTTTTCGCTGAAGCTCGCCAAGCACAGCAAGGCGGAGATCACCGAGCGGGTGGAGCGCGCGGCACAGCTTTTGGATCTGGATGGGCTGCTGGATCGCCGCCCCAAGGATCTCTCCGGTGGCCAGCGACAGCGGGTGGCGATGGGCCGCGCCATCGTGCGCGAGCCCCAGGTCTTTCTTATGGACGAGCCTTTGTCGAATCTCGACGCCAAGCTGCGCGTGCAGACCCGCAGCCAGCTCTCTGCCCTGCAGCGCACGCTCGGCACCACCACCGTATATGTCACCCATGACCAGGTGGAGGCCATGACCATGGCTGATCGGGTGGCGGTGCTCAATGAGGGCATCTTGCAGCAGGTCGCGACCCCGCAGGAGCTCTATAGCGAGCCGGCTAATGCTTTTGTGGCCGGGTTTATTGGCTCGCCCTCGATGAACCTCATCGAGATCTCCGATCCGCAGCGCGGGCGGGTCATGCTGGGTATTCGCCCCGAGGATGCGCACGTCGCGGTGCCGGGCGAGCAGCGCCCAGGCCACTGGGCCCCGGTGGAGATCGTGGTGGATCTGGTGGAGGTACTCGGCTCGAGCACCTATCTCTACGGGCATCTGATCTCCAGCCCCGAGGTGCGGCTCGCGGTGCGCCACGATGGCGAGCCCATCGGCCGAGACACGCAGATCACCGTGGAGCTCGACCTCGCCAAGGCCCACTACTTCGATGTGGAGACTGGCGGTCGCATCACATAGCCCTCTTTAGGGGTGATCGACTACACAAGTCTCCCGCAGGGTGTCTGCGGGTCACTACATTTGAGGGAAGTTGTTCATAGTACGCAAGGAGTTTTATATGTCGACTTCCCGCATGTCCACCGCCGCGGTACTCGCGGCAACCGCGCTGGCTTTCACCGCGTGTTCCTCCGACGGTGGTAGCGCCGAAGCCCCCGAGGTGGACAACGCCGATGGCCGTGGCCCCATCACCTTCGCGATGGGCAAAAACGACACCGATAAGATCACGCCCATTATCGAGGCGTGGAATGCCGAGCACCCGGACGAGCAGGTTACCCTCTCTGAGCTGGCCGGCGAGGCCGATGCGCAGCGCGACACCCTGGTGCAGTCGCTGCAAGCCGGCAACTCGGATTTCGATGTGATGGCCCTCGATGTGGTGTGGACCGCGGACTTCGCCGCCAATCAGTGGCTGGCTCCGCTCACCGATGACCTCGAGGTAGACACCGATGGCCTCTTGGAGGCCACCGTGGAGTCCGCCACCTATGGCGGCACTCTCTACGCCTTGCCGCAGAACACCAACGCGCAGCTGCTCTACCGCAATACCGAGCTGGTCAAGGACGCCCCGGAAACCTGGGAGGATCTGGCCAATTCCTGCGAGGAGGTCTCGGACAAGGAGTGCCTGACGATCCAGCTCAAGGAGTATGAGGGCCTGACCGTCAATACCTCCGCGTTCATTCACGGCTGGGGCGGCGAGGTGCTCAACGAGGACGGCACCCCGGCAGTGGAGTCCGAAGACTCCCGCGCCGGCCTGCAGGCCATGGTGGACGCCTATAAGAATGGCGTGATTGCCAAGAACGCCCTGGCCACCACCGAGGAGGAGACCAACCTGGCCTTCACCGAGGGCACCACCGCCTACGCGGTGAACTGGCCGTACATGTACCGCAACGCCGAGGACTCGGAGGCCACCTCCGGCAAGTTCGAGGTCCAGCCCCTGGTGGGCAAGGACGGCGTGGGCGTGTCCGCGCTGGGCGGCTACAACAACGCCATCAACATCAACTCCGAGCACAAGGCCACCGCGAAGGACTTCATGGAGTTCATCGTCTCCGAGGAGAATCAGAAGAGCTTCGCCGCGCAGTCCTTCCCGCCGGTGCTGGCCTCCATCTACGATGACGAGGCCCTGGTTGAGGAGTTCCCCTACCTGCCCGCGCTGAAGGAGTCCTTGGAAAACGCCAAGCCGCGCCCGGTGACCCCCTTCTACACCGCCGTGTCTAAGGCCATCCAGAACAACGCCACCGCCGCCCTCAAGGGCGACGTCACCGTAGACGAGGCCACCGAGTCGATGTCCGCCGCCATCACCAACGCCTCGCGTTAGTCCTTGGCGCTGCGCCATCGCGCACCCACTGTCCTATTTCTCGGGGCAGTGGGTTTTCTGCGCTTATCGACGCCGCCCTCCCTGCCAGCGGGGGCGAGCACGCCTCACTGAGAGAGCGCTGGCGCTAGATTGAGAGAAGAGACAAAAAGAATGCTCCACTGCACCCGATACCAAGGAAGCGAGTAGCAGCTGATGGAAAGGTTGAAGCAACGGCGGCAGGCCGCGTTTCTCATCGCGCCGGCCATGACCGTGCTGGCGATCGTGATCGGCTATCCGATCGTGCGCGCCATCTGGTTGTCGTTCCAGCAGGATAAAAAGCTCGATCCCACCACGGGCGTGTTCGTTGATGGCGGCTTCGCCGGTGTCGATCACTACCTGTACTGGCTCACCCAGCGCTGCATGCAGCCTGATGGCACCATCAGCACCTGCCCATCCGGCGTGATCTCCTCCGACTTCTGGCCGGCAGTGTGGGTGACGCTCTTTTTCACCGTGGTGGCTGTGAGCATCGAGGTGGTCCTGGGCATGTGGATGGCGATCGTGATGAACCGCGAGTTCAAGGGCCGCGCCCTGCTGCGCGCTGCGGTGCTCATCCCGTGGGCGATCCCCACGGCGGTCACCGCGAAGCTGTGGCAGTTCATCTTCGCCCCGCACGGGGTGATTAACTCCCTGCTGGGCCACGACGTCGCGTGGACCACTGATCCCTGGGCGGCGCGTTTCGCGGTGATCGTCGCCGACGTGTGGAAAACCACCCCGTTTATGGCCTTGCTGATCCTGGCTGGGCTGCAGATGATCCCGAAGGAGGTCTACGAGGCCGCCAAGGTCGATGGCGCGAATTCCTGGCAGATTTTCCGCCAGATCACCCTACCGCTGGTCCGGCCGGCGCTGATGGTGGCGGTGCTTTTCCGCACCCTAGACACCCTGCGCATGTACGATCTGCCGGTCATTATGATCTCGGCGTCCTCCAACTCCCCCACCGCGACGATCTCGCAGCTGGTGGTGGAGGACCTGCGGCAAAATAACTTCAACTCCGCCTCGGCGCTGTCCACACTGATCTTCCTGCTCATCTTCGCCGTCGCGTTCATCATGATTCGTTTCCTCGGCGCTGACGTCAATCGCAGTGCCACCCAGGACGAACGCACAACCGATGACGATGATGCACTCCCCTCGTCTACCGTGGCCCTGCCCGCGGTAGATGCCCCGCTGCAGCTGAAGGAGGCCCAGCGATGAAAGCACTGCGCAACTATATCGGCGTGATCCTGATTCTGGTGTGGGGGCTGGCCCCCTTCTACTGGATGCTCGTGACCGCGCTGCGCGATAGCTCCCACACCTTCGACACCACCCCGTGGCCCACCCACGTCACCTTAGATAACTTCCGCGACGCCCTGGCCACCGATAAGGGCAATGACTTTCTCGGCGCGATCGGCAATTCCTTGCTCATTGGCATCGTCACCACCGTGCTGGCCGTGATGGTGGGCGTGTTCACCGCTTATGCCTTGGCGCGGCTCGACTTTCCCGCCAAGGGCTTTGTCACCGGTATCGTGCTGGCCGCCTCCATGTTTCCCGGTATTGCGTTAGTGACCCCGCTCTTCCAACTCTTCGGCGATCTCGGCTGGATCGGCACCTACCGGGCGCTGATCATCCCGAATATCTCCTTTGCGCTGCCGCTGACCATCTACACCCTCGTCTCCTTCTTCCAGCAGCTGCCCTGGGAGCTCGAGGAGGCGGCCCGCGTCGACGGCGCCAGCCGCGGCCAGGCCTTCCGCACCGTGCTCTTGCCGCTGGCCGCGCCGGCGCTGTTTACCACCGCGATCCTTGCCTTCATCGCCACCTGGAACGAGTTCATGCTGTCCAAGCAGCTCTCCACCACCAGCACCGAGCCGGTGACGGTCGCCATCGCCCGCTTCTCTGGCCCCTCGGCATTCGAATATCCTTACGCGGCCATCATGGCCGCCGGCGCATTGGTGACTGTGCCACTGGTGATCATGGTGCTGGTATTCCAGCGCCGCATCGTCGCCGGCCTCACCGCCGGCGGCGTGAAGGGCTAAACCGCCGGCCGATAAGATGGGCCACGGAGAATACACACATCCACTGCTCGAGGAGGGATCGCCACTGTGTCGCAGTCGAGTGAGATGAGGCGCAAGAAATTGGTGTGGGAGGCGCTCGTGGGATTCTGCGGCACATTCGCCGCAGTCGCCGTGGCGCAGGCGGTGGCTAATATTCTCCGCCCCGAGCCGGAGGTCTGGCCGGCGCTACTGGCCCTCGTGTTGGTGATCGCCACGGTGACCCTGTGGCGCAGCGGCCAGAATAGGTTTCAGCTTCCGCCAGACGATACGCAGCGCTGAATGCGCCAGCGCCCCCGCTTCCCGCAGGCATAACCACAGCACCTCGGGGAAGGGAGTGGGCGCCCCGATCGTCTCTACCGCATAGCCGTGATGCCACGCCCACAGCCGGATACGGGGCAGATGGAAGCGATTCGAGACCACCACATAGCGGATGTCCTCTCGCCCATAGTGCTCCCGTAGCAGCTCGCGCACGTGCTCCAGATTCTCATTGGTGGATTCCGCACGGTCTTCCAGCACGATCGAGGCCCGCTCGATACCGTGCTCTGCCAGCCACTGTGCCATTACCGGCGCCTCATCGCGGCCGGTCACCACCACCACGTCCCCGCGGGCGATTGCTGCACGGCCGGGGACGAGGGCCGCACGCAGCCGCCGCTCGAGGGGGCGGCGCGGCTGGGCCTGCTCCACGCTGGCGCCCAGCACCACCACAGGCCGCGGCTGGGGACTCACCCGAGCAGCTTCTTCTGCAGGGCGCGGTCTTTTTCCAAGACCTCGTTTTTCATATTCTCCTGGTAGTCCACCATCTTCTCCAGCAGTGAGGAATCACCAGCAGAGAGCACCCGCACGGCGAGCAGGCCGGCGTTTTTCGCCCCGCCGATGGAGACGGTGGCCACCGGCACGCCGCCGGGCATCTGCACGATCGACAGCAGCGAATCCATGCCATCGAGATCCTTCAGTGCCCGCGGAATGCCGATCACCGGCAAAGGAGTGGCCGCGGCCACCATGCCGGGCAGGTGCGCGGCCCCGCCGGCGCAGGCGATGATGCACTTCAGGCCGCGGGTATGGGCCTCGCGGGCATAGTCCAGCATCCGCTCCGGGGTGCGGTGCGCCGAGACCACGCCGACTTCGAAAGGCACCCCGAACTCGGCGAGGATCTCCGCGGCAGGCTCCACGGTGGGCCAGTCCGAGTCCGAGCCCATGATAATTCCAACTACTGGCTGCATTCTTTTTCTCCTTCGATCATCCGCTCGCGGGCGCTCACGACTGTGAGGGCCAGTGTGCATGAACCATGAAATAGGCGGCGGCGCGCGCATCGTCGCGCAGGGCGTCCACATCGCCCTCGCCGCTGAGATTGACGTGCCCGATCTTGCGCCCTGGGCGATAGCCCTTGCCATACAGGTGAATCTTGGCCTGGGGATAGCGCTTCCCCACCTCGGTCTGGCGCTCGGCCCAGCTGAGCTCGGGATCCTCCTCGCCGCCGAGGATATTGGCCATCACCGTGTAGCCGGCGGTGGGGGTTGTCGCCCCCAGCGGCATATCCAGCACCGCGCGCAGGTGCTGCTCGAATTGGCTGGTCACACAGCCATCCTGGGTCCAGTGCCCGGTGTTATGGGGGCGCATGGCCAACTCGTTGACAAAAATCTCACCCGCGGTGGTTTCAAAGAGTTCCACCGCCAGCACCCCCGTCACTCCGAGTGTGTCCGCCACCCGTCGCGCCATCGCGGCGGTGCGCGCCTCGACGCTCTCATCGAGGCCAGGGGCCGGGGCAACCGCCAGCGCACACACCCCATTTTCTTGCACCGACTCCACCACCGGCCAGCTCACGCATTCGCCGGAGGGGCGGCGCGCCACCATGGCCGAGAGCTCGCGGCGCAGCTCCACCTTGGTTTCGGCCATGAGGTCAATGCCCTGGCCGAGCAGTGTCTCCACGCGTTCACACAGTTCCTCTTCGCTATCGACAAACCACACGCCTTTGCCGTCATAGCCGCCGCGGCGTGCCTTGAGGCATACCGCGCCGTTGACGCGGGCGAAGAACTCTCGGGCGTCGGCGATACTGGTGATGGCGGCAAAGTCGGGCACGGGTGCGCCCAGCTCGCTGAGGTGGCGCCGCTGCAGCAGCTTGTCTTGGGCGTAGACCAGCGCCTCGGGGCGGGGCTGGATATTAACGCCCTCTCCGATGAGCGTGTGCTGGTGCTCATTGGGCACATGCTCGTGATCGAAGGTCACCACGTCTGCGCCGGTGCAGACCGCGCGGAGATCATCCAGATCGGTGTAGTCGCCGATATGCACATCGTGGGCCACTTGGGCGGCCGAGGAGTCTGGGCTGGAGGCAAGCACGCGCAAGGATTGCCCCAATTCGATGGCCGCCGTCTGCATCATGCGGGCGAGCTGACCATCGCCGATCACGGCGACGATCGGAAAGCCGGGGGCGTGGGCGGACATGTTCTCGCTAGCTGGCTGCTCTGTAGTCACAGATACACAGTGTAGGAGGTCAAAGACCCCGCTGGGTATTTAAGGCCACCCCAGCCACCGCCCGCCTAGCGCCGTTGCGCCAGCACGGAATTAATGGCCTTGACCGCCTGCTTGGACTTAGGCACCCCGCGAAAGACCATCGGGTGGGGTTGGCCGGCCACCTCGAGGACCACGGCACCGCGCTGCTTGCTCGCTCGGTAGATATAGCGCATCCCAATCGACTGGGAGCGGGCGCGCAGGGCGGGCCCGCGCACCACTACCCGCTGGGTGGTCACCGTGAAGCGGCGGCGGCGGGCGCGCACCACGGGCAGCACGAAGCGCCACAGCACCAGCAGTACCCACAGCAGCAGCACCAGGCCGCGGGTCTCTGCGGGAAAGTAGCCCACCTGCTCATAGCCGGGGCTGCCGGGCAGGCGATCGAAAAAGCCGATGGCGATCCACGCCAGCCCTGTCCACAGCACGAGTTCGAGCACCGGGAAGGTCAATCCCGTCACCGGGGTGGTGGCGTCAAAGATGCAGCGCTCGCGGTTGTCCACAATGGTCATAGTGGCCTCACAGCCTAGCGCTTCAGCCGCAGGTGCTCCACATCGCCGGCGGAGAGCTGGTGGAGCTCGCCGGCCGTATCGCGCACGTGGATGCGGCCATCATCGCCCACACCCACGCACTCGCCCTCCAGTACCTGCGTTTCGGAGAGATGCACCCGCACCTGCTGCCCAATAGAGCTGCATACCTCGCGGTAGGCGTCCATGGGGCTGATCACCCCGGCTGCCCACTGGCCGAGGCGGTGATGCAGCGCCAGGAGGATATCGCCGACGAGATCGGTGCGGTCTACCTCATAGCCTTCTAGCTCGAGCGAGGTGGCGTGCGGCACCGGCAGCTCTTCCTGGGTGAGCGAGACATTAAGGCCTAGGCCCATCACCAGCGCCGGCTCCTCGCCCAAGGAGACGGCTTCGCCGAGGATGCCGCAGAGCTTCTTGCCATTGAGCAGCACATCATTGGGCCACTTCAATTGGGCGTTGATGGAGTGCTCGCGCAAGGCGTCGATAAGCGCCAGCCCTGTCATCAGCGGCATTGTTCCCAGCCGCGCGAGGGCGGAGCCGTGCGGGCGGAATAAGACAGACAGCGTGACCTGCGAATACGGCGGGGTGACCCACACCCGGTTCTTGCGCCCCTTGCCGGCGGTTTGGGATTCGGTCACCGCCGCGGACCAGGTGGGGGCGCCCTCGGTGGCCGCCTTGGCGAGGTCCGTGTTCGTCGAGCCGGTTTCTTCGGTGTAGTAGAGGTGCGTGAAGGGACCATAACCCACGACACGCTGGTGGAGTCGGGCCGTATCAATTGGTCTGCGCTCGTTCATGCCCTCTAAGACTAGTCCTTTATTCGCCCTATGCACCGGATTGTGTCCGCCGCTGCACTGCGCTCGCTGCGGTGGCTGTGTGGGAGAACACGGAAAAAGTTGGGCGACATGCCCAGAATTTCTGGACACAAAACAAAGAATGCTCTACTATCCCCAAACATGACAATTTCCTCACCTTTGCGCGCCGACACCCTCCCCGATCCGAATCGACGCCCCACCACCGCCGAAAAGATCGCCACCCTGAAGCAGCTGCGCTCCGATGCCGCCACCCCCATGGGCACCCGCCCCATCGAGAAGCGGCACAGCCAAGGCCGGCTCACCGCTCGGGAACGCCTCGATTTCTTGCTGGATGAGAACTCCTTTGTGGAAACCGATCAGCTGGCACGCCACCGCACCCACGACTTCGGCATGCACGCACGCCGGCCGCTCACCGATGGCATTGTCACCGGCTGGGGCACCATCGACGGCCGGGAAGTCTGTGTCTTCTCCCAGGACGCTGCGGTCTTTGGCGGCGCCCTGGGAGAGGTCTATGGCGAAAAGATGATCAAGATCATGGAACTCGCCACCACCACCGGCCGCCCCCTCATCGGCCTATACGAGGGTGCGGGCGCCCGCATCCAAGAAGGCGCCGTCTCGCTGGATCTCATCGCGCAGACCTTCTACCAGAACGTGCAGGCATCCGGCGTGGTGCCGCAGATCTCGGTGATCATGGGCGCCTGCGCCGGCGGCAACGCCTACTCCCCCGCCCTCACCGACTTCGTGGTGATGGTGGATGAAAGCTCCAAGATGTTCGTCACCGGCCCGGACGTGATCAAGACCGTCACCGGCGAGCTCATTACCCAAGAGGAGCTGGGCGGGGCCTCTACCCACATGTCCACCGCCGGCAATACCCACTACACCGCCAGCTCGGATGAGGATGCGCTGGAGTGGGTGCAGGACTTGCTTCGCTATCTGCCGAATAACAACCGCGACCAGGCCCCGCCGGAGGATCCGGTGGATCTCGCGGAGCTGCCGAGCGTGGAGGAACTGGCCCTCGATTCCATCATCCCGGACGCCCCCAGCGTTCCCTATGATGTGCGCGATGTGATCTCCGCCCTCACCGATGACGCCGATTTCTTCGAGATCCAGGCCGATCGCGCCGAGAGTGTTGTCACCGCCTTCGGCCACGTCGATGGCCAACCGGTGGGATTCGTGGCGAATCAGCCACTGCATTTTGCCGGCTGCCTCGATATCGACTCCTCCGAGAAGGCCGCCCGCTTCGTGCGCACCTGCGATAGCTTCAATATCCCGATCGTGATGCTGGTGGATGTGCCCGGCTTCCTGCCCGGTGCGGCCCAGGAATATGGCGGCATTTTGCGTCGTGGCGCCAAGCTGCTCTACGCCTATGGCGAGGCCACCGTGCCGAAGATCACCGTGACCATGCGCAAGGCCTATGGCGGCGCCTATTGCGTGATGGGCTCCAAGGGCCTCGGCGCCGATCTGAACCTGGCGTGGCCGACCGCGGAGATCGCGGTGATGGGCGCGGCCGGCGCCGTGGGCTTCATCTACCGCAAGGAGCTGAGCGCAGCCGCCGCCGAGGGCAAGGACGTGGCCGCGCTCATCGAATCCTATGAGCGGGAGTACAACGACCACTTCCTCACCCCCTATCAGGCTGCCGAGCGCGGGCTTATCGACGCCGTCATCCTGCCCTCAGAAACGCGCGAGTCCATCATCCGCAACCTGCGTCTTTTGCGTTCCAAGGTGGAACACCGCCACGCCCGCAAGCACGGCAATATGCCGCTCTAAGGGCCCGCGGACGGGGCGGCGAAGCGCCATCCCACCACCCCATACCCCCACCTCATCTCAGGGAAATACCCACCTCATACCGAGGCGAGGTGGGGGTTTTGCCGCCGAACACTACCCCCGTATATGTGGATTTTTGCGGTGAAAATTGAAATGAAGGCTGCTTTGGACAACATTGTGGCCTTCAACACCTAAACTTAGGAACTATGACTGCCGCACAGACTCCGGGCGATACCATGCCCGACGTAAATACGACCGCAGGCAAGCTCGCCGATCTGCGAGCCCGCCTGAATGAAACCCAGGCCCCGATGGGCCCTGCCTCTGTGGAGAAGGTCCACGAGGCGGGCAAGAAGACCGCTCGTGAGCGCATTGAGTATCTGCTCGATGATGGCTCCTTCGTGGAGATCGATGCCCTCGCCCGGCACCGCTCCAAGAACTTCGGCCTCGATGCCAAGCGCCCCGTCACCGACGGTGTCGTCACCGGTTATGGCACCATCGACGGCCGCAAGGTGTGTGTATTCTCCCAGGATGGCGCCGTCTTCGGTGGCGCCCTCGGCGAGGTCTACGGCGAAAAGATCGTCAAGATCATGGATATGGCGATTAAGACCGGCGTGCCGATCATCGGCATCAACGAGGGTGCGGGCGCCCGCATTCAGGAGGGCGTGGTCTCCCTCGGCCTCTACTCCAAGATCTTCTTCCGCAATACCCAAGCCTCCGGCGTGATCCCGCAGATCTCGCTGATCATGGGCGCCTGCGCTGGCGGCCACGTCTACTCCCCCGCCCTCACGGACTTCATCGTGATGGTGGACAAGACCTCCAAGATGTTCATCACCGGCCCCTCGGTGATCAAGACCGTCACCGGCGAGGAAGTGACCCAGGAAGAGCTGGGTGGCGCCTCCACCCACATGGCCACCTCCGGTACCTCTCACTACACCGGCGCAGATGACGCCGACGCCCTCGACTGGGTGCGCGAGCTCATCGGCTTCCTCCCGCAGAACAACCGGGATGAGGCCCCGCGTATGGAAGCGGAGATCATGGAGGGCTCCATCCAGGACAACATCAACGAAGCTGACCTGGAGCTGGACACCCTCATTCCGGATTCCCCGAACCAGCCTTATGACATGAAGGACGTCATCACCCGCATCATCGATGATGGCGACTTCTTGGAGATTCAGGAAAACTACGCCGAAAACATCATCATTGGTTTCGGCCGCGTCGAGGGCCGCTCCGTGGGTATTGTGGCCAACCAGCCGATGCAGTTCGCCGGCTGCTTGGACATCAAGGCCTCCGAGAAGGCCGCCCGCTTCGTGCGCACCTGCGATGCCTTCAATATCCCGATCCTCGAGTTCGTGGACGTGCCCGGCTTCCTGCCCGGCACCAACCAGGAGTACGAGGGCATCATTCGCCGCGGTGCGAAGCTGCTCTACGCCTACTGCGAGGCCACTGTCGGCAAGATCACCGTGATCACCCGCAAGTCCTATGGCGGCGCCTACTGCGTGATGGGCGGCAAGGAAATGGGCGCGGACATCGTGCTCGCATGGCCCACCGCACAGATCGCCGTGATGGGCGCCTCCGGCGCCGTGGGCTTCATCTACCGCAAGGAGCTGAAGGCCGCCGCCAAGGAGGGCAAGGACGTCCAGGAGTTGATGAAGGAATACGAGGCCGAGTACGATCGCGAACTCGTTAACCCCTACATGGCTGCCGAGCGCGGCTTCGTCGACGCCGTGATCCCGCCGTCCGAGACCCGCGGCCAGATCATCGAGGGCCTGCGCCTGCTCGACCGCAAGGTTGTCAGCGTTCCCGCCAAGAAGCACGGAAATATCCCGCTCTAAGCCGGCTACGACGCGCAAGCCACGAGAAGTTAAAAGGAAGAAAGCATGTCAGACTCCCGTCCGGAGAACACGGATTCCCCAGAGACCACTGAGGCAGCAGAGGCTGCAAAGAAGCCCTTCTTGAGTATCGTCAAGGGCAATCCGAGCGACGCTCAGGTGGCCGCGTTGACCACCGTGTTCGCTGGGCTTGCTTCTGCGGCCGCGGCAGCCGAGAAGAAAGAAGTCGACCGCAATAAGTGGGGCAATTACGCCGAGCGGCTCAACCGCCCGACCACCTATAACCCCAACGCATTCCGCAACGTCAGCTTCTACTAGCTTTCGCAGAAGCAGCCTCGCATTTCCAGCGCCGCCCCGTTGTACCCACTGTGGTAGAACGCGGCGGCGCTGTCGCATGCGCAGCCCCCTACGCCCCGTGTCATGGCCTTAACCTGCCCCGAGCACACCCCGTGCAGGCGGGAAGAGGATAATTGCTGCCGTTAGCACAACGCTTTCACTGTGGCGGGCCGTAGCGCCGAGCGTTATCCCAGCCAGCATCGACTGAGCTGGGGCGTCCGCGCGGCCACCGGCACGTCCAGTTTGTTTTCTTCACGATGGAAAAGAGGAACATGAACGCGACAACCTCCGACACGGGCTCGCCCGCAGCGCAGACGCGCGGCCCGATCAGTGAGTTAACGCTTAGAGCGGTCATCATCGGTGGTCTCATTACCCTGGTCTTCACCGCCGCCAATGTGTACTTGGGACTGAAGGTGGGTCTCACCTTTGCCACCTCCATCCCGGCTGCGGTGATCTCGATGGCGATCCTGCGTAAGTTCGCAGGCCACACCATCCAAGAAAATAATATTGTGCAGACCATCGCCTCTGCCGCCGGCACCCTATCTGCCATTATCTTCGTGCTCCCCGGCCTCGTCATGATCGGCTGGTGGAGCGGCTTCAGCTACTGGGAGACGGCCTTCGTGTGCGCCATCGGCGGCATTTTGGGCGTGATGTATTCCATCCCGCTGCGCCGCGCCCTCGTCACCGGCTCGGATCTGCCCTACCCCGAGGGCGTCGCCGCCGCCGAGGTGCTCAAGGTGGGCGATGAGCAAGGCTCGGTCGAGGAGAATAAGCGCGGACTCGCCGTGATCGTCGGCGGCGCGCTGGTCTCTGCCGGCTATGGCCTGCTGGCCGCAGTGCGCGCCGTGGCAGGCTCGGTCACCTCCACCTTCAAATTCGGCGCCGGCGGCACCATGATCGGCGGCAGCCTCTCCCTGGCGCTGATCGGCGTCGGCCACCTCGTGGGCGTGGCCGTGGGTATCGCCATGCTCGTGGGCCTCGCCATCTCCTATGGTGTGCTGCTGCCCATGTTCACCTCCGAGGATATTGCCGCTGGCGGGGTCCTCGACGAGATCGTGCCCGCCATGTTCTCCTCGGATGTGCGTTTCGTGGGCGCTGGCGCCATGGCGGTGGCCGCCATCTGGACCCTGCTGAAGATCATCGGCCCCATCATCTCCGGTATGAAGGATGCTCTGGCCTCCTCCCGTGCCCGCCACGATGGCCAGTCCGTGCCCCTCACGGAGCGCGATATCCCCTTCAGCATCGTGGTCACCACCACGCTGATCTCCATGCTGCCGGTGGGGCTGCTGCTGTGGCTATTTGTGAAGGATTCCTCCATCACTCACCACACCACCGGCCTGGTGCTGCTGAGCATCATCTACGTGCTGCTGGTGGGTCTGGTGGTGGCCGGTATCTGCGGCTATATGGCCGGTCTCATTGGTGCCTCTAACTCCCCGATCTCGGGTGTGGGCATCATCGTGGTGATCACCGCGGCGCTGCTGATCAAGCTGGTCACCGGCAATGAGCACGAAACCAACGCCACCGCCTTGGTGGCCTATACGCTGTTTACCTCGGCGGTGGTATTCGGTATTGCCACCATCTCGAACGATAACCTGCAGGACCTCAAGACCGGCCAGCTGGTGGGCGCGACCCCGTGGCGCCAGCAGTTCGCGCTGATCATCGGTGTGCTCTTCGGCTCCGCTATCATTCCGCCGGTGCTGCAGCTGATGCTCACCGGTTTCGGCTTCGTGGGTATGGAGGGCGCCGGCCCGGATGCGCTGGCCGCACCCCAGGCGGCGCTGCTGTCCAGCGTGGCTGAGGGTATCTTTGGCAATTCCTTGGATTGGAGCCGCATCGGCTTGGGCGCGCTCATCGGTGCCGGCATCATCGTGGTCGACGAGATCCTCCGCCGCACCACCCGCTTCTCCCTGCCGCCGCTGGCAGTGGGCATGGGCATGTACCTGCCCGTGGCCCTCACGCTGATCGTGCCGATTGGCGCCTTCATCGGTTTCTTCTACAACCGCTGGGCCGATAAGCACGATGATCCGGAGCCGATCAAGCGCCTCGGCGTGCTGCTGGCCACCGGCCTGATTGTGGGCGAGTCGCTATTTGGTGTGCTCAACGCCGGCATCATCGCCGCCGCAGGCACCTCGGATCCGCTGGCCCTCTTCGGCGAGGACTTCGCCCCGATCGCGCAATGGCTGGGCGTGCTCGTCTTCGCCGGCGCCGCCGCGGCCATGTACCGCTGGGTGGGTAAGAAGGCCACCAGCTAGGATCTGTGCACATGCGTCTCGTTCTCGCCTCCGCCTCCCCGTCCCGTCGCTCCATCCTGCGCGCCGCCGGCGTCGAACCGCTGTGCCAGCCCGCAGAGGTGGATGAGCGCGCCATTGAGGCTGCGCTGGCGGGGCGAGAACCCCAGGAGATCGTTAGTGCCCTCGCCCGCGCCAAGGCCGAGGCGGTGGCCGAGCGCTTCGCCACAGACATCGTGGTGGGCTGCGATTCCATGTTGCTTATCGACGGCCACCTGCAGGGTAAGCCCCACACCGTGGAGGCAACCATCGAGCGATGGCGGGCGCAGCGGGGACGCACCGCCACGCTCATCACGGGCCACTGCATTATCTCGCCGCGGGGCTGCGTCGATAAGTCTGCGCAGACCCGGCTGCGTTTCGCCGAGGCCAGTGACCGCGATATCGAGGCCTATGCCCGCACCGGCGAAGCGCTGGAATGTGCTGGGGCTTTTACTCTCGAAGCCATCGGCGGCTGGTTTATTGATCGCATCGAGGGCGATCCTTCGAGCGTGATCGGGCTATCGCTGCCGGTGCTGCGCTCAGCGCTGTATCAGCTGGGCTATGAGGTCCATGAATTTCTGCGCTGAGGCGGCCGCGGCGACTATCCTCTAAAGCCATGACGCAATTTAAGGATATGCTCGCCCCACCGCCACTACACCTGCCGGAGGATCCGGCCGCCGATGCCGCCGGAGCGCTGGTATCTGCGGTGCTCAGCCACCCCGAATCACCGCTGCTCTGGGCCCAGCTCGCCGAAGAGGCCCTGGCAGACGCCGCCAGCGATAGCGATCGGGCGCAGGCCTATGCCTTTGCTCGCACCGGCTATCACCGCGGCCTCGACCGGCTGCGCGCCCACGGCTGGAAGGGCTGGGGGCCGCTGCCCTACTCCCATGAGCCGAACCGCGGGGTGCTGCGCGCTATCGCTGCCCTTGCACGGGTATCGGCGATGATCGACGACACGGCGGAATACGAGCGCTGCGAGCAGATGCTGAAGGACGCCGACCCCGAGGCCGCCGCCACCCTCCTGCGCTAGACGCGCGGCCACTCCTTCATCACGTCCTCGTGATCGAGCTGCTCCCAGCGCGCATGCTGCGGCTCCTGGGTGCGCACCGCCGCTACCAGCGACTCTGCCACCCACACATCGCCGACGATCAGCATCACGCTTTCCACCAGCCCAGTGAGTGTGCGCGGCTTGGTGGATGCGGCCTGTTTTACCGCCTCAGTGCGGATCCGGCCCAGGGCGTTCTCCCGCTGGGCATCATCCACCACAAAAGCGCGAATAGTATTCAGCGCATCCACCTCTTGGGTGGCGTCGAGGCCAGCGGCGAGCACCGCGCGCACAAAAGCCTTTTCATCATCGCTGCCTGGCCGCAGCAGCACCATCAGCCGCCGCTGATTCAACTCGAGGGCGGCGACGCGCCGTTCGAGGGACTGCACATCAGTCATGGTGGATCTCCTTTATACGAGGCATCGTGACTCTATGGGCTGATTATAAAACCGGCCCAGACCATGGCGAAGGCCCGGCCCCGATGAGATTCACCGAGTCCGGGCCCGACGCTTATGCGGCGCTCGAGCGTATGCCCCTAGGGCGCGCTCTTATGCGTGCTTGGCCTCCACGCGCTTGATAGCCTCCTCGGCCACCATTTCCTGGATACCCATGTCCAGCTCGGAGGTGAAGCCCACGCAGGAGCAGTTGATCTCACCGAGCACGTAGGTGTCGCCGCCGTCCTCGGCGTCGTCCAGCATGAAGTCAGCGGTCCAGATCAGCGGGATGTTGTCGCCGCCGAGCTTTTCCGCGATGACCGGGCGCACATCGGCGAACATGTCGATGAGCTCCTGCCACTCTTCCGGCTTGTCATAGGAGTACTTGGCGCCGGAGAAGAGGGTGGCGGAGAAGTTGTCGCCGCCCGCGGCCGGCTTCTTGTGCACCACGAACACCGGGTGCGGGCCCACCAGCAGAATGCGGATCTCGCCCTCGACGATGCGCGGCATGAAGCGCATATCGACCAGCATGCCGTTGTCGCCGATGATGTACTGCTCACAGAAGTCAATGAACTCGCCGAGCTCACGGACCTCGGTGTGGTTGTCCACGGCCTCGGTGCACTTGAGCTTGGTGTCGAGGGGCAGCTCGGTGCCGGGCTCGACGGAGGCAGCCAATTCCTTATCCTCCAGCTGCACGCGCCAGATGCCGGAGCCGGTGGAGCCGCGGTTCTGCTTGAGCACGCGCTCACCATAGGACAGGGAGGACGGGAAGGTGGAGTGGAACTTCTCCACGTCGTAGTAGGCGTAGGTATCATCCGGCACCAGATCGGTGGAGGCGAGCTTGACCAGGGCGTCCTTGGCGCCATAGGCCATCATCTCCTCCGGGGTGGACATGCCCACCAGGCCGGCCTCCTCAGAGAGCTTGGTGAGGAGGGTGAAATAGCCCTTCTCGCCGCCGGGGATATTGCCGGGATTGACGCGGGAAATATAGGCGTCGAAATTCTCGGACACGTACTCAAAAAGCTGCTCGGACCACTCGGGGCGGTAAAACACCACCTCGGACTTCCAGCCCTTTTCCTTAATGGCGTTAACGATCGGCAGGGTGTCCTTGCGGTGACCGTTGAACTGCTTGTCGTTGCCGCCTTCAACCTCGAAAACGACGATACCCTTCTTCATAAGCCTAAAACTCTCCTTGTAGAGCGATTGTGAGTCGTGCATGCAGATGTGAAGATCACATAAACTGCGCTGGCTGAAGGGCGCGTGGCGCACCATTCTTCAGCCGGTGCGTAATAGTCAGCAGGCCCGCTAACGACACTGCTCAGCAGCACAACGATACGTAGATGTGCGCTCGACGCGGAAGGCGCTTAGAGAATTACTTCCGGGATCGAGTGCTTACTGAGCACTGTGTACGTCGTGAAACTCTCACTAAGTGAGTGCTTAATAGAGGAAAATGCCTCGACAACCATTACTCAGATAATTCTAAGGCAGCACTGTTACTTTCGCTCCACATGCCCCTAAAGCGTAATGAATGACACACTGCGCGAGTGAGAGTGATGCCCCAACTGGTGATAAAAGTAGAGTGGAAGCTTCTCGTGTGTGCGGGTTCGTGCTCGCTGCCACCACTGCAGGCCACTGCCGGCAGGATGGCAGACGATGCTGGCTCCTAGCGTCGTCACGCGCTAGGCCACGGCCTCGCACACCTAACGCCCACTGTATGAGGAATGTGATTGTCCATGCCGATCCCTTTTGACCCCAACCCCGTGCTCGCGGACTATGCCCATCCGGAGAAGATCGTGTCGGCGTCCTGGTTGTCCGCACGTCTGGGCACCCCCGGGCTCCGCGTGGTGGAATCCGACGAAGACACCCTCCTCTACGACATCGGCCACGTGCCCGGGGCGGTGCGCATCGATTGGCGCGGCGAGCTCAATGATCCGCTGATCCGCGATTACATCACCGCCGAGCAATTCGCCGAGCTCATGCGCTCGAAGGGCATCGCCAATGATGACACCGTGGTGATCTACGGTGATAAATCCAATTGGTGGGCCGCCTATACCTTCTGGGTATTCACCCTCTTCGGCCACAAGGACGTGCGCCTGCTCAATGGCGGCCGCGATGCTTGGATGGCCGAGGAGCGCGACACCAGCTTCGTAGTGCCGGAGTATCCCCGCACCAACTACGAGGTGCCTGTGCGCGATGATTCCGAGCACCGCAGCCTCGTGGCCGAGGTGCGGGCCAAGCTCGGAGACACCACGCTCCTCGACGTCCGCGAGCCCGATGAGTACACCGGCGCCGCCTCCAACGCGGAGGGCTACCCCGCCGACACCGTCTCTCGTACCGGCCACATCCCCACCGCCATCAACGTGCCGTGGAATAAGGCCGTCTACGCCAATTCGCGCTTCCGCTCCCGCGAAGAACTCGCCGAGCTCTACGCCGACTATGACAAGGACGCCGACACCATCGTCTACTGCCGCCTCGGCGATCGCTCCGCGCATAGCTGGTTTGTGCTGAAGTACCTGCTCGGCTTCAGCAATGTCCGTAACTATGACGGCTCCTGGATCGAGTGGGGCAACATGATCGGCATGCCCATCGTGCACGGCGAGGAGCCGGGCACTCTCGAGTAGAGCGCCCAGCGCTCGCGCGGCGCTGCGGGCGGCTCGCGGTAGCGGCAGCTCAGCGACCTCTACTTTTGCTCACAAGACATTCCGACTAGCATCACTAGGCACACCCCGAGGACGTCTCCGATGTCCGGCTTCTCCTCGGCCGGTGTGCCTTCACCTATGCCCATGCCTCTCGCATAGCATCCGAGCCCGCGGGCGCTATGCAGGGAAAATAAGGCCACGCACGCAGGGAAATCTGGGGTGCGCGGGTGTCCGCGGCGCCCCACGCCACCTGCACGCCTTACCCAAATTTAGGTGTGGACGGTGGGGGTAATTACGAAATAACTGATCCAAGCCGCCTTTGCTTTGTTGTTAGGTGTGTAACAATGACAGGTAGCCCGACGCTATCCTCACTGCGCATGCCTGTGCATAGCGAGGATCGCACAGCAAAAACTTAAAGGTTTTCAAAACTCAGGAGGGGTTTTAGTGACCGTCGAACAAAAGAAGATCACCAAGGTGCTGGTTGCCAACCGTGGTGAGATCGCCGTCCGCGTGATCCGTGCCGCTCGCGATGCAGGAATCGCCAGCGTTGCGGTCTACGCCGAGCCTGATGCCGAGGCACCCTTTGTCGCCTTGGCCGATGAGGCATTCGCCCTCGGCGGCTCCACCTCTGCAGAGTCCTACCTGGTCTTCGACAAGATCCTCGATGCCGCCAAGAAGTCCGGCGCCGACGCCATTCACCCTGGCTACGGCTTCCTGTCGGAGAACGGCGACTTCGCCCAGGCCGTCATCGATGCCGGCCTGATTTGGATTGGCCCCTCCCCGCAGTCCATCAATGATCTCGGCGATAAGGTCACCGCTCGCCACATCGCGCTGCGCGCCGAAGCACCGATGGCCCCGGGCACCAAGGAGCCGGTCAAGGACGCCGATGAGGTGGTGGCCTTCGCTGAGGAGCATGGCCTGCCCATCGCCATTAAGGCAGCCTTCGGCGGCGGCGGCCGCGGTATGAAGGTCGCCTACAAGATGGAAGAGGTCGCCGACCTCTACGATTCCGCTACCCGTGAAGCCACTGCCGCCTTCGGTCGCGGCGAGTGCTTCGTGGAGCGCTACCTCGACAAGGCCCGCCACGTGGAGTGCCAGGTGGTGGCCGATATGCACGGCAACGTCGTCGTTGCCGGCACCCGTGACTGCTCCCTGCAGCGCCGCTTCCAGAAGCTCGTCGAGGAGGCCCCGGCGCCGTTCCTCACCGAGGAGCAGCGCACCCAGCTGCACGAGTCCGCGAAGCGTATTTGTAAGGAGGCCGGCTACTACGGTGCTGGCACCGTCGAGTATCTGGTGGGCTCCGATGGACTCATCTCCTTCCTCGAGGTGAACACCCGCCTGCAGGTGGAGCACCCCGTCACCGAGATGACCACCGGCCTGGATCTCGTGCGCGAGCAGTTCCGCATCGCCGAGGGCCGCGAGCTGCACATCAAGGAAGACCCCAAGCCGCGCGGCCACGCCATCGAGTTCCGTATCAACGGCGAGGACGCTGGCTCCAACTTCATGCCGGCCCCCGGCACCGTGGTGAAGTACCACGAGCCCTCCGGCCCGGGCGTGCGCATGGACGCCGGTATCGTCCAGGGTTCCGTGATCGGTGGCCAGTTCGACTCCATGCTGGCGAAGCTCATCGTCTACGGAGAGACCCGCGAGGAGGCGCTGCAGCGCTCCCGCCGCGCTCTCGCCGAGTACGTTGTTGAGGGCCTGCCCACCGTGATCCCCTTCCACGCACATATCGTGGAGAACCCCGCCTTCGTGGGCGATGGTGAAGGCTTCGACGTCTACACCAAGTGGATCGAAGAGGAGTGGGACAACCCGATCGAGCCCTACGTGGATCCCGCCGACGCCGATGAGGAAGAGGAGAAGGTTCCCTCCCAGAAGGTTGTCGTGGAGATCGACGGCCGTCGCGTCGAGGTGGCCCTGCCGGGCGACCTGGCTCTGGGCGGTGGCGCTGGCGGTGCCAAGAAGAAGGCCAAGAAGCGTCGCGCTGGCGGCGGCAAGAAGGCTGTCTCTGGTGACGCCGTGGTCGCCCCGATGCAGGGCACCGTGATCAAGGTGAACGTGGAAGAGGGCCAGGAAGTCAACGAAGGCGATACCGTCGTGGTCCTCGAGGCCATGAAGATGGAGAACCCCGTGAAGGCCCACAAGTCCGGCACCGTGGAAGGCCTCAGCGCCGAGAACGGCTCCGGCGTCTCCAAGGGCGAGCCGCTCATGGAGATCAAGTAGTCACATACCCTCCCGCATAGCCGCGTGCTGCCTCGTGCACACGCGGCTATGTGCTGCCTAGGGCTGTGTGCTGTCTGGGGCGCTGAGCTCATAGGGCGGCGAGACCCCGCAGCGAGACCCGGAGGCGACTAGCACGGTGCGCCATAAAAAACTGGCCCCTGTCCGGCAAGGACGGGGCCAGTTCGCTTCTATGCCGCGGGCGCGGCTGCTACTCAATCACGAGGAGCAGGTCGCCGCCCTCAACCTTGGTGGGCTGTTGCAGCGCCACTCGGGTGATGGTGCCATCGACTGGGGCGGTGATGGAGGCCTCCATCTTCATGGCCTCGATCACGGCCACGGCGTCGCCGGCGGAGACTTCATCGCCCACGGAGGCGTTCACGGTGACCGCACCGGCGAAGGGAGCAGCCACATGGCCCGGGTTGTTCGGGTCGGCCTGCTCGGCGGCGGCGGTGATGGATTCCACCGACCGGTCGCGCACCTTGATGGGGCGGATCTGGCCATTGACATTGCACACCACGGTGCGCATACCCTTATCGTCCGGCTCGGAGATAGCGTCGAGACGCACCACGAGACTGGACTGGTTCTCCAAACGGATCAGAGATTCCTCGCCGGACTTCAGCCCGTAGAAGAACTCGCGGTCCGTCAGCACCGAGGTATCGCCGAAGAGGCGACGGTGCTCGGCGAACTCCTTGGTGGGCTGCGGGAAGAGCAGGTGGTTGAGCATCTGGCGGCGGGTATCCACATCCTCGCTGCGCAGTGCCTCCTCCGAGTCGGAGGACAGAGCTTCCAGCGGGTCCTTGCCCTGTGCCCGGCCGTCGAGGGCGCGGCTGCGCAGCGGCTCCGGCCAGCCACCCGGAGGGGTGCCCAGCTCGCCGCGGAGGAAGGCGATCACAGAATCTGGGATGTCGTATTTCTGCGGATCCTTGGCGAAGTCCGCCGGATCCACGCCCGCGCCGACTAGGTGCAGGGCGAGATCGCCCACCACCTTCGAGGAAGGCGTCACCTTGGTGGGGCGACCCAGCATATCGCTCACTGCTGCGTAGTAGTCCTCGATCAGCTCGAAGCGATCCGCCAAGCCCAGCGCGGTGGCCTGGGCCTTGAGGTTCGAGAGCTGCCCGCCCGGGATCTCGTGCCGGTAGACGCGGCCCGTGGGGCCGGCCAGGCCGGTTTCGAAGGGGGCATACATTTGGCGCACGGCCTCCCAGTAGGGCTCCATATCGGAGATCGCCTTCAGCGATAGCCCGGTGTCGCGCTCGGTATTGGCAAAGGCCGCCACAATCGCGGAGAGCGAGGGCTGCGAGGTGGTGCCCGCCAGGGGCGCGGAGGCGCCATCGACGGCGTCGGCACCGGCCTCGGCCGCCGCCATATAGGTGGCCAGCTGGCCGCCAGCGGTGTCGTGGGTGTGCACGTGCACCGGCAGGTCGAATTCCTTGCGCAAAGCCGACACCAGGGTGCGGGCGGCCTGCGGGCGCATCAGCCCGGCCATGTCCTTGATGGCCAAGATGTGGGCGCCGGACTCCACGATCTGCTCCGCGAGCTTCAGGTAGTAGTCCAGGGTGTAGAGCGACTCATTCGGATCGGCCAGGTTGCCGGAGTAGGCCATGGCCACCTCGGCCACGGCGGTATTGGTCTCTAGCACTGCCTCGATGGCGGGACGCATCTGCGAGACATCATTGAGTGCATCGAAGATACGGAAGATATCCACGCCCGAGCGGGCGGCTTCCTGGACGAAGGAGTGGCACACCGTGTCCGGGTAGGGGGTGTAGCCCACGGTATTGCGGCCGCGCAAGAGCATCTGGATATTCACATTCGGAATAGCCTCGCGGAGCTGATCCAGCCGCTCCCACGGATCCTCGTGGAGGAAGCGCAGGGCCACATCATAGGTGGCGCCGCCCCAGGCCTCTACAGAGAGCAACTCCGGGGTGAGATAGGACTGCGCCCGCGCGGCGTGCACCAGCGCGGACTGGCGCACTCGGGTGGCGAGCAGGGATTGGTGGGCATCGCGGAAGGTGGTGTCGGTGACCGCGAGGGTGGTGTTCGCGCGCAGCTGCTCGGCGAACTTCTGCGGGCCGAGCTCCCGGAGTACATCGCGGGAACCGCGGGGGCGCTCCCCCTTGGGCACCACCGGCAGCTTCGCCTTGGCGCGGCCCACCTGGGGCGCGGCACCATTGGGCTGATTGACGGTGACATCGGCGAGGTACTCGAGGATGCGGCTGGGCTCATCATCGGCAGGCGGGGCCTGCAGGAGCCACGGGTGGTCCTCGATGAAGGAGGTGGAAATCCGCTTGTGCAGGAAGTCCTCCTCGCGCAGCAGGGCGCGCAGGAAGCCGATATTGGTGGCCACACCGGAGACGGTGAACTCGGCCAGGGCGCGCTGGGCGCGGGAGACCGCGGTGGCAAAGTTCGGGCCACGGCAGGTCATCTTCACCAATAGCGAGTCGAAATGCGCGGTAATCTCGCCGCCCAGCATGGCGGCGCCATCCAGGCGCACGCCCGCTCCGCCCGGGGAGCGGTAGGCGGTGATCACGCCGGTATCGGGGCGGAAACCGTTATTGGGATCCTCGGTGGTGATACGGCACTGCAGCGCCGCGCCTTCGGTGTGGATGGCGTCTTGGGTGAGTCCCAGCTGCTTCAAGGTGGCACCCGCGGCGATGCGCAGCTGAGTCTGCACGATATCGACCTGGGTGACCTCCTCGGTCACGGTGTGCTCCACCTGGACGCGCGGGTTCATCTCGATGAACACGTGCTTGCCGTTTTCGTCCACGAGGAACTCCACGGTGCCGGCGCCCACATAGCCGATGGACTGACAGAACTTCACCGCATCGGCGCAGATCTTCTCGCGGAGCTCGGCGCTGAGCTGCTGGGCGGGGGCGATCTCCACCACCTTTTGGTGGCGGCGCTGCAAGGAGCAGTCGCGCTCGTAGAGGTGGATGACATCACCGGTGGTATCGGCGAGGATCTGCACCTCGATGTGCTGCGGGTTAATCACCGCACGCTCGACATACACGCTCGCATCGCCGAAGGCCGAGAGCGCCTCACGGGAGGCTTCTTCGGCGAGGGCGCGCAGCTTATCGGGGCTGGGGATAAAACGCATGCCGCGTCCGCCACCGCCGGCCACGGCCTTGACAAAGATCGGGTACTCCTGCCCCTCGGCGGCAGCCACGATGTCATCGATATTGTCGCTCGGCGTGGACTCCTCCAGGGTGGGCAGTCCGGCCTTGCGGGCGGCGGTGACGGCCGCGGCCTTATCGCCGGTGAGATCGAGGATCTCGGCGGGCGGGCCGACGAAGGTGATGCCGGCATCGGCACACTTGCGGGCGAGAGCGGCGTTTTCCGAGAGGAAGCCATAGCCGGGATAGATGGCATCTGCCCCAGCCTTTTGGGCGGCGCGGATAATCTCATTCGGATCTAAGTAGGCCTTGACGGGCGCGCCTTCTTCTCCGATGCGCACGGCCTCGGTGGCATGCGAGCGGTGGAAGGAGTTGCGATCCTCGATGGGATAGACCGCCACCGTGCTGGCGTCGATCTCATAGGCGGCGCGGAAGGCACGTACCGCGATCTCACCGCGGTTGGCCACGAGCACCTTATTAAAACTGGGCAGGGACTGATCCTGATTCATATATCTCTTTCTTGGTCGTGCGCCCGTTGTGTAGGGCATATCACACAGAGTAGTGCCTTTGAGCGCCGTACTATGCATGCGCCGGGAAAGCACATGGCTCCGGCGCATGTAAGGAGGAACATGCACCGGAGCCATGATCGTCTCCCTCACACATCCCACATCCTAATGTGGAACGCACCCTAAGAGCCCGTACGCCTGCGCGCCGACGGGTGTGCGGCGATGGTTCATCGCCCACAGCAGCGAAAGTGAAGCGCCAGCGAAACCCTGTCTTTGACTCGGTTATGACTGCCGTAAAGACCTGAGTGCCGCTTTTTTCTTCATCTTTCGTGTGTGCAGGAACCACCGTGTCAGCGCGACCGCGTGATGCGTCCACCATGCCTGTGGATCTGGGAGTGAGTGAGAGACGCTACCGCCCCTCCTCGGGGGCATCCCCGGCAGGAAGGTGCGGAAGTCGTGTTATTCGACCGTCTGGGCCGGGACCTTGCGCTGCTCTTCGCCGTTGTAGGCAGACAGCGGCCGGATGAGCGAGTTGGACTCATTCTGTTCGATGATGTGCGCTGTCCACCCGGTAATCCGCGCCATCACGAAGATGGGAGTAAAGAACTCCACATCGAATCCGAGCAGGTGATAGGCCGGCCCGGAGGGGAAGTCCAGGTTCGGCTTGATGCCCGTGGCCTCGTCCATGGTCCGCGCCATGATGTCGTACATCTCCACCCACTTCTCGCCATCATGGTTCTCGGCGAGCTCCCGAAACGCCGCCTCCATGGTGGGGACGCGGGAATCGCCGCGCTTGTACACGCGGTGGCCGAATCCCATGATCAGTTCCTTATTGGCCAGGGCATCCTTCACCCACTGCTCGGCGCGGGCGGGATCGCCGATCTGCAGCATGGTGTGCATGACGGCCTCATTGGCGCCGCCGTGCAGCGGCCCCTTGAGGGCGCCGATGGCGCCCGTGACGGCCGAGTAGGTATCCGACATGGTGGAGGTGATCACGCGTGCCGTGAAGGTCGAGGCGTTGAAGGAGTGCTCCGCGTACAAAATGAGCGACTTATCAAAGGCCTCAATATCGGCGCGATCATTGGCGGGGGATCCTTCCGCATCGCCGAAGACCATGTGCAGGAAATTCTCCGCAAAACCCTTGCGCGTGGAGGGCTCGATATAGCCCTCGCCGCGGCGGCGGCGAATATCCAAGGCAACCACGGTCGGCAGCTTGGCCATGAGCTCCAGCGAGGTGCGGCGGATGTGATCGGAGTCCTTGGTATAGGCCTCCGGGTCCTGGGAGCCGATATAGCTCACGGCGCTGCGCAGCACGTCCATGGGATGGCAGGTGGTGGGCATCTTATTCACCAATTCGATTAGCCCGCGGTCGATATGCCGCAGGGCCTTTTCGCGGATGGAGAACCGGCGCAGCTCATCAGGGGTGGGCAGCTGACCATTCCACAGCAGGTAGGCCACTTCCTCGAAGGTGCAGTAGCGCGCGAGTTCCTGGACGGGATAGCCGCGGTAGGTCAGGGAGTTTGTCTCCGGCACCACCTTGGACACGGCGGTGTAGTCCACCACCACCCCGGCGAGGCCCTTGCGAATCGTTGTGTCTTGCGTCATTGTTATGCCCCACTTTCTGGGTTGGTGTAGGTGAAGATTTCTTGATCGAAGGCGTTGTACTCGGCGTAGCGCAGCAGCTCATAGAGCCGGGAGCGGTGCTGCATTCGCTCCAGCCACCCCTCTTGGGTGCCCGTTGCCGCGAGCTCGTGGAGGGCGTCTTCTACTTGGCCCATGGCGATACGCAGCGTGGTCACGGGATAGATCACGGCGTTATAGCCGATGTCTTGGAGCTGCTGGGCGGTGAGCAGCTGGGTTTTGCCGAACTCCGTCATATTCGCCAAGAGCGGGATATCGACGGCGGCGCGGAAGGTCTCAAAGTCCTGGGGCGTGGTCAGTGCCTCGCTGAAGATCATGTCGGCTCCCGCATCGGCATAGGCGCGCGCCCGCTCGATGGCGGCGTCGATTCCTTCCACTCCTGCGGCGTCGGTGCGGGCACAGATGATGAAGTTCGGATCGGCGCGCTCATTCACCGCCGCCGTGATGCGGCGAACCATGAGCTCGGTGGGCACTACCTCTTTGCCATCGAGATGGCCACAGCGCTTGGGATTGACCTGGTCTTCGAGGTGGCAGCCGGCAACCCCAGCGCTTTCCAGCTCGGCGATGGTGCGGGCCGCGGACATGGGTTCACCGAAGCCGGTGTCGGCGTCGACAAGCACCGGTAGAGAGGTGCTCCGGGCAATCTGCCGCGCGCGGGCAGCCACCTCGCTGAGGGTGGTCAGGCCAATATCGGGGAGCGCGAGATCGGCGGCGACCACGGCGCCGGAAACGTAGACACCATCGAATGCGGCGTCCTCGATAGCGCGGGCGACCAGTGGCGAGAACGCGCCGGGCAGTCGCTGCAATTCACCGCTGCGCAAGGAGCGGGCGAAGCTGGCGCGGATATCGCGGGCGGTGGCCGCAGGCGCGAATAGTCGCTCGTTCATCTAGAACAGCCCCTTCCCCGTGTGCGGCGCCTGCGCCAGCACCTCCTCGCGCACCTGGAGATTGAGCTGGTGCAACTCCGCGCCGGAGAGATCGGCACAGTGTTGCACCGCGTCAAGGAAGCGTTCCTGCTCCTGCTTATCGACGACGCCCTCTGCCAGAGTGGTGAATTTCTGGATGTAGTTCTCGCGGGCGAAGGGGCGCGCGCCGAGGGGGTGGGCATCCGCGACGGCGATCTCATCCTCGATCACCTCGCCGTTGCGCAGCGTGATCACGGCGCGGGCGCCGAAGGCCTTTTCCGCGGGGTCGGTGGAGTGATAGCGGCGGGTCCACTCGGGGTCTTCCACCGTGGAGATCTTGTGCCACAGCTCGATGGTCTCTGGGCGGTGGGCACGCTCGGGAGCATAGGAGCGCTCGTGGTGCCAATCGCCGTCCTCTAGGGCCACGGCGAAGATGTACATGATCGAATGATCGAGGGTTTCTCGGGAGGCATCGGGGTCGAACTTCTGCGGATCATTCGCGCCTGAGCCGATCACATAGTGGGTGTGATGGCTGGTGTGCAGCACAATGGACTCGATCTCGGAGAGATCGGCGATGCGCTCGCGCATCCGGCGCGCCAGATCAATGGGCGCCTGGGACTGATACTCGGCGGAGTGCTCCTTGGTGAAGGTATCGAGAATGGCCCGCTTCGGCTCGCCCTTCTCCGGCAGCGGCACCTGGTAGGTGTGCTCCGGCCCGGAGAGCAGCCAGGCGATCACGCCATCCTCGCCCTCCCAAATGGGTGCCGGGGCGCCCTCGCCGCGCATCGCCCGATCCACCGCTTCGACGGCCATCTTGCCGGCGAAGGCCGGGGCGAAGGCCTTCCAGGAGGAGATGAGCCCCTTGCGCGATTGGCGGGTGGCCGTGGTGGTGTGCAGGGCCTGCCCGATCGCCTGGTAGATGGTCTCCTCGTCCAAGCCGAGCAGCGTGCCCAGCCCGGCAGCCACGGACGGGCCGAGGTGGGCGACGTGGTCGATCTTGTGCTCATGCAGGCAGATGCCTTTGACGAGGTCCACCTGCACCTCATAGGCGGTGGCAATACCGGCAATGAGCTCCGCGCCCGAGCGGCCCGTGTGCTGGGCGACGGCAACGAGGGCGGGAATATTATCGCCGGGGTGGGAATACTCGGCGGCAAGGAAGGTGTCGTGGAAGTCGAGCTCGCGCACCGCCACGCCATTGGCCCACGCGGCCCACTCGGCGCTATAGGAGCCGGGGATGCCGAATACCTGGGCGCCGCCGGTGGTGACGGCATGCGCCTCGGCCTGGCGGCGAGCCACGGTGACGGGGCGGCGGCCCACGGAGGCCGCGCTCACGGCCGCGTTGTCGATGAGGCGGTTGATGATCATCTCCTCAACGTCTGCCTCGATGGCCACGGGGTCCGTGGCGAGCGCCGCGATCTTGGCCGCGAGATGCTCGTCTCGCGGAAATTCTTCAGCGGAGCGGTAGGTCCGCACATCATGGATCTTCATGTCACTTCTCCCTGAGGGGTCGTGCCGTATGGGGTACCGCTAACGCTAGGGCGAAAAATGTTTCTCAGGTCACAGTAAAAGGTGAATATTTTTGCAGACTTACCTCGGCTGTTTTGTAAACTCTGTAAAATTTCCTGTTAGGTGCATACATAGCGAGGCAGGTAGTCATGGATAAACTTTTTGCGGGGGTACGGATTCGGGCGCTGCGTTCCGCCCGTCATCTCACCCAGGCGCAGATGGCACGGCTGCTCGGGATCTCCACCAGCTATCTCAACCAATTAGAAAACGACAAACGCCCGCTCACCGCGCCGCTGCTGATCTCGCTGGCACAGCACTTCTCCGTGGGTGTGGACTACTTCTCCACCGATAGCGCCTATCGCCATATCGACGGGCTCAAAGAGCGCATCGCGCATGCCCCCGACATCGCGGTCAGCGATAATGAGCTCTACGAGATCGCCACCCACCATCCGGAGTTCACCACCGCGCTACTGCGCGCCCCGCGGGATGAGGATGACAGCGCCTCGAACCCCTACGAGACTGTGCGCGATCTCTTTTATGCCCACCACAACCACTTCCCCGCTATCGAGGAAGAGGCCGAATCTCTCGCCGGGAGCCTCGGATCGGGCTCGCTGCGGAGCATGAACCTGGCCAAACGCCTCGCCGCGGACGCGGGGATCAGCGTCCGTTTTAATCATCATCACGTGGGCCCCAAGCGGCAGCTCAGCGCCCATCGGGAATTACACCTGCGCAGTGATCTCTCCGCTGCGCAGCTCTGTTTCGAAATGGCTCTGCAATATGGGCTCATCGTGCTGGATCCGCTCTTTGGCCGCATCGCCGACACCCTGCCAGAGAGCACCCGCGACGTGGCCCGGCTGGGCTTGGCCCAGTACTTCGCCTCTGCCGTCACCCTGCCCTATGGAGAGTTCCTCGCCCAGGCCGAGCAGCTCAACTATGACATCGAGGCCCTCGGGGTCCGCTTTGGCACCTCCTTCGAGGCCACCTGCCACCGTCTATCCACCCTGCAACGCCCCGGCGCGCACGGGGTGCCCTTCTTCTTTATTCGCACCGATCGAGCAGGCAATATTTCCAAGCGCCAATCCGCAACCTCGTTTCACTTCTCGCACAGCGGCGGCAGCTGCCCGCTCTGGGTCATCCACCGCGCCTTCGACACCCCCGAGACCATCGTCCGCCAGGTCGCGGCCATGCCGGATGGTCGCACCTACCTGTGGATCGCGCGCACCATTACCCGCCGGGCGACGAGCTTTAGCCACCACCCCGCCCAGTTCGCCATTGGCCTGGGCTGCGATATCACCCACGCGGATCGCTTGGTGTACTCCCACGGGTTGAATCTCTCCCCGGACGCGGCCACCCCTATCGGTCCTGGCTGCCGGAGCTGCTCGCGGCCCGAATGCAATCAGCGGGCCTTCCCCTATGCCCGCTCTCGCGTGGAGATTGATCTCTCCCAGTCGGCCCGTTTCCCCTACGCCTAGCGCCCCGGAACGCAAGAAACCCCGAGATACGCTGGGAATCTCGGGGTTCGATCACGGCCTGCGGGCGTGTTACTCCAGATCGTCGTGCTGCACCAGCTGGCGGGCAGCCTCGGTGATAGAGCCCGACAGCGTCGGATACACGGAGAAGGTATCAGCCAGATCGGACACCGTGAGGTTGTGGTTCACGGCGAGCGCGATGGGCAGGATCAGCTCGGAGGCGGTGGGGGCCACCACCACGCCGCCGATGACTAGGCCGGAGTTCTTCCGGCAGAAGATCTTGACGAAGCCATAGCGCAGGGCGCGCATCTTGGCGCGCGGGTTGGTCGACAGCGGCAGCTTGATCTGGCGGGCGGCCACCTCGCCGGACTCGAGCTGCGCCTGGGTGATGCCCACGGCGGCGATCTCCGGGCGGGTGAACACTGCACTGGCGACCGTCTTCAAGCGAATCGGGTTCACGCCCTCGCCGAGGGCGTGATACATGGCGATGCGCCCCTGCATAGCGGCCACGGAGGCCAGCGGGAAGAGGTCGGTGCAGTCGCCGGCGGCATAAATACCGGTGACGGAGGTACGGGAGACACGATCGACCATGATGTGGCCGGAGCGGGCCACCTCAACACCGACACGGTCCAAGCCGAGATCCTTGGTATTGGGCACGGAACCGACGGTCATCAGGGCGTGCGAGCCCTCGATTTCGCGTCCATCAGAGGTGCGCACGACAACGCCCTCGCCGGTATTGGTCACGCTATCGACGCGGGCGTGCTTTTCCAGCTGCACGCCGCGCTCTGCGAGCACGTCCTCGAGGGTATCGGCGGCGTCGGCGTCATCGTGGGGCAGAATGCGGTCGCGGGAGGCCACCATCGTCACCTGCACGCCCATCTCGGCGAAGGCCGAGACGAACTCCGCACCGGTCACACCGGAGCCGACCACGATGAGGTGCTCGGGAAGTTCTTTTAGGTCATAGATTTGGCGCCAGTCCAGGATGCGCTCTCCATCCGGCACGGCACCGGGCAGCACCCGCGGGGAGGCGCCGGTGGCGATGAGCACGAGATCGCTCTCGAGCACTTCCTCCTCGCCGTCGGCGGTGTGCACCTTCACGAAGTGGGTGGCCTGCTTGGGGGCGCTATCGTCGAACTCGGCGCGGCCGTTGATCACGCGCACCCCGGCGCGCTCGAGCTGGGTGCGGATGTCATGGGACTGGGCCTTCGCCAGATCCAGCACACGCTCATTGGCGGCGCCGAGAGAAAAGAGCACGGTATCGCCGGTATCCACCAGCTTCATGTCGTCGGCACGGCGCAGGTCCGTTTTGACGCTGGTGGTGGAAATAAAGGACTTCGAGGGCACACAGTCGAAGAGCACCGCGGAGCCGCCGGCTCCTTGATCCTCGATGAGCGTGATCTCGGCACCGTATTTGGTGCCGGCGAGAGCGGCTTCGTAGCCGGCGGGGCCGCCGCCGATAATGACAATGCGCTTAGACAAGATTCCTCCGTGCAGACGATTGTGAAACTATGGGTGGCTTCAGTCTAACGAAACCTTAAGGAATCTCAGGGTTACTGGCCCCAGTATCGGTGGCGAGGTAGCGTTTCAGGATCGCGGCGAAGAGGCGGATGCCCACCGAGATGGCGCGCTCGTCCACCACCAGATCGCCCTGGTGCAAATCTCCCGGGGTGCCGGTGCCATCCCAGCAGCCCAGCCGCGCCATGGAGCCGGGCACGTGCTCGAGATACCAAGAGAAATCCTCGCCACCGGAGGATTGGGGGGCTTCCACTACCGCGTGTGGATCCACGCTCGTGGCGGCGTCGGCAAGCACCGCCGTGGCCACATCATCGTTGACCACGGGCGGAACCCCGCGCACATAGCGCACCTGCGCCTCGCAGCCGGTGGGCGCCACCACCTGTTGAATCAGCTCTTCCATGAGCGGCTGCATGATGCGCCAGACCCGAATATCGGCGGTGCGCACCGTGCCCAAGAGCACCCCGTGCTGGGGCAGAGCGTTGGCGGCGAAACCCGCCTTGACCGAGCCGAAGGCCAGCACCGTGCCGGAGCGCGGATCAACCCGGCGCGACAAGAGCCCCGGCAGTTGGGTGACGAGCGCCCCCAGGGCGTAGACCACATCCTCGGTCAGGTGCGGGCGCGCCGAGTGCCCGCCGTGCCCGGAGACCGTGATGGTGAGGCTATCGGCCGCCGAGGTGATCGCCCCGGTGCGCACCCCTACCTTGCCCACCTTCAGTTTCGGTTCGACGTGCAGGGCGTAGATGCTGCCCACTCCCTCGAGGGCACCATAGGAGATCACCTCGGGGGCGCCGCCTTCTAGTACCTCCTCGGCGGGCTGGAAAATAAAACGCACCCCGAGGTTGAGGTCGAAGCTGCTTAAGGCGCAGGCCGTGGCCAAGGCGATGGTGGTGTGCACATCGTGGCCGCAGGCGTGCATATAGCCCTGTTTCTCGGAGGCGAAATCGAGGCCCGTGATCTCGGTAATGGGCAGGGCATCGATATCGGCGCGGAAGGCCAGCTTCTCGCCGGTGTCTGGGCCGAGATCCACCCGCAGCCCCGTATCGGGGAAACGCACCGGCTCTAATCCATAGGAGCGCAGCACCTGCTCGAGAAAATCGGTGGTCTCGTACTCGCGGTGCGATAACTCCGGGTGGCTGTGGAGATGACGGCGCCAGCTGAGCACCACATCATGGTGCTCTTCGATCCAGCCCTGAACATGACTCCACACATCGCTCACGCGACTTCGTCCCTCCTCGTGGCAACAAATAATCCTTGAACTCTATCTTCCATTACACACTAGCGGCTTTGCCGTACCAGAACGTGGGGTAATAACGCTAGGCTCAACACAGGACCCTTTCCGCAAGCAGCTAAAGGATAGTCAGTCGTGGAATCCCGCCCCTCCGAGCCCCACTCCGCTGCCCCTTTGGTCTATGGCACCACCGGCTTCCGCGCCCCCGTCGGGCCAGGACCACGGCAGATGAACATCACTCTCATCACCCGCTTGGCCGCGGCCTTCGCCGCCTGGCTGCCCAGCCACACCACGCAGCGCACCACCCTGCCCAGCCGTTTCGCGGGCGACTCCCCCTCCGAAGAACCAGGGATCGGCCGGCTGCTCCACGCCACCGACGCCCCCATTCGCGTGGTGGTGGGCTGGGATACCCGCTATGGCTCCTCCGCCTTCGCCCAGGCCGCCGCCGAGGTGTGCGCTGGGGCCGGCTTCGAAGTGACACTGCTGCCCCAACCCACCCCCACCCCGCTCATCCCCTTTTTAATACACACGCGCTGCTTCGATGGCGGCATCCAGATCACCGCCTCCCACAATCCGGCCGTGGACAATGGCTGCAAGCTCTACACCCGCGACGGGCGGCTGCTGTCTACCGACAGGGCGGCGGAGATCACCGCGTTGATGGAGGAGATGCCGCCGGCACCCGAGATCCCGCGGGTGCATGTGCGCCCCACCCAGGATCAACTGCGCCGCTATGTGGACTATGTGGTGGACCTAGTGGATCCCGGCGCGGATGATCGACTGCGCGTGGCCACCGAGCGCGCCGGACTGACGGTGGTCTACACCGCGATGCATGGGGTGACCGGCCGTGTTTTGCACCAATGCCTGCAGTCAGCGGGGTTCGCGCTGTGCTATCCGGTGCTGAGCCAGCAGCATCCCGACCCCACCTTCCCCACCCTCGCCTTCCCTGATCCGGAGGAACCCAGCGCGGTCGAGCAGGTGCTGGAGCTCGCCGCCCACCACGACGCCGATCTCATCATTGCCCTCGACCCGGACGGGGATCGCTGCGGCATCGGCATCAAGACCGCCGCCGGCAGCCACCGCATGCTCAGCGCCGACGAGTTGGGTCCGCTGCTGGCTACCCGGCTGGTCGCCAACGCTCCTGCGGGCGCGCCGGCGCCGGTGGTGGCCACCACCCGCGTGTCCTCGCATCTCTTGAAGTCTCTGGCCGCCGCGCGGGGCTGGGATTATCAGGAATCCGCCACCGGTTTTAAGAACATGACCCAAACCGCGGACGATCGCCCCGGCCAGCTCGCCTTCGCCTATGAGGAAGCTCAAGGTTTTTGCGTCGATCCGGCGCGGGTTCCGGACAAGGATGGGCTGGCCACCGCGCTGATTACCTGTGCCTGGGCGGCCGAGCTGAATATGCACGGCTCCTCCCTCGAGCAGGAGCTGATGACGCTGCATAAACGCCATGGCTACTATGCCAGCCGCAAAGTCATCATCCGCACCTCCGATCCGCAGACCCTGTTGGAGGAAGCCGCCGCCACGCCGCCGCAGGAACTGGCCGGCATTCCCCTCCGTCCCCTGCCGCTTCTCGACGATCAAATCATCGGCTGGAGCGGCAGCGGCGAGGCCGGGCGCGTGCGCATTCTGGCCCGCACCTCTGGCACGGAGAGCAAAGCCAAAATCTATATCCACGTCTCTGGGACCGACTCAGCGGAGCACTCGGAGGCGCTGCTCACCCGCATCGTCGGCGAGCTGCGGGAGCTACTCGGACGCCTCTAGCTCGGCGGTCTCTGGGGTCTCGGCGGGCTCGGCAGCATCCGCAGTCGCCGCGGTCTCGGCAGCATCCACAGCATCCGCGTCGTCTACAGCATCCTCTCGCGCCTTGAGCTGCAGCCGCGCCCGCTGCCGGAGAACATAGAGCGGGTGGAACTCATCCACAAAGCGAGGATCATCGCCGTCAATGATCACGTGCGAGCCATCGAAGGGCAGCACGTCCTCCGGCTCGCGCGGCCACACCACATCCACCTCGCTGGGCAGGGACTCGGTGGCCCGGCAGAGCCGGCGGGGCGGGGTGGTGGCGTCGGGAAGCAGCACTGCGAGGGGCACGTGGAGGGCACGGGCGATGCGATAGACGGTGGCGAGCTGCGGATTGGCGCTGCTATTTCGGGAGGACACCCCGCGTTCGAGCCCGACCACCGCGTTGCGGTGCACCCCGGCGAGCTCGGCGAGGCGTTCTTGGCTGATATCGCGCATGGCGCGCAATGTGCGCACCCGCTGGCCGAGCGCCACAGCGTAGCTCGGCCAGTAAATTACGTTATCGTCATCAGCCATCAAAAAGACTCTGCCTACGCAAGCGGGCAGAGTCTGCACACCATGGTGTGCATTCCCCACGAGAGTGAGGAGCACCACCATGGGGTGGGCGGATTTTTAGAGGTCGATGTTGCGCGGACCGTAGAGGCGATCGCCGGCGTCACCCAAACCGGGGACGATATAGGCGTCCTCGTTCAGCTCGGGATCGATGGTGGCGGTGACCAGCCGCACGGGCAGTCCGGAATCGGCGAGCGCCTGCACCCCGGGCTGCGCCGAGACCATGCACACGGCGGTGATATCGGTGGCGCCGCGGGCGTGCAGCAGCCGGATGGCGTGCAGCAGCGACCCACCGGTGGCGAGCATGGGATCCACCACGAACACCGGCTGGTCGGTGAGATCCTCGGGCAGTGCCTCCAGATAGGGCACCGGCTCGTGGGTCTCTTCATCCCGGGCCAAGCCGATGAAGCCCACCTGGGCGTCGGGGATCATGGACAGGGCCGGATCGATCATGCCCAGCCCGGCGCGGATGACGGGCACGATGATCGGCGGGTTTTCCAGGCGCACTCCCTCGGCCACGGCCACTGGGGTGTGGCAGTCGAAGGTTTCTACCGGCACCTCGCGGCAGGCTTCGTAGATGAGCATTGCTCCGAGATCGCGGAGCGCGGCGCGGAAGGTGGCGTTGTTGCTGCGCTTATCCCGCATGATGGTCAGTCGGGCTGCGACGAGCGGGTGGTCAATAACCTTGGTCTCCATACGTTCCAGAATAGAACAGTGCCCCGTGTCGCCGACGAGGGGAACCATCACGGGTGTGCGCAACGTCTTAATGAGCATGACTGACCTCATATGCACCCCCAGCTATGCCCGCTCCCTGCTGCGCGATCTCCTCGCCGCGGCAGCCGCCACCACCCCAGCAGCACCACCGGCGCTGGCCCCAACACCTGGGATGGAGCGTTTCGCCGCCGCCCTCGCCCGCGCCACGGCCGCCACTGGGCAGCGCAGCCAGCAGCTCGCCCGCTGCTGCGAACAGCGCGCCCAGGACACAGCCGGGCATCTTCATTCGATTGAGCTTGTCGACGCCGACCTCGCCGCATCCCTGAACAGGCAGGTCTAAGGCTCATGTTTCCGGTACTCACCCAGCTCGCCGCCCTTGTGCCCACCGCTACCCTGCCCCGCGCATTCGGCGGGGTGACGGATATTTCCGCCGCACAGCGTCTGGCCCCCATGTTCGGCGCCGCGGCCCACCGCCTCACCCACGCCGCCGGCGCCCTGGATGCGGAAAAGGCGGAAATGCAGCAGATCATGGCCATTGCCCAGCCGATCATTGCCCGCGCCAGCACCGATCTCGTGCAGCTGGCCCAGCACTATCTCGCAGACGTCACCCGGCTGGCGCCCCAAATGCTCAGCCCCCATCCGGCACAGCACCTCGCCGCCGCCCAGGCGCTCGCGGCGCTCTCCCCCGCCACCCTCGCGGCGGCGGGGCAGCGCACCCAGCAGCTCGAGGCGGAGCTGGCACAGCCCACCGCCCAGCTGGAGCATATCGCGCAGCGCAGCCCGCTCGATCTGGACCAGGCGCCCGACTCTGCGGCGGGTGGTGCGGGCAGCGGGACGGCGTCGACAAGCACCGCGGGAGCGCGTGCCGTGGCGGCCGCGGAATCCCAGCTGGGTACGCCCTATGTGTGGGGCGGCACCACCCCGGATGGTTTTGATTGTTCCGGGCTGGTGCAATGGTCCTATGCCCAGGCCGGGGTGGAGCTGCCGCGGATGGCGCACGAGCAGGCGGTGGGCCGGCAGGTCAGCGCCGATGAGCTGCAGCTGGGCGATCTCGTGGTGTGGGATGGGCATGTGGCCATGTACGCCGGCGAGGGCATGATGATCGAGGCCGGCGACCCGGTGCAGAAGAATCCGGTGCGCACCACCAACATGGGGATGGGGTTTCTAGGGTTCTATCGCCCCACCTACTAAGGCTCGACTAGGCTTTAGCGCATGACTTCTTCCTCCTCCGAGGCACAACAGACGATTATTCCTATAAAGATTGCGCTCACAGAAGGGGACTTCTACACCCTGTGGGCGCCGGCCTACCGCGAACACGGCAGCGTCTGGCAGGCGTTTTTGGGAGATGACGACAATGTCTTCTTCTTCCACTCCCCCGCCGAGCTCCTCGCCTATATCTCGGCGCATCCGCACCACGATCTGTCGAATCACCCGCGCTGGTCGAATTTCCAATCCAAACCGGAGGCCCGCGTGGTGCCGGACGATTCCGGCTACGCCGATGTGGTGGGTGTGCCCGCGCTGCTCGCCGAGCGCCCCAGCCACAACGCCGTCTCGGGCACTGCCCGCGCCCTGCGGGTGGCGCGCTCGCTGGGCGAGGTCCTCGCCGATGTGACGGTGACCTCCTTCTTCTCCGGGCACTCTGTGCTGGACAATCTGGATCGCGGCTCGGATCATTACATCGGCGAGCAGGGCGCAGAGGAATGGACCGGCGTGGGCCGCGTGGTGCTCAACAGCTGGAATGATGTGGTGGACGCCCTCGACGGCCACGTATTCACCCCCGAGGTCGATGACGCCGCCGTGGCCGAGGCCGAGACCGCTATCGCCGCCTCCCAGGAGCGCATTGCGGAGGAAAAGGCCGCCGCCGAGGCCAAGCGCAAGGAAGAGGCCGAGGCCGCTGATCCCTATGACAGCACCGTGTGGGCTGCCGCCGGTATCGATCCGGTGAAAATCAGCATTGAAGGCCGCACCCTCTATACGCTGCGCACCTATGTGGAAGGCCGGCCGGTGTTCCTGGGTAAATACGGCGAGATCTTCACCTTCAATAACCGCAAGACCATGCCCCGCTGGCTGGCCGAGCACGGCGATCATGACCTCGCCAAGCTCTCCACCTGGGAGACCGTGATGACGGAGGTCAATGGCGGCACCCTCGATGTCACCGTGCACGAGGACAACTCCTATTCCTTCGCCGGGCTCGAGGACGATATCCGCAAGGGGCCTAAGGAAGTGGATACCGAGCAGATGCGCCGCGCCTATGAGCTGCTGGCCGATGCCGCCGACTGGGCCGCCGATGACTCGCTCAACTCCATCCTGCTGGCCCGCCCCAGCCTGCAGGACTACATCGCCTATATGCTTGGCGGCGCCTCCAACTATGTGCCGGATGCGCCCTTTAGCAAGGAGGCCGAAGGCTGGAAGGCCCTCACCGAGACTCTCACCCAGCGCTTCAGCAAGTTCTAGCCCCGTGGCGCCAGCGCTCGCGGCGCTGATGCCCTAGCCGCTAGACGCGGCGCCACCCAATCTGCCCATCGTGATCGACACCGCGCGCCCAGGGCTGCACCCCCTGCGGCGGCTCCGACACGGTGGGCTCATCCATGTCCTCCTCCTCACTGGCGGCGGTATCTGCGCCCTGCACATCCTCCCCGATGAGCGCGGCGAGCTCGCTGGCATCTACCCGGTAGCCGCCATAGCGGCTGCGCTCATCCTCGGCATCGGGGCGAAAGATCGGCAGGATATCGTGCACGGCCTTGATGGGGCGGCCCGCCACGTGGGAGAGCTCATCGAGCATCGCGAGGCTATCGCGCAGCAGCAGCCACAGCCGCGCGCGGTGCACCCCATCCAGCGCCACGTGGTGGGTCACTAGGTAGGTGCGCGCCAGCATATCGACGCGCTCCTCAATATCCTCCACCCGTTCTGGAGTAAGCCCAGCCAGCTCCTGGTTCATATCGCCCCAGAAGGGCGTGACCCTGAGCTGTTCCACCACCAGCAGCGGCATGGCCTCGCCCTCGCCATAGGAGTGCCCCTCCTCCACATCCGGTGTGGAGACGGGCAGAACGCCCTCCTCGCCTGCGCCGGTGGTCTCACCCTCAGCGCTGCCCGCGCCGGCGCGGGCAAGCCATGCGGCATAGGCCTCCCGCGCCTCGTTCATGCGCGGATCGATATAGTCCACGAGGATCACATCGCGCACCTCCCGCTGCATGAAGGCGGCCTCCATGGAGATCAGGGTGATATCGCGCAGATCCTCGAAGCTCAGGCCGCACTCCTCGACCAGATACATCATCTCATCGGTCTGGGTGACACCCGAGACCAGCCGGTTATCGGTGTTGATGGCGCAGGCGAAGCCGCGGTTGAATAATTCGGCGAAGGGATGCACCTGGCCGTGGGCGACCGCGCCCGTCTGGTAGTTCGAGTGGGGGCAGAGCTCGAGGCAGATTTCGTTGTCGTAGATATAGCGCGCAACGGGATCGGTGGTGAGTTCCTCATCCCCGGGCAGCACATCCATCAGCCGCACCCCGTGGCCGATACGACGCGCCCCCAGCTCCAGGGCCTCGCGGATGGACTCCACCCCGGCGGCCTCGCCGGCGTGAATGGTCACGGGCACAAAGTGACGGCGCAGCAGCTCGAAGGCCTCGCGGAAGCGCGAGGCCGGAAAACCATCCTCCGGGCCGGCAAGATCGAAGCCCACCACCATGCCTTCGACCGAGCCCGGGTGATAGTTGTCCACGGTCAGCTGCGCCACCTCCAGCACGTTGTTCTGCTGGCGCATGCCGCAGAGGATCAGCCGCACCACAATGCTCACGCCGCATTCGTCGAGCATGACGGTGGCCGTCTTGATCCCGGTGATGGCGGCGTCCACCACCTCCTGCATGCTCAACCCCTTCTGCGTGTGCAGCTCCGGGGCGAAGCGCAGCTCCGCGTATACGCAATTGTCGGCGGCCAGCTGAAACACGGCGTCCTTGGCCACGGCGGTGATGGAGGCGGCGTCTTGCATCAGGGCCACGGTGTGGGCAAAACACTCGAGATAGCCCGCGAGACTGCCCGCATTGGCCTTCTGCTCAAACCACTGCGCCAGCGCCTCTGGTGTGGGTTCCGGCAGCTCATAGCCCTGCTCGGCGGCGAGACTCACCATGAGATCGGGGCTTAAACCGCCATCGAGGTGATCGTGAAGGGATACTTTCGGCAGCTGCTGCACGATCTCACGCGGCGGCGGTGGAAGAGGAGAGGACGTGGGGTTGATCATGGTCACATTCTAGGGTGACACCAGCGTCGCCGCCTCCCACCTCATGGGTGGCCTCGTGCAATAGACTATCGGCCTATCATGGCTGAACATTTTTCCCGCGCTTATCGACGCCTCCCCGCCTGTCTTCTCGCGCTCTCTTTATGCACCACCGGCGTGCCCGTGTCCTGGGCGCAGGAGGAGACCACTCCCTCCACCTCAGAGACGACGCAGCGAACCACCTCGCCGAATACGGATGATTGCCCGCACGCCACTACCCCACCGCCGCCGGTGGATACCTCGGAGGAACCGAAACCGGGGCAGAGCTCCCCGGCGCCGCTACCGGTGCCGGCAATCAATGCTGGCGGGCCGAAGCTCAACGAGTGCGGTGTCATCGCCGCCGAGGGCTTCACTGTGCCCGACGGCAATACCGCCTCGAGCTGGATTGTGTTCGATCTTGACTCCGGCGAAGTGAGTGCCGCGAAGGATCCGCACGGCCGCTACCGCCCGGCCTCGGTGATCAAAGCCTTACTGGCGCTGGTGAGCATCACCAATCTCGATCTGGATAAGAAGGTGACCGTCTCGGCGGAATCGGCCGGTATCGAGGGCTCGGCGGTGGGTATCGGCCCCGATGGGGTGTACACCAACCGGCAGCTCATCAGTGGCCTGCTCATGGCCAGCGGCAACGATGCCGCCCACGCTCTCGCCCAGGAGCTCGGCGGCGATCGCATCGCACTCGAGAAGGTCAATGCCCTCGCCCAGCAGGTGGGGGCACGCAATACGCGCGCCGCTTCCTATAGCGGCCTGGATGGCCCGGGCATGTCCACCACGGCCTTTGATTTGGCGCTCATTTATAAGCAGGCGTGGGCCAATCCGGTATTCGCGGAGATCGTACGCACGCGCTCCATCGATTTTCCCGGCTGGGGCGACTACGAGGGATTCGAGGTGTGGAACGATAATCAGCTGCTGTCCAAGCATGAGGACTCCCTCGGCGGCAAGACCGGCTATACCGATGACGCCAACCACACCTTCGTGGGCGCGCGGGAGGTCAATGGGCGCCGCCTCGCCGCGGTGATCTTGGATGCCACCATCACCCCAGAGAGGCGCGCCTGGCAGATGGCCGATGATCTCATCGACGCCGCAGCCGACACCCCACCCGCTGCCGAGCCGGTCGGCACGGTGGCCGCTCTGGCCGCGACCAGCCCCACGGAGGAAAGCACCCCCTCAGCCACCAGCACTACCAGCGAGGACGCCGCTGCGGCGGAGCCGGAACCTGCCGCCCCATCACGGGGTGCGGACGTCGCCTTGGTGGCGGCGTTTCTCCTCGGTCTTATTCTCGCTGGAGTGGTCGGCGTGGCTGGGGTGCGCTCGCGGCGGCGCCGTCGGGTGCGTCTGCGCCCCCGCCGCCGGCGCTAGTTATCCTCCACGAAGCGCTTGCGCACGACCTCGCCGTGCACGAACTCGTCGTGCTTACCCACATATCCTCGCTGCTCGGTGATGGTGTATTTGTAGTAGGCGCCGGCGACGATCGATATCACCTGGCCGCCCGAGAAGCAGGCGAAGAACTTCCACCAGGAACGCCGCAACGACTGCCCCAGCGAGAGATTCTTCCCGGTGCGCACATCCTTCGTGCGGTATCCGGCGGCGAGTTTCAACGGGGTGCCGCCGAGGAGGGTTTCGGAGCCGCACACATAGACCAGCATGACCACGAGGGTAATGAGGACGCTCACCAGGGTATCCGAGTCGGGATAGCCTAAGACCCCTAGTATCGCCTGCGCGCACAACTGGGCGACAAACCAGTCGCCGACTCCTAGGATAAAGCGCGTTCCTTGCCCTGGCCGGCGCTCTTCGGGGCCGCCGGTGCTATATCCCTGCGCGGGGACAGGCTGCTGCGGGCTCTGCGGCGCGACCCCGTAGGTGGGGGAAGACATATTCGGCATCCCCGGCACCCCAGCAGGCCCTGCCGTGGTGACTCCCGGCCCGGGCTGCGGCGGCATCGCTGCCTGCGAGCCGAAGTGGGTACGGGTGCCGAGATCATCGGGCAGCTCGCCGAGCTTGGCGAGGGTGTCGAGCTCAGCCCAGCTACACGGCTGGCCGAGCGCCTTCTCGTCATATTCCCGCTGCGTGTCGGCATCATCCATGATTTCCATGAGGATGCGCACCTCGCGCCGCGGTGATTGTTCTTCCGCCAGCCCCTCCAGCTCTAGTTCGGCGTCGATGGTGCACAGCCGCACGAGGGCTCGCTCCCCGTCATGATCGAGGTCCAGCAAACGGTAAATGTCCACCACTGGCTCGGCCACAATGTGCTGGTAATTCACTAGTGTTCTCCTTTGGCACGATCGTCAGTTCTAGAGTAGCGCAGCCACCGGACACCCACGGCCACTGCGGCGGCTCCGGCGCACAGGAGTGCGAACACGGTGGCGATCGGGGCGCGGCGGACACGCACCCCCACCATGTGCAGCACGGCGGGTTGGGGCACCTCAAGCTCCACGAGTTGGCGGGCACCATCGCTGGTGGCCGACCACGCGGTGCACAGCAACACGATCTGCCAGACGATAAAGAGCAGCACCATGAGCGCGATCACGGGGCCGAATACCACCCCCGCCGGATAGTTGAAGAAAAAGATGGCGATGGCACTGGCGGCGCGTTTGAATAGCTCCAGGATCACCGCACCCACCAGCGCCGGCTGCCACACCAGCGACCACGGCACAGCCACGGTGGGCACGGCCTTCATAATCCACGCCAGAGCGATGATATTCGCCAGCACCGCCACGGCCAGCGCCGCCAGACTCAACCCCACGCCAACCCCAGGCACATGAGTCAGTCGGAGATAGGCGACAATGCGGTCCGCCACCGCGCTCGTCTGCACGGTGGTGACACTAAAGGCGATGAGCAGCACCACCATGAGGCCGATGAGCTCCACCAGGTCACGCAGCCTAGAGATGAGGAAATTGGGGCCGCGGGCATCCGCCAGCCACACCGCGCTGGTGCCGAAGCGCAGGTTCACCATCCAGTTCGTGCCCGTCCACAGCGCCGTGAAGGCACCCACTCCCAGCACCATATTGCGCTGGTCCATGGCCTCCATGATGAGGGACATGAAAGGAGCAGCGGCGTCGCCGCCTAAGTATTCGCGGAGGAAGCTATCGATGCCGTCGATGAGCCGCGGCTGGCTATTGAGCACGAAGCCGGCGGCGGCAAAGACGAGCATGAGCAGCGGGACGATGGACATCACCGAGAAGTAGGTGATGGCGGCACCGTATTGCCAGCCGCCGCAGCGAATATAGCGCTCGATCATGCGCATGGTGTGGTCGAACCACGGCCACGCGGCGCGGCGCGCAGCACACAACCGCGGCGGGACGGAATCGGCGCGTTCAATGCCGAATTCATCCTCCGCCGCGGGATTCGGTGAGGTTAGTGCGGCCACCTGGGTGTGCTCTCCATCCGTCTCGCTGAGCAGACCACTGGCAGCTTAGCAAAGACTGAGAAGCAGCACAGTCCGCCCATCACAGAAAGAGGGCCCCGTCCACGCTGGGTGAACGAGGCCCGAGAGGCTGGAGAATCTATTTGCCGCCGAAGATCGCGGCGAGCAGACCGCCGGCCACGGCGCCCGCGCCGATAATAGCGGCGGTCGAGGAGGCGGCGCTCTGCGTGCGCACTTCGCGGCGCACGCGGATCACGGCCGGCTCTGGCACGTCATAGTCCACCAGCTGCAGAGATTCCTCGGTGGTGGCCGCCCACGCGGAGGAATACAGCAGGATACGCCAGACGAAGTAGAGCAGGGCCATCACACCGATAATCGGCCCGAAGGTGGCACCGGCCGGGTTGGACAGCGCATTGGAGAAGAACAAGGAACCGAACTGCTTCAGGATTTCGAATCCAATTGCGCCCAAAAGAGCGGCCTTCGCGCAGGATTTCAGCGGGGTCGTGGTGCGCGGCATGAACTTCACCAACCAGAAGAACACGAGGTAGTTCGCCAGCACACCGACGACCACCGCCACCACATAGGTGATGTAGCTGATGCCAGGAATACCGCTCAAGCCCACTCGTTCCAGCAGCGTGGCGGTCAGGCCCGAGGCGCCCACGGCGGTCACGCCGAAGGCAAGCACCAAGGCCAGCAGCAGGGTGATCAGGCCGACGAAGTCGCGCAGCTTATTCACCAAGAAGTTGCCACCCACTGGGTTGAGCTTCCACATCTTGGACACGCCATAGCGCAGGTTGTGCATCCAGCCCAGACCGGACCACAGGGCGGTGAGGGCACCGATTCCCGCCACCGAGCCGCGCTGTTTCACGGCGGTGTCCAGGATTTCGGTGAGGGTCTCAGACATGGAGCCGTCCACCGATTCGGTGATGCGCTGGTGCACCTCGCCGAGAAGCTGCGGATTGCCGGCGAGCACGAAGCCGAGGGCGGCGAATAGCAGCATGAGAATGGGGAAAATCGACAGCACCGAAAAGTAGGTGATGCCGGCGGCGTATTGATTGCCACCCATCGAGGAATAGCGCTCCTGCATGCGCATGATGTGATCGAACCACGCGTGCTTGGCGCGGAACGCGGCGAGGGCGCCGACGTTATCGTCGTTGGTGCGCTCGATGCCGTGCACGTCGGTGCGTGCGGGATTAGCGGTAGTGCGTGCCGCCATAGATGGTGTCTCCTCAGTCTCTTTTATGCGTCTCGCTTAGCGACGCTGTCCTGCCAAAAAGCCCACCCGCTCGTAGACATCGTCCAAGGTGGATTCGGCGATCTCAGAAGCCTTATCGGCTCCCTTGGCCAGGATATTTTCCAGCTCGCCGCGATCAGCCAAGAAGCTATCGAAGCGCTGTTTGAGCGGGGTGGTGAACTCCTCCAGCGCGGCGGCCGTATCCGTCTTGAGCGCGCCATAGCCCTGTCCAGCATAACCGTTCACCAGATCCTCGATGCTGGTGCCGGTCAATGCCGACTGAATCACGAGCAGGTTGGACACGCCCGGCTTGGCCTCGCGGTCATAACGAATCTCGCCGTCATTGTCGGTGACGGCGGACTTAATCCGCTTGGCGGAGACCTTCGGCTCGTCGAGCAGGTTGATCAGGCCCTTGGGGTTGGAGCCGGACTTGCTCATCTTCGAGGTGGGCTCCTGCAGATCGTAGATCTTGGCCGCGCCCTCGGGGATGAAGCTCTCCGGCACCACGAAAGTCTTCTTGTACTTGGAGTTAAAGCGCTCCGCAAGGGTGCGGGTGAGCTCGAGGTGCTGGCGCTGATCCTCGCCCACCGGCACCAGCTGGGGGCGATAGAGCAGGATATCGGCGGCCATGAGCATGGGATAGGTAAACAGACCGGCACTGGTGCGGTCTTGGCCCTGCTTGGCGGACTTGTCCTTGAACTGGGTCATGCGGGAGGCCTCGCCGAAGCCGGTGAGGCAGGTGAGCACCCAGCTCAGCTCGGCGTGGGCGGGCACATGCGATTGCACGAAGAGGGTGGACTTTTCCGGGTCAATACCCAGCGCCAAGAGCTGCGCGACACCCTTGATGGTGCGCTCGCGCAACTCCTTCGGATTCTGCTCAACAGTAATGGCGTGCAGATCAGGGATGAAGTAGAAGGCGTCATAGGAATCCTGCAGATCAATCCACTGCTTCAGGGCACCGAGGTAGTTACCGAGGTGATAGGAGTCTGCGGTGGGCTGAATGCCGGATAGGACGCGTTGCTTCTTCTCTGGTCGTGGGGTGGTCGAGCTAGAGTTTTCCATAGTTTAATAATCCTACAACCCCCGCTCGCGCCCCGCCTGCACCCGGCTCCTCTTAGGCCTCTCTTAGGCTTGTCGACGCCTACCTCCCGCCACTACACCGCGTAGCGCACATTCAGCGGCGAGTGATCGGACCACCGCAGATTATAGGCATCGGCCTTATCCACCCAGCAGCGCTCGGCGCGCTGCAGCATGGCGGCGGTGGCCGCCTGATAGTCGATGCGCCACCCGGCGTCGGTGTCGAAGGCCTTACCGCGGTAGGTCCACCAGGTATAGGGGCCGTCCACATCGCCCTCGAGGCGGCGGGCCACATCGAACCAGGCGGGATCGGTGGCGGGCTGCCGCAGCGGCGCTGCCGAGGAATAGTTCACCGCGCCGGCGAAGCTGCCATGTGCCTCCACCTGGCTTGCCCCATCGGGGAAGGTGCCAAAGACCGAGTCCATAAAGGCCCGCTCGTCCGGCAAGAAACCGGACTTCTTCTTATTGGCTTTGTCATTCTTCAAATCCTGGGCGCGGTGGCAGATATTCCAGTCGCCGCCGATCACCATGTCCGGGTGGGTGGTGGCCAGCTCCTCCAGCAGGGGGCCGAAGGAATCGAGGAAGGCGTATTTCTCATCCTGTTTCTCGGTGTCGGCCGCGCCGGAGGGCAGATAGAGAGAGCCGACGCGCAGCGACTCCAGGGGAGCGTCGATAAGCGTGGCGGCGATGAAGCGGCCCGAGTCCTCGAAACCGGGAATGCCGATCTGCACATCGCCCAGCTCATAGCGGGAAAGAATCCCCACCCCGGCGCGACCCTTGGCGGCGGCCGGCGCGGTGGCGAGATGCCAGCCCGAATCCAGGGCCGGGGCTAGGGCGGCGCGGGCCTGGGCGTCCTCGGCGCGCACCTCCTGCATGAGCACCACATCCACCCCGGCGGTCTCGAGCCAGGCGAGCATGCCGCGGTTGTCCTCGGAGCGCTGCTTTACTGCGGCGCGGATGCCATTGACGTTGACAGAAGAAATCGTGATAGCCATAGCCCGCCATTCTATCGTGGCCATCTCCCCGACCCCGCCGGTAGCATTAGTTTCACACGCAAAATCCTCGGGCAGAAAGGTGGTTCATCATGGCAACACAGCAGGTTCTCGTCGCCGGAGCGGGGCTGGTGGGGCTGTGTACCGCCTTTAGTCTGGCGCGTGCCGGCCATGCGGTCACCCTCATCGATAGGGGCCGGATAGGCTCCGGCGCGGCCCGCGGCAATGCCGGGGAGATCACCCCGCTGCAGGCGCTGCCCATGCCCGAGCCGGCGCTGCTCACCCAGCTGGCCGAGGGCGTGCTCTCGCAGCGCCACTACTTCACCATCGCCCCGTTGGCGCTGCCGCGGCTGTCGGTATTTGGCCTGCAATTCCTGCGCAACTGCACGGAGTCGCGGCTACAGCGCAATACCGCCGCGCTGGATCAGCTGGTGCGCCAGGCGATGGCCGCCTATGACTCTTTTCACCGCGATGGCATCTCCCTCGCTGGCGGCGGCTGGGGCTATCTCAATGTGCACTCCGATCCCGCAGCACTGCGTGTCTTCCGCGAGGCCCAAGTTGCGCGCGCCCGGCATCTCGGGTTGGAGGAGCCTGGCCCGATTCTGAACCGCGCCGAGCTGGAGGAGCCGCTGCTGGGCGAGGAGATCACCGCCGGCTATCGCATCCCCACCGAGCGCTATATCGATCCGGATCTCTTCTGCACGGAGCTGCACACCGCCCTCAACGAGATGGGGGTGACGATCCTCCCCCCACACCGAACTGCTCTCGCTGGAGTCCACCCACGCCACCGTCCGCACCGGCGACGGGGTGGAGACCATCGGCTTCGATACGGCGGTCGTCTCCACCGGCGCCTGGCTGAACCGGCAGCTTCGCGGCATCCCAGGGCTGCGCTTCTCCGCTATCACCCCGGGCACCGGCTATAGCTTCCATGTGGAGATGGATCCGCTGCCGCGCAGCCTCATCATGGGGTTGCATCGCAAGACGCTGATCGTGCCGATGAGCGGCAGCGCCCGGGTGGTGGGGCTGATGGATTTCGGTTTCCGCGTGGAGCGTTTCGAGCGCCAGCGCATGGATTTTCTGCGGGAACAGGCCGCGCACTTTATCACTGGTCTGGACACGGCCCCGGTCTCGCGGGAATGGACGGGCCCGCGCCCGATGACCCCCACCGGGCTGCCCTATATCAGCCCCGTGCGCGGACAGCCGAATGTCATCGTCGCCGCCGGGCACAATATGCACGGGCTCACCCTCGGCCCTATCACCGGCGAGATTGTCACCGCGCTCGTCGCCGGCCGCGATCCGGGCATCGATATGCGCCCCTTTGCCCTACCGCGCCTTTAGCGCTGGGCGCTTGTCGACGCCATCCTGGCGTCTTCCGCCCGCTTCAGGCGATAGGCCAGCGCCCAGGTGCACACACCCAACACCGCCAGGCCGGCGCCGGCCAGCGCGGGGGCGGCATAGGAGAACCCGGCGCCGATCACCACGCCACCCAGCGCCGCGCCTAGGGCGTTGGCGGTGTTGAGCGCGGTGTGGTTGAGCGAGGCCGCCAACATCTGCGCCTCGCCGGCATTGTCCATGAGACGGATCTGCAGGATGGGCACTAGCGCGCTGGCGGCGGTGCCGATGAGCACGAACACGGGAACGGCCAGCCACACATGCTGCGAGGCGAGATAGAACAGCGTCATGAGAATGGCCGAGGCGCTGAGCGCGCCCATGATGCCCTTTTCGAGGTTCCAATCGCTGAGCCGGCCGCCGATGACATTGCCGAGCAGCTGGCCGAAGCCGTAGACCATGAGCACCAACCACATCCAGTGCGGGTTCAGCCCCGCCCGCTCCGTCATGGTCCAGGTGATGTAGGTGTAGACGGCGAAGTTGCCGCCGAAGCCGATGGTGCCGATGAGCAGCGTCAGCCAGATCTGCGCCTTCGCGAGGGCCCCGAGCTCGGTGCGGGGGCTGGTCGGCGGCATCTCGGTCATATGCGGCATGAGGAACCACAGCGCCACCAGGGTAATCAGCCCCACCGCCGCGACTAGGGCATAGGCGATCTGCCAGCCGAAAACCGAGCCCAGCGCCTGGGCGGCGGGCACGCCGGCCACCGTGGCCACCGAAAAGCCCATGCCCACATAGGCGATGGAGCGGCCCCGCTGCCCCGCCGGCGCCATGGAAGCGGTGGCCAGCGCGGTGATGGAAAAGTAGGCGCCATGCGGCAGGCCGGCGACGAAGCGGGTGATGAGCAGCATCGCATAGGAGGAGCTGAATACCGTGACCGCGTGGGAGATGGTAAACGCCGCCATGAGCAGAAGCAGCAGCCGGCGCCGCGGCATGAAGCCGGTAAATAGCGCCACCATCGGGGAGCCGACCATCACTCCCAGCGCATAGACGGAGATGACCGTGCCGGCCTTGGCCTCGCTGATACCGAAGTCGGTGGCGATCAGCGGCAGCAAACCCATGGAGGCGAACTCGGTCGTGCCGATGCCGAAGGCGCCGAGCGCGAACGCGGCCATCACGATATAGCGGCGAGCATCCGAGATCTCGGTTTGGCGCGGCAGCCTCTTTGTCCGACGCAGCAACAGCTCTTCTCCTTTCCCACACTGGGGTGCAACACGTAGTACGAACGTTGAGACACTACACCTTTATGGCCACAATGCAATCCGGACAGGCGGGCGGGGAACGGCGGTGGGATCCGGACGCCTTTTTACCCCCATAGAAAAAGAGAACGGGTATCGTAGACGGCTGTACTGTTATTTCTTCAACTCATATATATAGGAGACGCATGGCTAAGATCATTTACACCCGCACCGACGAGGCCCCGCTGCTGGCCACCTACTCACTCAAGCCCGCCGTAGAGGCATTCGCAGCGACCGCCGGCATCGATGTGGAGACCTCCGACATTTCCCTCGCCGGACGCATTCTCGCCCAGTTCCCCGACTATCTCGGCGAGGACCAGAAGGTCAATGACGCTCTCGCTGAGCTCGGTGAACTAGCCAAGACCCCGGAAGCGAACATCATCAAGCTTCCGAATATCTCCGCCTCTCTGCCGCAGCTGCTGCGCGCCATCAAGGAGCTGCAGGACAAGGGCTTCGCCCTGCCGGAGTACCCGGAAAAGCCCTCCACCGATGAGGAAAAGGACATCCGCGCCCGCTACGACGCCGTCAAGGGCTCCGCGGTGAACCCGGTGCTGCGTGAGGGTAACTCCGACCGTCGCGCCCCCATTGCCGTGAAGAACTTCGTGAAGAAGTACCCGCACCGCATGGGCGAGTGGTCGGCCGACTCCAAGACGAACGTGGCCACCATGGACTCCGGCGACTTCCGCCACAACGAGAAGTCCGTGATTATGCCCGCCGCCGATTCCCTCACCATCAAGCTCGTCAGCGACGAGGGTGAGCAGGTACTCAAGGACAACCTGGAGGTCCAGGAGGGCGAGGTGGTGGACGCCACCTTCATGTCCGCCAAGGCTCTGGACGCTTTCCTCACCGAGCAGGTGCAGCGCGCCCAGGACGAGGGCGTGCTCTTCTCCGCTCACCTCAAGGCCACCATGATGAAGGTCTCCGACCCGATCATCTTCGGCCACGTGGTGCGCGCCTTCTTCAAGGATGTCTTCGCCGAGCACGGCGAGGTGCTGCTGGCCAACGGCCTGAACGGCGAAAACGGCCTCGGCGCCATCCTGGACGGCCTCGACTCCGTGGAGGGTGGCGAGGAGATCAAGGCAGCCTTCGAGAAGGCTCTCGCCGAGGGCCCGGACGTGGCCATGGTGAACTCCCACAAGGGCATCACCAACCTGCACGTGCCCTCCGATGTGATTATCGACGCCTCCATGCCGGCCATGATCCGCACCGCCGGCCACATGTGGAACAAGAACGACGAGGAGCAGGACGCCCTCGCCGTCATCCCGGATTCCTCCTACGCCGGCGTGTACCAGGCCGTGATCGAGGACTGCAAGGCCAATGGCGCCTTCGATCCCACCACCATGGGCACCGTCCCGAACGTGGGCCTGATGGCACAGAAGGCTGAGGAGTACGGCTCCCACGACAAGACCTTCAAGATCGAGGCCGACGGCACCGTGCAGGTCGTTAATTCCGCTGGCGAGGTGCTCATGGAGCACGAGGTCGAGGCCGGCGATATCTGGCGCGCCTGCCAGGCCAAGGACGCCCCGATCCAGGACTGGGTGAAGCTGGCTGTCACCCGCGCCCGCCTCTCCGGTATGCCGGCAGTGTTCTGGCTCGACCCGGAGCGCGCCCACGACCGCAACCTCACCGAGCTGGTGAAGAAGTACCTGGCCGATCACGACACCGAGGGCCTGGATATCCAGATCATGTCCCCGGTCGAGGCCACCACCTACTCGGTGGAGCGCATCCGTCGCGGCGAGGACACCATCTCCGTGACCGGTAACGTGCTGCGTGACTACAACACCGACCTCTTCCCGATCCTCGAGCTGGGTACCTCCGCGAAGATGCTCTCCGTGGTGCCGCTCATGGCAGGCGGCGGCCTCTTCGAGACCGGTGCCGGCGGCTCCGCCCCGAAGCACGTGCAGCAGCTGGTGGAGGAAAACCACCTGCGCTGGGACTCCCTCGGTGAGTTCCTGGCTCTGGCCGAGTCCTTCCGCCACGAGCAGCAGTCCAATGGCAATGACAAGGCCGGCGTGCTGGCCTCCGCTTTGGACAAGGCCACCGAGACCCTGCTGAACGAGGGCAAGTCCCCCTCCCGCAAGGTCAATGAGAACGACAACCGTGGCTCTCACTTCTGGCTGACTCTCTTCTGGGCCACCGAGCTGGCACAGCAGAGCGATGACGCGGAGATCGCCGCGACCTTCAAGCCGGTCGCCGAGGCCCTGCAGGAGGCCTCCGAGGAGATCCACCAGGCGCTCATCGACGTCCAGGGCGAGTCCGTTGATCTGGGCGGCTACTATGCCCCCGATGAGGAGAAGGCCAACGCTGTGATGCGTCCGGTCGCTCGCTACAACGAGATCCTCGACGCCCTGAAGTAAGCACAACGCCAAGGCCCACCGCCGCAGAGATCATCCTCCGCGGCGGTGGGCTTTTGCCGTGTCTGGGCTGCTGCCCGCCCGCGCTAGGCCATAAAGCGGGCGGCAATATCGGCCGCAATTGCATCGGCGCGGCGCAAAATCCCGTGATTGCTGCGGGCTTGGGCAGTTTCCGCCACCGGCCAGTGCAGCCCCGCCACCGAAATCCCGAAGGCATAGAGGCTGGCCCAGGGCTGGCCATTGGCGGGGTGTATCACCCGCATCGTCTCCTCCGAGATCGCCAGGGCCCCGGTGGCGGCCGTGCCCGTGGCATCCTCCAGCACCATCTCCATGGCCACTTCCTCCGCCAGCAGCTGCTGCATGAGCGGATCGGCGCTCACGGACACATCGGGATTGGGCTGGCGGGCCTCAATACACACCCGGCTGTGATAGCGCTGCGTGGCGTTCATCCGCGAATAGCCCACAAAGCCCTGCGGGGCACTGGGTTCTACATAAAAGCCGGGGCCGGGCAGGGTGACGATGCCGGCGTCGATAAGCGCATCGAGCTGCGCGAGACGAAACTGCGGCGGCCCCTGCAGATTCGCGCTATTGACCCCAGTGAAGAAGTCCTTAAAGTGCGCCGAGTAGCTATGCGCGGAGAGCCGCCCCGCACCCACGGCCTGCTCAATCACCGGCCAGGTATCGCGAATCGGGTCAAACCAGGAGGCGTCCTCGCTGAGGTAGGTGTGCAGCCACTGCCGCCACTGCCCCATGTCCACTGCGGGGTCGATGATCTTTTGCCAATCCACATCGGGATAGTGGGCCTCCACCTCGGCGGTGATAAGCGGCCAGATATCGCGCATGAAATCGATCGGCGGGGTGAGATCCGCGATCGCCTCTAGGGTGAGCACCTGCGGCGTGTACTGCTGGAGCAGATTCCGCTTGCCGCGATAGGGCAGACCACTCGGGGAGCCGGCCACGATATGCGGCTCCTGCCCCGAGGGCTCATAGCCCGCCGCGGTGAAGCGGCCACCGCGGCCTTCGGTGAGGGCGGCCATATAGTCAAAGAAGGACAGCCCCACGCCCTTAATCAGCACCGTCTCACCGGGCTCTAGCGTCTCCAACTCCGCGAGGTGGTCGGCGGCATTAGCGGGGTGGATGTGCAGCGTATTGCTGATCCCGAGCTGCGCTAGCGCCTCGTCGAGCTGGCGCACATCCGGCGGCAGCTGGGCGGGGATGTGGCCGAGCGTGAGCACGCAGGCATCCACGCGAATCGATTCCGCCGCATCGGCGAAGTCGATCTGCCAGCCCTCCCCGAAGCGGTGGACGCGGCGGGCCCGGCGCGTATGCACCCGCACGCCGGCGCCGTTGAGCTGGGAGAAACGCCACTGCAGATAGAGGCCATAGAGGGGCCGGCTGGCGGGATCCGCGGCTGCAAGCTGCGCGGCTTCCTGCTGTGCCCACTCGCCGGCGAGCGCCAGCCACGGCTCCGCGGCGGCGCTATGGGCCCATTCATAGAGGGTGGGGCCGGTGCAGAGCGGGCCGCTGAGCTCCACGGTCTCGTCCACGAAGGCCGTGACTTCCCCACTGGCGGTATTCATGAGCATGAGCGGCGACTGCTCGGGATTCCACACCGCACCGGAACCGGGAGCGTACTCCTCGATCACCTCGATACACAGATCCTGCACGCCGCGCTGCTCGGCGAAAACTGTCAGCCTTTCCAGCACCGCCAATCCCCGCGGGCCACACCCAATGATCGCTATTCGAGCCATAGGGCCATTGTATTCCGCCGCCGCCTCGACTTCGTACACGTGTTCCCTAGCGCTGGGCGCCTCGGCACCCTAGCATGAGGCGCACCACAGTCATTGAGCGAGCGCCCTAGCGGAAAGGACCCCATGAGCAGCGAATCCGAGCGTCTCTTCGCGCATATCACCGAACACTCCACCCTCCCCTCTATCGAGATTCAGCTGCGCGGCACCCCGCAGACACTGAGCGACAGCACCGTGGGCGGCCAGCCCTATCTGGACCCTGGCGAAGAGGCGCCGGTGGGCCAGGATGGCGAGCCACTGGTATTTCTGGCGCAGCTCAATCTCGCCGAGCTTCCCGCTAATGATCTGCTGCCCGCCACCGGCCTGCTGCAATTTTTCATCGGCGGCGATGACCTGCTGGGCATGCACGACTTCGACAATATCCGGCGCAATAACCACCGGGTGATCTACCGCGAATCCTTTGATTCCACCGTCGACAGCAGCGCCTATACCCTGCCCGCCGCAGCCCACACCCCCTTTACTCGGAGCGAGGGCACCGGGATGGACTTCACACTCGTCCAGCAACCCATCTCCACCGAGGACCATCGCTTCGAGGAGGCGGTGGAGGACGCAGAAGACGAGCTGGGTATTACGGTGGATGCTGCCGATATCGACGAGCTCGTGGATCAGCTCCGCGATAGCCACACCGCCGGCGGGCACCGTATCGGCGGCTATCCCTTCTTCACCCAAGCGGACCTGCGTACCCCAGAAGATGAGCTCGATGTGCTGCTGCTGCAGATCGATAGCGAGGGGCCGGTGATGTGGGGCGATGCCGGCGTGGGGGCGTTTTTCATCTCCGCGGCGGATCTTAAGGCCCGCGACTTCTCCCGCGTCGGCTATAGCTGGGACTGCTACTAGCCACGCGCTGAGGCGCTCTGTTCCCCGCCGACTCAGGAGTAGCGCGGGGGTCATGGCCCAAAGCGAGGACAGAGCGGCCATCGTGCTATAGCCTTAAGTAAATACAACCTCATACCCACGGGAGTGCGCTGATGCTGCGCGCTGAGAGGACCCAGCGCATGGGTCGACCGTATGAACCTGTCTGGATCATGCCAGCGTAGGAAGGATTTTTTATGACTACCCGTCTGTCTGCCGCCAAGAAGGCCCGCAGTGCCGCGCCCGAACCGGGCGAGCTGACCACCGGCCCCATCTACCGCAGTCACAAGACCTACCGCGAGGTCACCCACACCAACACCGATGGCTCCACCACCACCATGCGCATCCCGGCGCGGGCCATCGAGCTGACCACCGGCACGGATTTTGAGGTCTATGACACCTCCGGTATCTACACCGAGGACAACCCCCAGCTGGATCTGAAGAAGGGCCTCGAGCCGTTGCGCGAGCAGTGGGAAACCCCGGCCCCCGCCCCCGCCTCGGAGGCGCAGCCCACCACCCTGGTGCGCACCCAGCTGGCCTGGGCTCGGGCCGGGATCATCACCCCGGAGATGACCTTCATCGCCCACCGCGAGGGCTTCACCCCCGAGGAAGTGCGCGAGGAGGTGGCCGCGGGCCGGGCGGTGATCTGCGCCAATCACAAGCACCCCGAGATCGAGCCGATGATCATCGGCAAGAAGTTCGCGGTGAAGGTGAATGCGAATATCGGTAATTCAGCGGTCACCAGCTCCATCGCGGAGGAGGTGGAGAAGATGGTGTGGGCCACCCGCTGGGGCGCAGACACCATCATGGATCTCTCCACCGGCGACAATATTCACGAGACCCGCGAGTGGATTCTGCGTAACTCCCCCGTGCCGGTGGGCACCGTGCCGATCTACCAGGCCCTAGAGAAGGTCAAGGGCGATCCCACCAAGCTCACCTGGGAGATCTACCGCGACACCATCATCGAGCAGTGCGAGCAGGGCGTGGATTATATGACGGTGCACGCCGGGGTGCTGCTGCGCTATATTCCGCTGGCCGCCGAGCGCGTCACCGGCATCGTCAGCCGCGGCGGTTCGATCATGGCGGCGTGGTGCTTGAAGGAGCACCGCGAGTCCTTCCTGTACACCAACTTCGCGGAGCTCTGCGAGATTCTCGCCGCCTATGATGTCACCTTCTCCCTCGGCGATGGCCTGCGCCCGGGCTCGATCGCCGATGCCAATGACGAGGCCCAGTTGGCCGAGCTGCGCACTCTCGGCGAGCTCACCCGCATCGCCCACGATCATGGCGTGCAGGTGATGATCGAGGGCCCCGGCCACATCCCCATGCACAAGGTGGCAGAAAATGTCACCTGGGAGGAGGACTGGTGCGATGAAGCCCCCTTCTATACCCTCGGCCCGCTGACCACCGATATTGCCCCCGGCTACGATCACATCACCTCCGCGATTGGCGCCGCCATCATCGGCCAGGCGGGCACCGCGATGCTGTGCTACGTCACCCCGAAGGAGCATTTGGGCCTGCCCAACCGCGATGACGTGAAAACGGGCGTGATCACCTATAAGATCGCCGCCCACGCCGCAGATCTGGGCAAGGGACATCCCCGCGCCCAGGAGCGCGATGATGCCTTGTCCACCGCCCGTTTCGAGTTCCGCTGGCACGATCAATTCGCCCTGGCCCTGGATCCCGATACGGCGCTGGACTTCCACGATGAGACCCTGCCGGCCGAACCGGCCAAGACCGCCCACTTCTGCTCTATGTGCGGCCCCAAGTTCTGCTCGATGAAGATCAGCCAGGACGTGCGCGACTATGCCCAGGAGCACGGCCTCACCTCGGCTGAGGCCATCGAGGCCGGCATGCAGGAAAAGTCGGATGAGTTCACCGAGCGCGGCGAGCGCGTCTACCTGCCGCTGAGCCCCGCCACCTCCTAAAACCCACACCCGCACCCGACGCCCCGCTCCGGCCGATCGATGGCTGGGGCGGGGTCTCGTATATCGCCGATCACCCCCAAAATGAGCTAACTCACATACCAAGCTGTCTATCTTATCGCCGCAGCTCAGCGCGCCTAACCGCGCCCATGCCGGCCGCGTAGCTCTTGCTCTAGACCGAGCGGTTCGTTAGGGTTGCTGACAACGCAACGCGGGGCGCTGAGGATTCGACGCTCTCCGCTTTCCCTTAAGGACTCTTGGGAAGTCATTTCTTTTCAAGCGCTCGCCGCGGTCTATGGTTCCTCCTTCGCGGCGAAGCTGTCTCATACTGTGTTCTCCGGCGGATGGCTCGAACCGTCCCGCGTTGTGGTCCCCGATATATCCATGATGAGAGGAACCATCAATGCCTAAGTACAACAATGAGAACGCGGCCGAGTGGGGCTTTGCTACTCGCTCGATCCACGCCGGCCAGCCGGTGGACTCCGATACCGGCGCCCGCAATCTGCCGCTGTACTTCACCTCGTCCTATGTATTCGACGACGCCGCCCATGCCGCCGCGCGTTTCGATCTCTCCGACCTTGGTCCGGTGTATTCCCGCCTGACCAACCCCACCGTGGCCGCCGTCGAAGAGCGCCTCGCCTCCCTCGAGGGCGGCGTACACGCCGTGCTCTTCGCCTCCGGAATGGCTGCTGAGACCGCCGCGATCCTCAACCTGGCCCGCGCCGGCTCCCATATCGTCTCCTCCCCGCGCATCTATGGCGGCACCGAGACGCTCTTCCAGATCACCCTGCCGCGCTTGGGTATCGACGTCACCTTCGTCGAGGATCCGGACGATCCCGCCTCCTGGGCGGCCGCCGCACAGGACAACACCGTGGCCTTCTTCGGCGAGACCTTCGCCAACCCGCAGGTGGATGTGCTGGATATTCCGGCCATCTCCGCGGTGGCGCATGAGCACAAGGTGCCGCTGATCGTGGACAACACCGTGGCCACCGCAGCCCTGGTCCGCCCGCTCGAACTGGGCGCCGATGTGGTGGTGGCCTCGCTGACCAAGTTCTACACCGGCAATGGTTCCGGCTTGGGCGGTGTGCTTGTCGACGGTGGCTCTTTCGATTGGTCCGTGGAACACAACGGTGAACCCAAATACCCCGATTTCGTCACCCCGGACCCCGCCTATCACGGCCTGCGCTATGTGGACCTCGGCCCCGCCGCCTATGGCCTCAAGGCTCGGGTGGGTCTGCTCCGCGACACCGGTGCCGCCCCCTCCCCCTTCAATGCGTGGGTGACCGCCCAGGGCCTAGACACCGTTGGTCTGCGCGTGGAGCGCCACAACTCCAATGCCTTGGCCGTGGCCCAGTTCTTGGAGTCCCAGCCTGCAGTGACCAAGGTGAACTACGCCGGCCTGGAGTCCTCGCCCTTCCACGCCACCGCGCAGAAGCTGGGCCTGGCCACCACCGGCTCGGTGCTCTCCTTCGATATCGAGGGCGGCCGCGATGAGGCATGGGCCTTCATCGACGCCCTGCAGCTGCACTCCAATCTGGCGAATATCGGCGATGTGCGCTCCCTCGTGGTGCACCCGGCCTCTACGACGCACTCGCAATCGGATGAGGCTGGTCTCCGCCGGGCCGGTATCAGCCAGTCCACCATCCGCCTCTCGGTGGGTATCGAGGCGATCGAGGACATCATCGCTGATCTCGAGCGCGGCTTCGCCGCCCTCAGCTAACCCACCGCAGCGATCACCCGCGCCGGAGAGGGAAAGGACGCAGACGATGAACCTAGGCACACCCGGCCAGCTGCACACGGTGCCGCTCGGCGAGTTCCGCACCGAGGCCGGTGTGAGCCTGCCTATCTCCCTGGCGTATATGCGCTTCGGTGAGCCCCGCGCGGATGGTTCCAATATCATCCTCGTCGAACACGCCCTCACCGGCGATGCCAATGCGGCCGACTGGTGGGGCGGGCTCATCGGGCCGGGCCGCGCCTTCGACACCACCGAGTACTGCATCATCTGCACCAATGCACTCGGCGGCTGTCAGGGCTCTACCGGACCCGCCTCCCCGGCCCCAGACGGCGTGCCGTGGGGATCGCGCTTTCCGGCGCTATCCATTCGGGATCTCGTGCACGCGGAAAAACTCCTGCTCGATCGTCTCGGCATCACCCACCTGCGGGCCGTCGCCGGTGGCTCCATGGGTGGCGCCCGCACCCTCGAATGGGCGCTGCTCTACCCCGAGATGGTGCAGGCCTGCCTGGTGGTGGCGGTCTCGCCGCGGGCCAGTGCCTGGCAGATCGGCGTGCAGCAGATCCAGATTGCCTCCATCACCTATGACCCCCATTGGCAGGGTGGGGATTACTACGGCACGGGGCGCCGCCCCGAACAGGGGCTCACCACCGCCCGCAAGCTGGCACATCTCACCTACCGTGGCGAGCTAGAGATCGACGAGCGCTTCGGCACCACCGCCCAGCGCGGGGAGAATCCCCTAGGCGCTTATCGCGACTCCACCCAGCGCTTCGCGGTGGAAAGCTATCTCGACCACCAGGGCCGCAAGCTCGTCGATCGCTTCGACGCCGGCTCCTATGTGGTGCTCACCGAAGCGCTCAATCGCTTCGATATCGGCCGCGACCGCGGCGGACTGGTGCCTGCCTTGGCGCAGATCACCGCCCCCACCATGGTGGCAGGAGTAGACACCGATATTCTCTACCCCTACTACCAGCAGGAATTGATTGCGCGGAATGTCGCCCATCCCCTCGGGATGGCCCATATCTCTTCCCCGGTGGGCCATGACGCCTTCCTCGTAGAAGAGCGCCAAATGGACAATATTGTGCGCCGTTTCCTCGCCGCCAGCTAGCTACCGAGGGCGTCGATAGAGGCGGAGATGTACATCATCAATCCGCCCACGACGGCGGTGAAGGCGACGTCGAAACGCCGCGAGCGCACCGCCAGCACTCCTAATACATGGGAATCGCAGACATAGCGGATCCCGGATAGCAGCACGAGGCTGGCGCCGAAGACGAAGGTGGCGCGGCGCCAGTGATCGCTGAAGAGAAACACCGCGGCCACAAGCAGCCCCAGCACGAACACACCCATTAGCGCCCGTTGCAGGCGAAGGGGTAGCGGCGAGGGCGGCAGGGCCCGATCGTGCGGGTTGCCGCTGAGATCCGCGATAGGGTCGACGCGCTCCACGGATCCGGTATTAGAGCTCGCGCTGGGTGAGACCGGCGAGCTTCTCCGCCCGCTCCACCACATTGCGCACGAGGAAGGCGCGGGTCAGCGGGCCCACACCGCCTGGGTTCGGCGATACAGCACCGGCGACCTCCCACACATCGGGGTGCACATCGCCCATCAGCTGGCCGTCCTTGCGGGAGACTCCCACATCCAGCACGGCGGCGCCCGGCTTCACCATGTCGGCGGTGAGCATATGCGGCACGCCCGCGCCGGCGATGATCACATCGGCCTGCTGGGTTTCCGCCTTCAGATCGGCGGTGCCGGTGTGGCACAGCGTCACGGTGGAGTTCTCGGAGCGGCGGGTGAGCATGAGCCCGAGGGGGCGGCCCACTGTCACGCCACGGCCGATCACCACAACCTTGGCGCCGTTGAGCTCAACATCGAAGCGGCGCAGCAGATGAATGCAGCCATTGGGGGTGCAGGGCAGCGGGGCGGGCTCGTTGAGCACCAGCTTGCCCAGATTCACCGGGTGCAGGCCATCGGCATCCTTGGCGGGGTCGATGGCCTCGAGCACTGCGTTTTCGTCGATGTGCTTCGGCAGTGGCAGCTGCACAATGTAGCCGGTGCAGGCGTCATCATTATTCAGCTCCTCAATCACCTCGAGCAGCTCTCCCTGGGTGACATCCTCCGGCAGGTCCTTCCGGATCGAGTTCACGCCGATCTTCTCGCAGTCCTTGTGCTTCATGCGCACATAGGACTGGCTGGCGGGGTCCTCGCCCACCAGCACCGTCGCGAGCCCTGGAGTGATGCCCTGTTCCTTGAGTCTTTCGACTTTCTTCGCAAGTTCGACGAAAATTTCGTCGCGGTAGAGTTTTCCATCCAGTTTCATCGCGGTCATGGATCCATTATGACAGACGCCCGCCGCGTAGGATGGGCCCACGTGAACACCGCGCCCGTTACCAGCCCCAGCACCGCCCTGCCCTATGCCCATGTGGTCTTTGATAACCCGGTGATTCCCCCGAATACCGGCAACGCCATCCGCATGTGCGCCGGCACGGGCGCCACCCTGCACCTGTGCGAGCCACTCGGCTTCGATCTCAGCGAAAAGCACCTGCGCCGGGCCGGTCTTGACTATCACGACCTCGCCCAGGTGCAGGTGCACTCCTCGCTTGCAGCGTGCCTCGACTCACTGCCCGATGCTCGGGTCTTCGCCTTCACCACCAGCGGCACTCTTAGCCACTCGGAGGTGCACTACCAGCCCGGCGATGTGCTGCTCTTCGGCACCGAGCCCACGGGGCTCAGCGCGGCGGCGCTCTCCCATCCTCGCGTCACCGCTCAGGTGCGGATTCCGATGCTGGCGGGGCGGCGATCGATGAATCTGTCCAATGCGGCGGCTGTGGCGGCTTATGAGGCGTGGCGGCAGCTGGGCTATCCGGGCTGTGCAGCGCCGGGAGCTGGCGCTGGCGGAGCCGATTAAGCAGGGCGTAGCCATCGGCGCTGGCGATATGCTTGAGCTCCATCTTTACTGGGCCTTCCACCAAGTCGAGGCGGACGCTCACTAGCCCGAGGTACTGCTGCAGCGGCCCGGCGCTGAGCGTGAGCTCCTGAATATGCTCCAGCTCCACCACGCTCATGGTGCGACTGAAGCGTCCGGTGTGGATAACGGCGTAGTCATCCACCAGGCTGAGCCCGCGGTAGCGATAGTGCAGCGGCCCCAACCATCGCGCCTGGCGGGGAGAACGCACCATCGGCGAGTGCAGCTGCCCTGGCTGCGCCGCCCCCTGCAGGTGCTCGGCGTCGACCTTGCTGAGCAGCAGGAGTAACGCGGTGGCCGTGGCATAGTCTCCCACCGGCAGCACCGTCGTGGTGGTGGAGGTTTCGCTGCTATCGCCATAGCCGGCCACCGACACCGTGACCTTCCACCAGCCGATGCGCCGCCACAGCAGCGGCTGGGTGATGGATACCCCGTGCACACGGTGCAGCGGCACGGTTTGCGAGCGACGCTCGGTGAGCCCATAGCGCAGCAGTAGCTCATGGGTGGTGGCATTGTACTCAGCACGAAAGCCCCACGCCCGATTAGCGAAGCTCACCACGGAGGGTAAGCCAGCGAGGAGCATCGGCAGCACGAAGGCGAATCCGGCGGGAGTGAGCGCGACCAGGATGAGCGCCAGCGCCGTAACGATGGTGGACCACTGGAGGGCCAGCGCGAGCAAGGCCTGGCGCACAGGAACGGCGGCCAGCAGCTCTGGCGCGGCGGCCGCGGGAGCTGCGGGCACGGGGCTCTCGGCGGCTGACTGTTCAGCCGCGGCACTCTCGGTAGCAGCGGGCACTGCTGCGTCCTGTTCTCCGCGGCTATGGCGCAGCACAGTGTCTTTGACCCGCTCGGCGGTGTTTTTATCCAGGTACTCGATCTTCAGCACCGAATCATCGCCGCCTGCAGTTTCAATGTGCACGGCAGCAAGACCGCAGATACGGGCGACGAGAGGCTCGGCCACATCGACGGCCTGAATCCTATCGCAGCGCGCGGACCGGGATTGGCGGCTGAACACGCCTTTTTCCACCACCACTTCATCGCTGCCGAGGCGATAGCCATTGCGCTTCCACCAGATCCGAGACAGCGCCCACGTCAGCCCGAGCACAAGCACGGTGCCGCCGATACTCACCACGATGGGCAGGAGGGAAAAAGAGTCACGATCGTGCAGCAAACCAACAATATCGCCGAGGAGTTCCCGCTGGTTGATGCCGATGGCGACGATCAGCGCCAGCAGCGCCCGCCAGAAACGAATCAGCGGGGTCAGCGGGTGAACGCGCTGGAATTCGGCGTTGTCTGCGGTGACCGCAGCCGCGCCGTTGTCTGGTGCGGCGGCGTCGGGGTGCAGTTCTTCTTTCACAGGCCGCTCATCCTCTCCTTCGCCTTCTCACTCAGGCGCACGCGCAACTCGGAGGCCACATCCTCGGGCAGGCCCGGAATGCTGGAGTCGCTGGTGGAGGACGCGGTGTGCAGCTCGATATTCTTCAGCCCCAGAGCACGCTCGATGGGGCCGTTATTGATATCGACGAATTGGATGCGGCCATAGGGCACCACAGTGAGGCTGTAGAACAGGCGGCCGCGGCGCACCAGCAGCTCATCCTCGGTTTCCGCCCAACCGATGCGCGCCACTTGCACGATGGTGAGCGAGGCGATAAACGCGCTGATCCCAGCCATGGCGATCGCACCAACGATGAGCGCGATCTGCCACCCACCAGAGGCGAAGTACGCACCGATGGCCATGCCGAGTGTCGCAAGGACCAGAACGGGCATGCGGCCGATAAGCCGCGCCTTCACCAAAGCCGGGGAGACGGGCTGAAACGTCACGCCCATGGCGTCGGCGTCGCGCTGGTTGAGTTCGGTGTGAGAAGCCATAGGCCCACTTTTAGCACAGTGCGCACCGTGCCCCGCTGCTTAGCGAAAGTCGCGGGAGCGGAGGTCCAGCATCTCTCCGAGGGCCAGGGGCTCGAACTTATCGGCCTCCACGGTGGCCGCCCCGGTGGCGGTGCGCACGATACCGCGCACGAGCAACGCGGTGGCGGTGCGCGCGAGCCGGCGGTAGCGCGCCCACAGCCCCGGCGAGACCACCACATTGATCAAGCCGGTCTCGTCTTCCATGCCAAAAAATACTGCACCGCTGGCGGTCTGGGGGCGCTGGCGGTGGGTGATAATGCCGGCCACGAGGATGCGGCGGCCATCTTCCTGTGCCAGCAGCTGCGCTGCGGGTATCACCCCGCGCCGGTCCAGCTCGGCGCGGATGAGTTCCAGCGGCTGGCTGGCTGGGGTGATCCCGGTGCTGGCCACATCGGCCACCATGAGCTCAAAGGTGTTCATTCCCGGCAGCGGCGGCGCGGTGATCGCCGAGAGCCCTGGCAGCATGCCCTGCTGCTCACTGGCCGCCACGCCCGCCACCCATTGGGTTTGGCGGCGACTGATCCCGAGTGCCGCGAAGGCCCCGGCGCGGCCGAGGCTTTCCACATCCCGGACGTTCAGCTCGGCGGCGCGGGCGATATCGGCCACCGTCGATGCCGGCGTTAGGCCGTGTCGGATCTCCTCGAGCTTCTCGGCCGCCTGCCGCCGCAGCCCTTTCACCGAGCACAGCCCCAGCCGGATTGCCCCGTTGTCCACCCGTGGTTGCACATCCGAGTCCAGCACCGAGACCGGCTCTACCTGCACCCCGTGCCGACGGGCGTCTTGAATCAGGGATTGGGGCGAATAAAAGCCCATGGGTTGGGCGCGCAGCAGGCCGACGCAGAACTCGGCTGGGTAGTGGTATTTAAACCAAGCCGAAAAGTACACCAAGGAGGCGAAGGATTGGGAGTGGGATTCGGGAAAACCATAGGCGGCGAAGGCCATAATTTTCAGCCACAGCCGATGGGCGGTGTCCTCATCTATATTGTGGGTGCTTTTACAGCCCGCATAGAACTTCGCCCGCAGCGTCTCCATTCTCTCCGGTGAACGTTTGGAGCCCATGGCGCGTCGTAAAGCATCGGCCTCGACGCCGCTAAAACCAGCGGCGTCCACCGCTATCTGCATGAGCTGTTCCTGAAAGAGCGGCACGCCGAGGGTTTTAGCCAGCGCGTTTTCTAGGCAGGGGTGATCGAACTCCACGGGCTCGAGGCCGTTGCGGCGGCGGATATAGGGGTGCACTGAGCCGCCCTGAATCGGGCCCGGGCGTACCAGAGCGACCTCCACCACGAGGTCGAAGAACTCGCGGGGTTTTAGCCGCGGCAGGGTGTTGAGCTGGGCGCGGGATTCCACCTGAAAGACCCCCACGGCATCGGCGCGGGCGAGCATGGCATAGACCTCTGGCTCGGCGAGGTCGAGCTCCCATAAGTGCACAGTGATGCCGTGCTGCTCTGCCACGAGATCGATCATGTGGTGCAGGGCCTCGAGCATGCCCAGGCCCAAGAGGTCGAATTTCACCAGCCCCGCGGAGGCGCAGTCATCCTTATCCCACTGCACCACGGAGCGATCGTCCATGCGCGCCCATTCCACGGGCACCACATCCGCAATGGGGCGATCACACAGCACCATGCCGCCGGAGTGAATGCCGAGATGCCGAGGCTGGCCTTCCAGACTGGCCGCGAGCTGGCGCACCTGCTCGGGCGGGTCGGCGACGCCGCGCGACCAGGCATCACAGCTGCCCTGCGCAAAGCCGAGGGCACGGCCGGCATCGCGTATCGCCCCCTTATGGCGATAGGTGATCACATTGGCCACCATGGCGGCGTAGTCGCGGCCATAGGTGTTGTAGACGTATTGGATCACCTCCTCGCGGCGGCCCGATTCAATATCAATATCGATATCCGGCGGCCCTTCTCTTTCGGGAGAGAGGAAGCGCTCAAAGAGCAGCCGCGCACTGATCGGCTCCACATTCGTGATGCCGAGGGCAAAGACCACCGCAGAGTTGGCGGCTGAGCCGCGACCTTGGCAGAGAATATTCTCCCGTCGGCAAAAATCCACGATCCCGCACACGATGAGGAAATACCCGGCGAAGCCGAGCTGTTCGATCACATCGAGCTCATAGTCGATCTGCGCATGGGCGCGGTGGGCGATCTCGGTGGGCCGGGACGCATAGCGCTGGGGAGCCCGCTCCGCGACCAGCTGGCGCAGCTGCGCCATCTCGTTGTCGCCGTGGCTGGGCAGATTCGGGGCCACGAGGGTGAGCTCTAAGGCGCATTCCTCCGCCAGCCGCAGATTCTCTGCCATGAGTTCGCTGGCGTGCGGCACCATGGTGGCCAGTGCCTTCTCCCCCAGCAGCCAGCGCCCACCCATGGGGTCGAGTTCCGCGGCGTGATCGCCCACGCTGCGGCGGGCGGCGAGGGCGTCCTTCGCGGCGGCGAGTCGCCGCGCCCCCATCGTGGCGGCAGTGGCCACGGCGGAAACGGTCCCCCGCAGCTGGTACTGGGCGCGAAGCCGGTCCAGCTCGGCGTGCGCATCGGCGTCCGTGGGGCGGCGAGAAATCCGGTACTCAAGGCGGATATTCTCCCGCCCGAATGCCGCGATGAGGGCGGGAAGCTGTGGGGCCCAGGTGGCGTCGACAAGCACATACCAGTGACCGCCGGCAGCGGTGCCGAGCGCCGCCAGCGAGGGATAGACCGTGTGGTCTTTTTCCCCGGCGGCCATCGCCGCGGCGGATATAACGCGGCTGAGGCGGCGATAGCCTTCGACGTCCTTGGCGAGCACACACAAGGTGGCCGGAATCCCCAGCTGTTCGCCGACACTGAGCTCGGCACCGATGATCGTGTCCAGCTGATACTGCGCTGCGGCCTCGGCGAATTTCACCACGCCATAGAGGCCATCGCGATCGCACAACCCGAGGGCGCGGTAGCCCAATTCCACGGCGCGAGCGACGAGTTCTTCTGGCTCAGATGCGCCGTGTAAAAAGCTATAACTCGAGCGGCAATGCAGGTCCGCGATACGCCCCTGCGATTGTCGAACATGCGCTGCGTTAGGGCTAGACTGAGCGGGTGCCGGTTGCAGGCGCCCATCATAGCGGCCAGAGAGCAGCCTTTCTAGCTTTGACCAGCTTAAAGGGCGGGCATTGACCCCCAAGAAGCAGCCATTCCATTCCATGCGCCCCACGCTAGCACGTTTCGCACACCTGTTCTAGCCCCTTATTGCCCCCTCCGTAGACCAAGCTGTACAGATTCAAACGAAGGTGCTAGCGTAGAGCAGCGTCAAATAGACAGCTCTTTCTACTACTTTTTTCTAAGGATGTTCCCATGAAGCGATTTACCCGCACCACCGCCGCCCTGGCCACCGTGGCCCTGTCCGCCACCGCGCTTGTAGCCTGCGGCAGCGATGATTCCTCCACCATCAAGCTCGGCTCTACTGATTACACCCTGAAGCAGTTCGCCGCCTGGGAGGACGCAGCCAACGAGAACGACATCGACCTCGAGGTTGTGAACTTCAGCGATTTCAATACCCCGAATAAGGCGCTGGCCGAGGGCGAGATCGACGCCAATAGCTTCCAGCACCTGAAGTTCCTCGCCGAGCACAATGTGGGCTCCGGCGATGACCTCCTGCCGATCGGCTCCACCTATATCGTGCCGCTGGCACTGTACTGGAAGGACCACGATTCCCTCGACGGCATCGAGGGCCAGGAGATCGTGATCCCGAACGATCCCTCCAACCAGGGCCGCGCTATCAACGTGCTGGTGCAGGCGGATCTGATCACCCTGAAGAATGACGTGGATAACCCCACCCCGGCCGACATCGATAAGGATAAGTCCAAGGTTGAGGTGCAGCCGGTGGATGCCGCGCAGACCCCCACCGGTTGGGGCGAGGGCAAGCCGGCCATCATCAACAACTCCTTCCTGGATCGCGCCGGCATCGACCCGAAGTCCTCCATCTTCGCCGATGACCCCAACTCTGAGCTCGCCGAGCCCTATATCAATGTGGTGGTTGTGCGCGCCGAGGATAAGGACAATGAGCAGCTGAAGAAGCTCGCCGAGATCTGGCACACCCAGGCTGTGGTGGATGCCGATCAAGAGGACACCGCCGGCACCTCCGTCGCCGTGGATCGCCCCGCCGATGAGCTGCAGGAGATCCTGCACCGTCTCGAGGACGAGATCCGCAAGGGCTAATCCCCGCACCACGGCCCCCTTTTCCTAGGGGGCCTTTGTTTCCATTCACCTACGTTTTAAGGAACTTTTCGCTCGTGGCACAACAACCACACGCGGCCGCCGCCGGCTCCATCCCGTCCGGTACTACTGGCACCGCTATTGAATTCCGCAACGTGTCTAAGACCTTCTCCACGAAGCGCGGCACGGTGACCGCCCTGGATAACGTCAATCTCACCGTCGCCCCCGGGGAGATCCTCGGCGTGATCGGCTACTCCGGTGCGGGCAAGTCCACCTTGGTGCGCCAGATCAATGGCCTCGATGTGCCGAGCTCCGGCGAGATTCTGCTGGACGGCACCAATATCGTGGGCATGCCGGAGAAGAAGGTGCGCCAGCTGCGCCGCCATATCGGCATGATCTTCCAGCAGTTCAACCTGTTTTCCGCGCGCACCGCAGCCGGCAATATCGCCTACCCCCTTGAGTTGGCCGGCATCTCCAAGGCCGAGCGCACCAAGCGCGTCCAGGAAATGCTGGACTTCGTGGGCCTCTCCGATAAGGGCGGCTCCTATCCCGAGCAGCTGTCCGGCGGACAGAAGCAGCGCGTGGGCATCGCCCGCGCCCTGGCCACCAACCCCTCCTTGCTGCTGGCCGATGAGGCCACCTCGGCTCTCGACCCCGAGACCACCCAGGATGTGCTGGCCCTACTGCGCAAGGTGAACAAGGAGTTCGGCATCACCATCGTGGTGATCACCCACGAAATGGATGTGGTGCGTTCGATCGCCGACAAGGTGGTGGTGATGGAAAACGGCCGCGTGGTGGAGCAGGGCTCGGTATTTGAGGTGTTCTCGGATCCGCAGACTGCTGTGGCTCGCCGCTTTGTGGCCACCACCCTGCGCAATGAGCCGGACAATGTGGAGTCGGATGATCTTCGCGGCAAACCGGGGCGACTATTTACCGTCAAACTCACCGAGACCTCCGGCTTCTTCACTGCGGCCGGCCACGCCCGCGAGGCCGATGTGAGCGTCGATATTGTGCACGGCGGCGTGACCACCCTGCAGGGTAATTCCTTCGGCAAGGTCACCGTCCGTCTGAATGGCGATAATGCCGCCATCGACGAGTTCTACCGCTCCCTCACGCAGACCACCGAGATTCAGGAGATTTCTTAAATGGACACCACTTATCTCGCAGCTGACTGGGATCGGCTCGGCGATACCTTCATCGACTCCATCTTCGAGACCCTCTACATGGTGGGCATCACGATGGTGGCCGGCGGCTTCTTCGGGCTGGTGCTGGGCATTTTGCTCTACACCACGCGCCCGAGCGGCATCCTGCGCAACTCGTTTGTCTACGCCGTGCTCAACGTGTTGGTGAACTTCATCCGCCCGATCCCCTTCATCATCCTCATCGCCTTCATCGGCCCGCTGACCAAGGTGGCCATCGGCTCGACCATCGGTACCGGCGCCGCCACCTTCGTGATGTCGATCGCCGCGACCTTCGCCGTCGCCCGCATCGTGGAGCAGAACCTGGTGGCCATCGATCCCGGTGTGATCGAGGCGGCCCGCGCCATGGGCGCCTCGCCGTGGAAGATCATCACCACGATCATCGTTCCCGAGGCCCTCGGCCCGCTGGTGCTGGGCTATACCTTCATCTTTATCGCGGTGGTGGATATGTCCGCCATGGCCGGCTACATCGGCGGCGGCGGACTGGGCGATTTCGCCATCGTCTACGGCTATCGTTCCTTCGATTGGACCGTCACCCTCGTGGCCACCGCGGTGATCATCATCATCGTCCAGCTCGCGCAGTTCTTCGGCAACTGGCTGTCGAAGAAGATCATGCGCCGCTAGTTCGGCTCATCGCAGCACGCTTATCGACGCAGCGTCCCCGCTTCATCGGGGGCGCTGTTCGCATTATCCGCCGCAGTAATCACACGACACTAGCGAGGCTTCCGCTTCCACGGGCGTAGACGTAGTCCTCTTCGCTACGTACCGGCTACACACCGCCCCCTATCCTCCACATTGGGGGGATACGTAGCCGTTTTCTGGTTGATAAAAAATTTCGCTGCTAATATCAGTAGCGAACTGAACCTCAGTAAGCGCCGGCTAGTTTCCGGTTGCAGAATGCTCCAGCCGGACCTTCGGGTCCGGCTTTTTTAATCTAGGAGGACACCTCATGTCCACGAAGTATGTCGTAGGCATCGACGTCGGATCGTATTCACTCGGCTGCGCCGCCATCGAAGTAGACGAGGCTGGAAATCCACTCCAGCTATTGAACACCGTTTCTTTTATCCACGATTCTGGCGTTGATCCGGACTCAAATAAGACTGCCAACACACGTCTTGCAGAATCTGGTGTGGCTCGTCGAACTCGGCGCCTCTACCGGCGACGCAAGCATCGCACGATAAAACTCGAAAAGTTCCTCAAAGCGCAGAATTGGACGACGCGTCCATTCGAGGAGTACTCAGATCCGTATTTCCCGTGGAAGGCTCGGGTCGCACTCGTTAATGGCTTCATCGCTGACGAAGCCCAACGGGGGGAATACCTGTCGGTAGCGCTGCGCCACATCGCCAACCACCGTGGATGGAGAAATCCCTATCATTCAACCGCTAGCTTGTACTCCCCCGGTGACGCGAGCGATGCCTTCAATGAGATTCGCGAGAATCTCAGCCAAAAGACTGGCCGTCCTATCCCCGGCGACGCCACCGTGGGGCAGCTGATCTCCTTCGCGCAATTCGGCCACCATCGCCTCCGCGGCGGCGGCAAAAGGAAGGACAAGAAGAACCCAGATCAGGCAAAGCAGGCGGTCATATCGGCTCGGCTACAACAGAGTGACCATGCGCGGGAAATCAATGAGATATGTCGTGTCCAGAAAATCGACGACACTCTTCGGAAAAAGATCATTGATCTGGTCTTCGCTGCTGAGTCTCCCAAGGGCGCGCAGCAAGGCCGTAGAGGCAAGGATCCTCTCAACCCCACACAAACACGTGCTGCTAAGGCCTCTGATAGTTTCCAGCGCTATCGTGTCTCCGCGCTGATAGGCAATCTGCGTATCAAAGAAAGCACAGGACAGACGAGACGTCTCACTGCCGAAGAACGAGCCTTGGTATTCGATCATCTGATCAATCTTCCGGCCAAAAAGGACCCTTCATGGCTCGATGTCGCCGCTATCCTGTCCGTCGATCGCGGGCGGTTGAGGGGCACAGCAACTCTTACCGACGATGGTGAACGCGCTGGCGCTCGGCCGCCGGTGCACGACACCAATCGAGTTATTTCGCGCTGCCGCGTTAAACCTCTTGTTCACTGGTGGGCTACAGCCGATGCCGCTCACCGAGCCGAGATGGTCAAGGCGCTGTCCAACTCCGAGGTGATCAACTTTGACTCCAAAGAAGGGGCTGCGGTTCAGGCATTCTTTGCCGAATTAGATGATGACCAGCATGAGAAACTCGATTCGCTTCACCTGCCCATCGGGCGCGCAGCCTATAGTGAGGACACTTTAACGCGGCTGACTGCGCAAATGCAGTCAGAGAATATGGACTTGTATGAGGCACGCCGTGCAGAATTTGGTGTCTCCGAAGACTGGGTTCCGCCCAAGCCACGCATCGGCGAACCGGTAGGAAACCCAGCGGTGGATCGTGTTCTCAAGGGCATTGCACGGTGGATTGAAGCAGCTGAGGCCGAATGGGGTGTGCCGCAGTCCATCGTTATCGAGCATGTGCGTGATGGTTTCTCCAGTGAAAACGTTGCTAGGGAGATCACCCGTGAAAATGACCGTCGCCACAAACGGAACCTTCAACTGTTCGCGGAGATGCAGGAAAAGCTCAATATCGATGGCGCCGTGCGCCGCTCCGATCTGTGGCGCTACCAGTCACTCCAGCGCCAGAACGAGCAATGCGCCTACTGTGGCGCACCCATCACCTATTCCAATAGCGAGATGGACCATATCGTGCCACGTGCAGGGCAAGGCTCAACCAACGTGAGAGAGAATCTGGTGGCCGTGTGCCATCGCTGCAATCTCGCGAAGAAGAATATTCCTTTCGCAGTATGGGCAGATAAATGCCCCATACCCGGTGTTTCACTCGCTGAAGCCCTCGAACGCACCAAGTTCTGGCTTCCTGAACCTGGACAGAAAAAATCGGATTTTAACGCGTTTCGAAGTGCTGTCTGCGAACGGTTGAAACGAACCCACGCTGATGAGCCCTTAGATTCCCGCTCCATCGAGTCTGTGGCGTGGATGGCTAATGAGGTGAGGGGCCGTGTCGCACAGCACTTCCATGAGGCTGGTACTAGCGTCCGAGTTTATCGAGGTGCTCTGACGGCTGAGGCGCGGAAGGCTTCTGGTATTCACAAGCGTCTGCGCTTCATCGATGGCCCTGGAAAATCCCGTTTGGATCGCCGGCATCATGCCGTAGATGCAGCAATTATTGCTTTTACCACGCCCTACGTTGCACAAACCTTGGCTGAGCGTGCGAATAAACGCCAAGCAGCTTTTATCGAAAACGCACCAGATCAGTGGAAAGAATATACGGGTGCCGATGACGCTCACCGTGCTGCCTGGAATTCTTGGGTGCCCAAGGTTCGTAAACTTGCGCATATGCTCCAAGCGGCGCTCGACGAGGACCGAATCGTTGTCACCTCCAATCTACGACTGCGATTGGGGAATGGACGTGCACACGAAGATACGATCGGAGCACTCAAGAAAATTCGTGTCGGCGGAGAAATCTCTGCCACAGATATCGATCGAGCCTCTTCAGAGGCACTGTGGTGCGCGCTCACGCGTGAACCCGACTTTGATCCTAAAGAAGGCCTGCCTGCGAATCCGAATAGGCGCATTCGAGTCCACGGTTCGTGGTTTAATGCCGATGATGAGATCGAGGTGTTTCCTGTCGGGGCGGGCTGTATCAAGGTCCGCGGTGGTTATGCGGAACTGAGCCGGTTCCATCATGCGCGCATCTACAAAATCACATCAGGAAAGAAACCGTCCTACGCGATGCTGCGCGTCTATAACGTCGATCTTCTTCGTCATAGACACGAAGACTTATTCGCTGTCGAAATCAAGCCCCAAACAATCTCTGCTCGCCAAGCAGAACCAAAGCTCCGCAAGGCGCTAGCAGAGGGCAACGCAGAGTACCTAGGGTGGCTCGTTGTCGATGATGAGTTAGTGATTGACACATCCAGCTTCACTACTGGACAAATCGCCGGGCTGCAGGAAGCCTTCGGCACGGTATCAAGATGGCGGCTCGACGGCTTTTACGGCGAAGGTAGGTTACGTTTGCGTCCATTACTCATGAGTGCTGAAGGTATTGGCTCGGATGCCCCTAAAGAGGCGCGAGTGATCATTGAAGGTCGTGGGTGGACACCAAGTGTCAATACAGTTTTCGGCAAGGGGCAGCCAACAGTCATTCGCCGTGACTCGCTAGGACGCGTGCGCCTGTCTAGCGCGGCACATCTTCCCGTCTCCTGGAAGGTGCGCTAGCATGCATTCCGGCTGGAGGGTTGTAGACTGCTCGAACCTCGAGGGGACCATTCGTTATCACCGAGGTCAACTGGCCATCCAGCCGGACAACGCATCAGAGGCAGTCACCGTCCCGTTGAGTCATATCGCGGTCGTCATGGTCGGAACGAAGGTGAATATTTCCGGCGCAGTGCTCGCAAAGCTCAGCGAATACGACATTGCGCTCCTCATTACCGATTGGCGTGGTGTACCAGTTGCTGGGGCGAGCCCATGGAATGAACACACTCGTATCGGCGCACGTCAGCAGGCACAGGCTTCACTTTCCCTCCCCCGCCGTAAACAGGCGTGGGCGCGAATCGTGAGTGCAAAGATTTACGGACAAGCGGCAACTGCGGAGGCGCTGAATAAGGAGAGCTACCACCTTTTAAAGAAGCTCAGCCGTAGTGTTCGGTCAGGCGACGTGGATAATAAAGAAGCAGTAGCCGCGCGAATCTATTGGAAAGCACTCTCGGAAGGCCCAGATTTCAGGCGGCAACCAGGCGCTGCTTCGGACGGGTTCAACTCCGCGCTTGACTACGGTTACACGCTTCTTAGAGGAACTGGAATACGGGCAGTCGCTGGTGCTGGGCTTGCTGGGACACTCGGTGTGTTCCATCATGGCCGTGCTAACGCCTTCGCTCTGGTTGACGATCTTATGGAGCCGTTCCGTCCGTTCATTGATCAGTTTGTGTTCTCTATTCTGGAGCCGGCTTCACCGCTCACCGCAGATCACAAGCACCAACTTTCATCCTTTGTTCACAGCTACCCGTTCAACAGCGATGGCCAGAGCGTGTCGACGGTCTTTCAAGACTTTGCGCAGCATTTTGGTCTGTACGTCGAAGGAACAGTGGATCGGCTACAAGTCCCGCGTTGGGAAGGGCAGCTCAGTGCCGGCGAAGGACAGTGAACCGGTGTGGTGCGTCGTGATGTTTGACCTTCCGGTCAAGACCAAAAACCAGCGTAGGGAAGCTAATCGCTTCCGCAACCGGTTGTTCGACCTTGGTTTCTGCCGCGCCCAGTACAGTGTTTACGTTCAGTATTTCCCACTGGCGGCGCGTCTCAGCACAATCGTGAAACAGGTGAAAGGCGAACTTCCCGCAGGCGGAGAAGTGCGCATTTTGTCCGTGACGGACCAGCAGTGGGCAAAGGCGATCCGTTTTTCGAACCACAAGGAACAAGCGGTCGAGGAAATCCCCTCTCAACTCACAATTTTTTAAAAACGTATGCTGAAAAAGACCCAGTTCAGACCCTGTTTCTGGGCCTAACTGAAGTCTATCAGGGGTATATCGAACTGAACCCCAGCTACACAGCTACGTCCTTTCAGTCTGGTTGAAGTCTATCAGGGGTATATCGAACTGAACCCCAGCTTGTCCCCGGATGGTGTCGAGATCAGCTGAAGTCTATCAGGGGTATATCGAACTGAACCCCAGCCACCCTGGTACCCATCACCCCACAGCGCGAAGTCTATCAGGGGTATATCGAACTGAACCCCAGCTACCTCGGTCACATAGTCTGGTGTGTCATGAAGTCTATCAGGGGTATATCGAACTGAACCCCAGCCGCAGGTAGTGGTAAGCGGCGAGCACCAGAAGTCTATCAGGGGTATATCGAACTGAACCCCAGCGGCTGGGGTCGATCCACTCGCCGCGCCGGAAGTCTATCAGGGGTATATCGAACTGAACCCCAGCCGCCCAGGTGCCGGCCGGGTACAGGATCGAAGTCTATCAGGGGTATATCGAACTGAACCCCAGCAACTCGTACTCTTCCAGTACGCGGTCCCGAAGTCTATCAGGGGTATATCGAACTGAACCCCAGCACGGCTCACGAGTGAGACCAGAGTTACGGAAGTCTATCAGGGGTATATCGAACTGAACCCCAGCCCGACGGGAAACCACAGTGGAAAGAGGAGAAGTCTATCAGGGGTATATCGAACTGAACCCCAGCCTCGTCGCCACGATCACCCCACTTTTTGGAAGTCTATCAGGGGTATATCGAACTGAACCCCAGCGTCGTAGAACTCTCCGAGCGCCCCCTCCGAAGTCTATCAGGGGTATATCGAACTGAACCCCAGCCGAGCTACCGATACACCGAGGGCCGCGCGAAGTCTATCAGGGGTATATCGAACTGAACCCCAGCCGCTTGATCACGGTGATCGCGTCCTCAGGAAGTCTATCAGGGGTATATCGAACTGAACCCCAGCATAGGGCGGGCAGGTAGTCTTGCATCCAGGAAGTCTATCAGGGGTATATCGAACTGAACCCCAGCGAAAATGGGCATAGTGGCGGTCTCGGTGAAAGCCTATGGCGGTGCACCACGCTTAACGGCGGTACCGCTTTCCACGTCCTGCGCTGCGATGATCCCACAACGACAAGCCTGTAGCTGCAGGATCACCGCCTCGCGACCTACCGCGTCGCCTCCTCCAGCAGGTACAGCACGTGCTCATAGCTTCGCCCGGTGATTTGTTCCATGCCCAGCTCGCAGGTGCGGTTGGAGGACACATAGGCGTCCACGCGCCCGTTGGCTTCGGCCTCGGCCAGCCCGGCGCGCTCGTCGCGGGTGGCGGCGTCGAGGAGCTCGGGGTGGAGCATGCCGCGGTCGCCGGCGGTGCCGCAGCAGCCGGCGCCGCGGGGCACGAAGGCCTCGTCGGCGGCGAAACTAGCGACGCGCACGAGGGTGTCGCTGAGTTCCATGTGGGCCAGCGAGCAGTTCGGGTGCACGGCCACCCGCCCGAGGCGATGGGTGGGTTCAAGGTGCTCGATCAGCCGGGCGGCCCATTGGGTGGAGTCGAGGATCTCGATCTGGGCGAAGTTTTCGGCGAGCTCGCCGTCGAGGCACTCGGGGATGCCGGAGAGAATGCCGTGGGTGCAGCTGGAGGCGTCCACGATCACGGGGATGGTGCCGTGGCGGGACCACTGCCAAAGTTTCTCGGCGGTGTGGCGCGCCATATAGGTTTTGGCGTCGTGAAAGCCCTTGGAGCTAAACGGCGTGGTGCAGCAGGTGCCGGCAACATCCTGGGGGATCGCCACCTTCTGCCCAGCGCGCTGAGAGAGCGCGAGCAGGGTTTCGGGGAGGGAGTGGCCTTCCCCGGAGCGGCCGAACATGCGGTTCACGCAGGCGGGGAAGTACACGGCATCCGCTGCGGCCGGATCATCTCCCGCGGGCAGTGTGGCGGCCCCGCCGGGTAGGCCGTGTTCGGCGGAGGGCACGAGGTCATTGTCCATGAAGGAGCGCAGCATTCCGGTGGCGATGGACACGGAGCGGGCGCCGAGTTTCTCCCCCACCACTTTCTTAAGTGCGTCTTGGGCGCTCAGGCCGCTGCGGGCGGCGGTCTCCACGGCCGCCCAGTTCTTGGCCAGGATGAGTGCCACGCGGTTGGCGATCTGGCCGTTTTCCAGCTCGCGGAAGAGTTTCATCATCTTGCCGGTGTCGATGCGCAGCGGGCAGGCGATGGCGCAGCTGGAGTCCGCGGCGCACATGTCGATGGCGTCATAGCCGTATTCGTCGATGAGCGCCCCGAGCATCTGGGAGCCGGCGGGCTGCCGGGCCATCTCGCGGCGCAGCACGATCCGCTGGCGCGGGGTGGTGGTGACGTGCCGGGAGGGGCAGACTTCCTCGCAGAAGCCGCATTCGATGCAGGCATTGGCGATCGCCTCGATGGCGGGGGTGGACTTGAAGTCCTGGAGGTGCACCTCGGCGTTGCTGGTGAGCTGCACATCGGGGGCGAGAATGCCGGTGGGGTCGATTAGTCGCTTCACCCGCCACATCAGGTCGAAGGCTTGGGGCCCCCATTCGCGTTCCACCAGCGGGGCCATGTTCAGCCCGGTGCCGTGCTCGGCTTTGAGGGAGCCATCGTATTTATTGAGCACCAGCTCCGTCATCTCTTCGATGAACTGGTCATAGCGGCGCACTTCGTCTGAGGAGCCGAAGGAGGGCGTCATGAAAAAGTGCAGGTTACCGAAGGCGGCATGCCCCATCACCGAGGGCGGATAGTTGTATTCGCGCAGCAGCTCCATGAGGTCTTTGGCGGCCTCGCCGATGCGTGCCGGCGGGAAGCACACGTCCTCGGTGATCAGCGAGGAGTTTTGGGGGCGCTGGTGCCCGAGCAGCGGCATCAGCCCGGAGCGGATCTCCCAGGCATTGGCCTGGTCGATGGCGTCCTCCATGAAGTGCAGCGGGGAGAGCAGCTCCGCATCGGCCAGCACGGCCCGTGCCGCAGCCACGGCCGCGTCGCGTTCGTCCTCCGTGGTTCCTCCCACCTCGAGGAGCAGCGCCGAAGCGTCGTCGTCAAGCGATGCCCACTCATCGTGGGCCCCCTTAAAGGAGCCGACCGAGCCCTTCAATACCGGGGAGACGAGCAGCTCACAGGCCAGGGCGCCGGCCTCCATGAGGCGGTGCACATAGTCCGCGGCGAGCTCCAGGCTGGGCAGGGTCACCCAGGTCACGGCTGTATAGCGCGGCTTGGGCAGGGTGGCGATATCGGCTTCCGCGATGAAGCCGAGAATCCCCTCGGAGCCGATCATCAGCTTGGTGAGGATGCCGCTGGCGGTATCGGCATCGAGGAAGGCATCCAGGCGCAGACCAATGGTGTTGCGGATGGAGAACTTCGTGCGCAGCCGCGCCACCAAGTCCTCGTCGGCGCGGATCTCATCCCGCAGCTCGATGAGCCCCTGGGCAAGCTCCGGCTCCCGCTGCCACAGTGTCTCCTCCGCATCGGGCAGGCGGGTATCGATGATGGTGCCGCTCGGCAACACGATCTTCAGCCCCTGCACGCTGTGATAGGAGTCCTTTTCCAGGCTGCAGCGCATACCGCCGGCATTATTCGCCAGCACGCCGCCGATCGTCGCCACGCTTGCCGACGCCGGGTCCGGGCCCAGCACCCGCCCGTAGCGGGCAAGCACATTCTGCACTCCGCCGAGGGCCTCGCCGGGGCGCACCGTCACGGATTCGGGGTGCACCACGAGCCCGCGGAAGTTCTCCCGCACATCCAGCAGGATGTCATCGGATTGGGCCTGGCCATTGAGCGAGGACCCGCCGGAGCGGAAGGTCACGGTGCGGTGATTCTGCTGCGCATAGGCAAAGATATCCGCGATCTCCTGCTCCGTGCTGGGGCTGGCCACGATCTGCGGGAAGCGCCGATAGGGGCTGGCATCGGTGGCATAGCGCACCAAATCGAGGGCGCGGGCATGCACATTGCGCGTCCCGAGCAGAGCTTCGAGGTCCTCCCGCAGCTGCCGCGGGCTGCCCTCGGCGAGCTCTTCGGGAAAATGATCCGGGTACTCGGCCCCCTCCGGCTGGGGCGGTACTCCGATGCTGGCTGACTTTTTCTGAAAGAGTGCGGGCATAGACACCAGCCTATGCTGGCATCCCATCACCCGTGACTTTTTCCTAGCTTTCCGCCACGACGCGCCGCACGCGCCCCACCCACTTGTGGGCCTTTTTCGCCGGTTTCCCACAGGATGGGATCATCTCCCCTGCCGGTCGGCGCTCGAGGAACACGTGATAGCTGGAGCCATCGGGCAGGCTGACTTCCCGCACCGTTTTCTCCGGGCTCTTCTCCCCGCCCAGGTCCACCTCCTCCACATAGAGCGAGCCGATCTCGGGGCTGCCATAGCTGCGCGCCACGAGGATCTCGGCCACCTGCCCGGCGGCGTCGAAACAGCCCCGACCGCGCAGCTGCGGCAGGTAGAGCTCCCCGCGCTGCACCGCCTCCAGCATGGCGAGGGCCCGCTCGGTGTCCATATAGGCATAGGAATAGCCCCAGGGCATAAGCATGAGGGTGGCGGCGAAGCGGTGCCCCTTCATGTGCGAGGTTTCCCATACCCATTCCTCCTCGGCGCGCGCCGCTAATTCCGCGGCGAGGGGCCGGCCCTTAATCGCGCAGCACTTATCGCGCTTGCCGTGGGTGCACACCAGCACCAGCGGGTGCGTCACTTTCTGCCCACCATTAGCCAGCGGCCTATCGAGGTTGAGCTTTAAAAGATCCTGCGGGCAGCTGACCTCCAGCCGCTCCACCACGGGCTGCTGCAGCCCATTGCCGGTGAAGATGATGAACACGCGGTAGCGCTCGCGCGGCTTCGGCCTGCCTGCGGGGCGAATGAGCTGAAAGGAGGCGTTATGCACCCCGAAGAAGTAGCTGAGTTTGCCACTGAGCTCCCCGCCAAAGGAGCCGCCATCGAGCACATCGCGGCTCCAGCCTTGGTGGTGTTCGAAAAGCACAAACTTCTGCCCCGCTTTGGCCGTGCCCTCGATGGGCTCCTCCTTCAGCTCTGAGCAGGCCATCTGCTCCGGCTCGCAGGACAAACGGCCATCGGTGGGAATCTCGGGGGCGGCAGTCTCAGTCATGGACACCAGCTTAGTGGGGCATATCCCCGTATCGCGCACCACGCGGCGCCTGCACGCTTATCGACGCCGCCCTCCAGTCCCCTTCCACTGCGCCCCAGCACAAGGCGGCCACACACCTGCAGCAAATTAGTAGGATTAAAATATGAATGACATCGCTTCTACCCGTGTACTGTCCCGCCCCTATGCCCGCGCCCTGACGTGTGTGGCGCTGGCTACCTCGCTCACGGTGGCTGGCTGCTCCCCCGGCGAGGCGGAGGATCCCGTAGAGACCAGCGTCTCGGTGAGCACCACCGCAGAGACCTCCACCACCCGTTCCACGGAGACCGTCACCTCCTCCACTACCCTGCCGGCCGAATATGACTCGGAGGATCGGGAGCCGGTGAACGAGGATCCGGGCATTACCCCGCTCGGCGAGCTCAGCACCGCCGAAAATACCTCCAGCGAGGAATGGGGTGCGGGCACCGGCAAGGTGCTCCCCACCGCGGTGCGCGTAGGCCGCCACAAGAACTTCGACCGCGTTGTTATTGATCTCGACGTGGAAAAGGGCAGCACCCCGGGCTGGCGCGCCGTCTATGAGGCACAGCCGCTGCAGCAGGCCAGCGGCCGCCCCCTCGAGGTCGCCGGCGATACCTATCTCCAGGTGGATCTCACCGGCACCGCCTATCCGATGGAGTTCGGCAAGGACTTCCCGCCGCTGGAATGGAGCAACACCTCCGGCAAGGGCATCGTGCAAGAGGTGCTGGACGCCGGCACTTTCGAGGCCCGCACCCAATTCGTGATTGGCCTCAGCGGCGGCCAACGCCCCTTCTCTGTCACGGTGCTGGAGAACCCGACGCGGGTAGTGATCGATATCGCTCACTCGGCCTAGACATAGCTGGCCTCAATCCGCCACGAGCCGCGCACCCACACCAGCACCCAGCCATAGACGCGGCGGGGATCCGTGGCCGTGAGCTGGAGCCGGGCGTGTGCGGGGTGGATGCCGACACCGGATGCGGGCGCGGCCGACCACCACTGCTCGTCCACCGGCCAGGGCCCGGCCCAGCCGCTCACGCGCAGCCGGCGCGAGCCCCACACCACCGTCTGCGGCGTAGCGCTCAGCAGCAGATCCTCTGCGAGGGCCACTGGCTCCCCGGCGGCATCATACAGCCCGATCTTGCTGGCCGGATGATTCCATCCGGGGCTGCGCCGGGCGGGTAGTGGCGCGGCCAGCCGCCCCGGCCAGCTGCCCGTATCGGCTGCGGGAACCCGCTCCCCATTGCTCACATAGCCGATGCGCTCTACCACCCCGCGCCCGCCATGATCGAAGGGGCGCAGCACCGTATCGCTGCCATAGCGTGACTGCACGCGGGTGATGACTTTCTCGGCCCGCTCGGCCCGTTGCGCCGTATCGCCAAGCGCCTCCCATAGCCCGGTATCCGCCCCTGGGTGTTCCGTCTCTAGGGGGATGAGCTCGAGCTCCACGATGCCGCCGGTGAGATCGTCCTCCTCGCCCTGGGTGTGCTGCTGCCGGTGGGTGATCCACCCGCCCAGCTGCCAGCGCACCCTGTCGGCGGTGGCCGCCTCATCCAAGGGGGCGAAGGTGCGCCATACCCTTTCCAGCGTGCACTGGCTGGCGCCATCATCCACGGTGGCGCGAATGGCCAGCTGCACACATACCCGGCCCGCGGCGGCGAGGCGCTCATGCAGCCGCGCCGCGAGGGAGCGGGCAATAAAGGCCGCCTGGTCCACCCGCAGCAGAGGCTCCTCGGGGGCATACACCACGGCTTCTCCCCGCGTGTTCTCCGCTGCGGGCGCTAAGCGCCGCGAGCTATCGGCCGCACAGATCGCATAGAGCCGCATCCCGGCGCGGGAGAATCGCGTGGCCACCGCCGCGCGCGGCAGCTGCAGCATCTCGCCGCAGCGACGCACCCCCATCTCCGCCAGCTGGCCCACCAGCTCCTCCCCCACTCCCAGGCTGGGTTCGGCGCCGATGGCACGCAGCCCCACCTGCTTAAGGAATCCGCGACTGCCGCCTGCGGGCACCACCGCACCGAGGCGGCTACTGCGGGCGGCGATAATCGCCGTCGCCAGCTCATCGGCCACCCCCATGCGCAGATCGACGCCCTGTTCTGCGGCGGCCGTCATCGCCAGATCCATCGCGCGATCCTCCGTGCCGTAGTAGCGGGCCAGACTATCTGCCGCCACCAGCACCAGCCCGGGGCGCAGCACCTCCACGGTGGCCGCCACCTGGGAGAGCGATTCCACGATCACCGCGAAGGCCTCCCCATCCGCGGTGTCGTCTCGCGCCGCGGTGACTGCCTCGGGGCAGATCATCTGGGCGGCACGCAGCCGCATACCCCGCGCCACCCCACGGCGACGCCCCGCCTGGTTGACCACCCATACCCGCTGCTCGTGGTGCACGATCACGGGCACATCCGGCCCGCTGCCTGTGACGCGAGAGACCACCTGCGCCGGCCAGTCGGGGTACCACAGTGCCAGCACCCGCACTCTAGATCACCTGCAACTGCACTATCTCTGGCTCGCCGGCGGCTGCGGTGGATTCCGCGGCAGGCGCCGCACCGCGCAGCTCATAATGCACCGTGCGGGCCGGCAGGCCCCGCTGCTGTACCTGCACAGCAATATCCACTCCGGTAATGCGCCCGCGGCCTGTCATGTCCATGCCATGAAAACGCTGCGGGGTAGCGCCCAGCCGCAGCTCCGCATTCGCCACCAGCTGTGGGCCGCCGACCAGCATCACGGCACAGTCTCCGCGGCGCAGCTTCGCCCGCAGCGCCCGCTCCGCGGCCGCCCCCACGTGGCGTAGTGCGGGAAGATAGGCCACCACCACGTCCATGCCCTCGGCAAGCACGGCGGCGATCTGCACGGTGTCCTCACCCGCGCCACGGACAACGATGATATTTTCTAATAGCCCTCCTTCTTCGAGTACCTCGGCGAGCAGCAGATCCTCCCATCCCACGAGCGCCACCCGCTGCCCTTGGGCGCTGACATAGGCCACCAAGGACACCACCAGCGCTGGACAATCACTGGCGAGGGTAATCCCCCGGCGCGGCAGGCCGCCGCCAGCTATAGCCGCCGCCAGCACCTGCGGCAGGCGCACACTACCTGCGATTTCTCGTTCTGTGACGGTTGTTATCTCGGCGGGGCGCGCGACCCCTCCGCCCTCAATACTCACCAGCTGGGCGCGCAGGGCGGCCACCTTCTGTTCGCGGCTGAGCGCACTCAGATCGGCGCACTGCTCACTGCAGGAATCCACGGTATCCACCCCCTCATGCGCGTCGCCACAACCCTCGCCGACACCCTCGCGTATCGAACACTCGTTCTTACTAGTGCTAGTAAACACCGCGCTTGAGTCCACGTCAACCATGCTGCTATCACCCCCTGCTCCCCTGCTGTCCGGGGCGCTCGATAACCTAGGGGTATGCCGTCGATAAGCGAAGTGCGTTCTCTTCCCAACCCGATACCCACGCCTGCGCCGGTGCGCCTGGGCACCTCTGTGCTCTTTGCTCTGGGCGTGGCTGTGCTGACCACCTCCCTGCCGCGCGGGATACAGGTGGCGATCATGGTGGCGTGCATCGCGCTCGGCATCATGCTGATTTATACCCACCCCTATCGGCAGCGCATCCGCGAGTATCTCGAGGCGCGCGGCTTTGAATACCGCCCCCGCGCCAGCATGCTCATGCCGCTCTTTCCGGTGTGGCTGGCGCTCATGCTCGCCCCCGTGCTCGCCCCGGCCGCCCTCTGGGCCACGGCTCTGCTTGCCCTCGCCGTCTGGGGCTGGATGTGGCTGGTATTCCCGCATGTGGATGGCACGCGGATGCTCGCCTATGTGGATCGGGCGGATACCGCCTAGGTTTCCTACGCGAGCGCCCCGATAAAGCCGAACAGCCCCACCCCGTGCGGGATGAGGCTGTCGGATGAGACGGCGCGAGGCGCGCAGGGGCTAGAGCATACAGCTCACACAACCCTGCACTTCGGTGCCGGTGAGCGCGGTTTGGCGCAGCCGGATGTAGTAGACCGTCTTAATGCCCTTGCGCCACGCGTAGATCTGGGCGCGGTTGATATCGCGGGTGGTGGCGGTGTCCTTGAAGAACAGCGTGAGCGAGAGGCCCTGGTCCACATACTTGGTGGCCACCGCGTAGGTATCGATAATCTTCTCGAAACCGACCTCGTAGGCGTCCTGGTAGTAGTCCAGGTTCTCATTGGTCATATACGGCGCCGGGTAGTAGACGCGACCAATCTTGCCTTCCTTGCGGATCTCCACCTTGGAGGCGATCGGGTGGATCGAGGAGGTGGAGTTGTTGATATAGGAGATCGAGCCCGTCGGCGGCACCGCCTGCAGATAGCGGTTAAACATGCCGTAGGTGGCCACCGATTCCTTCAGCTCCGCCCACTCCTCTGCGGTGGGGGTGTGAATGGTGGAGTTGGCGAAGATCTCCTTCACCCGCTCGGTGCGGGGCGCGAACTCGGCCGGATCATAGCGGTCGAAGAACTCGCCGGTGGCATAGTCGGAGGTTTCGAACTTGGTGAAGTGCTCGCCACGCTCCTTCGCGATCTGGTTGGAGGCCTTGATGCACTCATACATCACCGCGGCGAAGTAGGCGTTGGTGAAGTCCAAGGCCTCCTCGGAGCCATAGTGGATGTGCTCGCGGCCCAAAAAGCCGTGCAGGTTCATCTGGCCGAGGCCGATAGCGTGGGCGTTGTCATTGCCCTTGCGGATCGACGGCACCGAGTCGATCGCGGTCTGCTCGGACACCGCCGTCAGCCCGCGGATAGCGGCCTCGATGGTGGCCGAGAAGTCCGGGGAGTCCATGGTCTTGGCGATATTCAACGAGCCCAAGTTGCAGGAAATATCCTCGCCGACGTGGGAATAGGACAGATCATCGTTGAACTCCGAGGCGGTGGAAATCTGCAGAATCTCAGAGCACAGGTTCGAGTGAGTGATGCGGCCCTCGATGGGGTTGGCCTCATTCACCGTGTCCTCGAACATGATGTAGGGGTAGCCGGACTCAAACTGGATCTCGGCGAGCGTCTGGAAGAAATGGCGCGCGTTGATCTTGGTCTTGCGGATCCGGGGATCCTCCACCATCTCTGCGTAGTGCTCGCTGATGGGCACATCGGCAAAGGGCTTGCCATAGACCCGCTCCACGTCATAGGGCGAGAAGAGGTACATGTCATCGTTCTTCTTCGCCAGCTCGAAGGTGATATCGGGGATCACCACACCGAGCGAGAGGGTTTTAATGCGGATCTTCTCATCCGCGTTCTCTCGCTTGGTGTCCAAAAAGCGCATGATGTCCGGGTGGTGGGCGTGCAGGTACACGGCACCGGCACCCTGCCGGGCACCCAGCTGGTTGGCATAGGAGAAGGAATCCTCCAGCAGCTTCATCACCGGCACCACGCCGGAGGACTGGTTTTCGATCTTCTTAATCGGTGCGCCCTGCTCACGCAGGTTCGACAGCAGCAACGCCACGCCGCCACCGCGCTTGGAGAGCTGCAGTGCGGAGTTGATGGCGCGGCCGATCGATTCCATATTGTCTTCGATGCGCAGCAGGAAGCAGGACACCGGCTCGCCGCGCTGGGCCTTACCGGAGTTGAGGAAGGTCGGGGTGGCGGGCTGGAAGCGGCCACCCATGATCTCATCCACCAGCATCTCGGCGAGGCGCTCATCGCCATCGGCCAGCGTCAGCGCCACCATGCACACGCGGTCCTCGAAGCGCTCGAGATAGCGCCGTCCATCGAAGGTGGTGAGGGTGTAGCTGGTGTAGTACTTATAGGCGCCGAGGAAGGTCTCGAAGCGGAAGCGCTTCGCATAGGCCCGCTTGAATAGGGACTTCACAAAGGGGAAGTCCCACTTTTCCAGCACATGCTTCTCGTAGTAGTCATTGTCCAGCAGATAATCCAGCTTTTCCCGGAGGTTGTGAAAAAAGACGGTGTTCTGGTTGACGTGCTGCAGGAAGAACTGGTTAGCCGCCTCACGATCCTTATCGAACTGGATCTTGCCTTCATCGTCGTACAGATTCAGCATCGCGTTGAGCGCGTGATAATCCAGCTGATCTGCCTTGCGCACCGGTTCGGCGACGTTCTTTCCCATCTCGGCCACAGTCGATCGTTTCCTTTACATCTTGAAATTTCGGTTGTGCGCCTTAAGCGGCGCCAACCTGTGGTTGCTGTTGTTGCGTGTGTCTCTACGCGGTGTCGGCTTCGGCCCTAGTCATCCTAGAACACCGACTCTAGAAGCCGCTGGCATTCTCCGCATGCTGGGATAGTGGCCGCAGGCCAAGCTGCTCGGCGCTCTCCCTGAGTCCTTCTTGTACGAGACGTACATCCTCATCGGTGCCCATGAGTTCGAAGCGATACACATAGGGCACCTGGCATTTGGCGGCAATAAGATCACCTGCCACGCCAAAATCTTTCCCGAAGTTTGAGTTTCCGCCGGCGATCACAGCCCGAATAAGCGAGCGGTTGTTGTCATTGTTGAGAAAGCGAATCACCTGCACGGGCACAGGTTTCGGTTCGCGGCCCATAATGGAGACCCCACCGCCATAGGTGGGGCAAATCAACACATAAGGCTCATGCACGATGAGCGGCTCGTCATTTTTACGAAGTGGAATCCTGCGTGCAGGAAACCCGAGCTTTTCGACGAATTTTTTCGTATTCCCCGTCACGGAGGAAAAATACACTACAAGCATGATGCGCCTGCCGAATCCTGGTATCTAGGGGCCAATAGAAACAGGACCACTCGTTTGTACTGTGTAACTACGACGAGTGGCCCCTTTACTATCCGCAAGCGATAAGCGGCTAGGCTACCTGGGCGCTGAGCGTGCGAATGCGCTCAGGGCGGAAGCCCGACCAGTGCTCTCCATCAGCCACCACGACGGGTGCCTGAACGTAGCCGAGAGCCATCACATAGTCGAGTGCCTCGCTGTCCATGCTGATGTCCACGAGCGAGTACTCCAGACCGGCACGGTCGAGAGCCTTCTTTGTGGCGTTGCACTGCATGCAGGCGGGCTTGGTGTAGAGAGTGATAGCCATCGTCGGAGTAATCCTTATTGCTTGGGGAATGAATCGCAGTCAAAGGGGTGCTGCGGTGGTACACGGTGTCACCTGCAAGTGAGGACCTTGCGGTGAGCTGCTGAAGTAGACACTATACGTAGTACCCATTTACCGCAAGGGCACAATATGTAGTAGTTACACGCTGGGAATTCCCAAGATGACATCCATGTAAGCACTACATCTGGCGAGAAGCGTTTGCTAACAAACGTAGTTCTGTCTTTACCCGTCTTGGGAGAATGCTAAAACCGCAGGAGCGTCGTTATCGAATCGTTATATTCGGGGATGTATTCCTGCTCACCAACAAAAAACACCGCCCATCCTCACAGGGTAAGGACAGGCGGTGTATCTAGGTAGGCTGACAAGCCAAGGACCTACAGGATTAGCCCTGGCGAGCCTTGAAGCGGGGGTCCTTCTTGTTCAGGACATACACCTTGCCACGACGACGCACAACCTGGGCGCCCGGCTTGTTCTTCAGCGACCGAAGCGACTTGCGGACCTTCATCGGGCGCTCCTTTCTATTAGCGCTTATAAGTTCTAAGGGTCACCCACCGTGGGCGCCCTGCCGAACCGCGACGTGAGTGCAGAGCATTCACGGGGTTCAATGACACGAACGATTATCATAGACCACCGGCGCAACATTGTACAAAATGCCGCCGACTCGGCGGCGAGACTACTATCGGCCGCATGCAGACACTCCAAGCTGAGATCATCGACCACCTCGACGTCCACCCCACCATAGACCCCGCCGCAGAGATCACCCGCCGCGTGGATTTTCTCTGCGACTACCTAGAGGCCACCGGGCTTGCCGGCTTCGTGCTCGGCATCTCCGGCGGGCAGGACTCCACGCTAGCGGGCAAGCTCGCCCAGCTCGCCGTGGAGAAGCGCCGCGCCGCCGGCCATGAGACCGAGTTTTATGCCGTGCGCCTGCCTTATGACCGCCAAGCAGACGAGGCAGATGTGGATGTGGCCATGCGCTTCATCCACCCCGACCACGAGCTGCGCGTCAATATTAAGCCCGCCACCGACATGGTGGAAGACGGCGTGGCCCAAGCCCTCGAGCAGACCAGCATGAGCGATTTTCACCGCGGCAATGTTAAGGCTCGGGAACGCATGGTGATGCAGTACGCCATCGCCGGCGAGCGCAACCTGCTGGTCGTGGGCACAGATCACGCGGCGGAAAATGTCACCGGATTCTTCACCAAGTTCGGCGATGGCGGCGCCGATCTCCTCCCCCTCTGGGGGCTGAATAAGCGCCAAGGCGCCGCCCTACTCGCCGAGCTAGGCGCCCCCGAGAGCACCTGGACTAAGGTGCCCACCGCTGACCTCGAAGATGATCGCCCGCTGCTCGCGGACGAGGACGCACTGGGGGTGCGCTATAGCGAGATCGACGACTACCTCGAGGGCAAAACCATTAATGATGCCGCCCGCGAGCGGATCGAGCAGCTGTGGCAGCGCGGCCGCCACAAGCGGGCGCTGCCCGCCACCCACACCGATAGCTGGTGGCGCAGCTAGTCACGCAGCAGCCTTGGGGCTAGTAGCGCTCCGGCTCCTCACCGAGCCGGAATGCGCGGCCGTTGAGCTGCTGCGGGGTAATACGCACGAAGTTGTACTTCAGCGTCGGCAGCCACGGCTTCAGGTTCAGTCCCTCGGCGTAGTCGATATCCTCCTGGCGGTCGAGCACCTCGGCGGTGCCTTGAATCACCACGGACCAGGCGCGCTCCTCGGTGAAGTAGTCCACCTCAAAGAGCACATCGGGATTGACGAAGAGCGAGAAGAGCTTATTGCCCTGCGCGGTGCGAATATAGATACAGCCATCATCCACCACATAGTTCACGGGGAAGATGTCCATCTCATCCTTGCGGCGCACCACCACACGGCCCAATTGCTGGGTACCGAGCTTCTCCAGGCACTCGTCTTCGTTAAGAATTTTCACAACATCATTGTCAGCCATAGGCCCCATTGTCCCACTCCCAGCCAGCACTGGTGGGCGAGCCAGCTCACACCTAGGCCTCCCGCATCGCCGTCCCCCACATCACCACCCCACAGGCCAGCTCACATATACGCCCCCAGCTGCGGCAATGCCTAAGCCCGCCGCCGCGTATGCCTCCCACCCATCGGCTCTGGCAACTGTGAGGATATTCACCGAAGAACACGGCCCAACCACCATTTTGGGGTAGCTGAGGCGGATCGAAACTGTGGCGGAGATGGCGTCGATAAGCGCTGTATGCACGGAAGTGCGTTAGAAGAACAGCCACATTCATGGAAAGATGGGGCGGGACGTTACCTGACCTTACATATATCCCTAAGGGGCAACACACCATGAAAGAGAGCATGGCAATCGCCATGGCCTTTGTCGGACTACTCGTGGGGGCGGGCTTCGCCACCGGTAAGGAGATGATGCAATACTTTGTCTCCTTTGGCACCGGAACCGGAATCTGGGCGCTCGTGCTCACCGGCATCGTCCTCATCGTAGTGAGCGCCGTCATCCTCCAAATCGGCAGTTTCTTCCTCGCCGATGAACACGGCGCCGTATTTAAGAATGTGGCCCACCCGCGCGTGTCGTGGATTTTGGATGTGGCCGTATCCATCACCATGGCCACCATGGGCATGATGATGCTCGCCGGCGCAGGCTCCACCTTCGAACAGTCCTTCGGCGTGCCCTCCTGGCTGGGCTCGTTGATTATGGCTGTGATCGTCTACTTTGTCTGCTTCCTCAACCCGGTGCGCGTCTCCAGCGTGATTGGCGCCGTCACCCCGTTGATGATCGTGGCCATCGTCGTACTGTTCATCTACACCATCGTCAATATCCCCGAGGGCTTCTCCGTTGAGGCCGCCAATGAGATCGCACTCAATGAGCCCACCCCTGTGAAGCCGTGGTGGTGGTCGGCCATGAACTACGCCGGCATGTCCCTGATTTGCGCGGTCGGTATGTCGCTGGTGATCGGCGGCTCCTACACCAAGCTCAAGGCCGTGGCCGTCGGCGGCATGCTGGGCGGTCTGATCCTCACCATCATCTTGGTGCTGGAAACCATCGTGCTGTTCTTCAACGTGGACACTGCCGCCGGCAAGGACATTCCGATGGCGGCGATCGTCACCAACATCCACCCCGTGGCCGGCTATGGCTTGTCGCTGCTGATTCTGGTGATGATCTTCAACACCGCCCTCGGCGATGTGTACGCCTTCTCCCGCCGCATCCAGGTGGCCACCCCCACCCCGCAGTGGGTGAACCTGCTGGTGATTCTGGGTATCAGCTGGGCGATCAGCCTCATCGGCTTCGGCCCGCTCATCCAGATCATCTTCCCGATCCTGGGCTATATCGGCATGGTGATCGGCGTGATCTTCGTGATCTGGCGCATCCGCTGGTCGCACCTCATCACCGGTGAGAAGCAGCGCCGCCACCGCATTCGCCAGCTCACCCGCGCGTATATCAACCCGAAGACCTATGACGATCACTCCCTCGAGCTCAACCACGAGCTCGACCGCTCCAAGGCCGATAACGAGAAGCTACTCGCTACCGTGGCCGATGAGGAGCGCACCGAGATCGAGGACGAGGACGATAGCGCCGAGCAGCAGGACTCTAAGGCTTAACGACGCAGCGCCCGCGGGTGATATACCGCCACGCTGGCTGCGAGCACACACAAGGTTCCCGCAGCCAGCGCCCACACCACGTGGGCCACGCGGGCCGCGTTCCCCTCGACACCAAGGCCTAATCCAAGGCCAGCTAGTGCTACGAGAGCCACCAGCATGTAGCCGCTGAGTACCCCTCGCGCCACACGCAGGTGAGCCACCGCCCACGCCCCGCAGAGCGCGGAGCTACCCGCGGCCACCGCCGCGACAAGCGCTCCCCCGCCGGTGCCGAACACCGCGATACTCCCGGTGATGAGCACCCCGAGGGCCGCGGCGAGCGGTATCCAGTGCATAGCGGCCTCCTTCCCAGCCCGTCTCCCCACCTGGGGTGGCGGGCTGTGTTGTGTCTTTATTGGGCCAGCGAGCGCAACCCCTCGAGATAGACACGCGCAAACCATTCCTGTTGATCATCCACCAGCTGCCGCCCCACGGCGGGCAGCTCGCGCGAGATCATGCCGATGCCGACGGCGAAGCGGATGGGAGTGACATCCGCGGGAATGAAGCGGTGCCGCCGCGCCTTATCTAAGAGTCCGGCAAAGACCTCGCTGATCGCCGTGCGCCGCTGCTCCACGATCTCGGCCAGAAGGTTTTCGTCATATGCAAAGCGCGAGATCTGCTCGGCCAGCGGGGTAATCCCCAGCCGCACCAACTCGAGGATGACATCATTCCAGTTCTGCCACGGATCCTCGTCCCAGCTATGTTCGTGGGCGCGCACAATATCGTGCGCCTGTGCGGTGACGCGCTCGGTGACGGCATTAACGAGGACCCGCCGATCCGGGAAATTGCGGTGCACTGTGGCCACGCCGACATCGGCTTCGGTGGCGATTCGCCGAAAGGAGACGTCAATACCCTCCTCTTGGAAGAGGGTTTGGGCCGCCATCACAATGGCTTCACGGTTCGCTTGGGCATCTGCTCGCATGAGGGGCTCGCTTTCTTCTCCTCGGACTCCACAGCTAGTCGTGGATTTCTAGCATCCACTGCGGCCGCATATGTCCGACTCTAGGACCAGATAATTAACGCTGGGCCATCCGTGGCTAGCCGATAGCCCCACCCTGAGAATCTGGGCGCACGCACTTATCCTCCATCATTCACCATAGAAGCCCAAAAAGAGAGTCTCGCACCCGGCACGCTGGGGACTCGGCTCTGTGCTCGCTGTGTTCTCGGCGTTGGAGGGGCGTGGGCTGGTGGTGCGGGCGTGGGTCGGGCCGGCGTGGTGCGCAGAACTACCCGCGGTGCACATAGCGGCGATGGAGGGGCAATAAATGTGCGCCCATATACCCGTGGTGTTCGATGAAATACTAGCGCTGAACTGGGATGTTCGACGCGTTCAACAAATGGTGTCCAAGCCGCATGTTTATATCACTCTTAACAGCAGTGAAGAGAAGAAAGAGAACCCTATAGTCGAATATCCCGAAATACCGCAGCATCTACGCGGTGCTCAACAATTCCCCGCTGATCGCTTCCCCTTATTCCTTACTCCTGCGATCAGTACCCCCATTCTCGCCACCGGTGTCGATATGCACCGTCTACCTCATCGACACACGGTGTCACCCTCCGGCCTCTAGGCCACTGATCTACGAAAGGTAGTGCACAGACCGTGACCAACCAGTTCCCTCATAACGGGCAGGAGCCCCAGAACGGCAATACTCCCCAGGGCGGCAATGCTCCGCAGGGCGGACAGCCGCAGTATGGCGAGTTCCCGCAGAATGGCCAGCCGCAGTATGGGCAGCCGGGGCAGCCGGGACAGCCTTATGCGGGGCAGCCCTACCAGGGCCAGCCGCAGCCGGGGCAGCAGGGGCAGCCGCCCTTCCCGCCGCAGCAGCCGGAGAAAAAGAAGAAGGGATGCCTGTTCTGGGGCGGGATCGTTGCCGCAGTGTTCATCCTCCTTGGCGCCTGCTCCGCCATGTTCTCCGATGATGACAGCGACACCACTGCAGATTCTTCGACGTCCAGCTCCGCTGCGGAAGAAAGCACGCAGGAAGAAACCGCCACCGAGGCCGCAGCGGAGGAGCAAGCCCCCGCGGAGGCAGCACCCGCCGCGCCGCCAGCGGAGCAGCCCGCAGCTGAGGACAACTCCGCAGAGCAGGATGTGCCGCGAGAGTACAAGAACGCCCTGAAGAAGGCTGAGCTCTACTACTCCATGCAGCACATGTCGAAGGCCGGCATCTACGACCAGCTCACCTCCGAATATGGAGAGAACTTCCCGCCCGAGGCAGCTCAGTGGGCCGTGGATAATCTCGACGCAGACTACAACCAGGCTGCGCTGAAGAAGGCTGAGGTGTACTACACCGACATGGCCATGTCCCGCGACCAGGTGTATGAGCAGCTCATCAGCGAGTACGGCGAGAAGTTCACCCCCGAGCAGGCCCAGTACGCCGTGGATAATCTGCAGGACTAACAGGACTAGCAGCACCCCGTGCTGCTCGGTCTCTGTGCAGCGGCGACGCCCCTGATCGGGCTCCCGCCGCTGCTCCTCCCCGATCACCTCGTGCGGGACTAGTGGCCACGCTGGGAATCGAACCCCAGCATCACCCAGCCAGGAAGCCACCACCACTACAAACAAGTGGGGGCTATAGCTAGACGGATCTAGAAATATAAGTCATCGACATCTACCGCCACGGGGAAGCGAGAGTTCCATATCCATAATCGCCAGCGAATAGCTCCAAGTTTTTTCTCACCGTCAATGGTATGTAGTCCGTCATGCCGAAGTGTTGTGCAGCATTCATATACTGCGCCAGAACCAAACAGTAATCATCGGAATTGACACTGCGTTAAACTTGAGACATCTCCCATTCGGAGATCCTCGGCCCTTGCTCTATGACATATGGGAAAAGTTTTTCCATCATCACACTGAGGAAATCCCACCACCCTATCCACACTCCCTCGATCTTCTACGTTCTCCGTGGATAAGGCCCGCACCGTCTGTTGCATCAGACGATGCCTTGGCCAACCCTTATCCGTAATCTTTCTAGCTCACTTCGGCGTACTTACTGCGGAAGACTCACATCGGTCGGACATGTCGCTCAGGATGTCCAATGACTGACAATTCTTTCCCAATCGAAATCGACGACGTTGGCGCCGGTCCATGTATCCCAATAATGAGGATCGTCCGAGCGTGGCCGTTGGCTATGCTCGAGATGCTGTACCTCTACCAGAGTGGGAACCTCTGCCGCCCATCCAAGAAGGATTGCTTGGCGTGGGGGCAAAGAAGGTAACTCGTGCAAGAGGTCACCGAGTGAGTCCGGTACCAGTCGCCCAAGCAGATCCTGATCACGGTCGTTCACGATGCGATGCAGAAGGAAGCTATTGCATTGGGAGAGAACCGTCTGAGACAGAGCGGAAGGGCGCTGCGAGGAGAGCACGAGCCCGAGTCCGAACTTTCTACCTTCTCTCGCGATGCGTTCGAATGTCTCCCGGCATAGATCGAGGCTGGTTGGAATGTCTGCGCTGCTGCCCCCAGCCGAAACGAAAGTGTGCGCTTCTTCGAGAACAAGCACCGTTGGAAGAATTTCGCCGGTGACTGCCCTGACGTGTTGGAGAGCCTCCATTACCAAGCGTCCAATCACTGCGACAGCAGTCTGAATGACTTCTGGGGCCAAGAGCGACAGATCGATCACCGCAACTTCGCCATTCTCGCACTTTTCGTCACCGAGGAACTTTCTCAGCCACGTTGCAAGGGTCTCCTCCGTGTCGGGGGCAATGATCGGCTGATGGCGGAGGTCTCCCAATAGCCCTTTGACCCTGTTCAGAAACGAAGCTGCATACCCCCCTTCGCGTTGAAAGTCGGGCGTCCTAAGTAGAGCCTCAAGTTGTGAAGGGAGCTCTTGAGGATCAAAAGGCACAGGCATGTCCTCCGTATACCGAGCAACCTCTGTTGACTCCTCTAGGCCTGCAAGTGCTCGATTCAAGCAATCAAGGAGGTCCTTGACTTCAGTAGAGACGTAGCTTTGATCCCCAAATTTTTTAGTAGTGCAATGACGGCCGCGCATGTCTTGCACCTGCGCCAAAAGCGCTTGTATCTCTTCTCGCTCTGCCCAAGGAGAAAAGACACCCTCCATATCTTCTAGGACCACGGTGAAGCCCTTATTGTGAGGAAACTTGAAGTATCGCGGCATGTCATTTTGAAGAATGCTCCATATGTCGCGATGAATTTTAAGCTCCACCGCTAAGCGATCAATCCCCTTGGTTTCTGGATCAATGCTGTTCCGGAGATTTCTAAGAGCACGCTGCAGTAGAGGGCGTTGTGACTGCAAGGAGGCTCGGGTGATCGCCGCCCATTCGGCGCTTGACCACGACCACGCAGGAACAGTGAGTGCTTCTTTGCTGTCATCATTACTCGGCTCGACGCGAAGTACCCGGACACCAGTCAGATCCTTGAAGCAGTCCTTATACTCACCATTTGGATCGAGTATCACAAATCTCGCGCGTGATTTGTTCTTAGGGGATGCTTCGCGTGCTGCCGATAGTGACCAACGGACGAGTCCAGCAACTGTGCATGATTTTCCCGATCCCGTCGATCCCAAGACTGCCAAGTGTCTACCGAAGAGACGGTCCGGATCGAACGTGACATCCATGTCGCCGAGCAGAGGTGAAGTCCCTAATACAACATTTCCGCCTGCTGCTCCGGCTGTGCCGATCGCTTGGATCTGCTGAGCATCGGGAACAAACACTGGTTCGCCCACCGATGGATAGGAGATAACTCCTCGCGAAAGTTCCGGTAACGCTTTACGCGTCGATCCCCACCGTAAGGTCCCCAGTGGAGTGACTGACATTCGTCGGCGCGGAAAGGGGATGTTTAGCAGCGTTTGATCATAGCGTTCAGCAGCGAACGGCATCGAACTATCTATGCCTATCCATGCGACAACGCCAACCAAATGACCAACCTCGCTGGGGATAATAACCCACGAATTTACTCGTGGAAACCGTTGCACAAGGCCAGTATCCAAGGAGGTCGCGCTGGGGGCTTCGTCAGAAAGGGAGACTCGAATCTCTCGGGGTGAGACGCTCTCTACGGAACCGATGATTTGGTTCTTACGGAACCCGAACGGTGTACTCATGAAACCCCATCACCCCCGTCCTTCGAGTCGAGCTCATCCCCCAGCCTAGAACGCTTATTGAGGTACTCGAACTGGGATTCAAGGATCCAATCGGAAGTGACCTTAGGGAGTAGCGAAGAAAACTCTTCAAGGCCCCCAACGTCTTGACCTATGAATTCAGTCGTCTGAGACTCGGGAAACAGGGTTCGAGCTTTGAAAGAGTCGAGAGCAGTCAGGGCGTCGCGTGAGACGACGACAAGATGGGTTGAAGGAACGCGGAGCATGTCTGCGATTACCCGATTGATATGACCATCGCCGAATCCGTATCCAAAGGTAACCAAGGTCGTGTTCGGACGACAAATCGCCGCTGCGAAATCACGGAATAGCTCGGCATAAGGGTAGGCCAGTGTCTCAACATCCTTTGCCGGGTTAGGGTAGATCACAGCATTGACTGCCGGTTCTGAATCAATACGAGGTCCGCCAAAAGGTATTGATTCGCGCCAAATCTCCCCTCTTGCGAAACTCCAGTCAATAGACCCATGTAATTTGGCGTATCTTGCAACACCATCGACAAGCCGAGGTTCGCCTCTGATTCCAGGAGGAGAATAGTGCAAGTCCAAGTTGACTCTGGATGCGCTAAATCTGGGGTGAAGCCTACCCTCGAAGCGATCCATAAGATGCAGCCCGAGTACATCCGCCGCGTACTCCAACAGTCGATCGTAATTCGTCGTAAAGAGATTTAAACGATCACGTTGCCCAGGTCGAGCAACGAAAGGTCCAAGAAAACGAGTCAGAGCGCGCGCGACATTGAGGGCTTGATCATCCGCATTCTGGTGATGCTCCCAAATGTTTTTTTCGAACTCCAGAACCTCATCGAGGAGGCTGGCCATTGCCGTCTTGATAGAACGTCTAACTGAATCTTCCAGAGGACGCTCACCGAGTACCGCATAACCATCTGCGAGCATCATGGCCGCTCGAATCTCATCTTCAAGATTTGCATCTCGACCGAAATTCTGAGCTGATTCCGCAGCATACTCCCGTATCCGAGAAAAATGCGATTCTTTTCCTTCCGACATATGGCGCCCCATGAGTGGTGGGAGTTTCCCCGCCATGCTCCCAGCCGCGGCGCTCAAACCGTTGCCGATCAGGAGTGAGAGATGCTCCGACTGAAGCAAAGCCGCCAACCACGCCTCGACACGCCGTTGTTCTGTTTCCGTCAATGCCTGCGAGTCATCAAGTTGAATCGGAGTATCTGCACCCAGTCGAATCACAGACCCATGCATGCTACCGGCCATTATGACACCCTCGCTCTTCGTTAATACTTGTCCGACCCCTCGGAAGATCACATGCCTAGCGCGAGTGGTAACTATAGCTGAGCCATGCCCCGTGCACGGGTGACTTCACTTGCCGGAGGCCTCCTACCGGTGGCAAAGTCACCAACAGTTAGATAGCCGTCATTATTCCTAAACAAAGTTGGATATTACCAGACGACACACAACGTCAGGGGCCGATAGACTCATCGCTACTCGGGAGCACCACGGTGGTGACGACTCCTACCTTGGTATACGACCGCCGAACGTGGCTGGGCGACCTGATGCCTTCACTGCATGGTGCAGTGCTGGCGTCATCTGCGACTCCAGAGGAGACGTCCTCTATGGGATGTCAGTTGCCTCAGAACGTGGACTTGAGGTAGCTCATAAGGCGCCTGTGCCGTGAAGAATAGAGCCACGGCCGTCCTGATTGACTGAGCGATTGCCGGCCAGCCCAAAAGTCCCGTGCCAGGCTTCAATCGAAGGCTCAACAACTTTGTTGTGGGATGGCCGCATGTAGGCCATCCTCGATTTTGAACAGGTCTACGTCACGATCAGCCAACGCAGGATTCTCAGCGGGCTAAGCTTAGGCGTGGAGTCAGTACAGCTGTGTGCGTTGGTCGGACTGAACGGGACGGGTAGGACCGCCGCGTTACACGTAGCACTGGGAATTCTTCAACCCCGACGCGGGGAGTTCAAGTCGACGTTCAGAATACTCGGCTATGCCGCCTTGCTTCGACGCGGAGGCCTGCAGTACTTCGTATCGATCCGAACAATTTACCCAATCACTTGAATTATTGGACAATCTTGGCGCCTAGGGCCGTCGGCTATCGTTCGTTACCCGACAGAAAACCGCTCTCATCAGGTCTTCAGCAAAGTTCTTGTGGTGATACCAAGATCACCATTCGTGGTTCTACGACTACGGAAACGAAATCACCCTAGAAAAACCCAATAACGCAGAAAAACGAGGGAAGCAAAAACTCCCAAAAGAGTTCATGCTTCCCCCATAAGTGGAGCTAACGGGACTCGAACCCGTGACCCCCACACTGCCAGTGTGGTGCGCTACCAGCTGCGCCATAGCCCCTCGGACGCTCTATAACTTACACAGCCCCGTTCATCTTAAGCAAATCAGCTGTTCAGGACCTGTTTTCCGGAAGCCTCCAGAAGCATCCGGAATACTCCACAAGCCCCACGCCCCTGCTCGGCCCCTACAACGCACCAAGGCGGCACATCACTGTGCCGCCTTGCCTACTAAGGGTGTTGCTGAAGCCTCGAGCTACTAGCCCACGAGGTCCTTCACCCAGTTGTCATTGGGCAGCAGATCCTCGCCGTTGTGGATCACGTGCGGGCTGCTCACAGCCCGGCCGGTTGCCTCCTCCAGCTTGGCCCTGTTGGCGGCGCTTGTTTCGCTGTATTCTTCGCGATCGGACTGGTCCGCGATGGCATCGCGCAGGCCTTTATCGGCCCCTACTTCCCCAGCGGCGGCAGCGAACTGATCCGGCTCCCAAGAATACATCGCCTTCTGGTTATTCATCAGATGCGAGCGGAAGTTCCAGTACTCATTGGCCGTGCCGGACTTGGCGAGGGTGTAGGCCGAGGTTGCGGCCTTCGACGAGGGGCCATCGTTACCGCGGTCGAGGAAGTTCAGGGAGCGGATATTCACCACGAGGGTGCCGTCCTCGATGGCCTTGAGCATATCCTCATCGGTGGCCTTGGCAAGGTCAGCGCAGTGCGGGCAGGAGTAGTCCTCGTAGAGGTCTACCTCGGCGGCGTCCGTGCTGGTCTTGTCGCTCGTGAGACGGATGGCGTTGTCTGTGACCTCCAGGTTGATGGAGGTGTTCACGGTATTCGCCGCGATCTCCGCCTTCTTCTCGTTGCGGCCTTGGACCACGATGTAGCCAACAACCACAGCGATAACGACCAATAGCGCCACGAGTGCCCAGAGGAATCCGGATCCCTTGTCGTTAGGGTTCTTAATTTTGTTGCTCACGAAGAGGTCTCATCTTTCACATTGGGTGGTGTTCTCGGGTGATTGCCCCCGAGAGGGGAAAACTTAAGGGTAAAGCGCCCAGCGGCGGAAGGGGTTGATCCAGACGATCGCCGCCAGGGCAATAAAGGCCAGATCGCGCAGGATCTCCAGCGCATAGGTTGTGCCCGTGACACTGGCATCTACCCCACCGCCGCCGAAACAGCCGCAGTCAATGCTGAGGCCACGGGCCCACGCAGAGGCGATGCCTATGATGAACACCGCAAATAGCAGCGCGGACAGCGCGGCGGCGGGGCGGAGGAAGAGGCCGCTAAGCAGCATGATCCCGAGGATCAACTCGACGGCGGGCAGGGCCACGCCGATAAAGTTACCCATCTCCCAACTCACCAGCTCATAGGCATGTACTGCCTGGGAGGAGGCTACGGGGTCGGAGATTTTGGTTGCCCCACTGACAATCCAGATAGCGGCCAGGGCGAGGCGGGCGAGCGCGCCCACAAGTGGCGTGCTGATCAGTCCCTGTATTCCTCGACGTGGCGCGGGCTGGTGTTGAGTGGTGGTCACAGCCTTGAAGTTACTAAAGCACCCCGCGTGAATAAAACCATGTCGGTCACTTTCAAGGGGATTCACAGCATTTTGACAGCTGGCAGGGGTGGACCAGACGCACTCACCCACCAGCCGGCGCCCAGAGCGCGAGCTGGTGGGTGATGTGCTGCGTGGCGGCGTCGATAAGCGGCCGCTTAGCCCAGAACCTCCGAGACGAGGGCTTGTGCCTCGGCCTGGACCTTCTTCAGGTGCTCCTCGCCTTGGAAGGACTCGGCGTAGATCTTGTACTTGTCCTCCGTGCCCGAGGGGCGGGCAGCGAACCAGGCGGACTCGGTGGTCACCTTCAGCCCGCCGATGGCGGCGCCATTGCCGGGCGCGTCGGTGAGCTTATTGGTGATTGGCTCGCCGGCGAGCTCGGTGGCGGTGACATCCTCTGGGGAGAGCTTCTTCAGCACGGCCTTCTGCTCGCGGTTGGCCGGGGCATCGGTGCGCGCATAGGAGGGCGCGCCATAGGTCTCGGCCAGCTCGGCATAGCGCTGCGAGGGGGTCTTGCCGGTGACGGCGGTGATCTCGGAGGCGAGCAGATCCAGGATGATGCCGTCCTTGTCGGTGGACCACACGGTGCCGTCGTGGCGCAGGAAGGAGGCGCCGGCGGATTCCTCGCCGCCGAAGCCGACGGAGCCATTGATGAGGCCCGGCACAAACCACTTGAAGCCCACCGGCACCTCCACGAGGGTGCGGCCGAGCTCCGCGACCACGCGGTCGATCATGGAGGAAGACACCAGGGTCTTGCCCACAGCGGTGTCCTTCGCCCAGTGGGGGCGGTGCGCGAAGAGATAGTCGATGGCCACCGCGAGATAGTGGTTGGGGTTCATCAGCCCAGCATCGGGGGTGACGATGCCGTGGCGGTCGGCATCGGCGTCATTGCCGGTGGCGATGTCGAACTTGTCGCGGTTGTGCACCAAAGAGGCCATGGAATAGGGCGAGGAGCAGTCCATGCGGATCGCCCCATCGGCGTCGAGAGTCATGAAGCGCCAGGTGGCGTCCACGCGCGGATTCACCACGGTGAGATCCAGCCCGTGCTTCTCAGCAATCACGCCCCAGTAGTCCACGGAGGCCCCGCCCATCGGGTCGGCGCCGATCCGCAGGCCGGAGTTCTTGATGGCCGCGAGATCCACCACATTCGGCAGATCGTCGATATAGGTGTTCAGGTAGTCATAGGTGCCGGCGCGCTCATCCAGCACCCCGCTCACAGGGGTGCGCTTGACCCCCTGCAGGTCCTGGGCGAGCAGCTCATTGGCGCGCTGGGCGATCCAGTCGGTGGCGCCGGTATCGGCGGGGCCACCATTGGGCGGGTTGTACTTGAAGCCACCATCGCGCGGCGGGTTGTGCGAGGGGGTGATCACGATGCCGTCGGCGCGCTTCGGGTCCGTGCCCGTCACGCCGCCGCTCAGGCTCCGGTTGTGGCGCAAAATGGCGTGGCTGACTGCCGGGGTGGGGGTGTAGCGCCCCGCGGCGTCGACAAGCACATCCACGTCATTGGCCAGCAGCACCTCGAGTGCGGACAGCATGGCCGGCTCGGACAGCGCGTGGGTATCGCGGCCGATGAATACCGGGCCGTTGATCTTCTCCTTGACGCGGTAGTCCACGATGGCTTGGGTGGTGGCCAGAATGTGGTACTCGTTGAAGGCCGTATTCAGCGACGAGCCGCGGTGACCGGAGGTTCCGAACACCACCTGCTGATCGGGGTCGGAGGCGTCAGGGATTCGCGTGTAGTAGGCGGCGACCAGCTCAGCGATATCAATGAGATCGGAGTCGAGGGCGACCGTGCCCGCGCGCTCATGAACCATAGGGAAATCAGTCTCCTTGGTTGTCGTTAGAAGTGAACTATCACTTCCATCATCCTCCCTTTTCCTCCTTCGCGCAGCGGCCTGCCCCACATTGGTGCCCACGCTTATCGACGCCGCCCTCCTGCCCCACTACCCCTGGCCCCGCGACCCGCCCAGCACCCCCAAAACTGTGCACTACGCAGAAAAACACGCATTCGAGTTACCTAGAACACACATTAGGAGTATGCTGAGCACACTTAAGGCGCCCTTAGTTTATGTGCTCACGCACGACGGCGCCGCTACGCTGCTCACGTTCTACCGAAGGAAGCACAATGGACTCATTGCTGGACATCCTCAGCACAATCGGCGGCTTCGTGTGGGGCCCCTTCCTGCTGATTCCCCTGTTGCTGGGCACGGGCTTGTTTATGACGATCCGCCTCGCCGGCTTGCAGTTCCGCAAGCTGGGCGTCGCACTGCGCCACGGGCTCTATGACAAGGGCGAAGAGGGCAAGGGAGATATCAGTAACTACCAGGCCCTCACCACGGCGCTCGCCGCCACGGTGGGCGTGGGCAATATCGTGGGCGTGGCCACGGCGCTCTCGATCGGTGGCCCGGGCGCCCTGTTCTGGATGTGGATGACCGGCCTGGTGGGCATGGTGTCGAAGTACTCCGAGGCCTTCCTCGGCGTGCGCTTCCGCGTCACCGATGAGAAGGGCGGCCAATCCGGCGGCCCGCAGCAGTATCTCAAGCGCGGCATCAAGGGCCCGGTGGGCAAGATCCTGGCCTTCCTCTTCGCCTTCTTCGCCATCATCGCCTCCTTCGGTATCGGCAACCTCACCCAGGCGAATGCCGTGGCCACTGGCCTGCAAGACAGCTTCGATATTGATCCCATGGTCACCGGCATCGGCATGTTCGTGCTCGTCGGCACGGTGCTGCTGGGTGGTATTCAGGCCATTGGCCGCGTCACCTCCGCCTTCGTGCCGCTGATGATCATCATCTACATCGTGGGCGCGGTCACCGTGCTGGTGATTAACGTCAATGAGATCCCCAACGCCCTGCTGCAGGTCTTTGGCGACGCCTTCACCGGCACCGCCGCCACCGGCGGTTTCGTGGGCTCCGGCATCCTGGTGGTGCTGCAAATGGGTGTGGCCCGCGGCATCTTCTCCAATGAGTCCGGTATGGGCTCCGCCGCTATCGCTGCGGGTGCGGCCAAGACCAACCACCCCGTGCGCCAGGCGCTGGTGTCGATGACCCAGACCTTCATCGACACGATCATCGTGGTCACCTTCACCGGTCTCGCGATCATCACCACCGGCGTGTGGACGCTCGGCAAGGACGAGGCCGGCAACATGACGGCCCGCGCCTTCGAGACCGCCCTGCCGGGCCAGTGGGCGGGCACCATCGTCAACGTCTCCGTCGCCTTCTTCGCCTTCTCCACGATCATCGCGTGGTCCTACTATGGCGAGCGCTGCGTGGAATCCTTGGTGGGCTGGCGCGGCTCTCTGCCCTACCGCATGATCTTCACCGTGGTCGTCTTTATTGGTGCCGTCAGCCAGCTCGAGGTGGTGTGGACGATCTCCGATATCGCCAACGGCCTCATGGCCCTGCCGAACCTCATCGGTATCCTCATTCTCTCCGGCCTCATCGTCCGCGAAACCACCGCCTATCTCCGCTTCGACCCGAAGCTCAAGGCCACCGACGAACAGGTGCGCCAATTCCGCATCGACTCCAAACTCGATTGGTCTTAAACACCCACCGCACGCCCTCAGGTCATAACACTTCGACTACGCTTCTAGAAGTGTTATGACCTTTTATGTATTCGCCGGCGCGGGAGCCGCGCTGGGAGCAGTGAGCCGCTGGGTTCTCCTCGGCGGATTCGACTCCCTGTGGACGCTCCTGCTCATCAACGCCCTCGGCTCCTATGCCCTGGGCGTGCTCACCCGCCGCGGCGCCTCCGTGTTCTGGACCACGGGCTTCTGCGGCGGCTTTACCTCCTTTAGCGCCTATATGGCGATCGCCACCCTGGACATCCGCTACGCCCTGCTCACCGTCGTGGTGTGCGTGGCGAGCGCCTATATGGGATTGAGGGGCTCATGCTTATCGACGCCATCACGCTAGCCACCGGCGCCTTTCTCGGCGGCATGGGCCGCGCCTGGCTGTCTACCCATCTGCGTAGCCCCTGGGGCACGCTCGTGGCGAATGCGGCCGCGACCTTCCTCCTCGGGGTAGTGTTCGATGCTCCCCTCGCCGATTGGTTGCTGCTCGTACTCGGTACCGGGATCGCCGGGGCGCTATCTACCTGGTCCACTCTGGCCAAAGAAATAGCCGCCAGCCTCCAGGACAAGAACTGGAGACTCGCGGCCATCACACTCGGGAGTAATCTCTGCGTGGGCGCGCTCGCGTGGTGGGCGGGCGCGGTTGTGTTCTAGCGCCGGGTGCGCTGGAATACGCGCACTCGCTGCCGCACGATAATCAGCAGCAGCACGAGGGCGACCGACATGAGGATGTGCCCAATCCCAGAGATACCGGCGAGCGCCGCCGAATACTCCTCGCCGGGGTGGAGCACCTGCCAGCTGCCCTTCACCAGCATGTGGGTAATCATCCAGGTCAGCGCCACCGTGTAGCTGAGGAAAAACGCTGGGAAGCGCTTGTGGGTATCAATATCGAGTGCCGCGCTTAACGCGATGAGGACCAGCGGCAGAATCACGCCGAGTACCAGCGCATGGGTATGCACCGTGGAGAGTTGGGTGTCGCCGCTGTAGTCATGAAAACGGGTGAACTCGCGATAATAGACCCCAGCGATCAGGCCAATGCCGAGGTAGACAGCAGCTAGTGTTGAGAGTTTTCGCATAGCCTCTCAGTCTAATTGATGCGGGCATGCCGAAGGGCGGGGGTGAAGCATCACCTGGTGTGGTGTGTCTTCTCCCCCGCCCTTGTGCGGTGTTTGTAGTTTTAGGTCGGCGGTGACTTACTCTCCCACACCCTCCCGGGTGCAGTACC
>NZ_JAHUTL010000005.1:0-269914 GCF_019209955.1 Corynebacterium sp. TAE3-ERU2 | reverse complement strand
CAGCTGCGCTACATCCGCATGCATGTTGTTTTAGAGAACAATGCCTTGTTCTGCGTGCGCGATACTGGGATTGAACCAGTGACCTCTTCCGTGTCAGGGAAGCGCTCTCCCGCTGAGCTAAACGCGCGTGCGCTGTTCAGATACCAAGCACATGATCGTGATCAGTGCCCATAAATGAACCAGAGCGGATGACGGGACTCGAACCCGCGACCCTAACCTTGGCAAGGTTATGCGCTACCAGCTGCGCTACATCCGCATTGCATCAACCACTCGATTGGATCTGCGTAAACAGTTCCTTGAGCTGTGGTGCGTTGAAAACAATAGCGTGAGAGCAAGCGAAATGACAAATCTGCATGTAACGCCGTGTTGGCCGCCGTATGAACGCGGAGTGGCCACGGCGCGAAGAAAGTGACAGTGATGTGATTTAGCTGCAGGCTGGGGCCGGTCCGTAGGTGTGGGTTTCGTGGGTGCGGGGTCTCATGCCGCGCCTGCCGCCCAGTCTGCCACTCAGCCCGCAGGGTGCAGGTGGGGCAGGGGATAGATATGGCCTCTGCGGGCTACGGCGCTGCGCTGGGCCGGGCTGTGTCGCGCTCTCGGGGCGGCATTTAGGGCCCTGAACTGGTGATTAGTCCTCGCCGCGAATCTCGTGCTAGGTTATCTACTCGGAAGCGACGCGCTGATTCTTTTCAGTTCACGTCATTTCTGGTCCCATGGCTCAGTGGAAGAGCGTCCCGTTCACACCGGGAAGGTCGCTGGTTCGATCCCAGCTGGGACCACTTTTTTGTTTCTGGGGGTCTCCACGTCGGAGGCCCCCAGTTCTGTTTTGTCCGGCCACCGCGCTCAGGTGTGGGACGCACCGGCGCGCGCAATAGTGTCGCTCAGTGCTGGCGCGCGGTCGCTGCGGTGGGGCGGGGCGGTACGACCCACCATCTCTCCAACTGTGGCATATGTCACGTGATGGATCGGGTGGGAACTATCGTGCGGGGATCTCCGACTGCTGTCATAGAGCCTGATGCCTTGGGGTATTGCAGAGTTCCTGCCGCATGTGGTGGGGATAGGGGTGATGCCGAACTGAGGTGCAGGCTTAGTCTGATTCACGTCCTCAATCGCGGGTGGTGGTTAGGCGGCACGGCTAGTGCGCCATACTTGTCGTGGAAGCACAACAATGCAGTGTCGGCTCGAAGGAGAATGGTGTATGCGCAGAACCCGGGGACGCACAGCTCGGCCCTCACGGGCTAGGGCAGTACTGACCTCAGTGGGTATTGCGATTGCTGCTGTCGTCGCGGTGCTGAGCGCGCCGCTGGCTGCGGCGCATGACGTGGTGATTAACTCCACGCCTGGGGACGGCTCCACGGTGAAAGAATTTCCCGAGAAAATCGTGCTAGAATTTTCCGCTATCCCGCTCGATACCTTTAATCGAGTGGCAGTGAGTAATAGCGATTCCGGCGAGATTCTCTACCAAGGAGAGCCCGAGCTGGATCAGCAACTAGTCATCATCGATCTGCCCGAGGGGCTGGATCCCGGTGATGGAAACTATCTCGTCGGATTTCAAATTACCTCCTCCGACGGCCATGCCACCCGTGGTGGCACCACCTTTAGCGTGGATTCTGGTGAGGGCGCAACCGCCCCGGCCACTGACGCTACGTCGGATAATTCCGAGTCTTCCGAGGCAAACAGGCTAGGCTCGGAGGAAGAACGCTCAGCTCCGACGATATTTATCGCCGGTGGCATAGTGCTACTGGTCGCAATCGTTGGATCGATCCTGATGTTCACCAAAAGAAAGGAATCATAGAAATGATTACCCGTAAATTCGCCACAGTTGCCGCAGCTCTACTCGCAACCGGCTCCCTGACTCTCGCTGCATGCTCCCCGGAGATGGAAAAAGACTCCGACATGCCCAAGGATCCCACCGATAACCCCTCGATGAGCTCCTCCGCTCCGGCAAGCACCGAGAGCACCGAGACCTCTACCGAGGCCTCCTCCAAGGACGTCGAGTTCCAGAATGCCTACGTGAAGGCAAAGCCGGCCGACAAGAGCATGACCGCCGTCTTCGGCACCCTGGTGAATAACACCGATCAGGACATCCTGGTCACCTCCTTCACCACCTCTTTGGATGCACCGAAGAACGAGATCCACGAGGTGGCCGATGGTGTCATGCGTGAGCTCGAGGGTGGCCTGCCGATCCCCGCTAATGGCGAGGCTCCGCTGCAGCCGGGCGCTAATCACCTCATGATCATGGATTATGACAAGGCCATCAAGCCCGGTGACACCGTCTCCATCACCATTACCCTCGACGACGGCACCTCCTACACCTTCGACAAGGTCGAGGTTCGTGACATCGCCTCCGGCGAGGAGAGCTACGACGCCGATGGTGGCGTCCAGGGCCACAGCGGCATGGACCACGATGGTATGGACCACGATCACTCCTAAGCACCGTCGCCGTCACCTCCCAGCGCCTAGCTCTGTCGGGGCCGCAGCCGCGGCTCCAGCAGTGCCCGCCGCTAGGAGATGATGGACGTCGCTAGCTAAAAGAGGGCGCCTGTTTCGACCAGAAAGTGCGCTAGATCGTGTGTCTAGCTCGCGGCGTGGCCGCCGGCAGGCGCCCTTCACGCTGCCACCGCCTCTCCGTCAGTGGAGTGGGCGAGAGGGTGGCGTCGATAAGCCTGCACCTCTACGCGTGACTACAACTTCATACATAGTGCCCAGCGTGCCCGCATCTGGGGCCTCGTCGTGTGTGTTATTTCTGAGGCGCAAGAGCGGGATCGGAAACCTATAGAGGAGGATGGTGTCTTCCAATATGTCCCATGGCAAACCCGTGGACGAGAACCCCCAACCGCACGGATCGGCGAGCCCGGGCCGCTCCGGCGGAGTCAATCGCCGCGCCTTCCTCAGCGGCGCCACCACCTTGGCCGCTGGGGCGGGACTGGCGTCCTGCGCGCGTGGCCAGGACAATCCCGAGGTCGGCACCGCGGCAGAGAATAAGGACGTATCCACCCGGCTGCGCCACGCCACCGTCGATTTCGATGGCCCGCACCAAGCGGGTATCGCCACATCCAAGCAGGCCCGAGTAGCGGTCTGCGCCTTTACGGTGCGCCCCAATAGCACCGTTGAGGACATGCAGCGTCTCTTCCGGCTGTGGACCATGGATGCCCGCCGCCTGACCCAAGGCGTGGCCCCGCTGGGTGATCTCGAGGAAGAGCTTGCGGAGATTCCCGCGAACCTCACCATCACCGCTGGGGTGGGCGAGCGCTTCTTCGATATCATCGGCCGACCCGAGCTGCGCCCCGAGTGGCTGCACCCCATTCCCGCCTTTTCTCGCGATCAGCTGGATCCGAAGTGGGGCGAGGCCGATATTGTGCTGCAGATCTGCGCCGATGATGGTTTGACGCTGGCGCACGCGATGCGGCATATGGTTCGCGCCGGCGACCACTATGTCACGGTCAAGTGGATCCAGCAGGGCTTTTCCAATGCCGATGGCACGGTGACGGCCGATACTACGCAGCGCAATCTTTTCGGCCAGATCGATGGCACCATCAATCCGCATACGGAAGAAGAGTATGAGGAGCAGGTGTGGATCGATGAGGGGCCTGACTGGATGCGCGGTGGTAGCTGCATGGTGCTGCGCCGTATAGCCATGAATATTGACACCTGGGAGATTCTGGACCGTGGTTCCCGCGAGCTGTCTGTGGGGCGCACCCTCGATACCGGGGCCCCGCTCACCGGCGGCGAGGAGCACACCCCCGCCGATTTCGAGGCCACCGATAAGTTCGGACTGCCGGTGATCGACCCGATGAGCCACATGGCGCGCTCGCATCCGCCGGCGGATAAGCCGGAGCAGAAGATTCTGCGCCGCCCCTATAGCTATGATCTGCAGCCGGAACCCGGCTCGGAACAGCTATCCAATTCGGGCCTGTTGTTCATCTGTTACCAGAAGAACCCCGATGAGCAATTCACCCCGATTCAACGGCGTCTCGACGAAGGCGATCGTTTGAACCAGTGGATCACGCACATCGGTTCCTCCGTCTTTTTCATCTTCCCCGGCACCACCGAGGATGACTATTGGGGCAGGGGGCTGCTGGAATCCTAGCGGCACGGGGTAAGATACCCCGCAGACGTGTGTGCAGACGTCCATGGGAGCAGCGCTTATCGACGCTGCCCTCGGTGGCGTCTGCAACTCCCTAAACAGAGAGACGACGTCTGGGTGGGCGACCCCCGCCTAGGAAACGCCCTAGCGACCAGGTATGTCGCCGGGGCACAAGATGTGTGAGGAGCACGAAGAAACGTGAGTATGTCAGACCCGGTCTACTGCAGTGTGGATCCCTTCCTCGTCCCCGCCGGCCAGGCTGTGGGCCAGGCCATGCGCGAGCTCGAGTTGCCCAATAAGGGCCCCGAAGCCATCGTGGTGGCGAAGGATCCCGAGGGAACATTACGCGATTTGTCCTTTGTCCCCACTGAGGACACCGAGTTCACCCCCGTTCCTGCGTGCTCTGAAGAGGGGCGCGGAGTCATCCGTCACTCCTGTACCCACGTGCTCGCCCAGGCGGTCCAGGCCGAGTTTCCCGGCACCAAGCTGGGCATCGGCCCGGCCATCGACAATGGCTTCTACTATGACTTCGACGCCGCCGAGCCTTTTACCCCCGAGGATCTCAAGCGCATTGAAAAGCGCATGAAGAAGATCATCAAGCAGGGGCAGAAGTTCGAGCGCCGGGTCTACGCCACCCAGGATGAGGCCCGCGCCGAGCTGTCCCATGAGCCCTATAAGCTCGAGCTGATCGAGGATAAGGGCAATGTGGATCCCGATTCGGATGAGGCCACCGAGGTCGGCGCCGGCGAGCTCACCAGCTACGCCAACTGCAATCCGCGCACCGGCGATGTGGAATGGTACGACCTATGCCGCGGCCCGCACGTGCCCACCACCAAATACATTCCGGCCTTTGCGCTCACCCGCTCTTCGGCCGCCTATTGGCGCGGCGATCAGAACAACGCCGGCCTGCAGCGCATCTACGGCACGGCGTGGGAGTCCAAGGAAAAGCTCGCGGAATACCAGACCATGCTCGCCGAAGCCGAGAAGCGCGATCACCGTCGCCTCGGTGCGGAGCTGGATCTGTTCAGCTTCCCCGATGAGATCGGTTCCGGCTTTCCGGTGTTCCACCCCGCCGGCGGTATCGTCCGCCTGGAGATGGAGGAGCACTCCCGCCGCCGCCACATCAGCGCCGGCTACTCCTTTGTCAATACTCCGCACTTGACCAAGGGGGATCTCTTCAAGAAGTCCGGGCACTTGGACTTCTACTCGGACGGCATGTTCCCGCCCATGCAGCTCGATGGCGAGTACGACGATGATGGCGCTGTGGTCAAGCCCCCGCAGGACTACTACGCCAAGCCCATGAACTGCCCGATGCACAATCTGATCTTCGCCTCTCGGGGACGGTCCTATCGCGAGCTGCCGCTGCGGCTTTTCGAGTTCGGTACCGTGTATCGCTACGAGAAGTCCGGTGTGATCCACGGCCTTACCCGCGCCCGCGGCTTCACCCAGGACGATGCGCATATTTACTGCACCGAGGCGCAGTTGGAAGATGAGCTCACCCGGGTGCTCGACTTCATCATCTCGCTGCTCAAGGACTACGGCCTGGATGATTTCTACCTCGAGCTGTCCACCAAGGACCCGCAGAAGTTCGTCGGCTCCGACGAAATCTGGGAGCGTTCCACCGAGATTCTCGAAAACGTAGCTACCCGCTCCGGCCTGGAGCTGGTGCCCGATCCGGCCGGTGCTGCGTTCTATGGTCCGAAGATCTCCGTGCAGGCACGCGATGCCATCGGCCGCACCTGGCAGATGTCCACCGTGCAGCTGGACTTCAACCTGCCCGAGCGCTTCAACCTGGAATACACCGCCCCCGATGGCTCCAAGCAGCGTCCGATCATGATTCACCGCGCGCTCTTCGGCTCGATTGAGCGTTTCTTCGGTGTGCTGCTCGAGCACTATGCCGGCGCCTTCCCCGCGTGGTTGGCCCCGCACCAAGTGATGGGCATTCCGGTGGCGGATGAATTCTCCGGCTACCTCGAGGATGTCTGCGCTGGCCTGCGCCAGTCCGGCATCCGCGCCGAGGTGGACACCTCGGATGATCGTATGCAGAAGAAGATCCGCAACCACACCACCGGCAAGGTGCCCTTCATGCTGCTGGCCGGCGGCCGCGATGTGGAGGCCAACGCCGTGAGCTTCCGTTTCTTGGATGGCTCCCAGGTCAATGGGGTGCCGGTTGAGCAGGCGCAGACGCTGATCCGCAACTGGGTGGACCAGCGCATCAACGCTCAGCCGACTAAAGAACTCGTTGAGGAGTTCCGTGGAACGCCAAGCTAAACCCGAGACGCAGCCCGCAGAGTCCTATAAGGATTCTGGGTTGGGGATTCCTGACCGCCTCGAGCGGCTCTGGGCGCCCTATCGGATGAACTATATTCGCGACGCCAGCGCGGAGGCGCGGCCGCGCAATCCCTTCCTCGCCATCCCCGAGATGAGCGATGAGGAAGGGCTGATCGTGGCCCGCGGCGAGCTCGTCTACTGCGTGCTGAATCTCTACCCGTATAACTCTGGGCACGCCATGGTGGTGCCCTATCGGCAAGTGGCCAACCTGGAAGATCTCCGCGTGGAGGAGACCGCCGAGCTGATGGCTTTCGCCCAAAAGCTGGTGCGCGTGATCAAATCCGTCTCGGCCCCCGATGCCTTCAATGTCGGCTTCAACCTGGGTCGCGCCTCCGGCGGCTCGGTGGGGGAGCACCTGCACCTGCATGTGGTGCCGCGGTGGAGCGGCGATTCCAACTTCATGACGGTGATCGATGGAGTAAAGGTACTGCCGCAGCTGCTGCGTGATACCCGCCAGCTCCTCGCCGAGGCGTGGGAGGCTGATAGCGATGCTTAGCGTGCATGGACGCAAACCCGCCGCCGTGGTGGTGGAGCCCATCGCGAAGCGCCTGGTGAAGTGGAATCTCACCCCCAATGTGGTCACCGTGTTCGGGGCGGTGGTCTCCACCCTGCTCGCCGTGGTCCTCATCCCCACCGGCCATCTGGTGGCAGCAGCCGTGCTTTCCGGGCTATTCGTGGCCTTCGACATGGTCGATGGCACCATGGCGCGGCTGCGCGGCGGCGGCACCAAATATGGCGCCACTCTCGATGCCACCTGCGACCGGCTCACCGATGGCGCGCTCTTCGCGGCGATTACCTGGTGGCTGATCTATAGCTACGAGGCACCCCAGCCGCTGGTGGTCGCCTCCTTGGTGGTGCTGGTGTGCTCCCAAGTGATCTCCTATGTCAAAGCCCGGGGCGAGGCCAGCGGCCTGAAGATGGTCGGCGGGCTTATCGAGCGCCCCGAGAGGCTCATCATCGGGCTTCTGGGCATTGGCTTGCAGGGCTTCGGCGTTCCCTATGCGGTGGACGTGGCCATCTGGGTATTGGCGGTAGGATCGGTATTCACCGTGGTCCAACGTCTCGCCATGGCCGCCAACTCCACCCACGGCCAGGACAGGATCGCGCCTCCCGCGGGGGCGCGTACCCCGAGGACCCGCTAGACCCCATCCGCCCACGACACTGTGCATCCACTGGGCGGCGTCGTCGCTCACAGCGTGGGCGCGGCGCTGCCCGTGCTGTGTGAGGAGCCCGCCCTACGATGACCCCCTGGAGCCGCCTACGCTACGCCCTTGCTGAGCGCCACTGGGCCGCCGCCGGCTACATGTTTGGCTGGGCGGCGCTGTCCCAGCTGCCCCGCCCGGCCGCCAGCGCCTTAGCAACCCTCGGCGCCGATATCGCGAGCAAGCGGGGCCGCGGCCCTATCCAGCTGCGCCGCAACCTCGAGCGCGTCGTGGGCCCCGCTGCGGTAACCCCAGCGTTGATGCGCGCCTCCATGCGCTCCTATACCCGCTATTGGATGGAGGCCTTCCGGCTGCCGCGCATCGCCACCGATCCGCAGCTGCTGGACTCGCTCAATTCCACCGTGCGCGGCTTCGATCACCTCGACGAGCCCCTTGCCACAGGACGCGGGGTGATCCTCACCCTGCCGCACAGTGGCAACTGGGACATGGCCGGGGTGTTTTTGGTCCATCGCCACGGCAGCTTCACCACCGTGGCCGAACGCCTCGAACCCGCCGAGCTCTACGAAGCCTTCGTGGACTATCGCAGCTCCCTCGGGTTTCAGGTACTGCCGCACCGCGATGAGCAGGGCACGGGCCCCTACCAGAAGCTCAAGCAGACCCTCGACAATGGCGGGGTGGTGTGCCTGCTCGGCGAACGCGACCTGCGCGCCAGCGGGGTAGAGGTGGACTTCTTTGGCCAGCCCGCCCTCTTCCCAGCCGGTCCCGCCCGGCTCGCCATGGACACCGGCGCCAGCCTGCACGTGGTGCATAGCTTCTATCCCAGCGCCGATACCTGGGGGCTTGATGTTTCCCCAGAAATTGAGGTGGATGATCTCCAGGCCACCACCCAGCGCATCGCGGCGGGATTCGAGGCCAATATCGCCGCCCATCCCGCCGATTGGCACATGCTGCAGCCACTCTGGCTCGCCGATCTCGATCCGGCGCGCCTCGCCCGCGCCCGCGGCGGCCAACAGCCTGAGAACCCGCCAGCACCGGGCGCCGGAGACACCGTGGAGGGCAATTAATGCGTATTGGTATCGTGTGCCCCTATTCCTTCGACGAGCCCGGCGGCGTCCAGGCCCATATCCTGGATCTCGGGCACGCCCTGCGCGAACGCGGACACTATGTGCGCGCCATCGGCCCGGCCACCAACGCTGCGGAGGTGCCCGACTGGGTGGTTCGCGGCGGTAGAGCGGTGCCCATTCCCTATAACGGCTCGGTGGCGCGCATCTCCGTTGGCCCGCACGTCGATAGCGGGTTGAAGCGCTTTATCACCGAGAACAACTTCGACATTCTGCATATTCACGAGCCCAACTCGCCCAGCTTTTCAATGACGGCGCTGCGCCTGGCCCACGGGCCGATCGTGGCCACCTATCACGCCTCCAGTTCCGGGTCGAAGCTGCTGAAGCTCTCCACTCCGGTACTGCGGCCGCTGCTGGAAAAGATCCGCGGCGGCATCGCGGTCTCCGAGCTGGCGCGGCGCTGGCAAGTGGAGCAGCTCGGCGGCGATCCGGTGCTCATCCCCAATGGGGTGGATACGCGGCAGTTCGCTGCGGCGCGCCGCCGCAGCGAGGAGGACGAGGCCGGCGGGGCGGCGTCGATAAGCGCAGAGCAGGTGCCAGAGATTGTCTTTCTCGGGCGGCTCGATGAGCCCCGCAAGGGCCTCGATATTTTGCTGCGCGCGCTGACGCAGCTGGATCGTCCCTTCCGCTGCACGGTGATCGGGGCCGGGACCCAGCGGCCGATGCCGGGGGTGCACTATGCGGGCAAGGTCTCCGATGCGGAGAAGGCCGACATTCTCGGCCGGGCCGATATTTATGTGGCCCCCAATACCGGCGGGGAGAGTTTCGGCATCGTGCTCGTCGAGGCCATGGCCGCCGGTTGTGCCGTGCTCGCCAGCGATCTAGAAGCCTTCGCCGCGGTGACCAACGCCTATAGCGATACCCCCGCCGGGCTGCTGTTCCCCAATGGTAGTGCTGCGGATCTGGCCGCACAGCTGCGGCGGCTCATCGACTCGCCCGCGCAGCGCCGCAGTCTCGTGGACGCCGGTGTGGCCCGTGCCGCCAGCTATGACTGGGATACAGTGACCACCCAGATCCTGCAGGTGTATGAGGCCGTCGCCGATGGCACCAGCGTGAAACTGAAGTGAAAGGTACGTCATGAGCGCGGTATATGTACTCCTTGCCATTGTCCTCACCACGGTGGTGCTCTGGGCCGTCTTTACCGCTCAGCGACTCAACCGGATGCATATTCGGCTCGATGCCGCCTTGGTGAACCTTCAGGCGGCGCTCGATATGCGGGCCGCCGTGATCGCGGCAAGTATCGAGGAGGTGGCCTCCTACGCCTATGCCGCGCAGAACGAGCCACTGGATCCGCACCATGTGTCGCTGCGGGTGGATAAAGAAAAAGAACTCATCAAGGCCCTCAAAAAATACAGCGTGGCTCACGCGGATGAGCCCCTGCCCAGACCTATTATCGATGCGGTGGTACGGGTGCAGCTGACCCACCGCTTCTACAACGATGCGGTGGTGGACACCCGTGCGCTCCGGATTCGCCCCGTGGTGCGCGTGCTGCACCTAGGGGGACGCGCCCCCATGCCGCAATACGTGGAATTGCCGCTTGCCACCCCCTTTATGGAAAAAACCTCCCACGATACGGGCAAAAAAAGCTAGCATTATGTGGCTAAAGATGTTCGATCGGCTCAAGAAGGGTTGGTTTATTCCCAGTGGCAGACACCAATGGAGTACACGCAGGCGTTACTGACCGCCTGCTCGGCGGAGTGATCATGGATGTGGTGACTCCCGAACAGGCAGAGATCGCCCAGGCAGCAGGCGCGAAGGCCGTGATGGCCTTGGAGCGCGTCCCCGCCGATATTCGCCGCGATGGCGGCGTGTCCCGGATGTCCGATCCGGACATGATCGCCGGTATCCAGAAGGCCGTGGACATCCCAGTGATGGCCAAGGTACGCATCGGCCACTTCGTGGAAGCACAGGTCTTGCAGGCCCTCGGTATTGATTGGATCGACGAGTCCGAGGTGCTCACTCCCGCCGATCACTCCCATCACGTGGATAAGCATCGCTTCGAGGTGCCTTTTGTCTGCGGTGCCACCACCTTGGGCGAGGCCCTGCGCCGTATCGCCGAGGGCGCGGCCATGATTCGTTCCAAGGGCGAGGCCGGCACCGGGGATGTCTCCAATGCTGTGACGCATATCCGCACCATTCGCGCCGAGATCGCGAAGCTGGCGAGCCTCGATGAGACGGCCCTTTACCATGCCGCCAAGGAGCTGCAGGCCCCCTATGAGCTGGTGCGGCAGACCGCCTCCACCGGCCGGCTGCCGGTGACCCTCTTCGTCGCCGGTGGCGTGGCCACCCCGGCCGATGCCGCCATGATGATGCAGCTCGGTGCCGAGGGCGTATTCGTCGGCTCCGGCATCTTCAAGTCCGGTAATCCAGAAAAGCGGGCGCGGGCCATCGTCGAGGCCACCGCGCACTACAACGATCCCAGCGTGATCGCCGAGGTCTCGCGCTCCCTTGGCGAGGCCATGGTGGGCATCAATTGCGATGATCTCAGCGAGCAGCAGCGCATGGCCGATCGCGGCTGCTAAGCCCCGCCGGCCCCGTCCACGCTATGCAGCAGCCACAGCCCTCCCAGATCGAGCAGCTCTGCGATCTCCGCGCCATCGCCACGGATGAGTTTCAAGCGCCGGTGGTGCCCACCTCTCTGGAGCGCACCTTCGGCGGCCAGCTCGTGGCTCAGGCTGTGGCGGCGGCGGCGCGTACCGTCGATGCGGAGTTTTCTCCGCATTCTCTGCATTGCTATTTCCTCGCCCCCGGTGATCCGGCCCAGCCCACCCAGGTGAGGGTGCAGCGACTGCGCGAGGGGCGCTCCTTTCACTCCCGGCTGCTCAGCCTCTCCCAATCCGGGCAGCTGCTGTGCAGCGTGCAGGTGAGTATGCACCACGGCAGGGATGCTGGGCTGAGCCACTACGAGCCCGCTCCAGTGCTGCCGGCGCCGGAGGAGATTTCCCGCGCCGACTCGGCGCGGGCGGCGTTTTTCGATCGCGAGTGGCCGGAGTGGGATATCCGCATTGTTCCCCGCGAGCGCTTAAGCGCCCCACTCACCGCCGCCGCCACCCAAGTGGCGTGGATGCGCTCCACCGCGGCGCTGCCGGCAGATGCGCTGCTGCATAGCTGTGCGCTGTCCTATATCTCGGATGCCACCCTGCTCTCCGCCGCCCAGGTGCGCCACCCGCATACCCCGCTGCAGATGGCCTCCTTGGATCATTCCCTGTGGTTTCTCCGCCCGGTGCGGGTGGATCAGTGGCTGGCCTATGTGCAGACTTCGCCGGCGGCCGGCAGCGGCCGCTCCTTCTGTGAGGGGCGGATCTATGATGCCGCTGGGCAGCTCGTTGCTATCGCCACACAGGAAGGCCTGACTCGGCACCTGAAGCACTCACGCTATACTGATAAACCGCTTACTAACGACTGTTGAACGCGAAGTTTTTTTAAGAGAAGAGGAACGCTGATGTCAGGCCACTCAAAGTGGGCAACAACCAAGCACAAGAAGGCCGCTAACGACGCCAAGCGTGGCAAGGAGTTTGCCAAGCTGATCAAGAATATCGAGGTGGCGGCCCGTACTGGCGGTGGCGATCCGGCAGCGAACCCGACCCTCGATGACATGATCCGCAAGGCCAAGAAGGCCTCGGTGCCCAATGACAATATTGAGCGCGCCCGCAAGCGCGGCTCCGGCGAAGAGGCTGGCGGCGCCGACTGGCAGTCCATCATGTACGAAGGCTATGGCCCGGGCGGCGTGGCCATGCTTATCGAGTGCCTCACCGATAACCGCAACCGCGCGGCCTCCGAGGTGCGCAGCATTATGTCGAAGAACAACGGCAACATGGCCGAGTCCGGCGCCGTGGGCTACCTCTTTACCCGCGTCGGCGTGGTGGTCGTGGACAAGGGCGAGCTCACTGAGGACGATGTGCTCATGGCTGTGCTCGACGCCGGCGCCGAAGAGGTCAATGATCTCGGCGAGAAGTTCGAGGTCGTCTGCTCTCCCTCTGATACCCGCGGCGTGCGCGCTGCCTTGGAGGAAAACGACATGAAGGTCGATGACGCCGACCAGGATTTCCGCGCCTCCGTCGAGGTGGAGGCCGATGCAGATCTCGCCCGCAAGATCCTGCGTTTGGTGGATCTGCTCGAGGATTCCGATGACGTGCAAAACGTCTACTCCAATATCAATATCTCCGATGAGGTGGCCGCTCAGCTCGACGCTTAGCGACGCCGCCCGCCAGACGCATCCCGTCAGCGGCATGATCAACGCCCTCTCCCTGCAGCCCCTGCGGCGGCGAGGGCGTTTTCTGCGCCCCGCACACCGCTGATACGGGATCGTGCGAAAAAATGTGCTAAACATGGTCTGAGACAACGAGGAGGACACACGGGTGCGCGCTGCAAACACCATGGAGGGCCTGCGGGTGATGGGCATTGACCCAGGCTTGACCCGCTGTGGCCTGTCTGTGGTGCAGGCAGGGCGGGGTCGGGCCGTATATCCCGTGGCTGTGGGGGTGGTGCGCACCCCGGCGAAAGATGAGCTGACGGCGCGTCTGCTCCAGCTCAGCCAGGCGGTGAAGGAATGGATCCGAGACTATGATCCAGATGTGGTGGCCATCGAGCGCGTCTTCGAACGCGGTAACGTCTCGACGGTGATGCACACCGCCCACGCCGTGGGGGTACTCGTGCTCGCCGCCGCCGAGTGCCACATCCCAGTGCACATGTACACCCCCTCGGAAGTGAAGAAGGCCATCTCGGGCAATGGCCGCGCCGATAAGAAACAAATGACCGCCATGATCACCCGCATTCTGGGGCTGGCGGAACCACCCAAGCCGGCCGATGCTGCCGATGCTTTAGCGTTGGGGGTATGCCACTGCTGGCGCGCCCCCGCCCTGGCGCACCAAGCGGAGCTGGCCAAGCAACACCAAAGGAGCAGCAGCACATGATCGCATCCCTGCGCGGAACCTGTATTGATCTCGGCCTCTCGGGCGCGATCATCGAATGCGCCGGAGTGGGCTATAGCATCAGCGCCACCCCGCGCACCCTCGGCACCATGCGCCAGGGAGAGGAGTGCTTCGTGGTGGTGGCGCAGATCGTGCGGGAAGACTCCATGGAGCTTTTCGCTTTCGCCAATAGCGAGGAAAAGGAGTTCTTCCACCTGCTGTGCACCGTCTCCAAGGTGGGGCCCAAGTTGGCGCTGGCCGCGCTCGCCATGGCCAGCCCCACCGAGCTGGCCGGATATATCAGCCGCAGCGATGCCGCCGCGCTGGAGAAGATCCCCGGCGTGGGTAAGCGCACCGCGGAGCGCATGGTGGTGGATCTGAAGCAGAAGGTCGAGCCCTTCGTCGGCGCCGTCGCCCCGCAGCCCAGCACCGCCGCCCCCGCACTCAGCGGTGGGGTGGCCGAGGATGTGGCCGAGGCCTTGGAGAACTTGGGCTTTAGCCGCAAGGATGCCGATGCGGCCGTGGCGAGCGTGCTGGCCGCCCAGCCGGAGTTGGACGTCTCCGCCGCCTTGCGCGCCTGCCTCGCCACGCTGAGCAGCAACTAGGCTCGAGGAGCAAGTGGGAAGGACACCTGCGCTATGTCGAATGTAGAAAAGACCGAGTTTCAGCTCCCCGAGGGGGCAGTGCGCCCGCCGGATTCTGCTCTGAGCCCGCAGCTCAACGAGGGCGAGCACGATGATGAGGTGAATCTGCGCCCGAAAAGCTTGGGCGAGTTCATCGGCCAGCCCAAGGTGCGCGAGCAGCTCGAGCTGGTGCTGGGCGGCGCCAGGAGCAGGGGAGTGGCGCCCGATCATGTGCTGTTATCCGGCCCGCCTGGGCTGGGCAAGACCACCATGGCGATGATCATCGCCGCCGAGCTCAACTCCAATCTGCGTATGACCTCTGGTCCCGCACTCGAACGCGCCGGCGATCTTGCAGCCATGCTCTCCAATCTCACCGAGGGTGATGTGCTGTTTATCGACGAGATCCACCGCATGGCCCGTCCGGCAGAAGAAATGCTCTACATGGCGATGGAGGATTTCCGTATTGATGTGATCGTCGGCAAAGGCCCCGGGGCCACCTCGATCCCCTTGGAGCTAGCTCCCTTCACCTTGGTGGGGGCGACCACCCGCTCCGGTATGCTCACCGGTCCCTTGCGTGATCGCTTTGGCTTCACCGCCCAAATGGAGTTCTATGGTCCCGCCGATCTCACCCGCGTGGTGCTGCGCGCCGCCAAGATCCTCGGGGTGAGTATCGATGAGGATGCCGGCCACGAGATCGCCTCCCGCTCCCGCGGCACCCCGCGTATTGCCAATCGGCTGCTGCGGCGGGTGCGCGACTATGCCGATGTGCATTCCAATGGGCATATCACCCTCGCTGCAGCCCAGGCCGCGCTCGTGGTCTTTGATGTCGATGAGATGGGGCTTGACCGCCTGGATCGGGCGGTGCTCAGCGCGTTGATCAAGGGCCACGGCGGCGGACCGGTGGGAGTGAGCACCCTCGCCATCGCGGTGGGTGAGGAGCCCTCGACCGTGGAAGAAGTCTGCGAGCCCTATCTCGTGCGCGCCGGCATGATCAGCCGCACCGGGCGGGGTCGAGTGGCCACCGCCGCTGCCTGGCGCCATATCGGCCTAGAGCCGCCGGAGGGAACCGTGGGGCTGTTCTAGCGCCTCCGCGAACACCGGCGGGTGTATATCCCGTTGTTCGCGGCGCCAGAGTTTGGCACACTGGTAGGCACTATGTCGACTCTATTTCTGCTCATTATTCTGGCGCTCTTTTTGCTGCCCGCCTTTTTACAGATGCGCACTCAGCGCAAGCGTCTCAATGAGATCCGCCAGGTTCAAGAATCCCTGCGTCCCGGCGACCGCGTGGTCACCAGCGCTGGGCTCTACGCCACGGTGCGCGATCGCAGCGAGAACACCGTGGATCTCGAGATCGCCGAGGGCGTGGTCTCCACCTTCGAGCTGATCGCCGTGGTGCGCACCCTCGAGGCCCCTGGCGCCGAGTCCGCCCCGGTGATGGAGGAGACGAGCGAGCAGCCGCTGGCACCGCAGTACGAGGAGCAGTCCGCTGAGGGGGTACACCCGGAGAATCTGGAGCAGCCGCATCCGGAACAGCAGGATGCACCGGCCCCCGAGCAGCACCCCGAAGGTTGGCAAGGCTCGGCTGAGAACCGCCGCGACTAAGCTGTTGATTTCATTCACCGCCTCCACTGGCTACTAATTCAGTGGGGGCGTGTCCTATGCCGTACTATGGTCGAATGACCTGCGCGCGCTGTGCATGCGGCGCGCAACCGCCGCCCCGGTACATCCTTGTGGCGGCGGCTGATTCACGCCGGTTGATGAGGTACGCGGGCCACGGCGCCCGTGGCGAGGCTCATCTGTTCATTGGAGGAGGAAACGTTCGTGGCATCCCGCAGCAAGCGGTCGCAGCTGGGACCATCGGCGTGGCCGAAGCGGGCGATCGGCGTGTTTGCGCTGATCCTCGTGCTGGTTTACGCATTGGTCTTGTTCACTGGAGACCGCAGGCCCGTCCCCAAGCTGGGTATTGATCTTCAAGGCGGGACCCGGGTGACCCTGGTCCCACAGGGCCAGGATCCCACCTCGGAGCAGCTGGCGCAGGCGCGCACCATTCTGGAAAACCGCGTGAACGGTATGGGCGTCAGCGGCGCGGAAGTGATCACCGATGGCGATACGCTCGTGATCTCCGTGCCGGGTGAAGATACCGCCCAGGCCAAGGCGCTCTCGCAGACCTCGCAGCTGATGTTCCGTCCCGTGCTCACCCCGACCGAGATCCCATCCCCGGAAGATAATCTTTCGGCGCTGGAGACCATGGCGAATCGCTGGGTCAGCGTCGGCGCGAGCACCAAGGAGCACGCCCAGAGCGTGCTCGACGAGGTCGCCACTACCTTGTCGAATAACTCGGAGCAGCTCGTGGGGGAGAAGAAGACCTTCGATGCCCCGAAGGTGAGCGAGAATCCGCCGGCCGAGCCAAAGAACTCCTTGGAGCAGGCCGAGCAGCGCGATAAGGAGCTGGAGGTACTCCGCGAGGACCGCCAATCCGATGATCTGGCGCGGCAGGTAGCGGCCCGCCAGCTCATGGTGTGTGAGCAACAAGAGGATCGCTCGCAGCCGGCACCGCTGGATCCGCTCGCCGGTACCGATGATCCGAAAAAGCCCTTGGTGGCCTGTGATCCGAGCGTGGGCCAAGTGATGCTTCTCGACGCCGTCCCGCTGCTTGTGGGCCAGACCGATGAGGAGCAGGGCACGCGCCTGACCGGTAATGAGATCGATACCTCTCAGCCGATCACCGGTGGCTTCAATCCCGAGCGCAACACCATGGAGATCAACTTCGCCTTTAAGTCCTCCGGTGGCGAGCAGGGCTCCTCGACGTGGGCGAAGCTGACCGAGGAGTACCTGCAACGGCAGATCGCGATCACCCTTGACTCGCAGATTATCTCCGCCCCGGTGATCCAATCCGCCACCCCGGTGGGATCGGGCACCTCGATTACGGGTAGCTTCTCGCAGCAGGAGGCCACCGAGTTGGCCAATAACCTGCGCTATGGTGCGCTGCCCTTGAGCTTCGCCGGCGAAAATGGCGAGCTCGGCGGAACCACCACCACGATCCCGCCCTCGCTGGGTAGCGCCTCGCTGCAGGCGGGCCTGATCGCGGGCATTGTCGGTCTGGTGCTTATCGCCGTCTTCGCCTTCAGCTACTACCGCGTCTTCGGCGCTCTGGCGATCTTCACCCTCGTGGCGGCCAATGCCTTGGTTTACGGCGCCCTGGTGCTGCTGGGCCGCTGGATCGGCTATAGCCTCGACTTGGCCGGTATCGCTGGTCTGATCATTGGTCTGGGCACGACCGCCGACTCCTTCGTGGTGTTCTATGAGCGCATCAAGGACGAGATCCGCGATAATAACCGCACCTTCCGTTCGGCGGTGCCGCGCGGCTGGCAGTCTGCCAAGCGCACCATTCTCAGCGGTAATACGGTGTCGCTGATCGCGGCCATCGTGCTCTACGTCCTCGCAGTCGGATCCGTCAAGGGCTTCGCCTTTACCCTGGGTCTGACCACGATCTTCAACTTGGTCGTCACCTTCTTGGTGACCGCGCCGCTGGTGCTGCTCGCCAGCCGCCGCGCGTGGTTCAATAAGACGTCCCGCAATGGCTTTGGCGCGGTGATGAAGGTACGCGATGAGCGCGCCGCCGCCGGCTCCGCTCCGGAGGCGCCCTATGCCAATGAGGTTATCGCCGGCAACGGCTCGAACGATGCGGCAGGAGAGAAGTAACCATGAGTGATACCTCTATCATCAAGCGGCTCTACACCGGCGAGGGCGGCGTCGATTTCATCGGCAAGCGCAAGCGCTGGTACACCATCGCCGCCATCGTCATCCTTATTGCCCTCGCCTCGATCGCGATCCGGGGATTCAGCCTCGGTATCGATTTCCAGGGCGGCACCAAGATGAATATGCCCGCCGGGGATCTCGACGAGACCCGAGTGGAGCAGGTCTTTGAAGAGGCCACCGGGGTGGACCCGCACGCGGTGCAGGTCGTCGGTTCGGGCGATGCCCGCATCCTGGAGATCACCTCGGAGCGGCTCGGCGAGGAACAGATCAATGACGCCCGCGCGGCGCTTTATGATGCCTTCCAGCCCAAGGACTCGCAGGGAGAGCCCTCCCCGGATGCCATCGGTGACTCCACCGTCTCCGAATCCTGGGGCTCGACCATTACCGAACGCATGCTGCTGGCCATGGGCGTATTCCTGGCGCTCGTCTTCGCCTTCATTGCCCTGCGCTTTGAGAAGCTCATGGGTGTATCCGCCATCGCGTGTATCACGGTGGACGCCATCGTGATCTCCGGTGTGTATGCCCTCATCGGTTTCGAGGTCACCCCCGCTACCGTGATCGGCCTGCTGACCGTGCTGGCCTTCTCGCTCTATGACACCGTGGTGGTCTTCGATAAGGTCTCCGAACTCACCGCCGGTTTTCAGTCCTCGCGCCGGCGCACCTATGCGGAGCTGGCCAACCGTGCCATTAACCAGACGGTGATGCGCTCGATCTCCACCACGGTGCTCTCGGCGCTGCCGATCATCTCGCTGATGGTGGTCGCGGTGTGGATGCTCGGTGTGGGCACCTTGAAGGATCTCGCACTAGTGCAGCTCATCGGCGTGGTGCAGGGTACGCTCTCCTCGATCTTCCTCGCCGCCCCCTGCTTGGTGTCGATGAAAAACCGCACCAAGGAAGTACGGGAGCACAACGCTGCCGTGGAGCGCTACCGCTCCGGGGCAGCAGAGGAGCCGGAAGATTCTCCGGTCGATACCGGCCGCACGGTTCAGGCCCCGCAGCCGGCGGAGCACGGGCAGCCGGAGGCGCTCAGCTGGCGCCCCACCACCCACTAGTGATGTGCCTGGCGGCGCTGCGGACCGCATGGCCACGGCAGCGGCGGTGTCCTGCGGGGCACGTCGGCTGCGGTGGCGCAGGTGAGCGTCGATAAGCACAGCAAGAATGAAGGAAACCCTGATGAGTGCAGGAATGACTCTGCGCCGCGTGATCGTGATGCTAGCTGTGGGGGTTCTCGGGCTGGCCGGCTGCGCGGAGGAAGAACAGCCGCCGCAGGAAGTCTTCGGCTATGCCGTGGACACCCCGCTGGTGACGACCAATGCTGCCTCCACAATCGGGGTGAGTACCAACGCGGAACAGCTGGCCTCACGGCTATATCCGCCGGTATTCGTGCACGGCCCGCAGGGCCAGACCATCCCCAATATGGATCTAGCGCAGGGCCAGTCCTTGCCGGGGCAAAGCGTGCAGATCATCTACACCATTAATAAGAGCGCCATCTTCTCCGATGAGGTGCCGGTGACCTGCGATGATTTCTATCTCTCCTTCATCGCCGCGACGCAGGAAGCCTATTTCAAAGCCTATAACCCGCTGATGCAGCAGGTCGCCGATGTGAAATGCGAGCGCGGCTCCAAAAACTTCACGGTGCAGTTCAAGGACTCCTTCGGCTCCCGGTGGAAGCAGCTTTTCGGCCCCGGCACCGTGCTGCCCGCCCATATCATCGCCCGCGCCGCTGGGCTGAGCGAAGACGAGATGTGGCAGGCGATTACTAGCGGCGCCCCCGAGCAGATGAACAAGATTGGCACCGCATGGAACGATGCCTTTTTGCTGAAGAACTTTGACCCCGAGCTGCACGCCTCCTCAGGCCCGATGAAGATCTCCGAGGTGCTCGACGATGGCTCGGTGGTGCTCGTGCCTAACCCGCACTACGCAGGAGACGCCCCCTCCCTGGATAAGATCGTGGTCTATCCCGCCGGGGTGGACCGGGTGGCCAAGGCCGAGCAGAACTCCTTGGAGATCGCGGATCTGGTGAATGCCTCCTCGATCGACTGGGTGGACCGCAATGACACCGCCAATCCCTATGAGGTCACCCGCGAGGTGGGGCAGCTGATCGAACAACTCAATCTCGCCAACTCGGGGGTGCTCGCCACCCCAGAGAAGCGGCGGGGCTTTGCCGCCTGCGTGGATCAAAATGAGATCGCCCAGTTGTCCTCTGGGTATTCCGGCGTGGATGTGCCGCCGGTGGGCACCCGCCTCAGCCCGGCGATCGCGCCGACCTTTGAGAGCACCCGCGATATTTCCGATCGCAATCTCGGCACCGATATGGCCAAGGCCCGTGCCGAGCTGGAGGGGGCGACGATCCGTATCGGCTATACCGCCCCCGATCCACGGAAAAAGGCGATTGTGGAAGCCATTGGCGAAAGCTGTGCCAAAGCCGGGATCACGATCACGGATGTCTCGGATATCACCAATGATCTCGGTGATCTCTCCCGCACCGCCACGAATGAGTGGGGCGGCCCAGCCGATCTGGAGGGGAAAGCCGATGCGATTTTGGTGGCGGTGGATACCCGCACCGAGTACGCCTCGGTGAATGCGCCCGCGAATAATAGCGAGCTATTGCGCCAAGCGGAGGAGCGGCTGTGGGATGAGATCCCCTCCATTCCGCTCGCTGCCCAACCCCGCACGTTTGTGGTGGACAACTCGGTGGGTAACGTTGTTCCTAACACCTCACGAGCGGGGATCGGCTGGAACATGTCGCGCTGGCAGGTCACATAACCTGCGCTCGCCTCTCGCGGCGCCGGCGCCGTATCGCGGCGGTGCGGTCGTGGCAGTCGATCGCGTTCGTGGGGGAGTGTCCCAACTTCATGCTCGATGAATCCCGTGCACCTTTGGTGCCCGCTGGGTAAGCCTGCGGCTGCCCAGCACCTGACAGGAAGGCCACACGTATAGCCATGTCGTATGCAACCGCCCGCGACGCCCTTGCCGATCGCATCCGCTATGTGCCCGATTTTCCCGCCGAAGGCGTGATCTTTGAGGACCTCACCCCGGTGCTCGCCGATGGGGAGGCGCTGCGGGTGATCGTCGATGAGCTCTCCCAGGCTGTGAAAGAAATGGGTGCGGAGATGATCGGCGGCCTCGATGCCCGCGGCTTCCTGCTCGGCTCTGCGGTGGCCTATAAGCTCGGCATGGGCGTGCTGGCCATCCGGAAAAAGGGCAAGCTGCCGCCGCCGGTCTTTAGCGCGGAATACGACCTGGAATATGGCTCGGCAGCGCTCGAGATCCCCGGCAGTGGCGTGGAGTTACAGGGGCGCAAAATTGCGCTTGTCGACGACGTCCTCGCGACAGGCGGAACCCTCTGCGCGGCGCGCAGCTTGCTGGAAAAGGCCGGGGCCACCGTGGTGGGCAATGCTCTCGTGCTGGAGGTCGGCGGCCTCGGCGGCCGGCAGAAGCTCGAAGACGTACCCTTGGTTGTCCTCAACAATGGGGATATCGCCTAGGTTTATCTAATACACTTAGCGCTATGCCGGAAAACAAACCTGGACGCAACCAAGTCAGTGTCCGCAGCATGTCTGCCAGGCTCGCCCGTAGCCTCACCGGCAACAAGGTCAAGGCTAATCCTGTCCTCGAGCCGCTGATCAGTATTCATCGCGAGATCCACCCGAAGTGCGATGTCGCCCTCTTGGAGCGGGCGTACTCCACCGCCGAGCGGCTGCACGAGGGCGTGTATCGCAAGTCCGGTGACCCCTATATCACCCATCCCTTGGCGGTCGCCACGATCGCCGCGGAGATCGGCATGGATACCACCACCCTGTTGGCGGCGCTGCTGCATGACACGGTGGAGGACACCGACTACACCTTGGAGGATCTCACCCGGGACTTCGGTGAGGAAGTCGCCCGCATGGTTGATGGGGTGACCAAGCTGGACAAGGTGGCGCTCGGGGCGGCCGCGGAGGCGGAAACGATCCGCAAAATGATCGTGGCCATGAGCAATGATCCGCGGGTGTTGGTGATCAAGGTGGCCGACCGCCTGCACAATATGCGCACCATGCGCTTTTTGCCCCCGGAGAAACAGGCCAAAAAGGCGCGCGAAACCCTTGAAGTGATTGCGCCGCTGGCGCACCGGCTCGGCATGGCGTCGGTGAAGTGGGAGCTGGAGGATCTCTCCTTCGCCATTTTGTATCCGAAAAAGTATCAAGAGATCGTGCGCTTGGTGGCGGATCGTGCCCCCTCGCGGGATCGCTATATCACCCAGATCATCGACGAGCTCAGCACCACCCTCAAGGACAACAACATCCACGCCGAGGTGATGGGCCGGCCGAAACACTATTGGTCGATCTATCAGAAGATGATCGTGCGGGGCCGCGATTTCGACGAGATCTTCGATCTCATCGGCATCCGCGTGCTCGTCGATGACATCAATAGCTGCTATGCCGCCATCGGTGCGGTGCACTCGCTCTATTCCGCCATGCCCGGGCGCTTCAAGGACTATATTTCCGCGCCGCGCTTCGGGGTGTATCAGTCCCTGCACACCACCGTGATGGGGCCGGGAACCAAGCCGCTCGAGGTGCAGGTGCGCACCCACGAGATGCACTACAACGCCGAGTTCGGTATCGCCGCGCACTGGCGTTATAAGGAGACCAAGGGCTCGCACAAGGGCGATAAAGCCGATCTGGATCAGATGGCGTGGCTGCGCCAGCTGCTGGATTGGCAAAAAGAAGCCGCCGACCCGAATGAGTTTCTCGATTCGCTGCGCTATGACCTCAGCAGCACGCAGATCTTCGTGTTCACCCCCAAGGGCGATGTGGTGAACCTGCCGGTGGATGCTACCCCCGTGGACTTCGCCTATGCGGTACACACCGAGGTGGGGCATCGCTGTATCGGCGCGAAGATCAACGGCAAATTGGTGGCGCTCGAAACCAAGCTGAATTCCGGCGATCGGGTAGAGGTATTTACCTCCAAAGATCAGGCGGCAGGACCCAGCCAAGACTGGGAGAAGTTCGTGGCCTCGCCGCGCGCCAAGGCGAAGATCCGGCAATGGTTTGCCAAGGAACGCCGCGAAGAGCATGTGGAGCTCGGCCGTGATGCCCTCGCCACCGAAGTGCAGCGCGGTGGGTTGCCCCTGCACCGGCTGATCACCTCGCAGTCCATGCGGGCGGTGGCCGAGGAGCTGCACTACCAGGATGTGGAGACGCTCTACGCCGCGATCGGTAATGGTTCGGTCTCGGCGCGGCATGTGATGAATCGCCTCATGGCTACCTTCGGCGATGCCGACGATGCCGAGGACGCCCTCGCCGCGCGCACCCCCTTCCATGAGCTGGTGAATTCGAAGCAGCGAGCGAACCAGGATTCCTCCACCGGCATCCTGGTGGAAGGCAGCCCGGATGTGATGGCGAAGCTGGCCAAGTGCTGTACCCCAGTGCCGGGCGATACCATCTTCGGTTTCGTCACCCGCGGTGGTGGGGTGAGCGTGCACCGCGCCGACTGCACCAATGCCGAGAAGCTCCAGCAGGAGCCGGAGCGGCTGATTCAGGTGTCTTGGGCCTCGGAGTCCTCGGGGACGGTCTTCGCCGCCACGCTGCAAGTCGAGGCCCTTGACCGCAATGGCCTCCTGCTGGAGGTTACCCGGGTGATCGCGGAGCAGAAGGTGACGGTGACCGCGATGAATACCCGTGTCGCCGATGACCGCGTGGCGATGCTGCGTTTTACCTTCCAGGTCTCGGATTCCAAGCAGCTGGGATCCCTGATGCACCATCTGCGCAGTATCGAAGGCGTCTTCGACGTCTACCGCGTCACCTCCGGCGGCTAAAGAGCGATAAACCGCGGAGTTGCTGCCCTCAGCGCAATGCGAAGGCCCACACTCTCCCCGTTGGGGAATGAGAGTGTGGGCCTTTATTGCCTTGTGCCGGCCGCAGCGGCTGCGGCCGGGCGCGGGGTATGTTCTAGCTCACCGTGGCGGTGGTGATCTTTACTTCCTCCGCGGGAGCGCCATCGCCGGCGCCCTCGGCGGCACCCTTCTCGGCGATGGAATCGAGGGTCTTCAGCCCGGCCTCATCGATGGTGCCGAAGTAGGTGTACATCGGCGGCAGCGGGGAGTCGTCGTAGTTGAGGAAGAACTGCGAGCCATTGGTATCGGGGCCGCTATTGGCCATGGCGATGGTGCCGCGCTCATAGTTCACGGGCTGCTGCTTGGCCTGATCCGAGGCCTCGTCGGTGGGGAACTCGTTGGCGAATTGGAAGCCCGGGCCGCCCGATCCTTGGCCGCTCGGATCGCCGCACTGCAGCACGTGAATACCGGAGGTGGTGATGCGGTGGCAGATCGTATCGTTGTAGAAGCCCTCCTGTGCCAAATGCTCCACCGCATTGACGGTGCAGGGAGACACGGAACGATCCAGCTTCATGCCGATCGGGCCTTGGCTGGTCTCGAGGGTGACGGTGACGGTACCGCGGGCGGGCACATCCTCCTGGTTGGGGCGAGAGACCTCGCGGCTGGCCTCACGGCCGGAATCCTCATAGGAGCAGGTCACGGTTTCCCCAAGGGGGGTGGTGCGCTCGGTGGCCAGGGGAGTGATGTCCTGCTCTGCTGCCTCGGTGGTGCTGGTCTCCTCGGAGGCCTCCACCGCATCATCGCTGTCGTGCGTCGAAGCCCAGTAGATACCGGCGGTAGCGAGACCAATCACCGCCAGCGAGGCCAGTGCCACGCCGAGAGGCTGGGTCTTTTCCTTCCGATCACGGGACTTGATTTCGCGCTCGAGGGCGCGCATCGACTCCTCGCGACGCTTCTTATTGCTCTCCATTAGGGGTGCTCACCTAGCCTCATGTGCTCGTAGATTCCGTGCTAACTGAACACAGTTTAGAGTATCGCGGGCGCAGTGGTGGTACCGCCCGCGACCTATGATGGTGAGCATGAATCTTGCGATGATGGTCACCGGCCCTTTCCAGACCAACTGCTATGTCATCTCCGATGGCGAGCGCGCGACCGTGATCGATCCCGGCCTCGGCGCCGCGGCTGCGATCACCCAGCACTTACAGCAGAACAATCTCACCTTGGAGCAGGTGCTGCTGACCCACGGCCACATTGATCACACCCGCGATGCAGCCGCCCTCGCCAACGAGCATGGCTGCACTGTCTTCATTCACCCCCAGGATGCGGGCATGCTCAAGGATGGTTCCGGGGTGTCTGAGCAGGCACAGCAGCTTTTCGATGCCGCCTCCATGCCCTTTCCGGACACGCTGGACTATCTCGATGACGGCGCTGAGGTTCACATCTGTAAGGAGCGCTTCACGGTGCGTCATGCCCCGGGCCATTCCCCAGGCTCGGTGCTCTTCGTGGGGCGGCAGGTGTGCTTTTCCGGCGATGTGCTTTTCGCCGGCTCGATTGGCCGCACCGATCTGCCGGGCTCGGATCCTGCCGCGATGAAGCGCAGCCTGGCCGATGTCGTCTCTCAGCTCCCGCCCGAGCTGCATGTGCTGCCCGGGCATGGGCCGGAGACCACGATGGCCACGGAGTTGAAGTCCAACCCCTTCCTCGCCTGATATACACTGTCATCCGTGACTGATTCGAAGAAACTCAAGGCATTTTCCGCTCCCAAGGGCGTTCCGGATTATGTTCCGGCGCACTCCGCTGAATTCAAGGCTGTCCAGAACACCTTGGTGGCCGAGGCCCATCGGGCGGGCTATGAGCACATTGAGTTGCCGATCTTCGAAGACACCGGCCTATTTGCCCGTGGCGTGGGCGAGTCCACCGATGTGGTGAGCAAGGAAATGTACACCTTCCCCGACCGCGGGGGGCGCTCGGTGACTCTGCGCCCGGAGGGCACGGCCGGGGTGATGCGCTCGGTGATCGAGCACAACCTTGATCGTGGCCAGCTGCCGGTGAAGCTGGCCTATGCCGGCCCCTTCTTCCGTTATGAGCGCCCTCAGGCTGGGCGCTACCGCCAGCTGCAGCAGGTGGGTGTGGAGGCCATCGGTGTCGATGATCCCGCCTTGGATGCCGAGGTGGTGGCGCTTGCCGATCGCTCCTTCCGTGCCCTGGGCTTGCGCGGCTACCGGTTGGAGCTGACCTCTCTGGGCGATGCCAGCTGCCGTGGCACCTATCGGGAGAAGCTGCAGGAGTTCCTCTTCGCCTTGCCGCTGGATGAGGCCACCCGGCAGCGCGCCGAGCTGAACCCGCTGCGTGTCTTGGACGATAAGCGCGAGGAGGTCAAGGAGATGACCGCCGACGCCCCGCTCATGCTGGACTATCTCTCCGCCGAGTGCCGGGAGCACTTCGAGACGGTCACCGGCCTGCTCGAGGACATGGGTATCGATTTCGAGATCAATCCGCGCCTGGTGCGAGGTTTGGACTATTACACCAAGACCTGCTTCGAGTTCGTGCACGATGGTTTGGGCGCACAGTCCGGTATCGGTGGCGGTGGCCGCTATGACGGGCTGATGAAGCAGCTCGGCGGGCAGGATCTCTCCGGTATCGGCTATGGCTTGGGCGTGGATCGCGCCCTGCTGGCCATGCAGGCCGAGGGAGTGAGCCTGACCACCGGTTCCCGGGTGGATGTCTACGGTGTCGGCATGGGCGCAGACGCCAAGCGCCGGCTCGCCGCTGTGATCAATGAGCTGCGCGTGGCCGGTATCTCGGCCGATATGTCCTATGGCGATCGCGGTTTGAAGGGCGCGATGAAGGGTGCGGACCGCGCCGGCGCCCAGTTCGCGCTCGTGATCGGTGATCGGGAGCTGGACAATGACGTGGTGGCGGTGAAGGATCTGAGCCGTCACGAGCAGCAGGAGGTCTCTACCGCCGCGCTGGTGGAGCACCTGCGCACCGCGCTGGCCTAATACGTTCTGAACGCAGATAACGGCGCTGCCGCGACGTCTCGTGCTACGCACGGGAACTGCGGCAGCGCCGTTGCGCATGCCAGGCCGGAACGCCACACGGGGCGTGGCTAGCATTCCACGCGGTTGACCTTCAAGCCGATGTTCACGGCGAGCCCACCCATGGAGGTCTCCTTGTACTTGGAGAGCATGTCCTTGCCGGTATCGCTCATGGTCTTGACCGCATCATCCAAAGACACCCAGTGCTGGCCATCGCCGAAGCAGGCGAGACGGGCGGCGTTAATTGACTTCACCGCGCCGATGGCATTGCGTTCGATACAAGGGATCTGGACCAGGCCGCCGATGGGATCGCAGGTGAGCCCGAGGTTGTGTTCGAGGGCGATTTCCGCGGCGTTTTCTACTTGGGCAGCGGAGCCGCCCATGATCTGCGCCAGTCCCGCCGCGGCCATAGCGGAGGCGGAGCCCACCTCTCCTTGGCAGCCCACCTCGGCGCCGGAGATGGAGGCGTTTTCTTTAATGATGAGGCCGATGGCCGCGGCGGCGAGCAAAAACTCGCGGGCGGTATCACGGGTGAAGTCCACACGGAAGTCGCGGGCGTAGTTCATCACCGCGGGGATGATGCCGGCTGCACCATTGGTGGGGGCCGTTACTACCCGCCCGCCGGCGGCGTTTTCCTCATTTACCGCCAGGGCGTAGAGGTTCACCCATTCCATGGCGCGCAGCGCATCGCCCTCATCGTTTTGCTTTTCGGCGCGGATGCGCTCGAGCATGGCTGCGGCGCGACGACGCACCCGCAAGCCCCCGGGTAGCTCGCCGGTGGCGGCGGTGCCGCGTTGGATGCACTCGCTCATGGTGTGCCATACCCGGTCGAGATGGCCGAGTACATAATCGGCGCCGCCGTGCTCGTAGTGCAGTTGGGACTCATTGGCCAGCATGATGGCGGCGACCGACATGTCGTGCAGGCGACAGAGCTCCAGTAGCTCATTGCCGGTGGTGAAGGGATAGGGCAGCTCGCCTTCGCGGCCGGCAGTGGCGGCCCCGGCGGGCAGGGTTGCGATCTCCTCCATCTCCTCTTCCCGCAGAATGAACCCGCCGCCGACAGAGAAGTAGCGCTGCGGCGCCCCGAGTGGCTCGCCGTGCGCGTCGAGCTGCTGGAAGGTCATGCCATTGGGGTGCTGCGGCAGAGGAGGGTTATCGAAGACAATCCGGTAGTCGATAGGCCCGTCGAAGGTATCGATGGTGCCGCTCTCGGGAATCGCCGCCCCTGGGGCGGGCTCGATATCGTGGGGGACCGTATCGGGTTCGTAGCCCATCAGTCCAAGCAGCGTGGCGCGGTCGGTGCCATGTCCTAAACCCGTGGCGGCAAGCGAGCCGTGCAGGGTGATTGCCACGGCCCGGGGCTGATGCTGCCGTACATACTGCAGGGCAGCGCGCATCGGTCCGACAGTATGGGATGACGAGGGGCCGATGCCGATGCTAAAAAGATCAACCGCTGAAATAGTCATAGTTGCTAGTCTATTGCGGGCTACATCACATAAACCTCCCCAGAACTACCCTCTGGTCTGGTATGTGAGAACGGCATCTGAACTGCGAAAAGAGTGCTATGTGCGGGGGTGATGATCTGGTATTCCAGACGCGCCGAGACGTCAGGCGCCGCGGACTCTACGGGGCAGAGGAGCCTGCCTGGTGCTCCATCATGATCGCCTCCGAGAGCTCCTCGGCGGCGCGCTGCACACGCTCCTCAAACTCGGCCGAATCCGCGCTATCGGTGGAGTGAAATACCGCCGTGGGCAAGACGCTGGCCTTCAAGTGTGTGATCAGCGGGCGCAAGGCATAGTCCACCGCGAGCAGATGGCGGGGGCTGCCGGCGGTCGCCGCCAATGTCGTTGGGGTGCCCACTACCGCGGTGCGGGGCAGCGAGTCCACAAACATCTTCAATAGCCCCGAGAAACTGGCGGTAAAGATCGGGGTGGCAATAATCAGCCCATCGGCCTGCTCGACCTGGCGATGCGCAGCGCTGAGCGCCTCGCTGAGCTGAAAACCCTCGGTCATATACGAGGCCAGATCGAAGGCCAGGGTGCGCACCTCCAGCTCGGAGCGGGAGATAGTCTCACCCTGCTGCGCCAGCGAGTCCTCGGCGGCAGTGGCGATACGGCGCGCTAAGGAAAGCGTGGAGGATGGCGAGGAGAGCCCAGCAGAAATCACGAGCAGAGATGGCATGGTTTCTTAGGGTAGCCCAGCCGGTGCAGAAGCGGCAGGGGAGGGGGAGAAGCCGATGGGCAGATGCCGCTGTGCGGGCCCGGCACACGCTGCGCGGTGGCTTAAAACTCCTCCAGCGCATCCAGCAGCGGGATCACATCAGCGGCGCCGACGATACGAATCGGCTTCTGCGACTTCTTGCCGTGCTCGGTAACAATTAGCACCCGCGGCAGCTCCGGATGCCGCAGCATCGTCACCGCCGTGGCAGCGTCCACATCGGCGGGGGCAAAGACCGCATGATCGCGCAAGGCGCGGCTATGGGCGAAATCGATCACCTCGCCCACCCGGACGGACTCGAGCGCGCCCACATCCTCGCCCGCGCTGCGGCGAAGCGACCAATCCGCAAACCACTGCGCCACCATGGTGGTGGTCAGCAGCGCCTGATAGGAGCCCTCGTGATAGATCGGGTACTGAGAAATGCCCTTCTCATTAATAATGCGAAATACCTCGGAGAGTGAGTCCTCCGGGGTGAAGCTATAGATCTTCTGCTGCCCGATCACCTGCACCACTCGCGGCGGGCTGAGCAATACATCGCGCAGCTTCTCTATAGCGGCCACCGTATCGGCCCGCGGCTCCGCAATGGGCTCGCCATCCCGATAGGAGCCGTGGCTGATCGCATTGCGCAGATCCACAAAGGCCTCAAGCTCCATCAACTGCAGGGAGGTGATGGCCCCGCTATTTTCCATGCGGCGCGCCATCGAGCCAAAGGCTTCATAGCCCTTCGGCTGCAATACCGAGCGAAAGTGCGCCTCGATATCGTTAAATGCCGCAATGAATTGATGGGCGCGGTGTGCCGGTTCATTCGCGGCGTCGCGCTCGGCGGGGCGGGGGTCATTCATGGGGCCATCCTCTTTCCTCGCATCGGGGTGTCACGGCGGCGGGCGGAAACGCTAGTTGGTATAGCCGCCGCGCTCTAAGGTGTCGCAGGTGGACATGCGTCCACTGGTGTAGCCAGTCATAAAGGCCTGCTGGCGCTGCTTGGAGGAACCATGCGTCCAACTATCCGGCTGCACCTCGCGACCGGACTGTTGTTGGATATTGTCATCGCCAATGGCGCGCGCGGTATCCACGGCCTGCTGCACCTGCTCTTCGGTAATCGGCTCCAGATAGGCGTCCTCGCCCTTATCGGCATAGTGCGCCCAGAGCCCTGCATAGCAATCGGCCTGCAGCTCGATCTTCACCGCATTCGAATCCGCGCCGGGATCGTTGTAGTTGCTCAAGCCCAGGGTGCCTTCCAGATTCTGGATGTGGTGGCCGTATTCGTGGGCCACCACATACATCTGGGCGAGTGGGCCGGAATCGCCGCCGAGCTGATCCAGTTGGCTAAAAAATGAGGTGTCGAAGTAGGCGGAGTTATCCCGCGGGCAGTAGAAGGGGCCGGTGGCGGATTGGGCGATGCCACAGCCGGATTGGGTGGCGCCCTCAAAAAGCACGGGGGTGGGCTCGGTGTAGTTGATGCCGGCCTGGGCCGGCAGCTGCTCGCGCCACACATCATCGACCGACAAGGCGGTGAACATCACGCGGCAATCGTCGTAGGTGTTGGCGTCCTCGCCGGTACGGCAGTGCTCCAGCGTGCCGGACTCGCCCTGGACTTGTTGCTCGGGCGCGGTGAGCTGGCCGAGGCTGCCAATATCGCCGCCCATGAATAGATACAGCCCCACGAGCAGCAGGGTGCCAATGCCGCCGCCACCTAGCGCTACCGCTCGGCCACCGCCGCCGGTGCGGGCGCGGCTGCCCTCGCTCGTAACGTCTTTACGAAAAGTCATGCGTTTATATTCTCACATTCTTTGCGCTTATCGACGCCTTCTCGCTGCAGTCGCGAGGCGCTAGCGCTGTGCGGGGGTGAGGATGGCGTCGATAAGCGTGCACAGGGGCCGGTGTCGAATATGTCCACTCTGGCGGGTAAACTCAGCACGGATCTACATATTTATGTAAAGGAAAGGGACAGCCTTCAGTGTTGCGTACTCATTATGCAGGGGATTTAAGGAAAGAAACCGCGGGTAGCACCGTGACGCTGACCGGATGGGTCGCGCGTCGCCGTGACCACGGTGGTGTGATCTTTATTGATCTTCGCGATAGCTCCGGCGTGGCGCAGGTTGTGTTCCGCGAGTCCGAGGTGGCAGAGCAGGCACACAAGCTGCGCAGCGAGTTCTGTGTGAAGGTCACCGGTGTGGTCGAGCCGCGTCCGGAAGGAAGCGAGAACCCGAACCTTGCCTCCGGCGATGTGGAGGTCAACGTCTCCGAGCTGGAGATCCTCAATGAGGCCTCGGCGCTGCCTTTCCAGATCGAGGACGCATCCTCCTCCGGTGAGGTGGGCGAGGAAACCCGCCTGAAGTACCGCTATCTGGATCTGCGTCGTTCCAGCCAGGCCGCCGCTATGAAGCTGCGCTCGAATGTCAATCGTGCGGCGCGCTCGGTGCTCGATAGCCACGGCTTCCTCGAGATCGAGACCCCCACCTTGACCCGTTCCACCCCGGAGGGCGCCCGCGACTTCCTCGTTCCGGCGCGCCTCAAGCCGGGCTCCTGGTACGCCCTGCCGCAGTCGCCGCAGCTATTTAAGCAGCTGCTCATGGTGGCCGGCATGGAGCGCTACTACCAGATCGCGCGCTGCTACCGCGATGAGGACTTCCGCGCCGATCGCCAGCCGGAGTTCACCCAGCTGGACGTGGAGATGAGCTTCGTGGACCAGGAAGACGTCATCGCCCTGGCCGAGGACATCCTGGTGGCGCTGTGGAAGGAGATCGGCTACGAGATCTCCACCCCGATCCCGCGCATGACCTACAAGGAGGCGATGGAGAAGTACGGTTCCGATAAGCCGGATCTGCGTTTCGATATCCCGCTGGTGGAATGCACCGAGTTCTTCAAGGACACCACCTTCCGCGTCTTCCAGAATGACTACGTGGGCGCCGTGGTGATGGACGGTGGTGCCTCCCAGCCGCGTCGTCAGCTCGACGCCTGGCAGGAGTGGGCGAAGCAGCGCGGCGCGAAGGGCTTGGCCTATATCCTCGTGGGCGAAGACGGCGAGCTGGCCGGCCCGGTGGCCAAGAACATCACCGACGCCGAGCGTGCCGGCATTGCCGAGCACGTCGGCGCCAAGCCCGGCGACTGCATCTTCTTTGCCGCCGGCGATGCCAAGTCCTCCCGTGCTCTGCTGGGCGCGGCCCGTGGCGCGATCGCCGAGAAGCTCGGCCTGATCAAGGAAGGCGACTGGGCCTTCACCTGGGTGGTGGACGCGCCCCTATTCGAGTCCTCTGCCGACGCCACCGCCTCCGGCGATGTGGCTCTGGGACACTCCCAGTGGACCGCCGTGCACCACGCCTTTACCTCCCCGAAGCCCGAGTGGATCGATAGCTTCGATGAGAACCCGGGTGAGGCCACCGCCTACGCCTATGACATCGTCTGCAACGGCAATGAGATCGGTGGTGGCTCCATCCGTATCCACCGCCGCGATGTGCAAGAGCGCGTGTTCAAGGTGATGGGCATTAGCGATGAGGAAGCTCAGGAGAAGTTCGGCTTCCTGCTCGACGCCTTCGCCTTTGGCGCCCCGCCGCACGGCGGTATCGCCTTCGGCTGGGACCGCATCGTTTCCCTGCTGGGCGGCTTCGACTCCATTCGCGATGTCATCGCCTTCCCGAAGTCGGGTGGCGGAGTGGATCCGCTCACCGCGGCCCCGGCGCCGATCACCAAGCAGCAGCGTAAGGAATCGGGTATCGACGCCAAGCCGAAGGAGAAGGACGCGCAGTCCTAATCCGCACGCATCGCGGCCGCCACCCGCAGTGGTGGCGGTAGCGCGCTCAGCGAGGGTGGCAGTCTCGTGCACAGTGTGCGGCAGGCGAAGCGCCCTCGCTTTCGCATGCGCGCACCCAGATGGCGAGCATTCTCCCGCCGTCTCGCGCGATGTTGAACCGTGGGGCTGCGGATGTGATGTCGCTGTGAATATCACCCAGGCCCTACCGGTAGGAGCGGCCACTCAGGCACAATGGTGCTCATGACTGTAAGGAATTGAGTGCGTGCGTACTGCCGTGCATAGCCCCGTAGGGGAGCGGTGCTCATGCGCGGGTGTCTTAACCGAACATTACTTTTAGCTCATAACCCCACCGAGGAGAGATCACGCCCATGTCGGCGACAATCACACCCACCGCGGCCGTCGAAGAGATCCACGAGCATGTTGTTGCTCGTGCAGAAAAGCTCTTGTGCAAGCGGTACGGTGGTTCCCTCAGGCTGGTCGGCGCAGAGATTCTCGAGGGATCGGGCAATTCCACCGTGCTGCGGTTGAAGCTCACCCCCTCGCCCTATCTGCAAGAGCGCACGGTGGTGGTCAAACACTCGCCGTCCTCGGACGATCCTCTTGATCCCACACGCTTCCTGCGGGAAGTGGTGGCCTATCAATTCACCACCTCGCTGCCGAATGATGTCCGCCCAGGGCCGGTGCTCTTGGCCTATGACATGGAAGAACGCCTATTGGTGATCTCCGACTGCGGCGATGTGGATACTTTCGCCGATCTCATGGATCGGGCCGATACCGAGCAGCGCCGCTCCCTGTTGCGCCGCCTCGGCCGCGCCCTTGGTCTGCTGCACTCGGCCTCTGCCGATCACGAACAAGACTTTGACATCCTCTTTCGCCGCATGGTCTCCAAGCATGGGGCACAGGCCTCCCACGCCGGCTACCGGGACCAGGCACTGGAAACCGGGGTGCTCTCTGGCCTGGAGTTCCTAGAGAAGCACGGGGTGGTCGTCGATGACACCGTGCGACGTTTCGCCCACGAGGCGCAGCGCCGCCTGGTCTCCGGTCAGCACCGCGCGTTCACTCCCTTCGATCTGTCTCCGGATAACATCGTCTACTCGGAGCGCCCCGAATTCTTGGACTATGAGTGGGCGGGCTTCCGCGATGCCACCTTCGATGTGGCCTGCGTGGTCGCCGGCTTCCCCCAGTTCGTGTTCTCTCACCGGCTCAGCGACCAGGAAGCGGATCTCTTCGTGGAGGCCTGGCGCCAAGAGGTGAGCGCCATGTGGCCGAATGTGAATAACCCGGATCGTTTGCGCGCCCGCATTGTGACCGCGCTCGTGGGCTGGGCAGTGCTGTCGATCTGGCACCTCAATTTCGGCCCGCTCAATATTCTCGATCAGATGAGCCCAGCTGAGGACTCCGTCGACGAGGCCGCGCAGAACACTAACTTGGGCTGGTCCGCGCAGCAAATGCTCGACTCCTTCGATGACACCGCCGAGCTGGAGCGGCTGGCGAAGATCGATATTTACGAAACCTTCGATGCACTGATCCGCTTTGCCCAGCGTTCAGACGATCCCCGTTTCCCCGCTGTGGTGGATTTTGCCCAACACGTCATTGATCGATTCGTCGGTGCCGAGTTGGCCGAGACGCTGCGCGAGAACACGCACTAGGAGTAGGTAGAGCACACATGCCCCAACAAGGCCTGTTTGATACGGCCGGTGCGGACGTGGCCGGCACGGGCGGTACCGCAGGGATGTCGGCAGGATCCCCCGCCGCGGACTATTTCCACCCCGGTGCCGCCGCCCCCTTGGCAGCGCGGATGCGCCCGCGCAGCCTCGACGAGGTGGTGGGACAAGATCACCTTCTTGGCCCAGGCAAGCCGCTGCGGCGGCTGGTGGAGGGCTCCGGCGACGCCTCGGTGATTCTCTATGGCCCGCCGGGGACAGGAAAGACCACGATCGCATCGCTGGTGAGTGCGGCCACCGGCCGCCACTTCGTGGCGCTCTCGGCGCTCAATAGCGGGGTGAAGGAGGTGCGCGCGGTCATCGATGAGGCGCGCCGCCGCCTCATCCAGGGCCAGCAAACCGTGCTCTTTATTGATGAGGTGCACCGTTTTTCGAAAACGCAGCAAGACGCGCTGCTGGCCGCAGTGGAGAACCGCACCGTACTGCTCGTGGCCGCCACCACGGAGAACCCGAGTTTCTCGGTGGTCTCGCCGCTGCTTTCACGCTCGCTGTTGCTCCAGCTCAACCCGCTGGAGGATGACTCCATTAAGCAGCTGATCACCCGCGCCCTCGAGGATGAACGCGGCATCGGTGGCCGCATTAGCGCCGATGATGAGGCCTTAGAGCAGCTGGTGCTGCTCGCCGGCGGCGATGGCCGCCGCAGCCTCACCTATCTCGAGGCCTGCGCGGAGGCCGTTGAGGATGGCGGCACGCTCACACTGGAAACTATCGCGGACAACGTCAATCGCGCGATCGTGCGCTACGACCGCGATGGGGACCAGCACTATGACGTCACCAGTGCCTTTATCAAGTCCATTCGCGGCTCGGATGTGGATGCGGCCCTGCACTATCTGGCGCGGATGATCGATGCGGGGGAGGATCCTCGCTTTATCGCCCGCCGGCTGGTGATCGCCGCCAGCGAGGATATCGGCATGGCCGATCCCACCGCGCTGAGCACCGCCACCGCTGCTGCCCAGGCTGTGCAGTTGATCGGCCTGCCCGAGGGACGTATCGTGCTCGCCCAAGCGGTGGTGCATTTGGCCACGGCACCGAAGTCCAATGCGGTGTACCGGGCCATCGACCGGGCGCTGGAGGATGTGCGCCAAGGCAAGAACTATCCGGTGCCGCAGCACCTGCGCGATGGGCACTATGAAGGCGCAAAGAAGCTGGGCAATGCGGTGGGGTATAGCTATCCGCATGACGATCCCCGCGGGGTGGTGGCGCAGCGTTATATCCCCGAAGCGCTGGAGGATGCCGTCTACTATGAGCCGAGCACGCACGGCGCGGAAAAACGTCTGTATGATTTTATCGGCCGCCTGCGCAGGATCGTGCGCGGCTAAAGAGTAAACTACCCAGAGATTGACACTCATACCACGGTGAAGCGAGGAATTTTTCGTGCAGACTCATGAGATCCGAGAGCGTTTTACGCAGCACTTCGTGAAGGCAGGCCACGAGGCCGTGCCGAGCGCCTCGCTGATTCTTGACGATCCCACCCTGCTGTTCGTGAACGCCGGCATGGTTCCCTTCAAGCCCTACTTCTTAGGCCAGCAGAATCCGCCTTTCCCCAATGGCACGGCCACCTCCATCCAGAAGTGTGTGCGCACCCTCGACATCGAGGAGGTGGGCATTACCACCCGCCACAACACCTTCTTCCAGATGGCCGGCAACTTCTCCTTCGGCCAGTACTTCAAGGAAGGCGCGATCACCCATGCCTGGGAGCTGCTCACCGGAGATGTAGCCGAGGGCGGCTATGGTCTCGACCCGGAGCGGCTCTGGGTCACGGTGTACCTCGACGATGACGAGGCCGCCGATATCTGGCATAAGAAGATCGGTGTACCCACCGAGCGCATCCAGCGCCTAGGCATGGCAGATAACTACTGGTCCATGGGCATTCCCGGCCCCTGCGGCCCCTGCTCCGAGATCTACTACGATCGCGGCCCCGAATATGGCCAAGAGGGCGGCCCGGTGGCGGATGATAACCGCTACATGGAGATCTGGAACCTCGTGTTCATGGAGAATGAGCGCGGCGAGGGCACCGGCAAGGACTCCTTCGAGGTTCTCGGCCCGCTGCCGAAGAAGAACATTGATACCGGCCTCGGTATCGAGCGCGTCGCCTGCATCATGCAGGGCGTAGACAATGTCTACGAGACGGATCTGCTGCGCCCGGTCATCGACGTGGCCGAGACCCTCACCGGCTCCACCTATGGCAAGAACCACCAGAACGATATTCGTTTCCGCGTGATTGCCGATCACTCCCGCACCGGCATGATGCTCATCCTCGATGGTGTCACCCCGGGCAATGAGGGCCGCGGCTATATTCTGCGCCGGCTGCTGCGCCGCATCATCCGCTCCGCCAAGCTGCTCGGAGCCACCGGCGAGACCATGGAACAGCTGATGAACACCATCATGGACACCATGGAGCTGTCCTACCCAGAGATCGCGGACGCCCGCGCCCGCATTCTGCAGGTGGCCACTAATGAGGAAAAGGCCTTCCTGCGCACGCTCGAATCGGGCACGCACCTCTTTGATAATGCCGCCGCCGAGGCCCGCTCCGCTGGGGTGACCAGCCTCTCCGGCGATAAGGTCTTCGCCCTGCACGACACGTATGGCTTCCCGATCGATCTCACCCTCGAGATGGCCGCCGAGGCGGGCCTCGACGTGGATCGCGAAGGCTTCGATCAGCTCATGGCCGAGCAACGCGCCCGCGCTAAGGCCGATAGCGTGGCCAAGAAGCACGGCCATGCCGATATGTCCGTCTACCGCGAGTTCGTGGACGATCACCCCACCGAGTTCGTCGGCTATGACAACCTCGAGTCCGAATCCCGTGTGCTGGGCCTGATCCGCCAGGGGCAGCGTCTCGACGCCGCCTCCCCAGGCGAGGAGGTCGAGGTGATCCTCGACGTCTCGCCGATGTATGCCGAGGCGGGCGGCCAGCTGGGTGATCGCGGCCGGATCACCGCCGGCTCCGCCGATCTTGAGGTCAGCGATGTGCAGAAGATCGGCAAGAAGCTGTGGGTACACAAGGCCCGCGTGGTCGGCGGTGAATTGGGCGTAGGCGCGCAGGTGCACGCCGCCGTCGATCCGGCGTGGCGGCACGCCGCCCGCCAGGCGCACTCCGCCACCCACCTCATCCACGCCGCGCTGCGGGAGGTTCTCGGCCCCACAGCCGTCCAGGCTGGCTCGATGAATAAGCCGGGCTATCTGCGCTTCGACTTCAACTACACCCAGGCACTGAGCCCGGAGCAGATGCAGCAGATCGAGTACATCACCAATCAGGCTGTGGATACCGACCACCAGGTCAATACCATCGAAACCACCCTGGATGAGGCCAAGGCCATGGGTGCGATGGCGCTCTTCGGCGAGAACTATGGCCGCAATGTGCGAGTGGTGGAAATCGGTGGCCCCTTCTCCATGGAGCTCTGCGGCGGCACCCACGTGCAGCACTCCTCGCAGATCGGCCCCGTGGCCGTGCTGGGTGAGTCCTCGGTGGGATCCGGAGTGCGCCGCATTGAGGCTTATTCCGGCCTGGATTCCTTCTCCTACCTCTCCCGCGAACGTGCCCTCGCCGCTGGCCTGGCTAGCTCCTTGAAGGCCCCCAGCGAGGAGCTGCCGGAGCGCATCTCCCAGCTGACCGAGAAGCTCAAGTCCGCCGAGAAGCAGATCGCCCAGCTGCACAAGCAGCAGCTGGCCGCCCAGACCGGCGAGATCCTTGCCTCGGCCCGCCAGGTAGGCGGCTATGAGCTGATCACCGCAACCCCGGCCGAGAACCTCTCCGGCGGAGACCTGCGCGAGATGGCCTCTGATCTGAAGAACCGCCTCGGCGAGCGCGCCGGCGTGGTGGTGCTGGCCAGCGATAATGGCGGCAAGGTGCCCTTCATCGTTGCTGCCACCTCCCAGGCGGTGTCCCACGGCATCAAGGCCGGCGAGTTGGTCAAGACCTTCGGCAGCCACATTGGTGGCCGTGGCGGCGGCAAGCCGGATATGGCCCAGGGCTCTGGCTCTGACGCCTCCGGTATCGCTGCCGGTTTCGCTGCAGTAGCCGCAGCGCTCGAGGGCTAGACGCCCGCAACGCGTGCACCCATCCCGAGGTAGAAGGGATGGGTGTTTCGTTTGTCATAAGAAATAAATATGCGCTGAATCGATACGGCTCGCCGCTCCTCACAGACCCATTAGTCAAGTCGTGAAACTTGAATGAATAGGGGTGGTGTGGGGGAGGTGGGCGTCGAAAAGCCATATTACTGGGCAACACACGCCGGAATATTTATCACTAAACGGTTACGAATCGCTACATTGTAGGTGTAGCTATGTGCTCAATGCCCGTTGTGAAGATAGAAAGATGCGAATGGCCAATAAACCAGTACCCGATGAGCCTGGGGTTGATGATCCCGGAGTGGGTCGACGGCTCGGTATTGACGTCGGGACGGCGCGTATTGGTCTCGCTATGTCGGATCGTGACGCCTCGCTGGCTATGCCGGTGGAAACTGTGCAGCGCCAGACGGGGTTCGGGGGTAGAGACCTAGCGGATATTGACCGTCTGATCGAGATCATCGAAGACGGTCAGGTAGTGGAGGTCGTGGTCGGTTTGCCGCGCGATCTCAAGGGACATGGCTCCAAGTCAGTCAAGCATGCCAAAGAAATCGCGTTCCGGATCAACCGGCGGCTGACTCGCGCGGGGCACAGCATCCCCGTGCGTTTCGCCGATGAGCGCCTCACCACCGTCGTGGCCACCCAGGCGATGCACGCGGCGGGGCGCTCTAGCCGCACGAGCCGAGACGTGATTGATCAGGCAGCTGCAGTGGAAATCTTGCAATCGTGGCTGGACGCGCGGAAGAACCGCCTCTGCCGCGAGGGCGAGGAGTAAAGAATCTGAGAGGCTCAAATAAGTTATGGCTCAACGTCCTCAAGCCCGGCGCGGTAGGCGCATGGAACCGGTGTATGTCAAAAGGCGCCAGCGCGGTGTGGCTATTTTGGTTGCCTCTCTGCTGCTTATCATCGGCTCCGTCATCTACATCGCCGTGATGCGCGCAAATCCACCGAGCCTCGCCGACTACTCCGGCGAGGGCAATGGCGAGATCGAGCTCGTGCAGATCAACGAGGGCGAGTCCGTCTCCGAGCTGGGAGGGGAGTTGGTCGAGCGCGGCATCGTGAAGTCCAATGGTGCCTTCCAGCGGGCGGCCGGTGCGAACCCCGATGCCGCCAGCATTCAGCCCGGCTTCTACCGTCTGCAGGGCGAGATGAGCGCCGAGGCGGCCGTGGCGGCGCTGGTGGATCCCGCCAATAAGGCCGAGGCGCTGCAGGTGCCCGGCGGCCAGACCCTGATGGATGTGCGCGCCGTCAGTGGCGAAATCCGGCCCGGTATTCTCTCCGAGATCTCCCGCATCAGCTGCGAGGACGCGGCAGGGGAGTGCATCCCGCTGCCCGAGCTGGAAAAGGCGGCCGCCAACGCGAACCTCGAAGAGCTCGGCGTGCCCGCATGGGCGCTCGAGCCGGTGCGCGCCCGCGGGGCGGATCCGAAGCGTCTCGAGGGGCTCATCGCCCCCGGTACCTATGTGATCGACCCCAAGGCCGATGCCACTGCCGTGTTGAAGGATCTGGTGGCCCGCTCCACCAAGATCTATAACGACACCGATATCGTCACTCGCGCCCAGGCCGTGGGGCTGAGCCCCTATGAGCTGCTCATCGCCGCATCCCTGGTCGAGCGAGAGGCGCCGGCCGGTGACTTCGACAAGGTAGCCCGAGTCATTCTCAACCGCCTCAATAAGCCGATGCGCCTCGAGTTCGACTCCACCGTGAACTACGGCCTGCCCGAGGTGGAGGTGGCCACCACCGATAAGGACCGCTCCCGCGTCACCCCGTGGAATACCTATGCCAAGGAGGGTCTGCCCGAGACTCCCATCGCGGCCCCCTCTGAGGAGGCGCTGCGCGCCATGGAGAACCCGGCCGAGGGCAACTGGCTGTTCTTCGTGACGGTGGATAAGGACGGCACCACCGTGTTCAACGACAACTTCGACCAGCACCAGGCCGATACTCAGCGCGCTATCCAAAACGGCGTGCTCGACAGCGCCCGGGAAGAACCCGAGCCCCCGGCAGCTCCGGAGCCGCCCGCGCCGGAGGCTCCCTAAGCCATAGGGTGCTGGGGCGCTAGCTCCGCTTCGGGGTGTACGCCCTAGGCACACACGACGCCCGCCTCCCATGTAGTGGGGGCGGGCGTTTGTGCATGTCTGCGTGTGCGTGGGCGCGCGCATGTCCGCGAAAAGGCGGGAGCGATGGGGCAGGAGGTGGGCTCAAGCGGCGGCGCGCATCCCCCGCGCCGCCCCCACCTCGCCGCGGTGTGTGGACAGCGCCCGAGTGAGGCGAGACAATGGCAGACATGCCACGCGCCGCAGTTTTAGGATCCCCGATCGCCCATTCCCTCTCCCCGGTCTTGCACAACGCCGGCTACCAAGCCGCCGGTCTGAGCCAGTGGAGCTATAGCCGCCGCGAGACCGTAGCCGAGGAGATGGCCACGGTCATGGCCGAGGCCGCCGCAGACCCAGAGATCGCCGGTTTTTCGGTGACGATGCCCTGCAAGTTCGAGGCCGCTGCTCACGCTGTGGAACGCAGCCCGCGCGCCCGGGCCATCGGCTCAGCCAATACGCTTGTGCGCTGCGAGAACGGCTGGCGCGCCGATAATACCGATGTGGAGGGTATCTACGGCGGGCTCGGGGTACTCGGCGTGGAGCTGGCCGCTCAGCCCGTGGTGGTTATCGGCGGTGGCGGTACCGCCCGTCCTGCCATCTACGCCGCAGGCCAGCTCGGTGCCGCGGAGATCACCGTGATTAACCGCAGCGATAAAACCGAGGAGCTGCGCTCGCTCTGCGAGGCGCCGCTGCGCTGGTTGTCCTGGGAGGACACGACGGCGATCGCCGAGGCCTGTCGCCGCAGTGCCGTGGTGATCTCCACGGTGCCCGCCGCCGTGGTCCAGGGCAAGGAAGAGCATATCGCCCACGCGCCGATCTTCGATGTCATCTACGATCCCTGGCCCACCCCGCTCGTCGCGGTGGGGAGACAACGCGGCCTGGCGTGCGTGGGCGGGCTGAGCATGCTCGCCTTTCAGGCCTTGAGCCAATTCGAACAATTCACCGGCGTCGCCGCACCCAAGGATTCCATGGTGGCCGCGCTCGCCGAAGCCACCGGGGTATCGGCCACCGAGATCGCCGGCGCCGGGTAAGTTTTTCCCTCCCCTGTGACAGCGCGGGGGAGCGGGCCGGATAGTTCAGCACATATCGAGGGGGAGTATGTGTTCACAATCGTCTACGCCGCGCTCGGCGGCAATCCGCAGCTGCTGCTGCTGAGTGCCATCTGCGTGCTGCTCATTCTTGCGGCCGGCTGGGATCGCGTTCACGCTCGCCTGCCCAATGCGCTCACCCTGCCGGCCATTCTCATGGCGCTCGTGCTCTTTCCCGCCGCGTGGTGGGGCGGTCTGCTCTGGGGCGCCAGCTACGCGCTCGCGTGGTGGCGGGGCTGGGGAATCGGCGGCGGAGACGTCAAACTCGCCGTCTCTCTAGGTATTATCGCCGCAGCTCAGGGGGCGCTCGTGCTGCCGTGGGTCATTGCCGGTGCGGCAGTACTCACGCTTATCGACGCCGCCCTCCAGCACCTGCAGCTTGTGCCCGCGGCAGCAGCGCGCGGCCGCGTCCCACACGGGCCGGGGATGGTCACGGCGACGCTCATGGCCGCGCTGCTGTGCGCCGCGGTTTAAGGGCGGCGAAATTAAACGGGGGTAGATGTGCGTGTATCCAGCCGCGGCGTGCAAGAATATGGGGCATGCTTCGATGGACTACAGCTGGGGAATCCCACGGTCAAGCCCTAATCGCCACCATGGAACACCTGCCTGCGGGCGTGCCGATCACCTTGGAGGAGATCTCGGCGCATCTCGCTCGGCGTCGCCTCGGTTATGGCCGCGGCGCCCGCATGAAGTTCGAAGCCGATGAGCTGTCCCTGCTCACTGGGGTGCGCCACGGCAGAACGATGGGTGCGCCGATCGCCATCATGATCGGCAATACCGAGTGGCCCAAGTGGACCACCATCATGTCCGCCTCGCCATTGGATGAAAACGACCCCGAGGTGCAGAAGGCGATGTCCTCCGGCCGCGGTGCCAAGCTCACCCGGCCCCGACCTGGGCATGCCGATTTTTCCGGCATGATCAAGTACGGATTCGACGAGGCCCGGCCGGTGCTGGAGCGTGCCTCCGCCCGCGAAACCGCGGCCCGGGTGGCGCTTGGCGTGCTAGCGCGTAATTTCCTGCGCGAGACCATCGGAGTGGAAGTGTTCTCCCATGTGATCTCGATTGGCGAATCCGAGCCCTATGACGGCCCCACCCCCAGCTTCGAGCAGCTTGAGGATATCGATGCCTCCCCGGTGCGCGCCGCCAATAAGGCCGCCGAGGAGTCCATGATCGCGCATATCGACAAGGCGAAAAAGTCCGGCGACACCCTCGGCGGCGTGGTGGAAGTCGTGGTCAATGGCCTGCCCATCGGTTTGGGCTCCTATACCTCCGGCGAGGATCGCCTCGACGCCCAATTGGCGGGGGCGATCATGGGCATCCAGGCCATCAAGGGCGTGGAGATCGGCGATGGCTTCCTCGAGGCCGTCCGCCCCGGCTCCCAGGCTCACGATGAAATGGTGCGCACCGCAGATGGTGTGGATCGACTGTCCAACCGGGCTGGTGGCCTAGAGGGCGGTATGACCAATGGCCAGCCGCTGATCGTGCGGGCCGCAATGAAGCCGATCTCCACGGTGCCGCGGGCCCTGCAGACGGTGGATATGGCTTCTGGCGATGCTGCCACCGCCATCCACCAGCGCTCCGATGTGTGTGCCGTCCCCGCCGCCGGAGTGGTGGCCGAAGCAATGGTTGCTCTCGTGCTCGCCCGCGCTGTGCTGGCGAAATTCGGCGGTGATTCGCTTGCCGAGACTAAGCGAAATGTCGATACTTATACCGAAAGCGTTGCTAAGCGATTGGAGTTCTAAAAACACATGGGAACCCCTCGAGTTGTTCTCGTTGGCCTGCCTGGTGCGGGGAAATCCACCATTGGTCGCCGCCTCTCGCGGGCGCTGAACATCCCCCTTGTGGATACTGATCAGATGATCGAGGAGCGCGAAGGCGAGCCCTGTGGCGAGGTATTCTCCCGCCTCGGTGAGCAGAAGTTCCGCGCCCTCGAGGCAGAAGTGGTGGCGGAAGCGCTCGATCAGGACGCCATTGTCTCCCTCGGCGGCGGGGCAGTGGTCACCGACTCCGTGCGCGCCGCACTCGATCATCACTCCGTGGTGTGGATCGATATCTCCGTCGAGGAGGGGCTGCGCCGCACCGCCCAGGATTCCTCGCGGCCCATCCTGCAGTCCGAGAATCCGCGCGAGCGCTATCAGCAGCTTTACGACGAGCGCATCGGCTATTACAAGGATGTCGCCACCTTCCGCGTTCGCTCCAATGAGCGCAGCCCACAGCGGGTGGTCGCCGACGTGCTCGCCTATCTCGAGACCGTCTGCGAACCCGAGCCCAGCGTCTAATACCCCGTAGCAAGGACAATCATGCGTTCCATCCCCGTCAACGGCGCCTCCCCCTATGAGGTCGTCATCGAACACGGTATCGCGCCGGCGCTGAGCGAGCTGGTGAGCAGCGCCGCAGACGCCCGCAAGGTGGCGATCATCCATCAGCATTCCGTGGAGCACATCGCGGCGCGGATCGGCGCCGCCCTCAGCTCCGCCGGCATGGAGGTGCATCCCCTGGAGCTGGCCGATGCGGAATCCGGCAAAACCCTCGCCGAGGCGGGGCGCATGTGGGACGAGCTGGGCAGGCTCGAATTTTCCCGCCGCGATGTGGTGGTCTCTGTGGGCGGTGGTGCCTGCACCGACGCCGCTGGTTTCATCGCCGCCTCCTGGATGCGTGGAATCAAGGTGATTCATTGCCCCACCACGCTGCTGGCGATGGTGGACGCCGCTGTCGGCGGCAAAACCGGCATCAATACCGCGGCCGGGAAAAACCTCGTGGGCGCCTTCCACGAGCCCTTCGGCGTCTTCATTGATCTCGACTGCCTCGCGACCCTGCCGCGGGAGGAGATCATCGCCGGGTCCGCAGAAATCATCAAAACTGGGTTCATCCGCGATCCGGAGATTCTCGCCCTCTACGAGTCCGACCCGGCCGCCTGCGTGGAGCCCACCGGACATCTGCCGGAGTTGATTGCTCGCTCCGTGGCGGTCAAAGCCGCGGTCGTCGCGGCCGATCTGAAGGAATCGAATCTGCGCGAAATCCTCAACTATGGCCACACCTTCGGCCACGCTGTGGAACTCAATGAGCAGTTCCGCTGGCGCCACGGCAATGCGGTGGCGGTGGGCATGATGTATGTTGCCGCGCTCTCGCAGATCCGCGGCGAGCTCTCCGCGGCCGAGGTGGAGCGCCACCGCGCGATCATCTCCAGCGTGGGCCTGCCCACCGGCTACAACGGCGCCAGCTTTGAGCAGCTGCTCGCCGGCATGCGCAAGGATAAAAAGAACCGCGGCGGCTCCATTCGCTTCGTTGGCCTCACCGGGGTGGGAGAGACCACCCGGTTAGAGGACACCACCGACGAGCAGCTGCGCCAGGCATATGAGCAGGTGGTGGCATGGACGTCCTAATTCTCAACGGCCCGAACCTCAACCGTCTCGGCAAGCGCCAGCCCGAGGTCTATGGCAGCACGACGCTTGACGACGTCGAGCAGCGGCTCGCCAACCGCGCCCAGCAGCTGGGCCTCGCGGTGGAGTGCCGCCAATCCAATCACGAGGGCCAGCTCATCGATTGGGTGCATGACGCCGCCGATCAGGGCGCCGCAGTCATCATCAACCCCGGCGGATTGACCCACACCTCGGTAGCGCTGCGCGATGCTCTCGCCGAGATCGCGGATGGCCAGGGCTTCGTCGAGGTGCACATCTCGAATGTGCACGCCCGCGAGCCTTTCCGCCACCATTCCTATCTCAGCCCTATCGCGCTCGGGGTGATCGCCGGCCTCGGGGTAAAAGGCTATGAACTCGCCCTCGAGTACCTCGCCGAGCGCATCACCTAGAGTTGAGCTAGATCCAGACCACACACGATTTGAGCCGAGAGGGGCCCTGAATAGATGTCTTTGAGCGATACCCGATTCCTCACCCGCCGCCGCGCGCTGTCTGCCGAGCTGAATAGCCAACGCGTCGATGTCATGCTGGTTACCCATCTCACCCACGTGCGCTATCTCTCCGGGTTCTCCGGATCCAATGCGGCACTGCTGGTGAATAAGGATCTCACCGCCAGCATCGCCACCGATGGCCGCTATACCACTCAGATCGCAGAAGAAGTCCCAGATATTGAGGCTGTGCTGGAGCGTCGCTGCGCCACCGGGCTGCTCAAGCGGGTCGAAGGGCATCGCCGCGTGGGCTATGAGGCCGACTATGTCACCGTCTCTGAGCTGGAGGCCCTCGAGAAGGCCTGCCCCGAGGATGTCACCCTGGTGCCGGTCAGCGGCATCATCGAGAAGCTGCGGCTGATTAAGGACGATGTGGAAAAGCAGCGGCTGCGCGACGTCGCGGCGCTGGCCTCCCAGGCCTATCTGGACATGCTCGCCGCCGGCGAGGTGGCCGCGGGCCGCACCGAGCGGCAGGTCGCCGCCGATCTGGAGTACCGGATGCGCATGCTCGGCTCCGAGCGGGTGTCCTTCGATACCATCGTGGCCTCCGGCCCGAACTCGGCGAAGCCGCACCACGGCGCCGGCGATAGGGTGCTCGAGCACGGCGATATCGTCACCATCGACTTCGGCGCCCACGACCGCGGCTTTAACTCGGATATGACCCGCACCATTATGATCGGCGAGGCCAGCGACTTCGCCCGCGAGATCTACGAGGTGGTGCTCAAGGCCCAGCTCGCCGGGGTGGAGGCCTCGCGACCTGGCGCGAAGCTGGTCGATATCGACCGCGCCTGCCGCGAGGTCATCGAGGAGGCCGGATATGGCGAGTACTTCGTGCACTCCACCGGCCACGGTGTTGGCCTCGACGTGCACGAGGCCCCCGCTGCCGCCCAGACCAGCACCCACGTGCTGGAGAAGGACATGACGCTGACCATCGAGCCGGGTATTTACGTTCCCGGCAAGGGTGGCGTGCGTATCGAGGACACCCTCATCATCACCGACGGCCAGCCCGAGATTATTACCAAGGTGAGCAAGCAGCTCACCGTGGTGTAGTCTGGTTTGGTCAAGTACACGCTTTCATATTGTTGAGTGCTCGCGCCGCGCGGCGGCGGGGAAACCTTTCCCGCAGCCGACGTCGTTGGGCGCGGGCCCGAAGGAGCTAAACACGTGGCAACTACCGCCGATTTCAAGAATGGTCTTGTGCTGAAGATTGATAACAAGCTGCAGCAGATTATCGAGTTCCAGCACGTCAAGCCGGGCAAGGGGCCCGCATTCGTGCGCACCAAGCTGAAGGACGTTGTCTCCGGCAAGACCGTAGACAAGACCTTCAACGCCGGCGTGAAGGTGGAGACCGCGCTGGTGGATCGCCGCGACATGACCTACCTGTACAACGACGGCACCGCCTACGTGTTCATGGACGATAAGACCTTCGAGCAGGTTGAGCTGGAGCCGCACCTGATCGGCGACTCCGCCCGCTTCCTGCTGGAGAACATGCCCGTGCAGGTCTCCTTCCACGAGGGCGAGGCCCTCTTCGCCGATCTGCCGGTGGCCGTGGAGCTGAAGGTGGAGCACACCGATCCGGGCCTGCAGGGCGACCGCTCCACCGGCGGCACCAAGCCCGCCACCCTCGAGACCGGCGCCGAGATCCAGGTGCCGCTGTTCCTCGAGACTGGCAACGTGGTGAAGGTCGATACCCGCACCGGCGAGTACCTGTCCCGCGTGAACAACTAAGCACCACACTGCACATGCACGTCTCGCGGACAAGTGCCGCGCGGCGTGCGCATTCTTTTTACTATCAGGAAGTTCTGAGGAGACTGTGACTGACTTCAAGCGGCGGGGAACTCGGTATAAGGCGCGTCGCCGCGCCGTCGATATCCTCTTCGAGGCAGAGGCCCGCGATATCGATCCCGTGGCCTTGGTGGATGAGCGCGCGACGCTCTCCCAGGACCAGAATGCCGGGGTGGCTCCCATCAAGCCCTATACCCGCGAGATCGTCGAGGGTGTGGCGGTCGAGCTCGACCGCATCGATGAGGTCATCGAGCGTTTCCTCGCCGCCGAGTGGGAACTCGATCGCCTGCCCGCCGTCGACCGCGCCATCCTGCGTGTCTCTGGCTGGGAGCTGCTCTTCAACCCGGATGTGCCGCGTCGCACCGCCGTGGTGGAGGGGGTAGAGCTCGGCAGCGAATACTCCACCCCCGTGGCCTCTCCCTATATCAATGCCGTGCTCGACGCAGTGGCGAAGAACCTCGAGGACATCAAGGCCGAGGAACTGCAGCCCGCGGAAGACGACGCAGACGAGGACACCCTCGACGAGGCTAACGAGACCCTCGAAGGCCCCGTGCCCGTTACGGTCGACGATGAGGATATTCCCGCCGACAGCGATGCTGCCGCAGTGGCGGAGCCGGAGCAGGAGCCCGAGCAGGATCAGGACCGCTAAGCACCCGCACTGGTCGCTGAGGTTCCTCCTCTTCCCACATACCGAATACCGCCGAGAACTCCGCTGCGTAGTAGCAGAGTTCCCGGCGGTTGTTGTCTGTGCTGGCCCGTTCTAGGCGCGTGTATCCGGCTCCGTCCACGGCCCGTTGAGAGTCAGGGGCAACCACTCGGGGTTGGGGGCAGGAACGATGGTGGGGGTATCGAGGGTGGTGCTCAGCCAGTGCAGCGCGTCGGCAATGTCGTAGCAGCAGCGTAGAACATGCCGCTCCAGGCGGGCGGTGGTGAGTGAGTCCACGAGGAAGGTCGATGCGGTGCCCATAGCAGTGAGCGCCTCGGACTGGCCGAACTGGGCTATCCCGAGCTTCGCGTGATGGCCTTCCTGGTGGTAGCCATTGGCGGCGAGGACGGCGTCGTGGCGCTGCTCGGCGGTATAGCACTCCCGCAAGGCTTCGCTCGCGGAAATGAACATCACCGCCGGGGCGCGCAGATGGGCGTGAAAAACCAAGGGATGATCGGGAAAGCAGAACCGTATTCCGCGGTGCCGATCGATGATGCGGGCGTGGGCGGAGATCGCCTCCACGAGATGGAGATAATGAACGCTCATCGGGGCGGGCTTTCGATAATCGGCATGGTGGGCAGCCGCAGCATGTAGGGGTGGTGATCCACGGTGGTACCACACACATCGGGCAAGAAGTGCTCCATTTCGATGAAGAAGATGTCCACCATCGCAAGGTAGTGATCCACGGCATCGCCCAATTCTTCCGCGCTGCACTGGGAGGCATCGGGAAGATGCACCACACAGCCCACGCCGAGGGAGGCGTCCTCGCCGGTGAGCATATAGCCGATGGGCTGGATGCGGTTGACGTTCCAAAAGTCCACGAAGTTCGTCAAGCGCTCGAGGGTATCGACGGTGGCCTCCTTGGGCCACATACCGTGCACCACCAGGGCATCGCGGTAGGGATCGTAGGTGATTTCCACCGCCGCGTGGTCGGTGGTGACGAGAAAGGACTCATGGCCGAACCTCACCGGCAGGCGCACACTACGCAACCAGGCATGAACAGCCTCGAAGATGCGTAGTGCTGCGGGATGGGAGCGGCGCGCCACGATAGTGAACTTACTTTTTCCCGAGATCCTGCAGGGCCTTCATGCCGGCAAGAACCAGGTCGATACGGATCTCCAGCGACTCCTGCAGCTGCGCATCGCTCATATAGGCAGAGACAGGAAACTCGGACTCGGTGCGCAGGCCGTGGGTATCGCCGGAGGTGGCGACTACCGCTTTGACCCCGTGCAGGCGGGCATTGAAGTGGTTGCAGGCGGCAAACCACGGGCCCTCGAGGGAATCGAGCGGATATTCGGCGCGCACGATCACGGACTGATTGTCCAGCACGGCGATGAAGGTATCGATGTTATTGAGGCGGGCATGGCCCACATCGGGGAAGTCGATGTCTTCCAGCTCCACATCGACACTGGCCAAGGCGTCCTTGACGCGGGCATAGGTGACTGCGTTGAGTTCAGGCACGGCGTGATCCTTTAAGCGTTGTCGTTCTCGGAGGTGGGGGCGGGCGCATCGGCCTCGGGGGCGGGCTCCGCCTCGGGGCGCTCCCAGGTGACCAGATCGGGGAAGGAATTGGCCAGATAGTCGCAGGCGGTAGCCGTGGCGGTGAAGAAGGACACCACGAACAGCCCCAGCTGATTATGGGTGTAGCCGCCGGCTTTATTCAGCGCCGGCAAGGCCCGCTGCAGGTGCACCTCCACGCCGTCCTCGCTGCCGGAGGCGGCCCCGACATACATGGTGGGTTTGATCTCCAGCACGTTCCATTCATGGGCGGCTTGGAGCAGATCATTGCCCTGATCGGGGCTCGGCTCGCCGCGCCAGCGGGCGTCGAGCAGCAGGGTGCCCTCGTGCACCACGATGCCGATGGCGGCGTCATAGAAGCCGGTGCGAATAGCGCCCTCGATGGCGTCGAACTCGAGGTCCTGTTCGCGTAGCACGGCGGCCACCCGCTCGATAGTGAGGGGCATAAGTAGCTGCTCGTCGGCAGCGGTGTCGGCTGAATCCACTGATTCACTCCTTAAAGCACAGATGACGGGGGGATAGGTTGAGATGCGGACAAGGGTTAGGAATCGTCGCCGGAGGTGGCGTCGAAAAGCGTCTCGCCGCCAAGCTCATGGGCGAAAGCCGCCGCGAGCGTGGCGTGGGTGAAACGGTGGCCCAGCTGCTCAAACTTGGTGGGCACCGCGTTCTGCGAGGTCATGAGCAGCTCCTCGGAGGCGATGGGGCCCATCATTAGCTTGGGGGCCACCGCCGGAATCGGCACCACGAACCTGCGGTGCATCGCGCCCTGGAGGGTCTCACCAAATTCCTCGGAACGCACCGGCTGCGGGCCGGTGGCATTGAAGGGACCGGACATCTGCGGATCAACGGCGGCGCGGTAATACATGGAGGTGAGATCATCGATACTCACCCAGGGCAGATAGCCGCCCTCGGTACCCACCTGCGGGGCCAGACCCGCGCCGAAGGCGGCGCGCAGCCCGGGCAACATGCCGCCGGCGGCGCCCATGACCAGCCCGGTACGGAGATTCACCACGCGCTTTCCGGCCTCGCGGGCGGGAGCGCAGGCCTCCTCCCATTCGGCGACCACATCGGCCAAAAAGCCGTCGCCGCGCTCGGCGGACTCATCCAAAAGCTCATCGCCACGGTCGGGGCCGTAGAAGCCCACCGCGGAGGCGACGATCATGGCCTGGCAGGTCTCAGACGCGGCCACCAATTCCGCGAGGCGGCGGGTGGGCGCGACGCGGGAGTGGCGGATCTTGTGGCGGTGGGATTCACTCATGCGGCCAGCGATGGACTCGCCAGCAAGGTGGATGAGCACATCCACACCATCGAGGAGGTCCTCATCGGGCAGGGTGGTGTGCCAGCGGCGCTGGCCGGGTTTCAGATCGGAGCCACGTTTGAGCTCGATCACGGTGTGCCCGGAGGTGCGCAGCTGCGCGGCGAGATGGGTGCCCACGAAGCCGCCGGCGCCGGTGAGCGCAATGGTGAGCGGCTCGGTGGGGGCACCGTCGAGGGCCTCGAACTCCGCTATACGGGTGAGATCCTCCAGCAGCTGGTGCTGCCGATAGGCGAAGGTGGCCTCGAGGAAACTACCGGGAAGTCGGGTATGCACGGTATCAGTGATACGGGTGCCAGCCGGGGCGTCGGTGAAGGCGTGTATGTGGCGCCACTGCGAGAGCGCTCGCATGGGGGCGTTGATACACACATCGGTAAATTGGCGTCCCTCGTGGTAGCCGGCAAGATCGTGCTTGGCCACCCATTTCAGGCCTGCTGGCAGGGAAAACTCGGTGGTTCCGGTGGCTAGCGAGCTAGCCTGCTTCACAGGGGTCATGGGTACGAAAGGCGGGGTCAGCCGCACTACCGCACCAGGGCGGGTGTGCCACTGCCAGACATCTGAGCGGGGGAAGGGAAGAATGTGCTCGGTTGAAATACCCACGTGGGTTGGTGACCTCCTCAAAGCGGCGGCAAGTGTATGAGTGTCGATTATACGGAGACAGCCGGACACTGCCATGAGATTCCGCTCTCGCCTGGTGTGGGACGCGGGGCAGGTGAGCGTCGATAAGCGATAGCCCCGCGGGTGGGGTGAGGGGTGGTGGTCATTTCCTAGTGGTGGGCGAAGGCGAGTGCTAAGCTAAGAAAACGATAAAGTTCATAGGATTCAGTGGCTGCATAGAGACTGCAGTCTCGGTGTCTGAGGGCATCCTTTAACGGACCGCACAGAGAGGCGGGGAAGGAGGTCACGATGGCAACGCAATTAATGAGCGCCGACGATGTCGGGCGCACAATTGCGCGCATCGCGCACCAGATTATTGAAAAAACAGCACTTGATGCTGAGAAGGAATCAGCGCACCCCGAGGTGTGTCTGATGGGTATTCCTTCGGGGGGAGTGCCGCTGGCCCAGCGCCTGGCGGCCAAGATTGAAGAATTCTCGGGTGTGGCTGTGAGCGTCGGCACCCTCGATATCACCTTGTACCGCGATGATTTGCGCCACCGTGCGCACCGCGCGCTCAAGCCCACCACCATTCCTGATACCGGCATCGATGACATCACGGTGGTGCTGGTCGATGATGTGCTCTATTCCGGTCGTACCATTCGCGCCGCCCTAGATGCGCTGCGCGATATCGGTCGCCCGCACTGCGTGCAGCTCGCGGTGCTGGTGGATCGCGGCCATCGTGAGCTGCCTATCCGCGCGGACTATGTGGGCAAAAACCTGCCCACGGCCGTCAGCGAGGGCGTGAGCGTATTGCTCGCAGAGATCGACGGCGAGGATGCCGTGGAGATCTCCCGTACGAATCATTCCGGCGAATCCGCCACCACCCGCGAGTAGCGCGCGCCAGCCGCGGCAGCTGCGAACGCCGCCACGGCCTGCACGTGCTGTCGAGAACCTAGTGAGCTAGAGGCTAATGAAACACCTGCTTTCCATCGAGGACCTCAGCAAAGACGAGATCCTGACCATCATGGATGAGGCGGATAAGTTCCTAGAACTGCTGTCTCACCGCGAGATCAAGAAGCTGCCGACACTCCGCGGCCGCACCATTTTCACCCTCTTTTACGAAAACTCCACCCGCACCCGCTCCTCCTTCGAGACCGCCGGCAAGTGGATGAGTGCGGACGTGATCAATATTTCCGCCTCCTCGTCCTCGGTGAAGAAGGGCGAATCGCTCAAGGACACCGGCTTGACCTTGAGCGCGGTGGGGGCGGATGCCATCATCATCCGGCACCCCGCCTCGGGCGCGGCCGAACAGCTGGCCCGCTGGGTGGCCCCGCAGGGGGAGGGGCCGAGCGTGATCAACGCCGGCGATGGCGCCCACCAGCACCCCACCCAAGCCCTGCTGGACGCGGTGACCATGCGCCAGCGCCTGGGCCGTATCGAAGGAAAAAAGATTGCGATTGTGGGCGACTGCCTGCACTCGCGGGTGGTGCGCTCCAATGTGGATCTGCTCACCACCTTGGGCGCCGAGGTCACCCTCGTCGCCCCGCCCACGCTGCTGCCCTTCGGCGTGGAGAACTGGCCGGTGACCGTCTCCTATGAGATGGACCCGGTGCTCGCCGACCAAGATGTGGTGATGATGCTGCGCGTGCAGCAAGAGCGTATGAACGGCGGATTCTTCCCCTCCCATCGCGAATACGCCACCCTGTACGGAATGAGCAAGGCCCGCCTGGCGCAGCTGAAGGACGAGGCCATCGTGATGCACCCCGGGCCGATGCTGCGTGGCATGGAAATTAACGACTATGTTGCCGACGCCCCGCAAACCGCTGTGCTGCAACAGGTATCCAATGGTGTGCACGTGCGCATGGCCGTGCTCTTTACCCTGCTCTGTGGCCAGGGCAGCCCGCGCGAGTAAGTCCCAAAGGAGAAAATAATGACGACTGAGACCACATATCCTGCCACTGGGGAACTCGCGCCTGTTGCCGAGGGCACCCTCCTCATTCTCAACGCCCGCCCCTATGGCGAGGGCGAGCCGCGTCACCTGCTGATCCGCGATGGCGTGATCGACAGCCTCGATGCCGCCGCCGATACTGCCGCCGATCGCACCATCGACGCCGCCGGGGCGGTGCTGCTGCCCGGGCTGGTGGATATTCACGTGCACCTGCGCGAGCCCGGCCGCGAGGATACGGAGACCATCGCCACCGGCTCCGCAGCGGCTGCCAAGGGCGGGTTTACCGCCGTATTCACCATGGCCAATACCCAGCCGGTGATGGATCAGCCGGTGATCGCCGAGTCCGTCTGGTTTAAAGGCCAGCAGGTGGGCCTCTGCGATGTTCACCCCGTGGGCTCCATTACCAAGGGGCTGAAGGGCGAGACGCTCACCGAGTTCGGCATGATGGCCAACTCCGCAGCCAAGGTGCGCATGTTCTCCGATGACGGCGTATGCGTGAATAATCCGCAGGTGATGCGCCGCGCCCTGGAATACGCCAAAGGCCAGAACGTGCTGCTCGCCCAGCACTGCGAGGATGCCCGCCTGACCGAAGGGGCAGTGGCCCACGAGGGCGAAATGGCTGCTCGGCTCGGCCTCCGCGGCTGGCCGCGCGTGGCGGAGGAGTCGATTGTGGCGCGTGATGCGATCATGACCCGCGATTATGGCGCCCGCATGCACATCTGCCACGCCTCCACCGCCGGCACGGTCACGCTCGTGCGCTGGGCCAAGGACTGCGGCATTCCGCTCACCGCCGAGGTCACACCCCACCATTTATTGCTTCACGACGCTCGCCTGCACAATTTCGATGGCCGCGACCGAGTGAATCCGCCGCTGCGCGAGAAGTCCGATACCGAGAAGCTGCGTGATGCGCTGCTCGACGGCACCATCGACTGCGTGGCCACCGACCACGCCCCGCACGGCTCCGAGGAGAAATGCTGCGAATTCTCTGAGGCCAAAAACGGCATGCTGGGCCTAGAGACCTCGCTGGCGATCGTGCACCAGATCTTCGTGGAATCCGGGCTCGCCGATTGGCGCTTCGTGGCCAAGGTGATGAGCGAAAAGCCCGCCGAGATCGTGCGCCTGCCCGGCCACGGCCGTCCCATTGCCGTCGGCGAGCCCGCCAATCTCACCGTGGTGGATCCGCACAGCCCGTGGACCGCCCGCGGCGAGGAGATGGACTCCAAGGCCGATAACACCCCCTATGAGGGTATGGACTTCAACGCCCAGGTCACCCACACCATCCTGCGCGGCACCGTGACCTATGAGCGTCGCTAAGCCACAGCACACCCCCACACCCCAGAAAAAACTTCATGGAAAGGCCCTCACACAGTGACTACTGAGACCACCCACTCGGCCACCACGCGGCCCGCAGTGCTCGTGCTCGCCGACGGCAACACCTACCGCGGGCTCGCTTTCGGCGCGGACGGCAACGCCTTCGGCGAGGCCGTCTTTACCACCGCCATGACCGGTTATCAGGAGACGATGACCGATCCCAGCTACCACAAGCAGATGGTGGTGATGACCGCCCCGCAGATCGGTAACACCGGCTGGAATGACGAAGATAATGAGTCCCGCGAGGACAAGATCTGGATCGCCGGTCTAATTATTCGCGATCTCTCCCACACCGTCTCTAATTGGCGGGCCCGCCGCAGCCTCGAGGAGGAAATGATCTCCCAAGGCCTGGTGGGCATTAAGCATGTAGATACCCGCGCCATCGTGCGCCACCTGCGCAACTACGGTTCCATCAAGGCGGGCGTGTTCACCGGCGAGGACGCCCTGCTCGATACCGAGGAGCTGGTGCGCCGCGTGCAGGCCCAAGAAGATATGGAAGGCGCGAATCTTTCGGCCGATGTCTCCATCACTGAGCCGCAGGTTCTCGAACCCGAGGGCGAGGTACGAGCCACCGTGGTGGCCTATGACATGGGCATTAAGTCCAATACCCCGCGCAACCTGCTTGCTCGCGGCATGCGCACCGTGCTGGTGCCGGCCAATTACCCCTGTGAGAAGGCCATGGAGTACCAGCCCGATGGCGTGTTCATCTCCAATGGCCCGGGCGATCCGGCCACCGCCGATGAGATGGTGAGCATCGTGCAGCAGTTCCTGGACAAGGATGTGCCGATCTTCGGCATCTGCTTCGGCAACCAGATCCTGGGCCGGGCCTTCGGCATGAACACCTACAAGCTCAAGTTCGGCCACCGCGGCGTGAATATCCCCGTGAAAAACCACGTGCAGGGCCACATCGAAATCACCGCCCAAAACCACGGCTTCGCCCTCGAAGGTGAACAAGGCCAGGAGTTTGCTACCCCCTATGGCCCCGCGCTGGTGACGCATACCTGTCTCAACGATGGCGTGGTCGAAGGCGTGGCGCTGAAGAATGGGCGGGCTTTCTCGGTGCAGTACCACCCCGAGGCTGCCGCCGGCCCGAATGATGCCAACCCGCTCTTCGATCAATTCGTGGAGCTGGTTCTCGCGGACATCGCGGCGAAAAAATCCGGCTCCGGCGACGGCCAGAACTAAGCACACCAGGAAGAGAAAGAGGAATACAGACAATGCCCAAGCGCACTGACATCAATCACGTCCTGGTTATTGGATCCGGCCCCATTGTGATCGGCCAGGCCTGCGAGTTCGACTACTCCGGCACCCAGGCGTGCCGCGTGCTCAAGCAGGAGGGGATGCGGGTGACCCTCATCAACTCCAACCCGGCGACGATCATGACCGATCCGGAGTTCGCCGATCACACCTATGTGGAGCCGATCCACCCCGATTACATCGAGAAGATCTTTGACAAAGAGATCGCCGAAGGCCATCCCATCGACGCCGTGCTGGCGACCCTCGGCGGCCAGACCGCCCTCAACGCCGCCATCGCTCTGGATCGACGCGGCAGCCTAGAGAAGTACAATGTGGAGCTCATCGGCGCCGATATTCCCGCCATTCAGCGCGGCGAGGATCGCCAGAAGTTCAAAGACATCGTGGCCAAGATCGGCGGCGAATCCGCGCGATCGCGCGTCTGCCACAACATGGACGAAGTCCACGAGACCGTCGCCGAGTTGGGGCTGCCCGTGGTGGTGCGCCCCTCCTTCACCATGGGTGGTCTCGGCTCCGGCTTGGCCTTCGATAACGATGACCTCGAACGCATCGCCGGCGGCGGTTTGGCCGCCTCGCCGGAGGCCAATGTGCTCATCGAGGAATCCATCCTCGGCTGGAAAGAATATGAGCTGGAGCTCATGCGCGATGGCGATGACAACGTGGTGGTCATTTGCTCCATCGAAAACGTCGACGCCCTCGGCGTGCACACCGGCGACTCCGTGACCGTGGCGCCGGCTCTGACGCTGACCGACCGCGAGTTCCAGAAGATGCGCGATCAGGGCATCGCCATTATCCGCGAGGTGGGCGTGGATACCGGCGGCTGTAATATCCAGTTCGCCATCAACCCCACCGATGGCCGCATCATCACCATCGAGATGAACCCGCGTGTGTCCCGCTCCTCGGCACTGGCCTCGAAGGCCACTGGCTTCCCAATCGCGAAGATCGCCGCCATGCTGGCCATCGGCTATACCTTGGACGAGATCACCAACGACATCACCGGTGAAACCCCGGCGGCCTTCGAGCCGACGCTGGACTATGTGGTGGTCAAGGCCCCGCGCTTTGCCTTTGAGAAGTTCCCCGGCGCCGATGACACGCTCACCACCACCATGAAGTCGGTGGGCGAGGCCATGAGCCTGGGCCGCAACTACGCCGCAGCCACCAATAAGGTGATGCGCTCGCTGGAGAATAAGGACACCGGTTTCTGGACCGCGCCCGATCGCTGCGCCGATGCCGACGCCGCCTTGGAGTCCCTCAAGCGCCCCGTGGCCGGCCGGATGTACGAGGTCGAGCAGGCCCTGCGCGGCGGCAAGACCATCGCTGAGGTCCACGAGGCCTCCGGCATCGATCCTTGGTTCCTCGCCGAGATCCAGCACCTAGTAGAGCTGCGCCAGCAGCTTATCGACGCCCCCGTGCTCACCGAGCAGCTGCTGCGCCTGGCGAAATACTATGGCCTTTCTGATAAGCAGATCGCGGCCCTGCGCCCAGAGTTCGCCGGCGAGACCGGCGTGCGCTCACTGCGCTGGTCGCTGGGTATCCGCCCGGTATTTAAGACCGTGGACACCTGTGCGGCCGAGTTCGAAGCCAAGACTCCGTATTACTACTCCTCCTATGAATTCGATGCTGGGGCGGAATCCGAGGTGAGCCCGCAGACCGAGAAGGAGAAGGTGATCATTCTCGGCTCGGGTCCGAACCGCATCGGCCAGGGCATCGAGTTCGACTACTCCTGCGTGCACGCCGCGCTGGAGCTCTCGCGGGTGGGCTACGAGACCATCATGGTCAACTGCAACCCCGAGACAGTCTCCACCGACTACGACACCGCCGATCGCCTCTACTTTGAGCCGCTGACCTTCGAAGACGTCATGGAGGTCTACCACGCCGAGTGCCAGTCCGGCACCGTGGCCGGGGTGATTGTGCAGCTCGGCGGCCAAACCCCGCTGGGCCTGGCCGAGCAGCTGCGCAACGCCGGGGTGCCCGTGGTGGGCACCACGCCCGAGGCCATCGATTTGGCGGAGGATCGCGGCGAGTTCGGTGAGGTGCTGGCCAAGGCCGGTTTGCCGGCGCCCGAGTTTGGTACCGCTACCTCCTTCGCCGAAGCCCGCGACGTCGCCGCCCGCATTGGCTACCCCGTGCTGGTGCGCCCCAGCTATGTGCTGGGCGGGCGCGGCATGGAGATCGTCTACGACGAGCAGACCCTCGAGGACTACATCAACCGCGCCACCGAGCTCTCCAATGAGCACCCGGTGCTGGTGGATCGCTTCTTGGACAACGCGATCGAGATCGATGTGGACGCCCTCTGCGATGGCGAGGAGGTCTACCTCGGCGGAGTGATGGAGCACATCGAGGAAGCCGGTATCCACTCCGGCGATAGCTCCTGCGCCTTGCCGCCGATGACGCTCGGCGCCGAGGACATCGAGAAGGTCCGCCAGTCCACCGTGGCTCTCGCCCACGGCATCGGAGTCAAGGGCCTGATGAACGTCCAGTACGCGCTGAAGGACGACACCCTCTACATCATCGAGGCCAATCCGCGTGCCTCGCGTACCGTGCCCTTCGTCTCGAAGGCCACCGGGGTGCCGCTGGCGAAGGCTGCCGCCCGCATCATGATGGGCGCCAGCATCGCCGAGCTGAAGGAAGAAAAGCTCATCCCGACCACCCACGACGGCGGCTCGCTGCCCATGGATGCACCTATCGCGGTGAAGGAAGCCGTGCTGCCGTTTACCCGCTTCCGCCGCCCCGACGGCTCCATGCTGGACTCGCTGCTTAGCCCAGAGATGAAGTCCACCGGTGAGGTGATGGGCCTGGCCGATAGCTTCGGCGCCGCCTATGCCAAGGCCGAGGATGCCGCCTTCGGCGCGCTGCCCACCTCCGGCACGGTGTTCGTCTCTGTCGCTAACCGCGATAAGCGCACCCTGAACTTCCCGATCCAGCAGCTGGCCAAGCTCGGCTTTAAGATGATGGCCACCAAGGGCACCGCCGATATGCTGCGCCGCAATGGCGTCGAATGCGAAGTGGTGGCCAAGGCCAGCCAGGTACGCGAAGGCAGCGAGGAGCTGTCCATCGTGGACAAGATCACCGCCGGCGAGGTGGATCTCATCCTCAACACCCCTGCCGGCTCCGCCGGTGCCCGCCACGATGGCTACGATATTCGCGCCGCCGCCGTGAGCGCCGGGGTGCCGCTGGTGACCACCGTGCAGGGCGTGACCGCCGCTGTGCAGGGCATCGAGGCGATGCGAGACAACGAGCTGAGCATCCTGCCCCTGCAGGAGCTCAATCATGAAAACATCGCAGCCAAGGCGGGGGAGTAAGTGAGCGACTTCGGATCCCAGCTCCACCAGGCCTCCCTCGAGCACGGCCGGCTCTGTGTGGGCATTGACCCCCACCCGGCGCTGCTCGACGCCTGGGGGCTGCCTCGCAGCATCGCCGGCCTGCGTGAATTTAGCGCCACCTGTGTGCGCGCCTTCGCGGGCTCTGTCGCCCTGGTAAAGCCGCAAGTGGCCTTCTTCGAAGCCTATGGTGCTGCCGGCTACACCGTGCTCGAGGAGACCATCAATTCGCTGCGGCAGGCCGGCACCCTCGTGGTAGCCGATGCCAAGCGCGGCGATATCGGCTCCACCATGGCCGCCTACGCGGATGCGTGGCTGCGCCCTGGCTCCCCGCTGGAGGTAGACGCCCTCACGGTCTCTCCCTACCTGGGCTTCGGTGCCCTCGCACCGGCCCTGGACTATGCGGAGCAGGGCAAAGGGCTATTCGTGCTCGCCGCCACCTCCAACCCGGAGGGGCAGAGCATCCAGCGGGCGGTGAAGCAGGGCGAGCTGACTGTCGCCCAGCACATCGTCGATGAGGCTGCCGCCTGCAATGCGGCGCGAGCAGCCGCTGGCAGCCCCGGCAACGTCGGCGTCGTCGTGGGGGCAACACTGCGCGACGCCCCCGCTCTCGCGGCGCTCAATGGCCCCATCCTGATGCCTGGGGTAGGCGCCCAAGGAGCCGGCGCGGAGGACGTCGATAAGCTCGCACAGGGAATGACACACATGGCATTTCCCAACGTCTCTCGTGGGGTATTGCAGGCCGGTGCAAGCGTGAAAGCCCTAGAAAAGGCCGTTTCGGACTTAGCCGGCCAATTTCCGGGAATCCCCAGCTAGAAGCGTTATCGAGAGAGAGCGCGCGACAAGCCCGCGGCCTGTCACCTTGGCTTTTGTCCAAGTAGTGCTAGACTGATGCGAGCTTCAAGGAATCCGCTCGGCGCACACGCTGTGTCGAGGCGGTTTCCACCAGATAGCCCAAGTAATTAATCGCCTACGAATCGGAGGAACCAACGTGGCCCTTCCCAAGTTGACTGACGAGCAGCGCAAGGAAGCCCTCGCGAAAGCTGCTGAGGCCCGCAAGGCCCGTGCTGAGCTGAAGGAAAAGCTGAAGCGCGGCGGCACCAACCTTAAGGAAGTTCTGGACCAGGCCCAGGACAACGAGATCATTGGCAAGACCAAGGTTTCCGCTCTCCTCGAGGCCATGCCGAAGGTGGGCAAGGTCAAGGCTAAGGAGATCATGGAGGACCTCGAGATTGCTCAGACCCGCCGTCTGCGCGGCTTGGGCGACCGTCAGCGTCGTGCTCTGCTCGAGCGCTTCGGTTTCTCTGAGGACTAATTCAGATGACCGGCGAGAACCCGACGCCCCGCCTCGTCGTCTTAGCTGGTCCCTCTGCGGTGGGTAAATCCACCGTGGTTCATCGTCTGCGCACAGACGTGCCCTCGCTGTATTTCAGCGTCTCCATGACCACCCGCGATCCTCGCCCCGGTGAGGTGGATGGTCAGGACTACTTCTTCGTGTCGATGGAGCAGTTCAACGACATGATTGAGGCAGGGGAGATGCTCGAATGGGCGGATATTCACGGCGGATTGCAGCGCTCTGGCACCCCCGCGCGACCGGTCACCGAAGCCCTTGCGGCTGGACGGCCCGTGCTCGTGGAGGTTGATCTACAGGGGGCGCGCAACATCGTGAAGTCCATGCCCGAGGCAACCACCGTGTTCCTCGCCCCGCCCTCCTGGGAGGTGCTGGTTGATCGCCTGACCGGTCGTGGTACCGAGTCTCAAGAGGTGATTGATCGTCGTCTCGCGACGGCGCGCAAGGAGCTCGATTCGCAAAGCGAATTCGACCACGTGGTGGTCAACGATGATGTGGACGCAGCAGTCGAGGCTATTCACCAGCTTCTCACCGGCCACTAGCCGTCGAGGGTGCCACTCGGGCCCGCGAGCGTAGTGGACCGCAGTGAGCAGTATGGTGCAGAGAGAACTTTTACAGATAGCAATCCAGAAAAAGGATGACAGTGAGTAACCAAACCACAGGCAATGAGTCTGTTTTCGATGATCCGGTAGGCATTACCGCACCGCCCATCGACAGCCTTATGAACCATGTGTCCTCCAAGTACGCTCTTGCCATTTTCGCGGCGAAGCGTGCCCGTCAGATCAACAGCTACTACCAGCAGGCGGACGAGGGCGTCTTTGAATTCATTGGCCCACTCGTTACCCCCGAAGCTGGCGAGAAGCCGCTGTCTATCGCCCTGCGCGAGATCGACGCTGGAATGCTGCACCACGAGGAAGGCTAATAGCCTTATCCCTTGATCGGCCTCCGTGTTCGCACGGTTACTACAAGGGGCCAGCTCGACGCTGCCCCGGTCGGCATCACCAACCCAGTACGCCCACACCAACGGTGCGTGCTGGGTTTTGTGCTGTGCGCATCCAGCGGCCGTAGGGGTATCGGCTACCCTTGACACTTATGAGCTCGAGCGAGAAACTCTCCATCGTCGTTGGTGTGACCGGCGGCATCGCCGCCTATAAGGCCTGCCATGTGATCCGTGCTTTCACCGAAGCGGGACACAGCGTGCGGGTGGTACCTACCCGCAATGCCCTCAAATTCGTCGGGGAAGCCACCTTCACCGCGCTATCCGGCAATCCGGTAGCCACCGATGTATTTGAGAACGTGGATAAGGTGCAGCACGTGATGGTGGGCCAGCAGGCCGATCTCGTGGTGGTGGTACCCGCGACCGCTGATTTCTTGGCCCGGCTGCGCTTGGGCATGGCGGATGATCAGCTCACCGCCACCTGTCTGGTGGCCACCTGCCCCGTGGTGGTGGCCCCGGCTATGCATACCGAGATGTGGAATAACCCCGCTACCCGGGAAAATGTCCAGGTGCTGCGGCAGCGCGGTATCGCGGTGATGGAGCCCGCCCATGGTCGGCTCACCGGCCACGATAGCGGGCCAGGCCGGCTGCCCGAACCGGAGCAGGTGGTGGACTATGCGCTCGGAGTACAGGAGGAGGGCCGCGCCCCGCAGCGCGATCTGGAGGGCGTGCAGGTCCTGATTTCTGCCGGCGGGACGCGCGAGGAGATTGACCCCGTGCGCTTTATTGGCAATCATTCCTCCGGCCGCCAAGGTTATGCCCTGGCCAATGCCGCCGCCCAGCGTGGTGCAGAGGTGGTGCTTGTTGTCGGGGCGGCGGACACGATGGTGGATCCCATCGGAGCGCGGATCATCCGCATTGATTCCGCCGCCGAGCTCCACGCAGCCATGGACCGCGAGGCGCCTGATGCCGATGTGGTGATTATGGCCGCCGCGGTGGCGGATTATCGCCCCGCCCACCGGGCGGAGTCCAAGATGAAAAAGGGCAAGGCTGAGGCGGATCTCTCGGTGATTGAGATGACCCAAAACCCCGATATTCTCGCCGGTTTGGTGCAGCAGCGCCGCGATGGCGTGGTGCCCGCGGAGACGATCATCGTCGGTTTCGCCGCCGAGACCGGCGATGAGCACACCAGCCCGCTGCAGCTCGGGCGAGAAAAGCTCCAGCGTAAAGGGGTAGATCTGCTCATGGTCAATCACGTCGGCGGTGGCCGCGTCTTCGGTCAAGACACCAACGAGGGCTGGCTGCTCGGCGCCGATAATACGGAGACAGCCGTGCCCGCGGGAACGAAGAACGCGGTGGCGCATCGGATTCTCGATGGGGTCAGCGCACTTCGGCGCTAGCGCGGCGCAGGAGCGCATATGGAAGCGCGTGCCCTGCATGTATTGCTAAATTAGACCGCTTAGTCTATGTTTGTTGTCTATGACCAGCGCAGCTAAAGATACTCGACTTTTCACCAGCGAGTCGGTGACGGAAGGTCACCCGGACAAGATCTGTGATGCTATCTCAGATACCATTCTCGACGCCATGCTCGAGGTGGACCCGCACTCTCGGGTGGCCGTGGAAACTGTGGTCACTACCGGTTTAGTGCACGTGGTGGGCGAGGTGCGCTGCGCCGGCTATGTGGAGATCCCGCAGCTGGTGCGCACCAAGCTGAAGGAGATCGGTTTCACCTCCTCCGAGGTGGGCTTCGATGGCACCACCTGTGGAGTAACCGTGGCCATTGGCGAGCAGAGTGCTGAGATCGGCTCGGGCGTGGACACCTCCCAGGAGGTGCGTAGCGGTACCTCCCAGCACGATGATGATCACGCGGGCGCGGGCGATCAGGGCCTGATGTTTGGCTATGCCACCAACGAGACGGATGAGTACATGCCGCTGCCGATTGCGTTGGCACATCGTCTTTCTCGGCGTCTCACCCAGGTGCGCAAGGAGGGCATCGTGCCCCATCTGCGCCCGGACGGCAAAACCCAGGTGACCTTCGCCTATGACGAGGCGGATAATCCCAGCCATATCGACACCATCGTGATCTCCACCCAGCACGATCCGGATATCACCCAGCAGTGGCTGGAGGAGCAGCTGCGGGAGCACGTGATTAACTGGGTGATCGCCGATGCCGGGCTGGAGAGCTTCCTCAGTGAGGATCTCACCGTGCTCATTAACCCCTCCGGCTCCTTCGTACTTGGCGGGCCGATGGGCGATGCTGGGCTGACCGGCCGCAAGATCATTGTGGACACCTATGGCGGCATGGCCCGCCACGGCGGTGGCGCCTTCTCTGGCAAGGATCCCTCGAAGGTGGATCGCTCCGGCGCCTACGCTATGCGCTGGGTGGCGAAAAACATCGTGGCCGCCGGCTTGGCCGATAAGGCCGAGGTGCAGGTGGCTTATGCCATTGGCCGCGCCGCTCCGGTGGGGCTGTATGTAGAAACCTTCGGCACCGCCAAGCATGGTCTGAGCGATGAGCAGATCCAGCACGCTGTGGCTGAGGTCTTTAATCTGCGCCCGGCGGCGATTATCCGCGAGCTGGATCTCTTGCGCCCGATTTACGCGGACACCTCCGCCTATGGCCACTTTGGCCGCACCGATGTGGACTTCCCGTGGGAGCACACCAACCGTGTGGAGGAGTTGCGCGCCGCAGCGGGGATCTAGACTAGAATCTCCCGCATGGCTACCCACCCGCGCACCCCAGCAGAATCCCTGCCGGTGGCGCGGGTATTGCCTTTGCTGGGGCTGATTCACCTCGACCGCTACTTCGACTACCGCCTCAGCGAGGCCGATTCTGCAAGCGCCCAACCTGGGGTGAAGGTGCGGGTGCGCTTCGGCGGGCGGCTGGTGGATGCCATCCTGATCTCCCGGCACGAGACCTCCGAACACCAGGGCTCCCTGCGCTATATCGAGCGGGTCATCTCGCCCGAGGTGGTCTATCCACCCAGCACCCAGGCGCTCGTGGAGAAACTAGCCGAACGCTATGCCGGCTGCCGTTCGGATATGATCCGCGCCGCGGTGCCGAATCGCCATGCCGCCGCCGAGAAAACAGACTTCACCACCTCCTGGGAGACGCTTGGCGACGCCGCCGAGCCGGACATGAGCGCCTGGGATAACTATGTGCGCGGCCAGGCGTTTCTTAAGGCCGTGGAGGAGGGCAAACCCGCCCGCATTGCCTGGCAGATCAACCCCGACGGCGACTGGGCCGCCGAGCTCGCCGCCGCCTTGGTGCACACCGTGCGAGCCGGCCATGGGGCTTTAGCGGTGGTGCCGCATCAACGCGCCTTGGATCGTCTCGAGGCCGCTCTGCGCGAGCTGGTGTCGGCGAAACAGATCACCACGCTCAGCGCCACGCTGGGCCCGCAGGCGCGCTACCGGCGTTTTTTGTCGATCCTGCATGGTCAGTCACGGCTGGTGATTGGCACCCGTTCTGCGGCCTTCGCCCCCGTGCAGGATCTGCGCCTAGCTGCGATCATGTTCGATGGCGATGATAATCTCGTCGATCCGCGCGCCCCCTATTGGCACGCCCGCGAGGTGTTGAGCACCCGTTCCGCGCAGGAAAAATGCGCGCTCATCATGGGCGGCTATGCCCGCACCGCCGAGGTGCAGCTCATGGTGGAGCGTGGCTGGGCTTTCGACTGCGCCGGCGAGCGCGGACACATCCGCCAAGCCGCGCCCTTGACCATGGCCACCGGCGCATCCGCCTATGGCGGCGGCGATCCGCTGGCGAAGAGCAGGCGCATTCCCAGCAGGGCCTATCAGGCGGTGCGCGCCGCCGTGGAGGCCGAGCGGCCGGTGCTGGTGCAGGTTCCCCGCAAGGGCTATGCGCCTACTCTTGCGTGTCGACGCTGTCGCGCTGCCGCCCGTTGCCGCCACTGCAATGGCCCCCTTGAGCTTCCTGCCTCCGGCGATCCCCACGTGCCGGTTTCTCCGCAGTGCCGGTGGTGTGGGCGTATCGACGCCCACCACGAGTGTCTTGAATGCGGCTCCACAGAGATTCGCGCCGTGGTGATCGGATCCGATCGCACCGCCGAGGAACTGGGCCGCGCCTTCAGCGGGGTACGGGTGGTGACCTCGAGTGGGGAGAAGATCGTCTCCGAGATCGACCCCGGCCCCACCATCGTGGTGGCGACCTCGGGCGCGGAGCCCCGCGTCGTCGGGGGTCGGTACGGTGCTGCGATTCTGCTCGATACCTGGGGGCTGCTGAGTAAGCAGGATCTCCGCGCCGGCGAGGAGGCGTTAGCGAGCTGGCTGCGTGTTGGCTCCTTGGTGGACTCTCGGGATAATGATGGCCAGTTGATCGTGGTGGCCGATCAGGATGTGCCCGTGGTGCAGGCGCTCCTGCGCTGGGATCCCATTGGCGCTGCCCACAGGGAGCTGGCCGAGCGCGCCGAGGTGGAGCTGCCACCGACGACCACCATGGCCGTGGTGGATGGCGGCCGCGCCAGCTTGGATCGTTTCGTGGAACTGCTCGAGCTACCCGAGCAGGTAGAGGTGTTGGGGCCAGTGGATCTTCCCCCAGGAGTGCATTTGCCAGGGGAGTGGGATGAGCGCGCCTTTGGCCCGCCCGAGCGGATGATTATTCGCGGTAGCCTCCCCGCCCAACAGTTGGGGCGGATCTTGAAGGCCGGACAGATCAAACGCGAGGTCCGCTCGGAGGACCCGCCCTTGCGCGTCCAGGTGGGACCGCTGCGTATCGGCTAGCGGATACGTGGAGTCGCGAGAGCAGGGTAAGTTATATCGAAGCGGCGGCAGCTGAGAAAGCACACCCTAGTTTATGATCTGGAGGACTAATAAGCGGCGTATTGTCAGTGATGGAAAGGCGATGCTGCTAGCTGGCTTGGCTTTAGCGGAAGGCTAATTATTCTCCAGCCGAATAGACGGGAAGGGTGTGTGTATTCAAAAGGGTCATGCTTTTCCAGCCTTTTTAAGATTCCGCGAATGCTCCATATTGAAGAGCTATTTCTATCAAGGACTCTAAAAAAGTCTGCTATCTGTGTTTCATCTCGCTGCTTTCCGCGTAAACGGTTCAATTTCGGATCGCCGAAAAATACCGGCTTGTATGTGAGCGATAAGCTTTCGCCGAGGCGGATTTTGCAAGAAACGACTATGCCATCCCCGGGGGAGCAGCGCATTTCACTAATATGTCCTCTAAATCCATCGTTTGGGCCGATTATTTCAGTTCCCTGCTCGAATGCGTAAGCCTCTCCAAATATTACCGTCCGTAGGCAATTGTTGACGAGAAAAGCTCGTTTGTTATCGATCATGAACAGCTCAAGAGGGGGTTTCGATTTCCGGGAGATGATCGCAAGGGTTGTAGATACCACCAAACCAGCAGCTACGCCCCCGACGGTTGCATTCTCCGAGAGGGTGAGTAGGTCTACCATGGAAAACCTCCCACGACTATCGATGTGTTTATCGAATGTGAGTTTACTGTAATCGTGGAAGCTAGGCTGAGTACCTGTGTCCAATCTTTAAGGAGTTATAGCAGAAGCGGTGGTTGAGCGGGCCCGCGCCACTATGGCACCGGACCCGCCGTGCAACCGTGGGATCCCCCTCGACTAGCTCGGGTATCTATCCCAGCGGGTTGGGGGTGAGATGACCGAAGCGGTGGGTGGTAATAGACACCGCCTGCTCCAGTAGCAGCGGCAGCAGCTCGCGGCGGCCATCGGAGAGTACCGGCGCCTCGAGGAGGGTGGCGCCCAAGCGCACGGCGTGCTCGCGCATCGCGTCACTCGGTTCACCAAGCACGCGGACCCGCAGCTGCGCTACCTGCTCGCTTTCTTGGGCGCTCAGCCCTGCGGCGCGGGCCACAGCTGTCGCCTCGGCATCGCCGGTGACGACCACAGTGGTGCCGGTGCGTAGTGCGCCGAGGTGAATACGCAGCAGATCCCGTAGCCTCCAGCCAGCGCCGAGGTGCACCTGCAGCGGCTCGAGTAGCGGCCGGTAGCGGAAGATATTGCTCTCGGATTGCAGCCCCGTGCGATCGTGGGTGCGACCAAACTCCCGCTCCCACCAGTACTGATCCGAGTGGGCGGCACGACGCAGCCACTCCAGATCGGCGGCGTTAAGATCCAGGCGTCCATCGTGGGCGCGTTCTGCGATATCGCGCAGTGCCCGGTTGATGCTCGGTTCGAGGGATACCGGCGGCACCTCCACTGCTTCGGTCTCGCTCCACACGCCCTGCTGGGCCACGTAGTTCGGGCCGCCGGCCTTGGCTCCGGCGCCGAGGGCGGATTTCTTCCACCCGCCGAAGGATTGGCGTTGCACGATCGCGCCGGTGATACCGCGATTGACATAGGCGTTGCCGACTTCCACATGCTCCACCCAGTGCCGGATTTCCTCCTCGTCGAGGGAGTGGAGCCCGCCGGTCAGGCCATAGCCGGTGGAGTTTTGCCACTCGATGGCCTCGTCGAGATCGCGGGCCCGCATGATGCCGAGCACCGGACCGAAGCATTCGTGGGTGTGATACCAGGAGCCGGGTTGGACGTTATCGCGGATACCGGGGCTCCACAGCGTGCCCTCCTCGTTGAGCTTGCGTGGCTTAATTAGCCAGCGCTCGCCCGGTTCGAGGGTGGTCAGCCCGCGCAGAAGTTTCTCATTGGGTGCTTCGATGAGCCCGTTCATGGTGGTGGAGATATTGGTGCCCACACCCACCTTGAGGGTAGAGACGGCATCAACTAGCTGGTTGATGATGCGCTCGGACTTGCCCGCGCTGCCCACCAGAATGGCAAGGGAGGCGGCGGAGCATTTCTGCCCGGCGTGGCCGAAGGCGGAGTGATAGAGATCCGATACTGCTAGATCAGGATCGGCGGCGGGGGTGATGATCAGCGCGTTCTTTCCTGAGGTCTCGGCGTTGATCACCATCTCCGGCTTCCACGAGCGGAAGAGCTCTGCGGTATCGGAGGCGCCGGTGAGAATCACCGACTCCACATCCTCGTGCGCGATCAGCCGCTTGCCGGCCTCGTCCTCATCGGCATTGACCAGTTGCAGAATGTCCTCGCCGATGCCGGCCTCGCGCAGGGCCTCGACCGCCACCTCAGCACAGCGCAAGGCCTGCGGCGCGGGCTTGATGATCACCGCGGAGCCTGCCGCCAGCGCGGCGAAGACCCCGCCCATGGGAATGGCGATGGGGAAGTTCCACGGTGGGGTCACCACTACTACTGAGTAGGGCGTGAACTGTGCACCGGAGTGCTCGTCGATCGCCCGGGCAGATTCTGCGTAGTAGCGGGCGAAGTCGATGGCCTCGGAGATCTCCGGATCGGCTTGGTCGACAGTTTTGCCGGCCTCGTGCGCTGCCACAGAAATCAGCTGTCCGCGGTAGCGTCCCAGAGCGTCAGCGGCGCGGTCGAGCACCTCGGCGCGCTCCGCCCCGGAACGCCCAGCCCATGCCTCATGCGCCTGTTGGGCACGGGCGACAGCCTGATCAATCACCGCAGGATCGGTGATCAATTCAGACACCGGCGCACCTGGATCCTGAGCGAGCGCCTCCAGGGCCCAGGCGCGGTTGGCCGCGAGGGCGGGATCTGTGTCGGGCTCGTTGTGGAAATGCCCGTCATGACCCAGCTGGGCTTCGGTGTTCTTGGCGCGGTTTTGGGTGCGCCGCGCGCTATCGCGCACCTCCCAGCGCTCCCGCACCGCGTCGAGATAGCGCTGCTCTTGCTGCTCTAACGGTGTGTGCTGGTCGGGTCCTTCGACATCGGGGGCGAACATCGCATAGATAAAGTTCTGCGGCTCGCCGTTTTCCTCCAACCGGCGCACCAGATAAGAGATGGCCACATCGAAGTCTTCCTTGTGCACCACCGGGGTGTAGAGGATGATGCGCCCAGCGTCGCGCTGCACCACGCGGCTTTGGGCCGGGGCCATGCCTTGGAGCATTTCGATATCGAGCTGCCGGCTCACCCCGCGCTTATCCGCTAGCTCGATGGCGGTGGCGAGGGTGTAGAGGTTGTGGCTGGCCACACCGATGCGAATGGCATCGGCGTTGTCCTCAGTCAGCACATAGTCCAGCAGGCGAAGATAGTTGGCGTCCACCTCGGCCTTGCTCATATACGGCGCCTGCGGCCAGTCGTGCAGCTCGGCCTCCACGCGTTCCATGGAGAGGTTTGCGCCCTTGACGATGCGCACCTTAATCGGCGCGCCGCCGTTGGCCACGCGCTCGCGGGCGAAGGTGACCAGTTGTTCCAGCGCGCCCACCGAGTCCGGCAGATAGGCCTGAATCACGATGCCGGTTTCGAGATCGTGGAACTCCTCTTCGGCCATGAGCTCGGTAAAGAGCCGCAGCGTGAGCTCGAGGTCCTTATATTCCTCCATGTCGAGGTTGATAAAGGGCCGATCGGCGCGTTCTTGCGCGGCGCGATAGAGCGGCCGGATTTTGTCTTTGAGCGCCTCGACCGAGCCCTCAAAGTCCCAGTGATTCAGCTGCGAGACCACCGCGGAGGCCTTAATGGAGACGTAGGTGACCTTCGGATTCTGCAGCAGCTCAAGGGTGCGCTCTAGGCGTCGATCCGCTTCCTTTTCACCCAGCACGGCCTCGCCAAGCAGGTTCACATTCAGCTGAAAGCCCTGCTCTGCGGCGCGATCGAGCAGCTTATCCAGCTTCGATCCTTGGGCATCAAATACCAGGTGGCCCACCATCTGGCGTAGCTTGGCGCGCGCGATCGGCATAGCAACATGCGGCATTGCCGGGGCGAGAAGAGAACCGGCGGTGATCAGCGACTTATTCACCACGCCCATAAAGTCCGGAATCGCGCTCTGCGTGCGCCGCTGCGCATCAAGCGGGCTCGCGAGCCGGTTGAGCTCCCGCGCCGACACCGCATTATCTTCCGGCCGTGCCACCCGGTCCACAAACCCCATGGTGAAGTCAATGCCGCCCTCAGAGCGCACCATCTCGGATAAAAGCTCGGTGTTTTTCGCTTCCTTGCTGCTCACCGACGCGCTCTCTGCTTCGCGCATCCACCGTTGCGCCCGCGCAATAGCGCTGTCGGTGATCTGCTCAAGGTCATCATTCAGGCGGATTGGCATGGTGTGCCCCACGTCCTCTCTGTGTGTCGGGTACAAAACACTTGACCGGCATTGGGTGGGCCGCGTCACGCGAGTGGATAGTGGGCCCCAGCGTAGCAGTACGCCCCGCTGTTCTGGGAGGGTTTTTTCGGCTTCGCTTATCGACGCCATCTAGCCGCCCACCAGCGCGTAGCCGAGCTGCAGCCGCGCTGCAGGTGGACACAGCTTTTGCTAAAAAGGTTTCCAAGGAGAAAGCGCCACAGGCCCACCCCTGTGGCGGATTCCCCGATATCACCGAATACATGTGAATGAGGAAGCGATAGGAATGATCTAAAAAAGAGCCTTTCTATCTGGCAGCTCATCGCCCTGATGCGCTTCGGCACCATCTGCGCGTTGAGAGAGGCGGGCCATCCCACTCTCACCATGGGCGGCTACACTGTCGGCATTCTCGGACTACCCACCGGCTTTCTTGGGCTGTTTGTTGTCACCTTCCGCATCCTGCTAGCCATGGGCCACGCTCAACTTTTGCCCAGTGCGCTCGCGCACGTCCACCCCGTACACAAAACCCCCACCAGCTTAGTCACCGCCCTACCGGGCGTTTCCCGCGCGCCGCGAGATCCTGCAGCAGGCATGCCTTGAAGGCTGCGAAACTAACCGCGTGGAGGAGATGTGCTGGATGAGTCCCAGCGAGGTGTACCGGACGCTCAACGCTCAGCCGGATGCTGGACTGAGCCGGCCGCTCAGTCCCACAGGCGAGGTATTGGCCTAACCCTGCGCAAGACCGACGGTCTAGGATCAGTGCACTAGCTAGTACACGGCTATGGTGTCTTCGAACGAAAACGACCTAGTGAAGTCAGAGGTGGCTACTACATATTCCTGTCGATCAATCCCTACCCGACGAAGTCTGAGGCATAGTAGACGAACTACGTAGCTAGTTACGCTTCAGCGTGGAACGTTCAATTAAGGAAGGGTTAATCAGAGACCAGACTCAAGGGCCTAACCTTCACGGTGCTGATCGTGACTTGGATGGACTACGTTTGTTTCGGTAAACGGCTGCCCCACAGCGAGCCACTAGGCTGCGACGTGACTGCAGACGAATACCAGCGGAGCTTCGAGGAGCTGCTCCGAGTATCGAATGGCGTGCGGCTCCGACAGTGGCTGTACCCAAGTGCGCTCGGACTCGCCGGGATTGGGTTTAAAGCATTCAAATCCCTGACCCGCTAAGCGGGTGCTCAGTGAATAGTCGGCACCGAATGCTTATACGCCTCGGCAAATCTCCGAGATCCCAGTGCTTCAACAGCAGCGGCTTGGACTCTGCCTATTAAATGTTGCCGTTGACCAAACATCAGCCGTCACTGACCAGAGAGCAGAATGGTCGAGAGTTGCCGAGGCGAGAACGTCGTCGAAGCCGGCCCCTAGCGTCTTCTTGGCGATGGCATATCTGTTCATTGGGCGCATGATGTCGTCGTACACCCGATCTCCTAGTGTGGGCGTGACTAACACTTACGAGGTGAAAGTATCTTGCCCCTATCGCGCGATTGCTGACAGACGTTGCTGAAAAGACAAATAATAGGACTCGGTCCTCATGGAGGATGGAAGACTTGTAATCTCGCATATTTTGGTCTTACGTGTACCTCAAAGCGCCGCCAGCCTGAGTCTATGAAGATGAAATAGGCTTCATCTCTTCCTCTATCAGCACAATGATGTTTACAAGTTCTTGTCGTGGTATGCGCAGCTCTAGCTGTGCTTTTAATCCTCTCGAGAGGAAAGTGTGCTAAGGAGTATAGATCTGTTTGACCTGCTGTTTCGTTGGATGTTGTTACTGAGACTATTGAGATCTCCAAGTCGACGACCACGAACAGCGAACCGTTTTATCTTGGAAGAAGTATGGTTAGACCATGTACCGTGAGCAGAAGCCGAGACTCGGCAGCCAGATCTTTACCTCCGAACCACAGCTCACCCGTGCAGTAGCAGCCGAAATACGCCATGCACCCGAAGCCGTCGAGCGTTTCATCGGCGCAGTACTGAAGAAAGATATCGGACGCTTAATCGAGGTGGGATGCGAGAAGGAAGAGCGCATCGATATTCTGCTCTCCTTCTCTGGGGAGACTCGAATTCGTAAGGTCGCTATTGAAGCGAAGGTTGATCATGTCGTTAGTTCCGAGCAAATCGAACGCCAAAGCACAGTTTGTGACGACGTAATTTTGCTTGTACTTGAAGCCGAAGATGCGGCCGCCTACCGGGATGAAGTGGCCGGAGTCGTGACGTGGAATGAACTCCTCAGCATATTTGATCAACCCCGTTTGCGGCTCGATGACGTTGAATCCCTCCCCGCACAGAAGGTTCAGGTAGAGCGGCTACTTCGGGATGCTCTTGCGCGGTATGTAGTGCCCGAGGGCTGGTCGCTGTATGTTGATCGTGGGGACTCAGCCATGCCGGGTATCACCATTATCAGTCCATCACATCCAATCAACGGGCAGCTTTGTGGGCAAATCCAGGTGACCGGACGAAAAATGCCTGATCGTCTGAACGACGTCATGATCGAGTTCTATGCAGGAACTCACGTCGAGGAGACAGAGGAGTGCTTCCCCTCACCGGAAACCACACCGCCGCCTCAATGGGTGAACAACGCTCGTATCCTCTACTCCGAAGTGCTCCGCGGAAATCCCGCGGCCTTCAACCTGAAGACCCGAGCACCAGGCATGTCTCGCAGGCCCCTAGGTAAACACCGTAAAGAACTCACCAAAAAATACCTCAGTGATTACCCATGGTTAGCGCAGGGATACATCGACTGGTCCATAGGAGTGCGCGCTTACGCTCAACCTCTCGGCTCGATTGATGGTGTGCTTGACACCGCGATGCGCCTATTTACTTCTTGGTTTGATGCTCTAGGTAACGAATAGTCCCAACCGCACGTAGATCGGTATAGCCGCCCTGATCTTGCAGTCACGGATGATGTGCTTGTAAGCGGCGATAGTGGCAACCACTGCGTCCAGCTTTTCTCGGATTTGAGCGCCGGTGGAGTGCTGCTGTCCCCTTGGGTGGTGTTACATGCATAAGTCGGCCACTCACGCCACTGCCGAGTGTCTGGTGTGGAAAAGTCACTAACTTCACCAGTTATTCGGATGGTTGCGGGATACCATTGACGCCCTGAACGTATGGAAATACGATGAAATCTGCGCTGCAGTAGGGGAGCGCGGTGCCCACTTCTTGGTCCATCCCAGTTTGTTTCCTAGATATTCAGGGGTATCCACCGCGCACAGTGCTTAGCCTGTCCATTAACCTCCAGATACCGGAAAGCATGCGCCCTCTCGAGCTTCTGGCTTCCGAAATTGTGCCTGGGCTAGCAATAGAAGAGAATGTTTACATCGTTTAACGCGCAAGACGGAGACAAGCACCCTTGATATCGATTCCGTCTGTATGGAAAAGTTTACTTCGTGGTGGCTGCGTTGTCCGGCCATCCTCGAACTATAACCGTGTGGCCTTGTGAAATAATTATTAATCCGGAGTAGGGTCAGAAAAACTTAGGTTTGACGTTAGTGAAAACTTTCTTTATTCAGCAATGTTACTTTCTACAATTAATTTCTATTGCCAACTATCGTTGGGGATAGGAGTCTATCGTTGTGTTCGTATTGAGAGCTGTGCGGGGAGTGGCGACCTATAAGGGCGGCGTGCTTCCTACGCGTAGTTGTAGGACATAAAGGCGGTGTTACTCTTTGGTGAATGGGTCCCAGCATGTAGGGCGTTGGGATAATGCTGGGAATGGTGTCCGTATTGTTGGAATTTTCCTAATAGTTATTATCATTGCATGTGGTTAGCTGTGGCGCGTTTCCACTCTCTTTGGTTTTGGTCGGAATTTCTTTGGTGGAATTTCTTGCTATGCTATGATTATCCCAACTCTGTTCTTGTGCTCCTTTGACGCCAAAGCACTGCCTCTTTGAATCCAATAGCCGCTTGTGTCGGAGTGTTCCATGAAAGCTTTCTTAGCCGAACGAGATCCTCAGTCTCCAGGCATACTTCAACGTCCAGCGACTGTGGCGGCCACTACCGTTCTTGCGCTATCGCTTACAGCATGTGGAAGTGGTTCGCCTGCCAATGACATCGCGGACACCTCGGCCGCTGCTGCTAAGTCCACGCGCACCACCACGGTGACGTCAACGACGAACGCCGCACCGACCCCAGAGTCCACCGCTGCAGCTCCGAGCCAGAACTTCACCCCAGAAGGGCAGCCACCTCCAGCAAAGGAACGCCAACCTCTGCCTGAGGGCAAAGTGCGATACCACAACAGTGCGGATTGGCAGTGGCTTTCTGATTCCACCACCGTGGTACCGGGAGTAAAGGTGTACAACAAAGCCGCGGGCACCGAGTGTTCCGCGGGCTTTTTCGGGCGTGCTGAAGGCAGAGACTTCATGATCACCGCGGGGCACTGTGGCGATCAAGGAGACGACATCTACGCGCGCAACGAATATGGCGAGAAGGCGTTTCTCGGCCGGGTGGTGGAGTCTGAATTCACTCTTAACAAGAAAGACTGGGCTCTGGTGGACGTGTCCCGATCCGAGGCCGTCTGGCGTTCCACCCCGCCGTTTACAGCCTCCTTGGTGGGATATCTGACGGTCGATCAGATGGACGAGTTCCGCCCCCAGATCTGCCGCCTGGGGTGGCGTACTGGCCTTAGCTGCGGGGACTACCGCAAGGGGTTCAGTGAGCTTATGTTTGAAGCCCATGCGCCGGCCGACCATGGTGACTCTGGTGGCCCAGCCTTCGCGATCATTGAGGACAAGCTATATGCAGCCGGGTTTGTATCCTCGGGTAGCGATTATGAGCCCGATCGTGAGACCTTTGCATCGATCGCGCCTGTTCTTGAACACTTCGACATCACCCTCTACAGCTAGTATCACGGTGACTGATCCATGAATCGCGTTCTTCGTTGAACCTGTGGCGGGGGTGTTGGTCTACGACCACCTCTGCGTTATGGATGAGCCTGAGGTTTCCACGCGAGCAGCGCTGGATGATGAATGGTCATCCTATGGGGTGTGTGGCCCTCGATCTAAGGCGTTCCGTTAGCGAAATTCGCGAGGCGGCACTTGACGCTGTTACGGTATTTCTCTAACGATCTTCTCTGCTACTATTCTCTTTATTTTTCCTGTGTAAGTAGAATATAACAGCAATCCAGAGCGCTAAGCTCGCACCTGCCTGCAAGCCGAAAATAGTCATATCTCCAGATTCATTATTAGGAAGGGGGATAAACTCGAAAGCGGGAATGACGCCAACGAGAAGTGCAACGAGGCCGAAGACTTTTTGCATGGTACGTTCGGCTTCATCCTTCCTCTCCTGTTCCTTGCGGAGAGCTTTCTCGTCTCTTTCGCGGATGCGCAACATTTCACGGTCATACCGTGACTGCAAAATAGATTTGCGTAAGTCCATCTCCTTATCGAATTCCGCAGAAAGCTCGCTTACGCCCAGACGATCTTGCAGTAGATGCAGCAAAGCGGTGGCAAAGGGCCGCTTGGGTATGGTCCGCTGCCAGATTTTATTGCGGAACCGAAGATAGTCGAGATTGAGCAAGTCAAAATGGTCGGTTGCCTCGCTCAGTGAGTCGGCATCAACGGCCATACTCGAGAGGCCAGTGTCACTTGTGCGGACAGAACGGAAGTCGTAGATACCGTTTTCCATCCGGTTGTGGAAGCGAACTAAGCCAAGGTACTGCCGCATAGCAAGTAGGCAGATATCAACGAAGCGGGTCTGGCTGAGCCCGGCGAAGAACAAGTCGTGATCGAGATCGGACTGTCGCTTAATCCCCACCAAGCATGTGGAGCTGGAGCGGAAGCACCAGTTAGCGAAAGAATTGACCTCGTGGTGCTGCTCCGCCGAAGAGTCCAAGGTGTTCAGCTCGTCGCTGAAGCGGTCTTGGGAATTGATGATGGATTCCGCCCATGCCTCGCACCAGACTTCTGGGTATGTGTAGCCTTCAGGAATGGAAATATTCTTATCTTCGATGCAGTATTCGGAGTATGCAGTCTCTTCTGCTACGCAATCATTGGGGATAAGTGAAATAATCCTGAAAGGCATGATGCTCTCATAGAATCGTACCTTCGATGTTGTGCCGGTGGAGCTTGTGGACTGAATATATCCGCCGGAGGATAATGAGACGGGAAGCCTTTGTTCTGCTTCACCGTTTATAGCTGGGAAATAGCAGTCCATGGTCGATGTGGCAATTGAGAATAGATCGCGTAAGAAACCATGGGCATGGCCCTCTTTTGTCTCACCTGAAACAGGATCGATGTACTGGCGTGTGGTATCTCTCTTGCTCACATAGGGGCCGATAATCACACCAGGCTCGTCGTCGTTTCTGATGGTAATGCCGTCACGAGGACGGGTAAGCATCTTAGAGACCAATGCGAGCCCGGTATGAGTAAGGTTTGTGCACTGTAGATGGCAGACGAGAAAGGCTCGAGGGACACTCTCCGGCCCATCGTCATCTCTCGAGGGGCTCGAGTCTTTCAACTTGTTGAAGTGGAGAAACTCCAGTGCGCGCAGCTCGATGTAGCCGTGAGGGTCGTCTGTCAGTTCTAGGGCCTTTTTTCTCTCTCCAGGGTTAGTGGCCTCCCGGAGAGTCCACGATGTTGAGGGCGAGCCGTGATCGAAGGTGCGAACGTAGTTGAGTACCTCAGGTGTGTGATCTACCCCTTGGCCTACATGCGGAAATCGTGCATTGCGCAGTTCCTCTTGCAGCTCCACGAGCTCCTCACCATCGAGCTCATCTGCGCTTAGTGGAGAGGAATCTAGGAAGGGGAAGGCATCGGCCGTCATGTGGGAAGCGTCGGGTTCTGCTCCAAACATGGACGCCAGTGAGCCGAAGTACTGTTTGATGCCAGAACCCAAGTGCTTGTGATTTGATGCCTTTTCCCCGCGGATGCTGCCGAAAACACTGGTGCCGCGGTACCGTCCCCAATGCCAACCGCTACCCGGTACCTGGCTACGACAAGGGTCCTCGTCATTTTTCTGCGCAGGCAGCGCGCTGACGGGGAAGGGGAAGATGAGACTGATGAAGCCCGCTTTCCACGGATAGTCCGAGTTTGTCTCGTCGAGACAGATGATATCGCCCAGCTCATAGTTCGCGGGCTTAGTTCTTTTGTCGAGCTTGTTATAGAGAGCATTGGGCACGCCATTGGTGTACTGCCACCTAGGGGCTGCCAAATTGACCCATCGTGTGAAGCTCTCGACGTCGGGAAGACTAGGGGTGAGTTCGCTATGAGCAGCGAGACGAGACTCCACGAGGGACATTCGCTTCTGGGAATACGTGGTGACGGCGGCGAGATCCATGAGGAACTTCCTATGCGGTGGAGTGTTTTTACGCACTGAAGTATATCGCGTCTCCGGTCGCGTGTGAGCAGTATTTACTCTTTTAAAGAGAGCACGACAGTAGCGTTAGCAGAGAAATCGTTGCCTCGTCTGTACGTGCCGCCCGCTGCGACATTCTCCACAGATAAACAGCTAGGGTGTGGTCAGCTATGACGTGTGCAGTGGATAGCGGCCGGCAGTGATAGCAGCGTCCACTCGCGCATTGTGCCTACTCAAAGCTGGGAAAAGGAAATACACGACGCGTCACCACGTCTGCATTGGTAGCTGAAGTGGTGTTATAAAGCACTGCGAGCGCGGTGAAAGTGGCCCGTCTTTTCCTGTAGAGACAACCCCCCAGTGAGCCACAGCAGCCCCCAGGCGGCGGGCGAGGTGCGAGGTGTGGGGTGGTCGCCATTCTTTATGGCTGCTCCACGACACTGCCACGAGGCTCTCAGTCCCTAGTTCTGTCTCGGCCCAGCGTGAGCGGGCTGCACTGTGCTGGTCCTCGGGGTGGGAAGGGGCGTCGATAAGCGCGAAACAGGAAGGTAAAAACTCGTGTGGTGATTTTCCCGGGCAGACCGGTGCGGAGATATTAGAATCAATCTCTGCATTATTATCGTGACCTGAAAGATTTGTGCATGTCGATTATGATGACCGCCGAGTTTCATTATGCGCTCGACGCGATCCGCGCGGGGAAAAATGTACTCATTAGCGGAAAACCCGGAAGCGGTAAATCCACGCTGCTCAGCCTCTATCTCGAGCACCTCGATCCTTCCACCAATGCGGGAGCAGACTTCGTTCCCACGGTGATGGTGACTGCGCCGACGAACGTGGCCGCCCACAGGGTGCATGGCTACACCATCCATAAGGTCTTTGGGTTCCGGCCGAATATGGGGCCCGAGGATGTTGCTTCTGGTGGGGCATGGAACCCCTCGCAAGCGGTACAGGACACGCTGCGCGCCATCGACGTGTTGGTCGTGGATGAGATCTCCATGGTGCGGGCCGATCACTTTGACATGATGGACCGAGCGCTGCGCCTGGTGCGGGAGAACAAGCAACCCTTTGGTGGCGTGCAGTTGGTGCTCGTGGGGGATGAGCTGCAGCTGCCGCCTGTTGTCCGAGCCAGTGAACGGGAGCGTTTTCTTGAGCGCTGGGCCACCCCGTATTTCTTCTCTGCAGTGGTGTATCCGGCGCTGCAACTGGAGCGGATCACCCTGAGCAAAGTCTGGCGCCACACCGACGCAACTTTTGTGGAGATCCTCAACCAGATGCGCGAAGGATCTGCGGGCCCACGGGTGCTGGCCGCGCTGAACACCCTCGTGGATCATGACGCGGGGGATACGGGGGAGTGGGTGACGCTGAGCTCCTATAGCCGCCGAGTAAACAAGATCAATAAACAGCAGCTTAAGAAGCTAGAGGGGCCGCTTCTCGTCTCCCGCGCGCACTACGAGGGCAACGCCAGAGAAAACTCGTTCAATGGCGTAGAAGAACTACGCTATGGCCGTGGCATGCGGGTCCGGGTGCTCATCGACGATCCGGAGGGGCGTTTTTACAACGGTAGTTTCGGCACCGTCACCCATGCCACGCAGACAACGATTACGGTGCGTCTTGATCACTCGGAAGAGACCGTGGAGTTTCAGCGCCATCGCTGGGAGGTGACGCGACCGGCGGTGAAGGATGGCCGACTGTGCGCGGAATCGACGGGCAGTGTCACGCAATTCCCGCTCGTGGCGGGCTGGGCAATGACCGTGTATCAAGCACAGGGAACAACTATTCCTCGTTGCGTCATAGACGTCCACGAGAATATGGGCGCCAACGGGCAGTTGTATGCGGCGCTGTCGCGGGCAGTGGACATGGAGCATCTGCGCTTTAGCAGCCCAGTGACTCCACAGCACCTGCAGGCCAGCAACGCGGTGATGCGGCGAGTGCGACGAGACATCAGCCCCCGCATTAATCCCGAACGCCTTGTGTTCATCGCCTTCGACGGAGTGAGCCTGGGTATTACCGATCGCATCGCCCGCATGCACGTGGTGATCGCGAAAAAGGGCAAGATCGTGGCGGACTTCGGGAGCTGGATCAACCCCAACTGCGATCTCGGGGAGTTCGGCAGCCGCATGAACGTGCCGCCACGCGGGCTCGCCCTAGCCCCCGATCTCAGCGACTTCTGGCCGCTGCTGCTACGCCAAGCCGCAGGTGGGTTAGCGGTCGGAGACCGCCTAGCCGTACTCGAGCGGGTCATACGCCATCAAGAGCGCGGTCTCGCCGTCAACCTCGGCGTGGGCTACGACTGCGCCGACTTGGGTATCACGCTCGAAAAAACCAGCCTGCGCGATCGCTGCCTAGAGATGTACGAGCACCACAAGCGCAAGGGCATGGCCATCGAACGCGGTGTGCTTGTACCTCCAGCCAACCCGCACACCGAAGGCGCGGTGTACCAGCCGGTCTGGGCCGAGCAGCAGCCGATGAAACTCGACCAGGACCACGCCACCGATTCCGATAACGCCTGGGCCAGCTGCTTCGGCGGCACCACCAAAGCGAAGGATGCCAAAGAGGTGGTAGAAACCGCCGAGCTGCTTTCTGCATGGGCGATCTCGCGCGGGGTGTGGGACTATGCCCTTCGCCGAGAAGTCCTCGATCGAACCCGCCCGAATACCCGCGCGAAGATCGAGCTGCCCGAGGTAGATCCACGCACCGTCGACCTCGACAGCGTGCTCGTGCCCGGCACCCGGGTGGCGTTTAGCGGCTGCGGCTACAACAGCGAGGATGAGCGCACCGACAGCGACTTCGAGAAACTCTGCACAGCCCATGATCTCGAGCACCGCTGGGGCGTATCCCGCAAAAAGTGCGACGTTCTCATCGTCGGCGACCCTAGCTCCACCTCCCGCAAAGCCAAGCGCGCCCGCGAGTTTGGTCTCCCGATCATTGATCTCGCGGCTTTCGATAGCTGGTGCGACAACACTACTCAAGCGCCCAGTGAGGCGACTGGGGCTGACGTTCCCACGCAGAAAGAAGCCGAGAACGAGACCAGTGCGCACGAGCCTGCCTGGGATGGCGACTGGGACGAGGAAGAGAGTAACTGGGGCGAGGAGTGGGACGCTGCTCCGCTCAGCGAGATGGCCGCGGCGGAGACAGAGCCAGCCACCAGTGCCGCCGATGCGAATACGGACGATGATCCCGCCACCCGTAGCGAGAACGCAGGAAAAGCAGCCACCCCAGACACGCCGCGGCAGCGGGTCCTCAGCCCGCAGGAAGCCGCCGAGCTGCTTGATAGCGGGGCACGTGTGGCGTTTCGCGGCTCCACCTACGTTCATGGAGAACTCCGGCCGCACGGGGCTGTGCTCGATGAGCTGTGCCTGCTGCTCGGTTTGGAATATAAACAAGCCGTGTCCAAAACCCGCTGCGACGCTCTCGTGAGCGATGACCTCGATTCGGACGACGGCAAAAACTCCCTCGCCCTGCGCTATGGCACACCGCTCATCCTCGCCCGAGACTTCACCGCATGGGCGGAGAAGAAACTCGATGATGAGCCAGAGCTGATCGATAACGTCGAGGATCTCGACGACGACACATTCCTGGACGCCCTTGCCCGCGGCGAGCTCGTTCACTCGTGGGAGGACAGCGCCCCAGAGTTCACCTACGCCACCGCAGCGTGGGACTTCGCCCCGGCATGGGACGCACTCTCGGAGGCAGAAGACGCATTCGAGGAGGAGACCACCCACGCTCAGGGCACACACTTCCGGGCCGAACCCGAGACGCCGTGGGGAAGCGAGGAAGCACTCCGCGAGGACCCAGCTAGCGCGGACTGGACAGCTGAGAATGCGATGTCTGAGGGGTCGATGTCTGAGCGCATGGACCTTGGCGGCGTCGTACCTAGTGGCGACGCCTCTAGCTCCTCGATGCGCAGCAGCTTCAACAGCGCCACGTCGTTGAGCGGCGAGCAGACCAGCGACACCGATAAGGATGACGCCATGGTTGGCAGCCACGGCGGCGCCGACACCCCCGAGGGCAAAGAACCCTTCGCTGCGATGCTCGCCAGACTCCAAGCGGAGAACAACCCTAGCGACACCACGCCTCGATCGCGATCGCGCCGGGCTGTCTCCGATCAAGAGGACGAGACGCATCAGCCGGCCGAGGCGGAGGGAGACGATAGTCAGTGGACCGCGGAACCCTTCGCTGACACGCTGCGAATGCAGCCCGATACGCACCTGGCCGAGGACAATGATGATGAGGACTCGGACTGGGATGAGTGGGAAGATGACGCCGCCACCCCTGATACCGAGGACAACGGGGAAGCCCGAGACGCCGACGCCGACGAGGATGCGGACAGGAACGAGTGGAACGCCGGCGGATTCGACAAGGAAGACGATAAAGACGATAGCGACGACGCCGTCGTGGAGGGGAAAGAGAAAAAGAAAGAAGCGCTCGAGAAGGACGGTGACGACGAGCCGTACGAGAAGAAGCAAGCCCAGGCCCACGCCGCAGCTATCCCTGAAGAGCAGCAGCGCGCAGCGGAACCCAACGAAACTACGCTCCAACGGCGACAGCGCAAACACAAGTCTGCGTTGAAGCGGATGTGGGCGACGCTAAAGTGGGGGATCGCCATAATGATCATTGGAGTGACTGCCGCTGCGTTTGAGTGGACTCGAGTGCAGGATATCGCCGCTGGCATCTTGATGCTGCTGATTCTGCTCTTCGCTCTGTTCACCCTCCAATGGATCATCCGTTTGTGCGCGTTGGGGGCCGCGAAACTCAGCGCCGATGACTCCGCAGAGGAGGCGACATCCCCGCCCGCAGAGAAAGACAACTCCCAAGGACAGTGGTCGAGCGGCGGCGCCTAAGCGCAGCGCCAGGCAGGGGTGAACCCCGCCGTTGCGGCGCTGGGAGGACGGGTCTTATACTCGGAGCTAACAGCAGAGCACGTACCACCGCCCTGCTGGAACTAAAAAACACCCCCACGGTGTTGCAGCACTGTGAGGGTGCCGGGTACATGACCCTAGGTGAAGATCGCTACGGCGAGCTTCACGATAGCGGTCAAGAAGCGTAGAACCTCGGTAGCCAGCGTCAGTTTCTTAGACCGGCTGGCACCGGGGTTTTCTTCGTCTCGACCGGGCGTGCGTTCCGGCGTTGAAGCCAATAGCACCTCCTTTCTCTCGCTGTGATCCTCTCGCCAAGCAGTGCTGCGCGAGGTACTCACGATCGCGCGCGGGTACACCGCGCAGCGACGAAAGAAGCCGTCCCCGTGAGAGGACGGAGCCGAGTGCGATTCTAGCGCGGTCACCACTACGTGCGCCCCAGCCGGCTCGGCGCCTGCTCGCTCACGACATCGAGGGGCTCATGCCAGAATGGCGTACATGGTCACGCAGAACAGCACCGCGCTTCAGGCGCTGCGCGGGCGTATTCCGGTGGGGGAGTATGCCTTTCCCGGCCCTCTGAGAGATCAGTTGGTGGCGGCCATTATGGATGGCCGGAAAACGACCACCACGGGCCTTGTGGTGGAGTACGAGCGCGAGGGCATAGATCCGCTGCAGTTGCTCGGCGGCTATGAGCTGGTAGTTGATAGCGCGGATCAGCCGGTGTGTGTCACCCGTACCACCTCGGTGCGGATAGTGCCGCTGCACCAGGTGGATCTGCAGCACTGCCGCGATGAAGGGGAGGGCTATGACAGTGTGGCTGAGTGGGAGCACGCCCACCGCGAGTTCTGGGAATCGGAGGAATTCCGCGCGGAGCTGGGGGCTGCGGGCTTATCGCTTGACGCGCACACCCCGGTAGTGCTGCTGCGTTTCGAGGTGATCGACCCAGAGGACGTTCTCATCTAGCGGCGCATAACGGGGGTGATCTCGCTTAGCCGACGCTCGTCGGGCACACTGGCAGCTATGTGGTTTGATTCGTGGTTTCCCATTATCCGGGCACTCGCCGTGGGCACGGCCAGCTATGTCACCTTGCTGTTTTTCCTGCGCATAGCAGGGGCACGCTCGCTGGCGAAGCTCAACGCCTTTGACTTCCTTGTGACCGTGGCCATCGGCTCGATCCTCTCGACCGCGATGGTGACGAAGGATCTCAGCTACGCCACCGGCATTGTGGCTATCGCCATTTTGCTTACGCTGCAATACGTCGTGGCCAAAGTCATCCGTCACTCCAGGACGCTGCGCGAGATCGTCACCGCCGATGCGATCGTGGTGGTGCGCGACGGGGTGATGCTCGATGCGGGCATGAAGAAGGCGCGTGTGGGTACGGCCGATATCTACCAGGCGGCGCGCTCGGCGGGCCGCGGTGATCTCAGCCAGATCGCGGCGATGATTGTGGAAACCGATGGCACGATCTCTGTGATCACCACCGATGCTGTGGGCTCTGGTGAGGCACTCACCGCCATGGATGCGTGGAAATAGCAGCGCGTCACGGCGTTCCGCGGCACCCACCGGCGCCTTTAAAGGCCGCTAGGCGCAGCTTGGCGCTACTAAGCGTCGCTAAGCGACTTAGGCGCCGAGCTTGCGCACGGAGTTGATCATGGGGATCTGGGCGGGCACGCGGGCGAAGGCGAGTGCTTTGAGCAGCGGCTTTTTATTCCGCCAATCCCAGGCCATCTTCATATTCGCCGGCCACACCGCCGCCAAGAAGACAGCAGCGGCCGGAGCCACCAGCTTGTTCTGATAGGGGCGCAGGCTGGGTGCGAGAGTGGTGGCGGCAATAGCGCCGGCGAGTGCCAACTCGGCGACGCCGCTGGCGTAGGTCCACTGGCGCTTGGTGCCGGGCACAGCTTCAGGCACGATGGCATCGAAGTTGTGCGGGTGCACAAAGTGCAGGGTTCCGGCGAGACCAAACACGCTCGCCCACACGCCAGAACGCAGCGGCGAGTTCGGCATGGAGTCGGAGGAACAGCGGCACGGGAGATTCTTAAAACAGCTCACGTCTACCTAGTCTAGGCCGTGCATGTCCGCGTTCAGCGACATGATGCCGCCCGCGAGCCGCCGCGAGCCACCACACCACCACCTAGGTGGTGCTGGTGGACCAGGTGTGCACCGGCTCCCCGGATTTCTGGTTGCGGAGATAGGCCTTGAGCATCTGGGTGATGGCCGCGCGCCGCACCGGTGAATCCGGGGTGTTGAGGGAGTCGCTATGCGTCTCGACGGCGGTGCGCGAGCGTGTGCCCTCGGCCATGATGGTCGCGGCTGCATCGTCGAGGGCGGCCAGCTGCCACGTGGCACCATTCTGGCGGGTGCGGGCGCGCCCTTCGATAATGCCGAGGTAGCGGTCGATCAGTGCGGGGTCTACGTGCAGGTTCTTCAGACCCTGTTCGGCCTGGGGGAGCAGATGCTCGGTGACTAGCTCGGAGACGTGGATGGTGCCGAGGGTGGGCCAGGTCATGTTGGCGTGGAGGCCATTGCGGGCGCCGGCGAAGAAGTTGCGTTCGGCATCCTCGAAGGTCAGGCGCGACCACACGGGGCGGGTCTGATCGGCGAGGAACTTCACCATGCCGTAGTAGAAGGCGGCATCGGCCACGATATCGGCCACCGTGGGCCCGGCCGGCAAGAGGCGGTTTTCCACGCGGATGTGTGCCAGCTCGGTATTGGGATCGTAGATGGGCCTGTTCCAGCGCCAAATGGTGCCATTTTGCATGCTCAGGTAGTGCAGCCCGGGTTTGCCATCGGTCACCACGGGGGTGCCGGCCTCGAGGCGGTCCTCGGGCAGCAATGGCGAAAAGTAGCGCACATTCTCCTCGAAGAGGTCGAAGGCGCTGGTAATCCAGCGTTCGCCAAACCAGACACGCGGGCGCACACCCTGATGAATCAGCTCCGGGGTGCGAGTGTCGATGGACTGCTCAAACACGGGGATACGGGATTCGTGCCAGAGCTTATGGCCTGCGAAAAGCGGGGAGTTGGCGCTGAGTGCGGTCTGCACCCCGGCAATGGCTTGGGAGGCATTCCACGCATCGGCGAAGCGATCCGGCGCCACCTGCAGATGCAGCTGGATGGAGGTGCAGGTGGATTCGGGGGCGATATCCTCGAATTCCTCGTTATAGGATTCTTGGCGCTCCAGCTCAATGCGGACGAGCTCGCCGCGGGATTCGACGATGCTATTGGATAGCGCCTTATAGCGATTCTCGGGGGTCATCCAGGAAGGCCCGCGCAGAAAATCGGTGCTCACGCTCGGCAGGGTGCCGACCATCGCCACCTCTGCGCCGGCTGTGGCCGCGGCCTTGCGCACGGTTTCGAGGCGCTCAGTGAGCCCATCGGCCAGCTGCTGCAGCCCCGTGCCCGCGATGGACAGCGGCGGATGATTCAGCTCAACGTTATAGGCCCCGATCTCGGACTGGTACTCATCGGAGAGCTCGGCGAGCACCGCGTCATTGCACAGCGTCGGCTGCATCTTCTCATCGACGAGGTTGAGCTCAAGCTCCAGCCCGATGGTGCCTTCGTTGATGAACTCCGCGTCTTGGAGGTGGCGGTCAAACACCTCCAGATCATCCATGAGGCGTTGGCGATAGCGCGTGCGCTGTCGCGGCGTGTAGGTCTCATTACTTACTGCATCACCCATGCTGCCCCATCATAGTTATAGTTTTTTGAATCTATCGGCCAGCTGCGCTGCCGCCGCTTATCGACGCTTCTCTGGCCCCACCAGCCCCACAGCCCTAGGGCACCTCTCGGTGGAGCGATTAGCAGGTTCACTCAGAAAATGTGGCGTTTCCCCCACAATGTGGGTACTGGTTAGCTCTGTCACCTGTAAAGGGTACGGGGGTGACGATATATCGGGCTCTACGCTGCGGATTCTTCTGTGACCTGCGGCGATGATCGTGCTACCCCACGCTATGTACGTATCTGCATAAAGCTGTAAAGAACGCCTATTCAGCGCTCATTGTGGTCAATACTCTCAGGTCTAAGACACCGCTCCCACGCTTGACGTGCGAAGATGCGCCGATAGTTGATGGGCGTCTTCGGTTCTCAACACGGGATAGGGTCGGCCCGCCGGCTACCCGCATTGTGAGGGGGAGTGTGTCGAAAAAACAACGGTGCATACACCTGCTGATCTCCTCAGGCGGTGGGTATCGCGCCGTATCACCGTCCACTGCGAGTTGTAGAGGCGAGACATACATCATGAAAACTAGGCGAATCACACCCCCGCTCTACGGCCGGAAGCGCCGTGTTGCCATCCGCTCTGCCATTGTGCTGGTGCTTGTTGCACCGCTTCTGGTGGCAGCCGCATGGATGTGGTCCATGTGGGATCCCTCGCACTTCCTCGATGACGTGCAGATCGCCCTAGTCAATGAGGACGAAGGCACCACCCAGGATGGGCAGCAGGTGAACTTTGGCGACGACATTGAAAAGGGGCTGGTGGAGACCAGCTACCTCAATGTGGACTCGATCTCGGCAGAGGCGGCCAGCACGGGGATGAAAGAAAGCGTCTATGTGGCCACCATCTCCATTCCCCGTGATTTCTCGAAACAGGTGGCCACGGTGATTGATGATCAACCCCACCAGGCCGAGGTGGTGATCTCCTATAACGACCACTACGGCACCAATACGCCGCTGCTGACCGCGGGGCTGATCCCCGGCATCCAAGCCGGTATCCAGGCCGGCATCACCGAGGGCTATTCCAGCGAGATCCTCACGGGCATGAACCAGCTCGGCGATGGCCTCAATGAGGCCGCCGATGGCGCGGTGCAGCTCGATGATGGTGCCGCCATGCTCAAAGATGGCACCGAGCAGGGGATCGACGGCGCCCACCAGCTCAAGGACGGCACCGCCCAAGTGCGCGATGGCGCCGCCCAACTCGATGATGGCATGGCCCAGCTGCTCGATGGCACTGGCCAGCTCGGCGCTGGTGCGGCCCAGATTGATGCCGGCGTGGGCCAGCTGACCGATAAGCTCATCCCGCTGGCACGCCAGGCCGGTGCGGCCGCCGAGCAGCTACGGCCCATGATCTCGGTACTGCATACTGTGCAGCTGCACAAGGAGGCCGCGAAGCTCGAGGAGATCGTCTCCGGGCTCGACAATAACAACCCCGAGGGGCTCGCCAATCAGCTGCAGTTGCTGAAAAACGGCACGGCGGAGATGAGCTATAACCTGAATAATCCCCAGGCCCCGTATCTTTCCGGTGTGCTGCAACTCAAGGACGGCACGGGGCAGCTGCGTTCCGGCTCGGTGGAGCTCGACGATGGCATGGGGCAGATGCTCGATGGCACCTATCAGCTTGACGACGGCGTCCGCCAGCTCAAAGACGGCACCGGCCAGCTGCGCACCGGCCTGGTCGATGGCGCCGCACAGGCACCTACGATCAGCAATATCGCGGCCTCCTCGCAGCAGATGGCGGTGCCCGTGGTGTACTCCCAGGACTACCGCAACCCCGTCCAGGAGCTGCAGGATCTTAATGATCCCACCTCCAAGCAGCTCTCCGGTGGCGTGACCTTCATCCTCATCTTGGTCTTCGGCATCCTCATGATGGTGCTGGTGAGTATGCTCGCCCCGCATATTCTGGGTCGTCATTCGGAGCGCCGCCCGCTCTGGCAGGTGCTCAGTGGCTTCGGACTCGTCGCTGCTGCGAATACTGCGTTGCTCTTCCTCCTCACCTGGTTGGGCACCCTGCTCGGCTTTAGCGTGCAGCACCGCGCCGCCTTCGCCCTCGGCCTGGTGATCCTCGCTGTCAATGGCACCGCATTCTTCCAGCTGCTGCGCATCGCCTTCGGCCGGCTCATCGGCGGCACCCTGGCGCTGGGATTCTTCGCCTACGGCGTCTTCAGCTTCGGTGGCGTCTGGCCCATCCAGCTCACGCCGAAGCCGCTGCGCCTGCTGCACGATATTCACCCCATGACCTATGCGCGCAACCTCTTCATCGGTGGCGTGGAAGGCGATACCGGGGCGATGTATCTCAGCGCCGCGTTCCTGCTGCTGGTCATGACGGTGCTGTGCCTTATCATCTCCGTTCTCATCCTCCGCTACCGGCAGCGCCCGGCCGTGATGGAGGCCGAGGAGGATACAGAGCCCGAGCTTGTCGACGCCCGCTAAAGCGGCACCCAGACGCCCCGTAGCATCGACTACGGGGCGGATGCGTCTTCGCTATAGCAGCAGGGGTGTGTGGCCTGCGAGAAGGCGTCGATAAGCGTAAAAAACACCCCTCCCTGTGCAACCACGGGGAGGGGTGAATCGGGGTTTAAGGGGTGGGGATGAGGTAGAAGCCGGCGTTGCGGGCAACCGAGTAGGTGATGGGCAATAGATCGAAGCGGTCCCCATCGGCGTAGACGGGCATATTCGGCATCTCGATGCGGATCTCCTCCGCACGATACTGGTGCACACCCTCGACGCTGCGGATATTGCCGGTGTAGATGCGCGGGAACTTCTTCGCCACGTTGTAGCGGTTCATCCTTCCCAATACCGTGAGATCCAGCAGGCCATCGCTGTGGAGAGCATCGGGGCAGATCTTCATGCCGCCGCCATAGGAGCGGGTATTGCCCACGGCGGCAAGAGTGATCGGCTCGTCGATCTCCAGCGTGCCGTCGAGGTAGATCTTCGACGGAATGGAATGGAAGTGGAGGAATTCGAGCAGAATCGCCACCACATAGCGGGCCGAGCCCTTGGGCCAGGAGATGGTATTGGTGCGCTCGGTGACGATCGAGTCGAAGCCTTGGGTCACGCAGGTGCCAAAGAAGCGCTCGCGGCCGCTATCGGTGCGCATCACGCCGAGATCGGTGCGCAGGCACACCCCGCGGGCGATGAGCTCGGCGGCTTTCTCCGGATCCAGCGGCAGCCCGTATTCGCGGGCGTGATCATTACCCGTGCCCGCCGGAATGATACCCAGCGGCACATCGGTGGTGGCCTGGGCCTGCAGGGCGAGATTGATCAGCCCATCGCCGCCGCAGACCACCAGCGCATCCACCCCGGAGGCCACGGCCTCCTGGGCCAGCTCGGCGGAGGCGGCGGGAGTAGCGCCCGAGATGCTCACCACATCGATACCGAGCTCGTTGAAGCGACGCTCCGCGATGGCACTTTTCGCCTTTGCCACGCCCTTGCCGGCGGCAGGATTGGTTAGGAGCGCTACCCGGGAAATCTCTCGTTGGTAGATCGCGATCTCATTCATGGCAGCAGCTTTCCTGGGTTTAAGATGCCGGCCGGATCGAGGTGGCTCTTGATCGCGCGCAGCACGCCAAGGCCCATCTCGCCGACTTCCTTGTCCATGAAGCCCGCGTGATCCTTGCCCACCGCATGGTGGTGGGTGATGGTGCCGCCATGATCGGTGATGGCCTGCAGGATTGCGCGCTTGGCGGTGCCCCACTGTTGGAGTGGCTGATCGTTCTGTGCACCAAGGATGGTGAAATACAGCGAGCAGCCATTGGCGTAGACGTGGGAGACGTGGCAGAGCACAAGCGCCACTGAATCGCCATCGCCGAGGGAGGCGGTGACAGCGGCCGTGACGGCCTTCTTCAGCGCCGGCACGTTGCTCCACGTGGTGGCCGTTTCGAAGGTTTCGCAGAGCACACCGGCATCGAGCAGTGCATCACGCAGCACAGGCGCGCCAAAGCGGCCCTTTTCCCACTTGCGCACGGGGGCTTCTCCGACGGAGGTGGCGCCCATCGATAGCAAGAGGTTGCGGGTTTCCTCATGGCGGGAGGCCACATGCTCCCGGGTGCCCTCGTACATGGTCAGGCACAGGCAGCCGTGCGGGGCGGCGGCATCGGACTCGCCGATCGCGTCGGTGGAGGTGAGGTTGGTGGCGGATTCGATCTCATCGGAGAGGCGAATCACGGTGGGGCCGGTGCCCTGTTGTTCCACCGCCCGTACCCCGGCGACGCCGTGGGCGAAGTCCTCGAAGACGAAGGCCTCGTACGCCTTGGCCTCGGGGATGGGGTGCACCTTCAGCCGTACCTTGGTGATCACGCCGAAGGCGCCCTCGGAGCCGAGGAAGATCTCCTTGATGTCCGGGCCGGCGGCCGAGGCCGGGGCGGCGTCGCCAACGGTGGTGATGCCGGTGGGGGTGACGACCTCCATCGAGGCCACCATCTCATCGAAGCGGCCATAGCCGGCAGAGTTTTGCCCCGAGGAGCGGGTGGCGGCGAAACCGCCAATGGTGGCGTAGGGGAAGGACTGCGGGAAGTGTCCGAGCTGCAGGCCATGCTCGGCTAGGGCGATCTCGGCGTGGGGGCCGGACATGCCCGCGCCCAGGGTGGCCTCGCCGCTGATGGGATCCACATCCTCGATGGCGTCGAAGCGCGCCAGATCGAGGCTGAGCACGGCGTCGAAGTCACCGCGCAGCGGGGAGACGCCGCCGACCACGGAGGTGCCGCCGCCGAAGGGAACCACGGCCACGCGCTCGTTCGTGCACCACTGCAGGATCGCCAGCACCTCGTCGTTGCTGGCCGGGGCGATCACGGCATCGGGGACATCGATCACGGCATCCTCGCGCCAATCGAGGAGGTCAAAGTAGGACTTGCCGCGGGCCCGCGGGATGCGCTGCTCGCGATCTTGGGTGACATAGCCGGCGCCGACGATCGCGGCGAGCTGCTCGATCTGGGCCTCGCTCAGCGCGGACTCGGTGATCTTCACATCCGGCTGGGCGGGGGCTGGTCGGGGAGTGGTGGAACCGACAACCTTGCTCACCAGCGACTGCAGGTTCGCGCTGAGAGGCTTGGCTTCCTGTTCAGTACCCCAGATGGAAAAGGACATGGGGGGAGTGGGCAGAGTGTTCATATCGCTCACGCTACAAGCGCGTTCGGGGGCCCGAAAGAGGGTGTAGCAGCCAAAAGGCGTCGTAGAGCGGGGTGTGTAAAGTTCACCCCTGCATGCAGGGATGCTGCCTGAACTGCGGCGATGGGCTGGCCGGAGGTGAGCGGCTAAAAGATGTAAAGCGGGAGTTGTTGACACCCCCGTAGCTGCGTCGGCGAGAATGAAGCCATGGGGATCGATATTGACCAAGCGATTATGCAGGCCGCCCGCGAGCTCGTGCTCGAGGCGGGCATTCGCGGTACCACCATGTCCGCAGTGGCCCGCGGGGCCAAGATTTCGCGCCCCACGCTCTATGCGCGCTTCTCCGGCAAGGACGCCGTGATCAGCAAGCTGCTCACCCACGAATTGATCGAGGTCACGATGTCGCTGCAGCGGCAGCCCGCCACCGGCCCGCAGCTGGTAGAGGCTCTGCTGGATGCGGCCCGGATGGTGGCCGTGCACCCCGTGATCACCACCATCGTGGAGGAGCAGCCCGAGCTGCTGGGAACCTATTTCTTCCGGCGGCTCGGCGAGTCGCAGATCAGGATCATCGCCATCCTCGAGCAGGTGATCGAGCGCGTGCAGCAGCAGGCGCCCGAGACCATCTGCCAGCGCAATGCGCACGCCCTGGCCACCATGTGCTGCTCGATTCTGCAGCACTCCGCATTAAGCTCCCGCATCTTCGCGCCGATTCTTCGCGCGCACCAGCCCAGCAGCACCTGGGACCAAGAATTGAGAATCATCCTAGAAGGGTACGTACTGCCATGAACACTGCCTTAAACGCAGCTCGTCGTGCGGAGGATATTGCCTATCTCAAAGACAACCCCGCAGATATTGATCTCGTGGTTATCGGCGGTGGCATCACCGGCGCCGGTATCGCGCTCGACGCCGCCACCCGCGGCCTGAAAACCGTGCTGCTCGAGCGGCGCGACCTCGGTTTCGGCACCTCCCGCTGGTCCTCCAAGCTGGCCCACGGGGGCCTGCGCTATCTCGCCAAGTTCGAGATCGGCATTGCGCTGCACTCCGCCAAGGAGCGCGGCCTGCTCATGGAGCACAACGCCCCGCACCTGGTGCGGGCACTGCCGCAGGTGGCCCTGCTGGGCGCAGACACCAATCTGGTACAAAAGGCGGCCATGCGCCTGGGCTTTATCGCCGGCGATATGCTGCGCATTGCAGCCGGCACCAGCTCCGCGGTGCTGCCGCGCTCCCGCTACGCCTCCAAGAAAGAAACCCTCAAGCTGTGTCCCACCGCATCGCAGGAGAAACTCCGCGGCTCCTGGGTGAACTATGACGGGCAGATGATCGATGATGCCCGCATCGTTACTGCCGTGGCGCGCACCGCCGCCGGCGAAGGCGCGCGCATTATCACCCAGGCCGAAGTGGTGCAGGCCCACGGCACCGGGGTGACCGTGCGCGATGTGCTCGATGGCTCCGAGTTCAGCATCTCCGCCCGCGCGGTGGTCAATGCCACCGGTGTGTGGGCTGGGGCAGTGGATCCGGAGATCACCATCCGCCCCTCCCGCGGCACCCACATCGTGGTGGACGCTGCCACCCTCGGCAATCCCACTGGCGCGCTCACCGTGCCGCTGCCTGGGTCTATCTCCCGCTATGTGTTCTTGCTGCCGCAACAATTCGGCCGCGTCTACATTGGCCTGACCGACGAGGACACCCCCGGTCCGATTCCGGATGTGCCGCCCACCCCGGAGGAGGATATCGAGTTCATTCTCCACGCCATCAACCGCGGCCTGGGCACCGCGCTCACCCGCGAGGACGTCATCGGCGCATTCACGGGGCTGCGCCCGCTCATCGACGCCGGCGGGGATGGCAACACCGCGGATCTCTCCCGCCGCCACAGCACCATCGAGGCCCCCACCGGGCTCATCTCGATCGTCGGCGGCAAATACACCGAGTTCCGCCTCATGGCCGAGGAAGCCATCGATGAGATCCTGCGCCGCAAGGGGCTGCGCGCCGGCCCCTGCCGCACCCACACCCTGCCCTATGTGGGCGCTCCCACCCATCCCGATATGCTGCGAGTGACCGCAGCCGAGCTGGAGGGCCTGCCCGCCTCGCTGGTGGAGCGCTATGGCTATGAGGCCCCCACGGTGGTGGCGGCGGCCCCGATCGAGCGCCCGCTGGACCGGGTGGCCGGGCTGGATATCACCCGCGCCGAGATCGCCTTCGCCCTCACCCACGAAGGGGCGCTAACGGTGGAGGATATCCTCGACCGCCGCACCCGCATCGGCCTCGTGGAACGTGACCGCGAGGCAGCCTATGAAGAAGTGAGCAGCATTGTTGAGGCAGTGCATGCAGGACAAGAAAAGGACTAAACCATGACCCTGTCTCAACGCGTGACCCGCCTGAGCACCCACGGCATCGCCCGCTTGCTCTCCTGGGCCCAGGTGAATAAGCCCGGGCTGGTGGCCAAGGCCATCCAGCTGGCGATTGCCCGCTCCCACTCTACGAAGAAGGCGGCGGCGCATCAGCCCACCCCGCGCTCTGCGGGCCTTGCGGCCGCAGCCCAGGCGGCGGGGGTGCCCGAGCCGGTGCACTTCGAGCGCACCAGCGGCATCGCGGCCGCCTCCGCCATCGCCGCCATCACACCCGCCCAGGGCGAACAGCTCGCGCACAGCTGCTAGCCGCACCTTATATATACGGTCGAGACACCACGGCCCGTCCCGCTCTCCCTGCGAGAAAGCTGGGGCGGGCCGCGTGGCGTTGTCGGCGGCAGCGGCGTCTGCGCCCGGCGCGGCGGATGGCTGCTGGCACCAGGGCGGCGTCGATAAGCGTGCGAGCCCCGCGCACTATGCCCGCTGCGAGTGGCGCGGTGCTTATAGTGGGGGAGTTAATTCTGATCGATCCCAGTGAACGTCCAAGGAGACTCTGCCACCATGACCATTCGAGAGGTTCGTTTATTCGGCGATCCCGTGCTGCGCAGCCGCGCCGATGAGATCACCACCTTCGATAGCGCGCTGCGTACCCTGGCCGAGGACATGCTCGAGACTATGGAGGAACACCACGGGGTGGGCTTGGCGGCGAATCAGGTGGGGATTCTGCAGCGCATCTTTGTCTACGATTGCTCCCACGAGACGGAGGGCGCCCGCGGGGTCGTCATTAATCCGCAGTGGGAGGCCCTCGATGAGGACACCGAATTAGGTAATGAAGGCTGCCTCTCCATTCCGGGGGTGCATAAGGATGTCGAGCGCGCCGCCCGTATCCGCTGCACCGGGCAGGATCTTGAGGGTAAGGAGATCAGCTTCGAGGCCACGGGGCTGCTCGCCCGCTGTGTGCAGCACGAAACCGATCACCTCGACGGCGTGCTCTTCCTCTCCCGCCTCAGCCCCGCGCTGCGCAAGGAGGCCATGGCCGAGATCCGCGCCTCCGAGTGGTTCTAGCAGCGGCATCGTTTCCCGCTGCACTATGCTTATCGACGCATCACTGCCCATCTTCGCGAGCTTGTCAAAGGACATCCCCTCACCCCATGCGCCTAGTATTTGCCGGCACCCCCGAACCCGCCGTCGTGGCCCTCAGCAGGCTGCTTGACTCCGACCACGAGGTCGTTGCCGTGATCACCCAGCCGGACGCCCAGCGCGGTCGCGGCAAGAAACTCAGCCCCTCGCCCGTTGCAGCCCTCGCCGAAAAACGCGGCATCGAGGTGCTTAAACCCGCCACGTTGAAGTCCGATAGTGAGGATGGTGCGGCTGTGCGCCAGCGCCTCGCGGAGCTGGCGCCGGATTGTATTCCGGTGGTGGCCTATGGCCAGCTCATCCCCGGCGATATGCTCGAGTCGGCCCCGCACGGCTGGGTGAATCTGCACTTTTCGGTGCTGCCGGCCTGGCGTGGCGCGGCCCCTGTGCAATCCGCGATTCTGCACGGCGACGACATCACCGGCGCCTCCACTTTCCGCATTGAAGAAGGCTTGGATACCGGCCCGGTGCTCGGCACCCTCACTCAGCGCATTGGCCCGCGCGATAATGCCGATGATCTGCTCACCACCCTCGCCTATGCCGGGGCGGAGCTGCTCGTCGCCACCATGGATGGCCTGGAAGCCGGCGCTATCGAGGCCCGGGCCCAGCAGGGCGAGCCCAGCTATGCGCCGAAGATCAGCACCCAGGATGCCAAGCTGGATCTCAGCCAGCCGGCTATCGCCGTCGACCGCGCCATTCGCGCCTTCACCCCGGCGCCGGGTGCTTGGGTGCTCGATGCGGCCGAGAAGCGAGTCAAGATTGGTGCTGCCCGTATCGCCGAGGAGGCGGATGCTGCGCCCACGCTGGCGCCGGGGGCGGTAGAGCTGAGCAAAAAAGCTGTATTCCTCGGCACCGGCACCACGCCGCTAGTGGTGGAGAAAGTGCAACTACCGGGCAAGAAAATGATGGAGGCCACCGCGTGGGCGCGCGGGGTGCAGGCAGCAGACGCAGAAGGGATGCAGTGGCGATGAGTAGCAGTGGTGGATTCCGTTCCCGTGCGAAGAAAGGGTCGCGTTCGACGAAGCGGGGTGCTGACCGCGGCGAGCAGCGTGGCGGTCGGGGCGAGCGCCGTGATCGCGGGTCGGTGGTCTCGCACTCCCGTGATGCTGGGCGCGGGCGTGAGCACCAGCGCCGCCGCGGCGGCCAGCAGACATCAGGCGGGCTTAGTCCCCGCCAGCAGGTGAAGAACCTGCGGGCCAATGAGGTGGATCTGGCGCGCATCGTGGCGCTGCAGACACTCATGGCGGTGCGCCGCGATCAGGCCTATGCCAATCTGCTGCTGCCGAATCTGCTGCGCGAGCAGAAGCTCTCCGGCCGTGACGCCGCCTTTGCCACCGAGTTGGCCTATGGCAGCCTCCGGGCCCGCGGTGTGCTGGACGCGATCGTCTCCCGCGCCGCTGCACGGCCGCTCAAAGACATCACCCCCGAGTTGCTCGCCGTCCTGGAATTGGGCACCTATCAGCTGCTTTATACCCGCGTGGAACCGCACGCGGCGATCGATACCTCGGTGCGCATGGCCCGCGGCTTGGGCCATGAGCGCGCCACCGGTTTCATCAACGGCACCCTGCGCACCATCAGCCGCTCCAGTCTCGAGCAGTGGCTGGATGATGCCGGGCCGAACATGGGTGTCGCCCGCACCGCCTTCCGCGCCCAGCACCCCACGTGGATCGCTCGCTCCTTCGCGGCGGCGCTGGGGCTGGATGCCGAGGGCCAGGCGGCGGAACTCGAGGAGGCCTTGGCGGCCAACTCGGAGCGGCCCACCGTGCACCTAGTGGCCAAGCCGGGGCTGATGAGTGCTGAGGAATTGGCCTTGATCAGCGGCGGCGAGGAGGGCGCCTATAGCCCTTATGCCGTCTACCTGCCCGGGGGTGACCCGGCGGAGTGCCCGCCGGTGCAGGAGAAGCTGGCCGCCGTGCAGGACGAGGGCAGCCAGCTCATTGGCCGCGCCCTTACCGAGGCCCCGCTGCTGGGCGAGGATAGCGGCCGCTGGCTGGATCTCTGCGCCGGCCCCGGCGGCAAGGCGGCCCTGATTGCCGCGATTGCTGGTATCGATGGCGCCGCCGTGGACGCGGTGGAGCCGGCCCCGCACCGCGCGAAGCTGGTGCGCACCGCCACCGAGGGGCTGCCGGTCACTGTCCATGAAGCCGATGGTCGGGACCCAGGGCTACGCCCTGGCTATGACCGCATCCTCGTCGACGCCCCCTGCTCGGGGCTGGGCTCTTTACGACGCCGCCCCGAAGCCCGCTGGACCAAATCGGAGAGCGATATCGCCGAGCTCACCGCCCTGCAATCGGAGCTGCTGGATTCTGCCGCTCACTTGGTCCGGGAGGGGGGAGTGATCCTCTATTCCACCTGCTCTCCGGATCTGCGCGAGACCCGAGAGATCGTGGATAGGGCGCTGCGGGAGCACCCGGAGCTGGAAGAGCTGGATGTACGGCCCCTGCTGGCGCCCATGGAGCAGGTGGGCGAGTACCTCTCGGCACACATGTGGCCGCACCGTCATGGCACCGACGCGATGTTCTGCGCGGTGCTGCGCAAAAAGAGTGTGTCCTAAGGGTGTCGTATGATCGAGGCATGAGTACCCCGATCATCGCCCCCTCTATTCTTGCCGCCGATTTCACCGCCCTCGGTGCGGAGATTGATCGCGTGGCCAACGCCGATTGGCTGCACGTGGACATCATGGATGGCCACTTTGTGCCCAACCTCTCCTTCGGTCCCGGTGTGACCGCCAATGTCAACGATCACACCGATACCCACCTCGATGTGCACTTGATGATCGAGCGCCCCGAGGCCTGGATCGACACCTACGTCAAGGCCGGCGCCGACTGCATTATTTTCCACGTCGAGGCCGTGGACGATCCCGTGGCCGTGGCCCGCCAGATTCGAGCCCACGGGGTCAAGGCTGGATTCTCCCTGCGGCCTGGCACCCCCATTGAACCGCTGCTCAGCGAGCTCGAGCACTTCGATCTCGTGCTGGTGATGAGCGTGGAGCCCGGCTTCGGCGGCCAGTCCTTCATGCCGGAGCAGCTGGAGAAGGTGCGCGCCCTGCGGGCGGAGATCGACTCCCGCGGTCTATCCACTCTCATCGAGATCGATGGCGGTATCGGCGCCGGCACCATCGAGCAGGCCGCGGCCGCAGGCTGCGATGCCTTCGTGGCCGGCTCCGCCGTCTTTGGGGCCGAAGACCCCGGAGCAGAGGTGGATCGGCTCCGCGAGCTGGCCGCTGGCGCCCGCTAAACCACCGCGCCGATGCAGCCAGACCCAGCGGCGCTGCTGCGCCGCGCCATCGAGCTCTCCCGTGCAGTTGCCGGCACGACCGCCCCCAACCCAGCGGTGGGGTGTGTGATCACCGATGCCACCCAGCGCCGCATTCTGGGCGAGGGCGCCACGCAGCCGCCTGGCGGGGACCATGCTGAAATCCAGGCCCTGCGCGCTGCGGGCGCGCCTGCTCGTGGCGGCTGTGCCTTCGTCACTCTCGAACCCTGCAACCACGTTGGCCGCACCGGCCCCTGCGTCGAGGCGCTGCTGGAGGCAGGTATTGCCGAGCTGCACTATATTCACGCCGACCCCAATCCCGTGGCCGCAGGCGGAGTCGAGCGATTGCGCGCTCGCGGTGTGCGAGTGGTGCAGCATCCGCAGCTACGCAGCGACCCACTCGTGCCCTGGCTTCTCAGTACCCGCCTCGGCCGGGCGCATCTCACGCTGAAAACAGCGCATACTCTCGACGGGTTTAGCGCCGCCGTCGATGGAACCAGCCAGTGGATCACCGGCCCAGTCGCCCGTGCCCGGGTCCACGAGGATCGCTCCCGCCGCGATGCCATCGTGGTGGGCACCGGCACGGTATGGGCCGATAATCCGCGGCTGAGCGCCCGCACCCCCGAGGGCCACGAATATCCCCACCAGCCCGAGGCGATCGTGCTCGGCACGCGCGCCCTGCCACCCGAGAGCCACCTGAACCGCCGCGGCGTCCGCCAGTGCGCCAGCATCGAGGAACTGCTGGACTACCTCCGGCAGCGCGGGCACGTGGATGTGCTCATCGAAGGTGGCGCGGCCGTGGCCGGCTCGCTGCTGCGGGCGGGGCTCGTCGACGCCCTCGAGTCCTATACCGCCCCCACGCTGCTCGGCAGCGGCCGCGGAATCAGCACCGGCGGGCTGGCCACCACCATCTCCGAGCAGCGTCGTTTTGTGCTTGAATCAAGCGAAGTCCTCGATAACGACGTACTACTTATCGCACGATCCCCGCAGGCCCACCGGCTGCTCGCAACCAGGAAGGAATAAATGTTCACCGGACTCGTCGAAGAAATCGGCCAGGTAGCCGCGATCGACCATGGCAGTGACTCCGCGCGGCTCAGCATCGCCTGCCAGCGCGTGCTCGAAGACGCCACCGCCGGCGCCTCCATTGCCGTCAACGGAGTGTGCTTGACGATCACGGAGTGGAACGCCACGAGCTTCAGCGTGGACGTCATGCAGGAGACCCTAGATCGCTCCAGCATCGGACAGCTCCAGGTGGGCGATGCGGTGAATCTCGAGCGCGCCATGGCCGCCGGCGGTCGATTCGGCGGCCATATCGTGCAGGGACATGTCGACGGCGTCGCCACGCTGCTCTCGCGCACCCCGGGCGAGCGCTGGGAGGTTGTCCGCTTCAGCCTGCCCGCCCCGCTGGCGCGCTATGTGGTGGAAAAAGGCTCCATCACCGTCAGCGGCACCTCGCTGACCGTCAGCGCCGTGGGGGAGGAGTACTTCGAGGTCTCGCTCATCCCCACCACGCTGCGCGATACTATCCTCGGCGAGCTCCAGGCTGGGGACACGGTGAACCTCGAGGTCGATGTGATCGCCAAGTATGTGGAGAAGATGACTCTCGGCACCACGCCCCGCGAGGGAAAGGACACCCCGCAGGATGACTGATCATGCAGGCGTGCGCCTAGATTCCGTAGAGGAGGCGCTGCGCGATATCCGCGAGGGTAAAGCCGTGGTGGTCGTGGATGATGAAACCCGCGAGAACGAAGGCGATATTATCTTCGCCGCCGAAAAAGCCACACCCGAACTCATGGCCTTTATGGTGCGCTATTCCTCCGGCTATATCTGCGCCCCGCTGCCGGCCGCCGACTGCGACCGGCTGGGTTTGCCGCCGATGACCGCGCACAACGAGGACGCCCGCGGCACCGCCTATACCGTGACCGTGGACGCCAATACCGGCACCACCGGTATTTCCGCGGCCTCCCGCGCCGAAACCGTGCGGCGGCTGGCTGATCCCTCCAGTACCCCAGATCACTTCACCCGCCCCGGCCACGTGGTGCCGCTGCGGGCGCGGGCCGGCGGGGTGTTGGTGCGCGCCGGCCACACTGAGGCAGCCGTGGATCTCTCCCGGCTGGCGGGGCTGCGCCCCGCCGGGGTGCTCTGCGAGGTGGTCTCCGAAGACGATCCCACCGATATGGCCCGGGCCCCAGAGTTGCGGCGCTTCTGCGATGAGCACGGGCTGCGCCTGATCTCCATCGAGCAGCTCATTCACTATCGCCGCCGCAAAGAACAACTGGTCGAGCGAGTCACCGACACCGTGCTGCCCACCGACTATGGCACCTTCCGCGCGATCGGCTACCGCAGTCTCGTCGATGGGGCCGAGCATGTCGCACTGGTGGTGGGCGATCCCGCCAGCGAGGGCGGTGAGGATGTGCTGGTGCGCATCCACTCCGAGTGTCTCACCGGCGATGCCTTCGGCTCGCGGCGCTGTGACTGCGGCCAGCAGCTGCATAGCTCGATGGCGATGGTGCAGCAACGAGGCCGCGGCGTGGTGCTCTATATGCGGGGCCATGAGGGCCGCGGTATCGGGTTGCTCGCCAAGCTCAAGGCCTATCAGCTGCAGGATGGGGGAGCAGATACCGTCGATGCCAATCTCTCCCTCGGCTATCCGGCCGATGCCCGCGAGTACGGCACGGGGGCGCAGATCCTCAAGGACTTAGGCATACGCTCGCTGAACCTCCTGAGCAATAACCCAGCCAAGCGGCATGGGATCGAGGGCCACGGGCTCACTATTGCCGAACGCACCCCCGTGCCGGTCGAGGCCCACGAGGACAATATCCGCTATCTGCGTACCAAGCGCGACCGCATGGGCCACGATCTTCCCGTGGTCGAGCAGTGGGACGCGACCCACCCCAGCACCGAGCCGAAAAGGAGCTAAAAATATGGCCAAAGAAGGACTCCCCAGCACCCCACATATCAAGGCAGAGGGCCTGACTGTGGGCATTGTGAGCGCCACCTGGAATGAGGAGATTTGCGACCAGCTGCACGCCCGCGCCATCGCCCAAGCCAAGGAGCTGGGCGCTAGGGTGATCGAGGCCCGCGTGATGGGCGCCCTCGAGCTGCCCGTGGTGGCCCAGGCGCTGGCTGAGCAGTGCGATGCCGTCGTTGCCAATGGCTGCGTGATCCAGGGCGGAACCCCGCACTTCGACTATGTCTGCGACTCCGTCACCGAGGGACTTACCCGCGTCGCCCTCGACGAGCGCACCCCAGTGGGTAATGGGGTGCTGACCACCCACACCGTAGAACAGGCCCGCGAGCGGGCCGGCTTTGCCGAGTCTGTCGAGGACAAGGGCGCAGAGGCCACCGTGGCGGCGCTGCACACTGCGGCAACGCTGGCGCGGCTGCGTCGCTAAGAGGCGGCGGCCGGCACGCTCGGCTGCCGGAGTTTTTAGCCCTTGAGCATGCAGGCAGGTAAGTTTGGTCTAGTGATAGTGAAGGCGTCGGTTGCACCCCGGTGCCACGCAAAAGCAGAAAGTGGTTGGGAAAGATAGTGACTAGCTCTCGCGAAGAGAACCTTCAGACATATGTCTCGGCGGATGCGGCCACCACTACCGATAAGCCTTGGGAGCTCGTGGTGACGTCTCGGATGTTGCGCGTGATTTCGTGGGCATCCATGGCGGTGGTGCTCGCCGTCCATATCTTCATGGCCTTCGTGGTGGCTGTGGGCGATACCGGCGCCGCCGTCACCCCGATCGACCAGTGGGCCTTCGTGGGCATCGGCCTCGTTTTCGTGTGGCTGTGCTGGGGCATTCGTCGTCCTCGCGTGCGGGCCAACGCAGATGGGGTAGAGGTACGTAACTTTATCGGTACCCGCTTCTACCCGTGGCAGCTGATTTATGGGCTGTCCTTTCCCAAGAAAAGCCCCGCCGCCCGGCTGGAGCTGCCGGACTTCGAGTTTGTTCCCATGTGGGCCTTCTTCGCCCGCGATGGAGAACAGGTGGTGCGCGCCGTCACCGATTTCCGTGAGCTTGAGTCCAGGTATATGCCCCAGGACTAGCCCAGCCCAGCAGCGCCGCTGCTGTCTTTCCTCCCACACCCGCACAGCTACGTGAAGGTCCAGACCACACCCCATGGCTGATCCAGCAACCTATCGCCCCGCCCCCGGCACCATTCCTGTGGATCCGGGGGTATATAAGTTCCGCGACGAGCACGGCCGCGTGATCTATGTGGGCAAAGCCAAATCGCTGCGCTCGCGGCTGTCCAGCTATTTCCAGGACGTGGCCAATCTGCACCCCCGCACCCGGCACATGGTGTTCGCGGGTGCCAGCGTGGAATGGACGGTGGTATCCAGCGAGGTAGAGGCGCTGCAGCTGGAATATACGTGGATCAAGAAATTCGATCCCCGCTTCAACGTCAAATACCGGGACGATAAAACCTACCCCGTCCTGGCCGTCTCCATGGGGGAGGACTATCCCCGCGCCTTCGTCTACCGCGGCCCGCGCCGCCGGAACGTCCGCTACTTTGGCCCCTACTCGCACGCCTGGGCCATCCGGGAGACCCTCGATCTGCTCACCCGAGTATTTCCCCTGCGCACCTGTTCCACGGGGGTATTCAAGCGCCACGAAAGCCTCGGCCGCCCCTGCCTGCTCGGCTATATCGACAAATGCTGCGCCCCGTGCGTGGCGCGGGTGACCATCCCGGAGTACCGGGAGATCGTCGCCGGGTTCATCGACTTCATGTCCGGCCGCACAGATCAGGTGCTCCGCCGCATCGAAGCCGATATGTACGCCGCCTCCGAGGAGCTGGACTTTGAAAAGGCGGCGCGGCTGCGCGATGATCTTGCCGCCGTCCAGAAAGTGATGGAGCGCCAAGCCGTGGTGCTCGGCGATGGCACCGACTGCGATATCATCGCCGTGTCCACCGATCAGTTAGAGGCGGCAGTACAGCTCTTCCACGTCCGCCAGGGCCGTATCCGTGGCCAGCGTGGATGGATTGTGGAAAAAGACGCCTCGACCGCCAGCAACACCGAGTTTAACGACGCCGCCGACCCGGCCATCCCCGCGCTGCTGGGCACCTTCCTCACCCAGTTCTATGGGGATGCCGCCGAGTCCTCCGAACACGCCGAGCTCGATATGTCCGATAACCGCCGCGGTGTGGATCAGGAATCCCGGGCCACCCCGGAGCGCCAGGCGGTGATTCCCCGCGAGGTGCTGGTGCCAGTCATGCCCGAGGACGCCGAGCAGCTGCGGACCTGGCTCAGCCAGCTGCGCGGGGCGAATGTGGATCTCCGCGTGCCGCAGCGCGGCGATAAGCGGGCCCTCGCCGATACCGTGGCCCGCAATGCCGCCGAAGCCTTGAAACAGCACAAGCTAAAAAGGATCGGCGATCTCACCGCCCGCTCTGCCGCGCTACACGACATCCAAGAAGCCCTCGGGCTCGAGCAGGCGCCGCTGCGCATCGAGTGCACCGATATCTCCCACATCCAGGGCACCGATGTGGTGGCCTCCTTGGTGGTGTTCGAGGACGGCGCCCCGCGCAAGTCGGACTATCGCCGCTACAAAATCAAAGAGGCCGCCGGCGAGGGGCGCTCGGACGATGTCGCCTCCATCGCAGAGGTCACCCGCCGCCGCTTCATGCGCCACAGCACCGATAAATCCGCGGTGCCGCACGAGGAAGAATTCGACGGCTCCACCTTCAGCGATGAAAAGGTTGAGGAGCAGTCCGCCGAGGCCAAGCGCTTCGCCTACCCGCCGCATCTATTCATCGTCGATGGTGGTCTGCCCCAGGTGAATGCTGCCCAGGCCGTCTTCGATGAGCTCGGGGTGGTGGATGTCACTCTCATCGGATTGGCCAAGCGCCTCGAGGAGATCTGGCTGCCCGGCGAGGAGGATCCGCTGATCCTACCGCGCAACTCCCAAGGACTGTTCTTATTGCAGCAGATCCGCGATGAAGCCCACCGCTTCGCCATTACCTTCCACCGCCAGCAGCGCTCCAAGCGGCTGCGGCACTCCGCCCTGGATTCCATCCCGGGTCTGGGACCGGCCCGCCGGACGGATCTGGTGAAGCATTTTGGCTCGGTGAAAAAGCTCCGCGAGGCCAGTGTGGAGGAGATTCAGGCCGTCAAAGGCTTCGGGCCGAATCTTGCCCAAGCTGTTTATGACGGGCTGCATTCCTCCACTACTTAGTGCGCGTGACGACGCCTCTTCCCCTCCTCCGCTCTGTGGCTAGAATGAAAGCCATGGATCGAGCCCCTCACTCCCCGGACCTGACAGACGATTCCCGCCCCGCCGAGGCGGCTGAGAGCCGCAGCGAGAAGGCGTCGACAAGCGCCGTGCACAAGGATGCAGAACGGCCGCTGGAGTCGAAGCCTGTGCTCATCACCGGTATGTCCGGTGCGGGGCTGAATACCGCGGCCCGCGTGCTGGAAGACCTGGGCTATCACGTGGCGCAGAATCTGCCGGCAGCAATGGTGCTGGAGTTTGTGGATCTCTGCCTGCGCGAGGGCTCACCGGTGTCGAAGTTCGCGGTGGTCACCGATGTGCGCTCCCGCGAGTTCAAAGGCAGCCTCGATCAAACCATCGCGGAGCTGAACGAGCGCGGCAATAATCCCACCGTCTTGTTCATGGAATCCCGCGATGATGTGCTCATCCGCCGCTTCGACTCGGTGCGCCGCACCCACCCCTTGCAGGGCTCCGGCACGCTACAAACCGGCATCGAACGCGAACGCGAGATGCTCTCGGCGGTGAAGGAACAGGCCGATGTGGTCATTGACACCTCCGAGATGTCCGTGCACGATCTGCGTCGCTCCATCGAATCGAGCTTCGCCACCTTGGAACGCCGCCGCCAGCACGTGACCGTGCAATCCTTCGGCTTCAAGCACGGCGCTCCCGCGGATGCCGACATCGTGCTGGATGTGCGCTTTTTGCCCAATCCCTATTGGGTGCCGGAGCTGCGGCCCTTCCGCGGCACCGACCAGGCGGTGTCCGACTATGTGCTCTCCCAGCCCGGTGCCGAGGAGTTCATCACCGCCTTTTTGGCCATGCTCACCCCGATGACCACCGGCTACCGCCGCGAGGGAAAGAACTTCATCTCGGTGGCAGTGGGCTGTACCGGCGGGCACCACCGCAGCGTGGCAGTGGCCGAGGAATTGGCGCGCCGCATCCGGAATAACTTCAGCGATGTGGATGTCTCGGTCGCGCACCGTCACTTCAGCCGCAACTAACGGCGGCTCGCCCGCTGTCCTTATACGTCTCTCGTCGTTGCAGAAACGAGTTATACACCAACTATGTCTTCCCAACCTGCTGTGATTACCAGCCTTGGTGGGGGCCACGGCCTCTTCCAGACCCTTCGTGCTGCCCGGCTATTGGCCACTGACTCCGTCAACGCCGTGGTCACCGTGGCCGATGATGGCGGTTCCTCGGGACGCATCCGCAAGGAGCTCAACCAAGTGCCGCCCGGGGATCTCCGCATGGCGCTGGCGGCGCTATCGGCCCGCACCGAGCACGGCCAGCTCTGGGAGGAGCTGCTGCAGCACCGCTTCGGCGGCAACGGTGCCCTCGCCGGCCATGCCGTGGGCAACCTGCTGCTGGCAGGGCTAGGGGAGATCCTCGACTCGCCGGTGGCCGCCCTGGACACGGTGGCGCAGCTCGTGGGCTGCTCGGGGCGGGTGCTGCCCATGGTGGAAGAGCCCCTCGATATCGAAGCCGACGTGGCGGGGCTGGACGATGATCCGCGCATCATGCACCCCGTGCGCGGCCAGGTGGCTGTGGCCACCACCCCCGGCACCGTGCGGCGCGTGCGCGTAATCCCGGAGGCCCCGCAGGTCAGCGAGCACGCCCGCGAGGCCATTCTGGGCGCCGATATCGTCACCCTAGGCCCGGGCTCGTGGTTTTCCAGCGTGATTCCGCACCTGCTGGTGCCCGGAATCGTCGACGCCATCGCAGAGACGAAAGCGCAACGCGTGGTGGTGCTCAACCTGACCTCCGAGCCGGGCGAAACGGCGGGCTTTTCCATCGAGCGCCACATTCACATGCTCTCCCAGCACGCGCCGCGGCTGCAGGTGGATCGCATCATCATCGATGCCGATACCCCCTTCACTCACAACGAGAAAAACTATCTCATCCGCGCCGCGCAGAAGCTCTCCGCGGAGATCGACTTTGCCCCCGTGCGTGGTCGCGACGATGCCGGCAGGTACCTTGATACCCACGATCCGCAGCGCCTCGCCACGGCTCTCGAGCACGCCTACGCCCAGCGCTAGACGCACCACCACCGCATAGAACACAGGGAGGACCATGGCCTCGCTCACCGCGCGAGTCAAAGAAGAACTCGCCGTTGCCCGTTGTACCCGGCCCCAGGCCCGCGCGGCGGAACTGGCCGCTCTCATCCGCTACGGCGGCGAGATCAGCATCGCCCAGAGCCAGCCGGTCATTGACATCGAGGTAGATACCGAGGCTATCGCCACCCGCGCCGAGACCTTTTTCCGCGAGCTTTTCGACGCCACCCCGAGCATCACCACCCCCGGTCCTGGCTCGACCTCGCGAGATGGCCGCTATGTGCTGCACCTCGAGGATGGCACCACCGATATCATTCGCCGGCTGGGGCTGGTGACCCGCTCGGGGCATCTCGTGGTGGGGCTGCCGCCGCATATCGTCTCCGGCACAGTCGTGGAGATCGAAGCGGCGCTGCGGGGTGCGTTCCTCGCCTCCGGGCAGCTGGCGGATCCCGCCCGCTCGACCGCGCTTGAGATCGCCGCGCCCTGCACCCTGGCGGCCTCCGCGCTGGTGGGTGGGGCACGCCGGCTGAACGTTAACGCCAAGGCCAAAGAAACCCGCGGGGTAGTGAAGGTAGTGGTCAAAGATGGCACCGATATCGGGGTGTTGCTTGCCCGTCTCGGCGCCCATCTGACACGACTGCAGTGGGATGAAGAGCGTATCAAGCGCGAAGACCAAGCCTCGGCCAACCGGCTCGCCAACTTCGACGATGCCAACCTCCGCCGCTCGGTGCGGGCAGCGGTGGCTGCGGCCGCCAAGGTGGAGCGGGCCATGGAGATCCTCGGCGACGATGTGCCCGAGCATCTCGTCGAAGCCGGCACACTACGCATCAAGCATCGCCAGGAATCCCTCGAGGAACTCGGGCGTCTGGCCGATCCGCCCATGACTAAGGACGCGGTGGCCGGGCGTATCCGCCGGCTGCTGACGATGGCCGATAAAAAAGCCGCCGAGATCGGGGTGCCGCCGACCAGCGAGGCCGTGGTCGAAGAGAACCTCGAGGATATCTAGCGCCCTCCTGTGGCGGGTGGTGTTGCTGTGACTGTTGGGGCGCTGTGCCCGTGCCATCCATCCACCGCCACAGTAACTGTGAGTAATCCCACTATCCTCTCGCGAAGGTGGAGGCAGGCGTAGCAATCGCCCCCGCCGCGCGGGAGGATTTTCACATTCGGGGGTGATGAGAGGCGCATGCGGTGGGAAATCGGGCGTCGGGGCGGGGCAATCGCATAAACGGGCAGAGAAACCTTTTTGTTTTATTGGTTTTCGGGAGCGGATGCGGGCATGAATGGGCGTCGATAAGCGAAAAAAGTGGGGATCCGCCACTGCATAAACCTTGCTACGTCGGTAGAGTAAGTAAGCGACACCGGATGAGCCAACCGGCCCGCTGCCAAGGTGAGTGTGGGAAACCACAACCGCCCCAGTGAGTAGGGGACTAGCCCCTGTGGGTGGCTTCATTCGGAGACAACATCCCCAATCTTCAAGGAGATCTTTCGTGACCATTCGTGTTGGTATCAATGGCTTCGGCCGCATTGGCCGTAACTTCTTCCGCGCTATTCAGTCGCGCGGCGCCGACATCGAGGTCGTCGCTTTCAACGACCTCACCGACAATAAGACTCTCTCCACTCTGCTGAAGTATGACTCCATCCTTGGCCGTCTGGGCAAGGAGGTCTCCTACGACGATGAGTCCATCACCGTTGATGGCCACCGCATGGTTGTGACCGCAGAGCGCGACCCGAAGAACCTGAAGTGGGGCGAGCTCGGCGTGGACATCGTTATCGAGTCCACCGGTTTCTTCACCGACGCTAACGCTGCCAAGGCTCACATCGAGGCTGGCGCCAAGAAGGTCATCATCTCCGCTCCGGCGAAGAACGAGGATGCCACCTTCGTCGTGGGTGTGAACCACACCGACTACGACCCGGAGAACCACCACGTCATCTCCAACGCTTCTTGCACCACCAACTGCCTCGCCCCGATGGCAAAGGTGCTGGACGAGAAGTTCGGTATCGAGCGCGGCCTCATGACCACCGTGCACGCCTACACCGGTGACCAGCGCCTGCACGACGCTCCCCACAAGGACCTGCGTCGCGCCCGCGCTGCCGCTCAGAACATCGTCCCCACCTCCACCGGTGCTGCCAAGGCTGTGGCCCTGGTTCTTCCGGAGCTCAAGGGCAAGCTGGACGGCTACGCACTGCGCGTGCCCGTGATCACCGGCTCCGCCACCGACCTCACCTTCACCGCTAAGAGCGAGGTCTCCGTCGAGGCCGTCAACGCTGCCATGAAGGAAGCTGCCGAGGGCGAGCTCAAGGGCATCCTGGCTTACTCCGACGATGAGCCGCTGGTGTCCACCGACATCGTTACCGACGCTCACGCCTCCATCTTCGACTCCGGTCTGACCAAGGTCATCGGCGACCAGGTCAAGGTTGTCTCCTGGTACGACAACGAGTGGGGCTACTCCAACCAGCTCGTCTCCCTGACCGAGTACGTTGGTGAGCGCCTCTAAGAGCCTCGGCTCTCTCTACGCCCTCCGCTGCGTCCCCGTCGTGAGATGCGGCTCGGCGTAGACCCTACCTCGCGGCCCCGGGGTGTGCCTCGCGGCACACCACCGACGGGCCGCGTTTGGTTTCACTAGGCTTGACTAGCGAATAAGTGAATATCCACGGCACCGCCCTTGAGCTGCGCGCTGGGGGAGTGCCGCCTCATGAAACACACTGTGTTGACACATTTTTAAGGAGCTCAGCCGAGATGGCTTTGAAGAACATTCAGGATTTGATCAATGACGGCGTGGACGGCCGCTACGTCCTCGTTCGCTCGGACTTTAACGTGCCGCTGAACGAGAACCAGGAGATCACCGATCCGGGCCGCATCAAGGCCTCCCTGCCCACCCTCAAGGCTCTCACCGAGGCCGGCGCGAAGGTCGTCGTGATGGCCCACCTCGGCCGTCCCAAGGGTGAGGTCAACCCGAAGTTCTCTCTCAAGCCCGTCGCCGAGGCCCTGAGCGAGGAACTGGGCCAGTACGTGGCTCTGGCCGGCGATGTCGTGGGCGAGGATGCCCACGAGCGCGCTAATGGCCTGAACGAGGGCGATGTGCTGCTGCTGGAGAACGTGCGTTTCGACCCGCGCGAGACCTCCAAGGACGAGGCCGAGCGCGGCGAGTTCGCCGACCAGCTCGTGGCACTGGTCCCGGATGGCGCGTTCGTCTCCGATGGTTTCGGCGTGGTCCACCGCGCCCAGACCTCCGTTTATGATGTGGCCAAGCGTCTGCCGCACTACGCCGGCTCCCTGGTGGAGAAGGAAGTATCCGTGCTCCAGGGCGTTGCCGAGGATCCCGCCCACCCGTACATGGTGGTGCTCGGTGGTTCCAAGGTCTCCGATAAGCTCGGCGTGATCGAGGCACTGTCCTCCAAGGCGGACAAGCTGATCATCGGTGGCGGCATGTGCTACACCTTCCTCGCCGCACAGGGCCACAACGTCCAGCAGTCCCTGCTCCAGGAAGAAATGATCGACACCTGCAAGGAGCTGCTCGAGAAGTACGGCGATAAGATCGTGCTGCCCGTCGACCTCATTGCCGCCTCCGAGTTCAACAAGGATGCCGAGAGCAAGGTTGTGGATCTCGACTCCATCCCCGAAGGCTGGATGAGCCTGGACATCGGACCGGAGAGCGTCAAGCACTTCGCCGAGGTGATTGAGTCCTCCAAGACCGTGTTCTGGAACGGCCCCATGGGCGTGTTCGAGTTCGAGGCCTTCTCCGCCGGCACCAAGGGTGTGGCCCAGGCCATCATCAACGCCACCCAAAACAACGACAGCTTCACCGTTGTCGGCGGCGGCGACTCCGCAGCCTCCGTCCGCGTGCTCGGCCTGGACGAGGACGGCTTCTCCCACATCTCCACCGGCGGCGGCGCCTCCCTCGAATTCCTCGAGGGCAAGGAACTGCCCGGCGTGGCTGTGCTCGCCTAAAACCCACCACTATCACCCGCCTCAGGTCTGGGCCGCACGACTGTGCTGTGCACCGGCCTGAGGCGGCAGGGGGCATTCCCCCGCAATCCACCACCTTTTGAGAGGACAACGAACACTTTATGGCTACCCGCACCCCGCTTATCGCCGGCAACTGGAAGATGAACATCAACCACCTCGAGGCCACCGCCGTCGTACAGAAGCTCGCCTTCGCCCTGCCGAAGGAGTACTACGAGACCGTCGACGTCGCCCTCACCGTTCCCTTCACCGACCTGCGTAGCGTGCAGACCCTCATCGAGGGCGACAAGCTGCAGATCAGCTACGGCGCCCAGGACGTCTCCCAGCACGACTCCGGCGCCTACACCGGCGAGGTCTCTGGCAGCATGCTTGCCAAGCTGGGCTGCTCCTGGGCCGTAGTGGGCCACTCCGAGCGTCGCGAGTACCACCACGAGACCGACGAGATCGTCGCTGCCAAGGCGAAGGCCGCTCTGAAGAACGGCATCAGCCCCATCGTGTGCGTCGGCGAGCAGCTCGAGGTCCGCGAGTCCGGCGAGCACGTCTCCTTCGTGGTCGAGCAGACCAAGGCCTCCCTGGCCGGTCTGGACAAGGAGGAGCTCTCCAAGACCGTCATCGCCTATGAGCCCGTCTGGGCCATCGGCACCGGCAAGGTGGCCTCCCCGGCCGACGCCCAGGAAGTCTGCGCCGCCATTCGCTCCGCCGTCGCCGAGCTCGCCGATGAGGACATCGCCGCCGGTATGCGCATTCTCTACGGTGGTTCCGTGAAGGTGGACTCCATCGCCGAGATCGTCTCCCAGACCGATGTGGACGGCGGCCTCGTCGGTGGCGCCTCCTTGGACGGCGAAGAGTTCGCCAAGCTGGCCGCTAACGCCGCTCAGGCCGTGTCCTAAAATCCCACGCGGCACACACCTCGCGCCGTCTACCAGCCGTAGGCGGCGTTGGTGTATGCTTAGGGATCGTTCATCGGGCGGTGCGCCACCGGCGTCTGCCGCCCACGTCTTAACTGCCTAATCCAGAGGAGACACATGGTTCTCGCACTCCAAATTGTGCTGGTTGTTTCCGCACTTCTGATGACCCTGTTCATTCTTTTGCACAAGGGCAAGGGTGGCGGACTGTCCAGCCTTTTCGGTGGCGGCATGCAGTCGAATCTTTCCGGTTCGACCGTCGTTGAAAAGAACCTCGACCGGCTCACCATCCTCACCGCCCTGGTGTGGATCGGCTGCATTGTCGGTCTGAACCTGCTGCAGGCCTACGCCTCCTAGCTAGAGATATCCCGCACGCACATGCTGTGCGGGAGAAAGAATGCCGCGCCACCTGTGATCGGTGACGCGGCATTTGTGCTGTTCCGGTGTAGCCCGCGGAGTTCGGGCGGCTAAGGGCTAGAGCCGTGGCCTGGTCGCTATACCTCGCTCTGGCTCAGCGCATCACTAGAGACATATAGGGCTGTTTCCACCGTGCCGCGCGCCCCGCAGGCCGGCCACTCGACGGGATCGCCGCCGTGGACCACATGGGAAACCGCCTCGGCCTTTTCCTCCCCAGAGACCAAGAGCCACACATAGCGGCAGGACTGTACCCGCGGCAGAGTGAGGGTGGCGCGCTCGGCGGGCGGCTTCGGGGAATCTTGCACAGCCATCACCGTGCTCTCGCTGGCGAGAGTCGCAGCGGCATGCGGGAAGAGGGAATTGATGTGCCCCTCATGGCCCATGCCCAAGAGGTGGAGATCAATGAGCTCCGGCAGCACAGCTGCGTAGTCACGGGCAGCAGCCTCGAGGCTCTTCTCGCCCAAGCCATAACCGTGAATATGCGCAGCGGGGATGTCCACATGATCCAAGAGTGCGGCGCGGGCCTGGCCTTCATTGGACTCCGGATCATCGACCGGAACGGCACGCTCATCGCCGAAATACACGTGCACCTTCTGCCAGTCCACGCGACACTCACGCAAGGCCGCGAGGGTGCCAATACCCACCGAGCCGCCGGTCAGTACCACATGCGCCTCGCCGCGTTCTGCGATGGCCTCGGCGATGATATCGGAGATATCGCGAGCCGCGCCCGTGCACACGGCCTCTTTGGTATCGAATTCACGGATGGCCACAATAGAATCCATAGTGCGTGCTCCTTGCGAAAGGTAGGGGTTAGTCCGTGGTGGTTACGCTCGCCGCGGCGCCCGCCGGTTCATCGGCGGGGTGGACCCGCGAGATCCCGCGTAGCGCTTGGCCGTAGGCGCGATCCGGGTCGAGGTGACGCAGCTCCTCGGCGAGACAATCCGCGATACTGCGCCGCGACGCCGCCACCAAGGCATCGGTGGAGCCGGGTACGGAGACACGCATAGTACGACGATCCACGGCCTCGACCACCAACGGCTCGGCATCCTTGCGGTGCAATACGAGCGTGAACACCGGCGAGGCGAGGCGGGCAAAGGCCACAGAGTGGCGCGCCACAGTGAGCCCCAGACGATCGGCCAGCCAGCCGCCGGCGAGCTCGACGGAGGGGGACTCCTGCGGACCGGTGATCTCCACACCCACGATCTCGTGATGCGGCGGCCGATCCAGTGCCGAGGCCACCACACCGCGCCAGGTGGTCAGGCGCGACCACGCCAGGTCGGAATCGCCGGGGGCATAGTTGCTGCGGCGAACGTAGATGGCGTCCTCGCGGGGATCGAAGAAGGAATCGGTGATGCGCCGCTGGGCGATCTTGCCGATGGGATCCTCCGCCGGAATCTCCGGCGCCCGAGAGGGCCACCAAGCCACGATCGGGGTGTCCGGCAGCAGCAGGGGAGTGACCAAGGAATCGATATGCGAGGCCAATTCGCCGCGCACTCGCATGACCACGATCTCGGAGGCGCCGGCGTCGCCGCCAATGCGGATTTCCGCGTTGAGATTGTCCTCGCCCTCGGTGTGGTCGGGTAGCACCATGAGCACGCGGGCGGGGTGCTCACGGGTGGCGTCGGTAGCCAATTCGATGAGTTCTGTGGTGTTGTCCTCGGTGGAGGCCACAATGATGAGAGTGAGTACGCGACCGGTCATCACCTGGGAGCCGGTGTCGCGGATGCTAACAAGCGCCTTAGAGATATCCCTAGACGTTGTGGAGGGCAGAGAAAAGATCACGGGAGACTTGTCTTTCCTTCGTTGGGGCAGCGGACGATAAAGGGCGGGCCATCATAGCTCGCGGTGGTCGCATTAGGGGCGACGCCAATGGCGTCCGTCGCGTTCCATCATAGTGTCGGCGGATTCTGGGCCCCACGTGCCGGCGCGATAGTCATCGGGCTGGCCGCGCTGCGCCCAAAACTCCAGGATGGGATCAAGGATCCTCCAGCTCAACTCCACCTCTTCATTGGTGGGAAAGAGGCTGGCTTCGTCGAGAAGCGCATCGAGGATGAGGCGCTCATAGGCCTCGGGCGATTCCTCAGTGAAGGCTTCGCGATAGGAGAAGTCCATGTTCACGTCGCGGACCTCCATGGTGGAGCCGGGCACCTTGGAGCCAAAGCGCATGAGCACGCCCTCGTCCGGCTGCACGCGAATCACCACGGCATTCGGGCCCAGGGTGCCCATGGTGGAATCCCCGAAGGGATTATGGGGCACATTCTTCAATACCACGGCGATCTCGGTGACCCGACGGCCAAGCCTTTTGCCCGTGCGCAGGTAGAAGGGCACCCCTGCCCAGCGACGATTTTCGATCTCGAGGGTGCAGGCGGCGAAGGTTTCGGTATTGGAATCGGGATCAAAGCCGTCCTCATCGCGCAGCCCAATGACCTTTTTCGAGCCCTGCCAGCCGGCGGTGTACTGCCCGCGGGCGGTGGTCTTGCCGAGTGGATAGACCGGCTTTGTTGCCCGCAGCACCTTCACCTTTTCCGACTGGAGCTCATTGGGGGAGATGGTGCGTGGCTCATCCATCGCTACCAGCGCCAGCAATTGCAGCAGGTGGTTTTGGATCACATCCCGGGCAGCGCCAATACCGTCGTAATAGCCGGCGCGCCCACCGAGGCCGATGTCCTCGGCCATGGTGATCTGCACGTGATCAATAAACTGCGCATTCCAGAAGGGCTCGAAAAGCTGATTGGCAAAGCGCAGCGCCATAATGTTTTGCACCGTCTCTTTGCCGAGATAGTGATCGATACGAAAAACGGCATTCTCGGGAAAAACCGAGTTCACGATCTCATTGAGTTCCTTAGCCGACTCCAGATCGTGGCCGAAGGGCTTTTCAATAATCACGCGGCGCCACGATTCGCCCTCGTCCTCGGCGAGACCGGATCGATCCAGCTGATGGCACACATCGGTAAAGAATGCCGGCGGAACCGAGAGATAAAAGGCCCAGTTACCGGCGGTGCCCCGAGAAGAATCAATGGAGTCGAGCGTGTCGCGCAGCCGATCGAAGTCCTCGTCCACGTCGAGGTTGCCGGTGACAAACTCCATGCCCTCGGCGAGCCGCTCCCACACGTTTTCGCGGAAAGAGGTGCGGGCGCCTTCCTTCACGGCGGTGCGCACATAGTCCTCGAAGTCCTGTTTATCCCACTCGCGACGTCCATAACCCACCAAGCTAAAACCAGCCGGCAGCAGCCCACGATGGGCGAGATCATATACCGCTGGCAGCAGCTTCTTGCGCGCCAGATCGCCCGTGACGCCAAAAATCACCATGCCGGAGGGGCCGGCGATACGCGGTAGGCGCTTATCGTGCGGGTCCCGCAAGGGGTTCGACGGCGGCTGATAGTCCATGTCAGTCCTCTTCTGATGTGTGGATCGTTCCTGCGTTCTCACTACCCCAAATCTAGCGCGCACGCTGCAGCATTGACGACGCCGCCTCCTCGGGGTACGAAAGCGAGCCGCTTCATTCTAGGCTGCAGGGCCATACAGCCGGAAACACCGCCTAGAGGGGAGATATTCCCCTAGGCGGTGCAGGTTCGGCCGCTAGATGCGGGCGTCGATCTTTTCCAGCAGGTCATTCCAGCTGTCAACGAACTTCTCCACGCCCTCGCGCTCGAGGGTGTCAAAGACATCCTCGAAGTCCACGCCGAGCTTATCGAGCTGGCTGAACAGCTCGTCCGACTCGGCGGAGTGGCCGGTGAGGGTCTCGCCCTTGGCGCTGGCGGCGAGGGTTGCGTCGATCGTCGCCTCGGGCATGGTGTTCACCGTGTGCGGGCCCACCAGCTCGGTGACATACAGATCCGCGGGGTAGTCCGGGTTCTTCACCCCGGTCGAGGCCCACAACGGGCGCTGCACATGGGCGCCGGCAGGCAGATCGGCGGCGTCGAAAAGCTCTTGGAAGACGTCATAGGCGCGGCGAGCATTGGCCACGCCCGCCTTGCCGCGCAGTGCCAGGGCTTCCTCGGAGCCGATCTTTTCCAGTCGGGCGTCCACCTCGGTGTCGAGGCGGGAGACGAAGAAGGAAGCCACCGAGTGAATAGTGGAGACATCGTGGCCGTTCTCGGCGGCGCGCTGAATGCCCTCGATATAGGCGGCAACAACCTCCCGGTAGCGGGCCACGGAGAAAATAAGGGTGACGTTGACGCTGATGCCCTCGGCCAGCGCATCGCTGATCGCCGGCAGAGACTCTTCGGTGGCGGGGATCTTGATCATCAGGTTCGGACGGTCCACCCGCTGCCACAGGTTGCGGGCCTGCACCAGCGTGGCCTCCCGCTCAGCAGAGATGCGGGGATCAACCTCGATGGAGACCCGTCCATCGACGCCCTTGGTCTGCTCATAGACCTCGGCGAAGGCGTCGCAGGCGCGACGCACATCGTCGATCGCCATGGCGTAGACGGCCTCATCCGCGCCCAGGCGGGAGCTGGCGAGCTCCTTCAGCTGCGCATCATAGGCGTTGCCGGTGGTCATGGCCTTGGCAAAGATCGCCGGGTTGGTGGTGACTCCCTTAATGGACGTGGAGGCGATCATCTCGGCGAGGTTGCCGGAGTCGAGGCGATCGCGCGAGAGATCATCGAGCCATGTGGAGGTTCCGAGCTCATAGATGTCATCGATAGTGCTCATAAACTGCACACTCTCCTTGAGAGCTAGTGGGGTAATGGATGCCCACCACCATAACCCCGGTCGCGGCGGACCGCTTGTGGCTATGGCGATGGGCAGAGGATGGTGAAGAAGTGCTTAGCGGGAGAGGCTCTTCGTGGCGGCGGCCACCACGGCGTCGGTGGTGATACCGAACTCCTCGAAAAGCTTCTCATAGGGGGCAGAGGCACCGAAGTGCTCCAGAGACACGGCCTCGCCCTGGCTGCCCAGCCACTGGTACCACGGCATAGCCACACCGGCTTCCACGGACACGCGGGCGCTCACTGCGGGCGGCAGCACCTCGTCGATATAGTCCTGGTCCTGCTCGGCGAACCAATCCATGCAGGGCATGGAGACCACGCGGGTGGCGGTGCCCTCGGCTTCCAGACGCTGGGCGGCCTCGACAGCCAGGTGCACCTCGGAGCCGGTAGCCATGAGGATCACATCGGGGGTCTCAGCGGATTCCTGCACCAGCACATAGCCGCCGCGGGCGACGCCCTCGATAGCCTTGTCCTTCGTGCCTTCCAGCACGGGGATGTTCTGGCGGGTCAGTGCCAAGCCCTTCGGTCCCTTGCGGTACTCCAGTGCCGCCTTCCACGCCGCGGCGGTCTCATTCGCATCCGCGGGGCGCAGCATGGACATATTCGGGATGGCACGCAGCGAGGCCAGCTGCTCCACCGGCTGGTGGGTGGGGCCGTCCTCGCCCAAGCCGATCGAATCGTGGGTCCACACGTAGAAGGCGTCGGTGCCCATGAGGGCGGCCAGGCGCACAGCCGGACGCATGTAGTCGGAGAAGATGAGGAAGGTTCCGCCATAGGGGCGGGTGCCGCCGTGCAGGGCGATACCGTTCATGATCGAGCCCATAGCGTGCTCACGGATACCGAAGTGCAGGTTGCGGCCATAGGGGCTGGTGGACCACGTATCGGTGGTGATCTCCGTCGGGCCGAAGGAGTCGGCGCCCTTGATCACGGTGTTATTGGAACCAGCCAGGTCGGCGGAGCCGCCCCAGAGCTCGGGCAGGGTGGCGCCCAGGGCCTGCAGCACGGCCTCGGAGGCCTTGCGGGTGGCCACGCCCTTGGCATCGGCATCCCAGGTGGGCAGCTCATCGGCATAGCCCTCGGGCAGCGTGTAGGCCTTGAGTCGATCGAAGAGGGCGCGGTTTTCCGGATTGGCCTCGGACCAAGCATCGAACTTCTCGGTCCAGGCCGCCACCTTCTCCTTGCCGCGCTCCACGGCTTCGCGGGTGTGGGCGATCACGGCGTCGTCGACGGCGAAGTGTGCCTCGGGGTCGAAGTCGAGCTCGCGCTTAATGGCGGCCACTTCCTCCTCGCCGAGGGCAGCGCCGTGGGAGGCGCCAGTGTTCATGGCGTTCGGGGCGGGGTAGGCGATCACCGAGCGCATACGAATGAAGGTGGGGCGCGAGGTCTCAGCCTTGGCCTGGGCGATCGCATCTTCGATGGCGGTCACGTCTTCGCCGGTGACCTCGAGCACCTGCCAGCCATAGGCCTCATAGCGCTTGGCGACGTCCTCAGTGAAGGCGATGGTGGTGTCATCCTCGATGGAGATGCCGTTATCGTCCCAGAACACGATGAGGTTACCCAGCTGTTGGGTGCCGGCCAGGGAGCACGCCTCGGCGGTCACGCCCTCCTGCACATCGCCGTCGGAGGCGATGACGTAGATGAAGTGATCGAAGGGGGACTCGCCGGGGGCGGCCTCGGGGTCGAAGAGACCACGCTCACGGCGGGCGGCCATAGCCATGCCCACAGAGGAAGCGAGGCCTTGGCCCAGCGGGCCGGTGGTGATTTCCACACCGTCGGTGTGGCCGTACTCGGGGTGTCCCGGAGTCAGCGATCCCCAAGTGCGCAGCGCCTTGAGATCGTCCAGCTCGAGGCCGAAGCCTGCGAGATAGAGCTGGATGTACTGGGTCAGCGAGGAGTGGCCGCAGGACAGCACGAAGCGGTCACGTCCGGCCCACGTGGGATCGTGCGGCGCGACGTTCATGACGCGGTGGTAGAGGGTATAAGCCAGCGGGGCCAGGCTCATGGCGGTACCGGGGTGGCCGGAGCCGCAGTTCTGGACGGCGTCGGCGGCGAGGACGCGCGCGGTATCCACGGCGCGAGTGTCCAACTCAGTCCACGTCTCCGGGTAGTTCCGGGCGGTGAATTCCTTCAGCTCAGGGGAAAGGGCCACTGCTTCAATCATCCTTCTTATCAGTGCTGGTCGTATGGTCGCGTCCACCGAAACTGTGAGACCCACCCGCGTTGGGGTGGGGCAGGGGCGGTGGCCGCGGCAGTGCGCGACGGGGCCACGCACAATCGTTCACCAGTGTAGTGGGTGCGGCGCCCTCGCACCCACACGCGGTAGCGGTGTTTCTCACACCCCACGGATGAGGCCGATTCCTCCCTCCCACACGGTGGGAAGGTGTGGCGGTGATTCACCTTCGGCGCTGGCGCACGCTAGGATTAGGCCCTTGGTGGCTGTCGTGGCCGCCGCCGCGGCCCGTGGTGTGGGTTGCGGCACACTTATTCGGTAGCGGCCCGCCCCATATAAGCGGGGTACGGAATTCGAGTCCGCATAAGCGATGCGAGATCGGTTCCCGAACCACTAGGGGGCGGCGTGTGGGAACTTTTTTGCCCCGGCCACCGACTACTCTCGAGGTGGACTGCGGAATTTTTCATGCAGCGAACTGAGAGTAGACGCACCGATGCCGCCGTTTCGTGCGTTGTGCACGGGTGCGCGGCAAGCACCAGACAGCGATAACCAGCGACGAGCGATGTACACCTGTGGGAAGGCGATTTCTTGGAGACGATCAAGGCTTATTTTGCGCTGACGAAGCCCAGAGTGATCGAGCTTCTCCTCGTGGCTACTTTCCCCGCGATGCTCCAAGCCGATCGCGGCTCCATCGACCTCGTCCTGATCCTGCTCACCCTCATCGGTGGCTGGATGGGCGCGGCCGCCGCCAATACCTTCAACATGGTGGCTGATGCCGATATCGATCAGGTGATGGCCCGAACTTCCACGAGGCCGCTGGTGAAATCGAGCGTCTCTACCCGCAACGCCGCCGTCTTCGCCTGGGCACTGACCGTCGCCAGCTTCCTCTGGCTATGGCTGCTGTGTGGCTCGCTGACCGCCGCGATGTTGGTGATGGTGACCATCGCCTTCTATATCTTCGTCTACACCAAATGGCTGAAGCGTCGCACCCCGATGAACGTTGTGTGGGGCGGCGCCGCGGGCTGTATGCCCGTGCTCGTGGGCTGGGCGGTGATTACCGATAACATCCCCAACCTCGCTAATGCCCAGTGGTGGCAGGCCATCGTGCTCTTCCTCATCATCTTCTTCTGGACCCCGCCGCACACCTGGGCGCTGGGAATGAAGTATAAGAAGGACTATGCGGCCGCGGGCGTGCCCATGCTGCCGGTGGTGGCCACGGAAACACAGGTGACCAAACAGATCGTGGTCTACACCTGGATCACCGTGGCGACCACGCTGCTGCTCTTGCCAGCCACAGGCTGGATTTACGCCGTAGCAGCTGTGGCTGCGGGCGTGTGGTTCATCATGGAAGCCCATCGCGTGCACCGGCTCACCGCCGCCGGTGATCGTTCCAAGCCCTACCGGCTGTTTATCATCTCTAATAACTATTTGGCCGTGGTATTCGTGGCGCTCTCCGTCGACGCCGCCTTGGGGTTACAGACCCTCGGCGAAGGCTTCGGCTGGGGCCAGATCCTCTTCTAATAGCGGCACCAGCCCAGCCGGTCCCCAGCGACAGCAGCACCCTCGATCCCTGAGAGTTCAGCGCAGGTATCGAGGGTGCTGTTATGTGTGCCGAGGGCACGACGGGTCTTAGATTTTCAGCACAATCGAGCCGGTGGTGGCGCGGCTCTGCAGATCGCGATGCGCCTGGGCGGCGTCGGCAAGATCATAGACCCCGCCGACTCGGACGTTGAGGTTGCCGTCGATAATCTCTTGGGTTACGGCCTGGGCGCGACGGGTAAATTCGCCCTCGAGGCTGGTCCACGCACCGATAGAGGGGCGGGTGAGATAAATGGATCCGTGGGTATTGAGCAGCTGCGGGTCGAAAGGCTCCACCGGCCCGGAGGCGGCACCGAAGAGACACACCACGCCCCGCGGTTTGACCACCTCGAGGGATTCGTGGAAGGTCGCCTGGCCCACACCGTCATAGACCACATCGACACCATGCCCGCCATTGAAGCGTCGTACCTGCTCGGCAAGGTTATCGGAGTAGCGGAAAACCTCGGTGGCGCCGGCCTCATAGGAGAGCTCGGCCTTCTCCTCGGAGGAGGTGACGGTGTAGACGGTGGCCCCGCGCAGCCGCGCGAACTGGGTAGCCATCAGGCCCACACCGCCCGCGCCGGCGGTGATGAGGCAGCTATCGCCCTGCTTCAAGGGATAGACGCCATCGGTGAGATAGTGGGCGGTAATGCCCTGCAGCAGCATGGAGGCCGCGACCTCGGGCTCGATGCCTTGGGGCACCGCCACGAGACGATCCCGGGGCACGGTGGCGTATTCCGCATAGGAGCCAAAACCATCGCACCACGCGACGAGCGTGCCAGCGGCGATCTCGCCCTGGGGGTCATAGGCCACCCGGCCGGTGCCTTCGAAGCCGATAGTCATGGGCAGCGAGGAGTGGTAAATGCCCTCGCGATAGTAGGTGTCGATATAGTTGACGCCCGCATAATCCACGGACACCAGCACCTCAGAATCACTCGGCTCGGGAACGCTGACCTCCTGTAGTTGGAGCTTCTCGACGCCACCAGGCTCCTCCACGCAGATCGCGCGCATGGTGCTGGGGACAGTGGTCTTCGATGCGGTATGTGCAGTCATAGTGTCGATACTAATGAACAACCCCAGCACCGCGCTGCGGGTTTAGCAGCGAGGTACTGGGGGAGAGGGGTTCGAGCGCTCGACAGGGCGCTAGTTCTTCGCGGTCTTGTTGCTGCGATCCTCTTGGATGATGGTGCGTTTTTCGTCGCCTGCAGGAGAACCGGTCACGAGCGCCGAACCTTGACGGCGGGCGTAATGAGCGTAGACCACGGCAGTCAGCGCGGTACACACCGAACTCATGCCGACGTGCACCGGCACGGTCCACGCCGGAATGGACCAGTTGTACTGGATGATGCCGATAGCACCCTGGACCACGACCATGGCTACCAACCAGAAGCCGAGCTTGACGATCTTCAGCTGGGTCTTCACTGCCACGAAGGCCACGGCCAAACCGATGGTGAGGCCGAGATAGAGATACATCGCGTGCGCGTGCAGATTGGCGATCTCCACAATGTCTACCTGCAGGCGATCCTCGGGGCGGATATCCGCGTCACCGGAGTGCGTTCCAGCGCCGGTGACCATGGTGCCGGTGATCACGGTGATGAGCAACGCCACGGCCGCGCCGGCGGCAAGCCCGCGAAGGGCGGCAGGATAGTTGAAGGTGATCGTGCCGGTATCGGGCTCTTGGACGCGCACGAAGAGTATGCCGGCGAAAAATACCAGCAGAATGGAGGGGATAAAGTGCAGGGCCACCGACCACCACTGGAGATTGATGAGCACCGAGATACCGCCGATAATCGCCTGCAACACGATGCCGAGGACCTGCACCAATGCGAGGTTGATGATCTCCTTGCGGCGCCCAGCGGAGATCACTGAGAGCAGCAGCATACCGGCGAAGATGATGAGCACGAAGGTCAGCAGGCGGTTGCCGAACTCGATGGCCTGTTGAATCCACGGTGCTGCCCCAGCTACGGGCACGAAGGAGCCATCGTGACATTGTGGCCACGTATTACACCCCAATCCGGAGCCGGTGACGCGCACAATGGAGCCGGTTACGGTGATGCCGCCTTGGGCGATCAGCGTGAATAGGGCGAGCAGGCGCTGGGTGGATACTTTGGGCGACTGGCTGCGCAGACCCATGCGACGATTCTGCACGGGTTGCGGCGGCGTTGGGGTCGATGCGTGGGTACTCACAGTTGTCCTATTTTATTGTCTGACGTGGCTGAAAGAAACTTAGGCGTGCATGAGAACAGCGAGGTGTGACACGGCTCTAGTCGTGGAACTTAAACCAGCGATTCGCAGCCCACATGGCCGCTGCTGCCCACAGCACCAATATCAGTGCCTGCGCGAGGGGGAAAGTGCCGTTGAAGGCCCGGTCGAGGCCGATGGCCAAGGCCACCGAGGGCACCGCATTTAACAGCCCAGCCGCGGCGGGGTCGAGCATGGAAAAACCGGCGATGCCGATGAGAATGAACCAGATGAGATTGGCGAGTGCGAGCACTGCCTCGGAGGAGAGCGTGCCGCCGAGCAGCATGCCGAGCGAGGTGGTGACGCACAACCCGATGACGAGCATGAGCGCGGCATAGGCCACCCCTATGCCGCTGGTGTGCCAGCCGAGGAGCAGGGCCGTGCCGCCGATGAGTACCACCTGCACGATAGTGACTACCACCACCGCGCAGATCTTGCCCACGATGATGGCCCAGGCCGGCACTCCCGAGGCGCCGATGCGTTTCAGCGCCCCGTAGCGGCGATCGAAGGCTACCGCGATGGCCTGACCGGTAAAGCCGGAACTGAGCGCCGCAATGGCGAAGGTAATGGGCACGGCGAGCGCGATGGGATCGTCGAGATCAAAGACGTTGACCTTGCTTATTCCCAGCAGCAGGGCAATGGGAATGATCACACTGAGCAGTTGCTGCTCGCCGTGGCGCAGGAAGAGCTTGGATTCAATCACCGCCTGGGCCCACACCATGGCCGGCACGGAGGCCCGTTGGGGATCCGCACGAAACGTGCCCGCGGGGAAGGGGGTCTGCGCGCTAGTCACTAGTTATTCCTCTTTTCTCTGCTTCAAGTCAGCGTCATGCAACGTGGGGCGCTCGCGCTTCTAGGAGCGCATCTCGCGTCCGGTGAGATCAAGGAAAACATCCTCGAGGGTGCGATGGTTGGTGGATATGCTGCGCAGCAGCACGTCCTGGGCGCGGGCGGTGGCGGCGAGCGTTTCGATCAGTGCCGGGGTGGCCGCCGCCTGCACGCGATAGCTGCGGGGGTGGGTCTCCACGACGTTCGCCCCCACGGCGGCGGAGAAGGCTGCGGTATCGATACCCACGCTGGTCTCAAAACTGATATCGGCGGTCTCCGCACTCAAGGAGCTGAGCTCTTCGGGGGTGCCCTCGGCCACGACGCTGCCGTGGTCGATGATGACGACGCGATCCGCGAGCGCCTCCGCTTCGTCCATGATGTGGGTGGTCAAGATCACCGTCACCCCATCCGCTTTGAGGCTGCGGATAATCTCCCATACTTGCAGCCTGGATTGGGCATCCATTCCTGCGGTGGGCTCATCCAAAAACACCAGTTCGGGGCGCCCGATGAGGGCACAGGCTAGGGAGACGCGCTGTTGTTGGCCGCCAGAGAGCCGCCGGTAGTTGGTCTTGACGATCCCCTCGAGGCCGAGGGTGTGCAGGAGCCAGTCCACATCGAGGGGGCGGGCCGAATAGGAGGCCACCAGCCGGAGCAGTTCTCCGACCTTGATGCCTGGATAGGTGCCGCCGCCTTGGAGCATGATGCCGATGCGCCGGCGGACGTGCTCTGGGTGAGTCGTGGGATTGATCCCCAGCACCTCAATGCTGCCTGTGGTGGGGGTGAGGAAGCCTTCGCACATCTCGATCGTGGTGGTCTTGCCTGCGCCATTGGGGCCAAGCAGGGCCACGACCTCGCCGTGATCCACGCTGAGACTGAGCGCGGCGACGGCCCGGGTGGCCCCGAAGGATTTGCTTAGCTCTTTAAGCGCGAGGGCGGGACCTGGGGCCGCCGTTCGATCTCTGTGCTCAGTATTCACAACTCGATAGTCTATGATACCCAGCCGCCGCGTGGCATAACCTGCCCACCGTGGCGCGCATCCTGTGCCGCTTATCGACGCTTAGTTCCAGCCAACGATCCCGCGACGGCGCAGGAAAACGTAGACCAGGGTGAGGAAAACCACGCCCAACAGGGCAGAGCCCACATAGATGGCGATCACTGTGGTGGGGGGAAGAGACAACCCGCGCGGCATGATGAACAAACTCAACAACGCGCAGTAGCCGGCTGCCCCGGCGCGGAAGAGTCGCCGGTTGGCCCAAGCGGCGAGAGGCAGGATTGCCCAGAGCATGTACCAGGGATGCACCACCGGAAAGAGGATCACCAGCATGAAGGTGGCCACGCCCAGTCCGCCAATGGGATGAATGGTGCCGCGATAGGTGGCAAAAAGCATGCGCACCATAAAGGCGGCGGCCAGCAGCAGGCCCACACCGCGGGTGATGGTCAATAGTGCCTCGGTGTGGTCGCCGAGTTCGAGCAGCATGCCGATCCAGCCGCCGATCACCCCGATGTCGGTGGTGAGGGAGAGCCAGGAGCGAATGGTGGCTGCACCGCCTTGGCCACTAATCCAACCCGTGGGGATACCCGTGAGCGCGGTGACGGCCGCCACGGAGCCGATGAGGACGGCGAGTTGCACCGCGCCGGCGCTGAGAACTGCCATGCTCGTGTGGCGTCCACGCAGATGGAAATGACGGGCGAGTGCCATGCCGATGAAGCCGAGGCCAATAAAGCCGGTGACTTTCACCATGCCTGCGCCGGAGATCAGCACGCCGCTGGCCACCACCAAGCCCCACGCCTGCCAGGCCGGTCCCTGGAGGGCGCTGAGCCGGTCGATGCCGCGCAGCCCCAATTCCATGCCGAGCAGCACGAGGCCTAATTGGATCGACTCATTATGAATCCCGCCCACCAGGTGCAAGATAGCTAAGGGATTGAGAATGCCCAGCCACAGCGCCGCCTGTACGGACACCCCGCAGCGAGTGGCAAGCTGGCTGAGCGCCCACGCCGCGAGAAGCATGCCCACCAAGCTGACGATGCGGTGGGCAAATACCCCGGCCGCGATCGAATCGCCGGTGATCTTGGCAATCACGGAGGCGATGCCGAGTGCCACGGGGCCATAGGGCGAGGGGGAGTGGGACCAAATCAACGGCACCGAGCGGGCCAGTACATCATCGGTGCCGAGGATATCCACGGGGCCAGCGCTATAGGGATCGAAACCGCGGTCAACGATCGCCCCCTGCGCCAGATAGGAATAAATGTCTTGGGTGAATAGGGGAGCGGTGAAGAAGATGGGCGCTACCCATGCCACGAAGGTGCGCGCCAGCATGGAGGTCGATACCAGCACCCGCGAGTGGCGGGGGCGGGCGATATCCGCGCCCACAAAGGGAGCAATGAGTAGCCACGCGATCACCATCAACCCCGCCCCGGTGATGACCAGGATGGAGGAGGTTTGGATCATGCGCCCCATGATCGAGCCGCCGGGAAAGGATGTATAGGGATCTCCCAATACCGGTTTGGCCCCGGCGCCGAGACCGCCGAGGGCCAGCATCAGTGCCCCGAGGGTGCCCAGCCAGCGCAGCGTCGCAAAGCGAGCGAGCTGCAGTGGATCCAAGCGCCGTGGGGCGCGGGAGCTAGAGACCGGGAGGAGATCATGGCCGGTGGCGGCGCGAACGATGGTGGATCCGCCCGCCTCAGACTCGGCACCAATGTGCAGACTGGCCGAGCGCGAGCCAGCGTGGCCGAGACGCGGCAGGGTCGCCTTGAAATCATCTGCTGCTGCGGCCGCGCGCCGGCGGCGGGGCTGTTGGGGGTCCGACACAGCTATGAGTCTAAAACATCACCGAGACATTCTTGGCGCACGCTATCCGGCGGGGATCGCGTTTGCGCGGCCCCGGCTAATTAAGGAACACTAGTGTTGTCTTATAATGAGACACGAGTTGTCCATCATAGTGAATTTAAGGAGGTGAACGCGCACATGACGCACTCTGTTTCCCGTCTCACCACTCCGTCCGTGCAGCCACGGGCGGCGTCTGCTGCTCGCCCGTGCCCCGCTCGCGGCGAGGAGAAGAAACGCGGCGAAGTCGAAACTCGCTCAACGGATGGTGATACCCGCAAGCACATCCTCATGACTCTGCTCAAGCAGGGGCCGATGACGGCCTCCGCATTGGGCAAGGCCTTGGGGCTATCCGCAGCAGGTGTGCGGCGTCACCTCGATATTTTGGTTGACGACGCCCTCGCGGAAACGGTGGAGCCTCGCTCCTCTCGCGGGCGTGGGCGCGGTCGACCAGCCAAAGCATTCCAGCTCACCGACGAAGGCCGGGCCCACTTTGGGCACGACTACGACACTCTCGCTGCGCTCGCTATCACGGCGCTGCGGGAGACCGGTGGGTCCGAGGCCGTGCGGCAGTTCGCTCGGCAGCGTGTAGCCCAGCTACTTGCGCATGTGGACCCTGCGGCGGACGATGAAGACTCGACATATAAAACAGCCCAACAGGTCGCGGATGCACTTAACGCCAATGGCTACGCATCCGAAGTCAAAGAAGCTGGTGGGGGCGTGCAAATTTGCCACCACCATTGCCCCATCTCGCACGTGGCCTCGGAACATCCGGAGCTGTGCGCTGCAGAGTATGAGGTGCTCTCCGAGCTACTCGGTCAACACGTGCAACAACTGGCGACCATTACCGAGGGGCACGGAATTTGCACGACCAACATTCCCTTAACACCCATAGACCACACTCCTGAAGAAAGGAGCTGAACATGACTCAAGCAACACCCACTGCTCCGTCCTCCGATGACGAGATCATTGAGTCCATTGGCCCCTATAACTACGGCTGGCATGACTCCGATGAGGCTGGCGCCACCGCCAAGCGCGGCCTCTCCGAGGACATCGTTCGCGACATCTCCTCTAAGAAAGATGAGCCGGAGTGGATGCTGAACAACCGCCTCAAGGCGCTCAGCATCTTCGATAAGAAGCCCATGCCCACGTGGGGCGCGGACCTCAGCGGCATCGACTTCGACCAGATCAAGTACTTCGTGCGCTCCACCGAGGAGCAGGCACAGACCTGGGATGACCTGCCCGAGGACATCAAGAACACCTATGACAAGCTGGGCATCCCCGAGGCCGAAAAGCAGCGCCTCGTCGCCGGCGTCGCCGCGCAGTACGAGTCCGAGGTGGTCTACCACCAGATTCGCGAGGACCTCGAGGCCCAGGGTGTGATCTTCCTCGATACCGATACCGCCCTGAAGGAGCACCCCGAGCTCTTCAAGGAGTACTTCGGCTCCGTGATTCCGGCTGGCGATAATAAGTTCTCCGCGCTGAACACCGCCGTCTGGTCCGGTGGCTCCTTCATCTACGTGCCCAAGGGAGTCCACGTCGACATCCCGCTGCAGGCCTATTTCCGAATCAACACGGAGAACATGGGCCAGTTCGAGCGCACCCTCATCATCGTGGACGAGGATGCCTATGTGCACTATGTGGAGGGCTGTACCGCCCCGATCTACAAGTCGGATTCCCTGCACTCCGCCGTGGTTGAGATCGTTGTGAAGAAGGGTGGTCGCTGCCGCTATACCACCATCCAGAACTGGTCCAATAACGTCTACAACCTGGTGACCAAGCGCACCAAGTGTGAAGAGGGCGCCACCATGGAATGGGTCGATGGCAATATCGGTTCCAAGGTGACGATGAAGTACCCGGCCGTGTGGATGACCGGCCCCCACGCCAAGGGCGAGGTGCTGTCTGTGGCCTTTGCTGGCGAGGGCCAGTTCCAGGACACCGGAGCCAAGATGACCCACATGGCTCCCTACACCTCCTCGAATATCGTCTCCAAGTCCGTGGCCCGCAGCGGCGGTCGCGCCGCCTATCGCGGCTTGGTGCAGATCAACAAGGATGCCCATCACTCCACCTCCAATGTGGAATGCGATGCCCTCCTAGTCGATAGCATCTCCCGCTCGGATACCTATCCCTATAACGACATTCGCAATGACCACGTGACCCTCGGCCACGAGGCCACCGTCTCGCAGGTGTCGGACGATCAGCTCTTCTACCTCATGTCTCGCGGCATCCCCGAAGACGAGGCCATGGCCATGATCGTGCGTGGTTTCGTGGAGCCGATCGCCAAGGAGCTGCCGATGGAATACGCCCTCGAGCTCAACCGCTTGATCGAATTGCAGATGGAAGGATCGGTGGGTTAAGCACAATGTCAACTCCCCTCACTGAAACCGAAGCAACTATCACCCCAGTTGGGGCCGGCACCGGCCACCAGACCAAGGGCGATCGCTTCACATCGTTCTCCACCGCCGATTTCGAAATCCCGAAGGGACGCGACGAGGACTGGCGTTTTACCCCCATGCGCAAACTCCGCGGGCTGCACGATGGCAGCGCCGCTGCGGGCCAGCGCGCCGCGATCACCGTCACGGGCGCGACTGAGGGCGTGAGCGTCAGCGAACTGGCGATGGACGATCCCTCGCTGGGCCGCGCCGGCGCCCCCGTGGATCGTGCCGCCGCTCAGGCATGGGAGAACTCCGAGGTAGCCGACCACGTGAAGGTGGCCAAGAACGTCGCTCTCTCCGAGCCCGTGGTGATTACCATCAGCGGCCCAGGCACCGATGCCGTCTCCTATGGCACCTTGGTGATCGAGCTCGAAGAGAGCGCCGAGGCCGTGGTGTTCCTGCGCTATGAGGGCTGTGGCGCCCACTCCGACAATGTGGAGTTCATCATCGGCGACAATGCCCGACTGAGCACTGTGGTGCTCGAGGACTGGGACGATGACGCCGTCCACCTGTCTAACTCGCACCTGCTGGTGGGAGCCGACGCCACCGTGCGCCACTACTACGCCGCCTTCGGTGGCGAGGTGGTGCGCGCCGTGCCGCACGTGCGCTATACCGCCCCCGGTGGTGACGCCGAGATGCTCGGACTCTACTTCGCCGACTCCGGCCAGTACTTCGAGCAGCGCCTGCTGGTGGATCACTCCATAAAGAACTGCCGCTCTAATGTGCTCTACAAGGGCGCACTGCAGTCCACTGGTGAGTCCAGCCGCTCCGAAGCCCGCACCGCGTGGATCGGCGATGTGCTGATCCGCCCCGAGGCCACCGGTACCGATACCTACGAGAAAAACAATAACCTGCTGCTCACCCAGGGTGCCCGCGCCGATGCGGTGCCGAACCTGGAAATTCAGACCGGAGAAATCGTCGGTGCCGGCCACGCCGCCACCGTCGGCCGCTTCGACGATGAGCACATGTTCTACCTGCAGTCCCGCGGTATCCCCGAGTCCGAGGCCAAAATGCTGATCGTGCGCGGCTTCTTCACCGACGTGATCAAGCGGATCCCGCTGCAGGAGATCCGCGACAACCTGGAAAAGATGGTGGAGCAGGAACTGACCGCCACGGTGCTCTAGCGCATCGTGCGCTACACCACCGCCCCTGCCACACCATTGCGACAAGGCGCCGCTATGCTCGGTGCCGATTCACCACAGTTAGGAATACATACCACTCATGAGCACTCTTGAGATTAAGAACCTGCACGCCCAGGTTGTGCCGGCCGACGAAAACGAGAAGCCGAAGATGATCCTGCACGGCGTGAACCTCACCATTAAGTCCGGTGAAACCCACGCCATCATGGGCCCCAATGGCTCCGGCAAGTCCACCCTGTCGTATGCGATCGCCGGCCACCCCCGTTATGAGATCACCGAGGGCGAGGTGCTTCTCGACGGCGAGAACCTGCTGGAGATGGACGTCGACGAGCGCGCTCGCGCCGGACTCTTCCTCGCCATGCAGTACCCGACCGAGGTACCCGGCGTCTCGATGGCGAACTTCCTGCGCAGCGCCGCCACCTCCGTGCGCGGCGAGGCCCCGAAGATTCGCGATTGGGTGAAGGAAGCCCGCACCGCAATGAATGAGCTCGACATCGACCCGGCCTTCGCCGAGCGTTCGGTGAACGAAGGCTTCTCCGGTGGCGAGAAGAAGCGCCACGAGGTGCTGCAGCTCGGCCTTTTGAAGCCGAAGTTCGCTGTGCTGGACGAGACCGACTCCGGTCTGGACGTCGACGCTCTGCGCATCGTCTCCGAGGGCATTAACCGCTATAAGGAGCGCGAGAACGGTGGCGTGCTGATGATCACCCACTACCAGCGCATCCTCAACTACGTGAAGCCCGATTACGTGCACGTCTTCGCCGCTGGTCGCGTGGTGGAGTCCGGCGGCCCCGAGCTCGCCCAGCAGCTCGAGGCAGAAGGCTACGAGAAGTTCATTAAGTAGTAGCCCAGCGAGTAGTCGCCGCCGCTGCGATCACCTCGACCGAGACACCCCTAGAGGAGAATCACCCATGGCAGAACGGCAGAGCCCTGTCGATACCGCGCGGATTCGCACGGATTTCCCGATCCTGAGCCGCACGGTGCGCGAAGAGCGCCCGCTGATCTATCTGGATTCTGGCGCCACCGCCCAGCGCCCTCGTCAGGTAGTGGATGCGGAGCGAGACTTCCTCTTCCACCACAATGCCCCCGTGCACCGCGGGGCCTATCAGCTGGCTGAGGAAGCCACCGATGACTACGAGCAGGCCCGCGAGCGTATCGCTGGCTTCGTGGGCGCATCGGTAGGGGAGATCGCCTTCACCAAAAATGCCACCGAGGCCCTCAACGAGGTCGCCTATATTCTCGGCGATGATCGCTCCGGCGGCTACGCCGTGGGCGCAGAGGATGAGATCGTGGTCTCCGAGCTGGAACACCACGCCAATCTCGTGCCCTGGCAGGAGCTGGCGCGACGTACAGGCGCCACCCTTCGCTGGTACAGCAGCACCGAAGATGGTCGTATCGACCTCGATTCCCTCGAGCTCAGCCCCCGCACCAAGGTGGTGGCACTGACCCACCAGTCCAATGTGACCGGAGCCGTGCTCGATGTCGAGGAAGCCGTGCGCCGCGCCCACGAGGTAGGGGCACTCTTCGTGCTCGATGCCTGCCAGTCGGTGCCGCATATGCCCGTCGATCTGCATCAGCTGGGGGTGGACTTCGCCGCCTTTTCCGGGCACAAGATGCTCGGCCCCACGGGAGTGGGTGTACTCTATGGCCGCCAAGAACTGCTGGATTGCCTTCCGCCCTTCCTCACCGGCGGCTCCATGATCGAGAAGGTGAACATGGACGGCTCCACCTATACGGTGGCGCCGCAACGCTATGAGGCCGGCACCCAGATGACGAGCCAAGTCGTGGGGCTCGGCGCTGCGGTGGCCTATCTCGAAGAGGTGGGGATGGAGGCGATTGCCGCCCACGAGCACGAACTCACCGCCTATGCCTTGGAGCAGCTGCAGCAGATCGAGGGGCTGCGCATCATTGGCCCCACCACCGCCGAGAATCGGGGTAGTGCCGTGAGCTTCGTGGTGGAGGGCATTCATCCGCACGATCTGGGGCAGGTCGTCGACGATCACGGCGTGTGCATCCGGGTGGGCCACCACTGCGCCTGGCCGGCGCACACCACCTTGGGTGTCCAAGCCACCGCGCGGGCGAGCTTCTACCTTTACAACGAGAAATCGGAGATTGACGCCCTCGTTGAGGCCATCACGGCCGCCCGCTCGTTCTTTGGCCTGAGCCGCTGATAGCACAGGCGGCCACGGCCACCATTTCCCCAAGCCGCTAAGATCGGGGAGATAGGTTGATAGCTTGAGGCGGGCGTGTGCACGCCTGCACCGCGGAATACCCCGTGCGAAAATCCGACTTTGTATTGCAGAAGGGCTAGTCCAGGCTGATGAAGCTGGAAAACATGTATCAAGAAGTGATCTTGGATCACTATAAAAACCCCCAACACGCAGGGCTGCGCGAACCCTTCAACGCGGAAGTGCATCATGTGAATACCTCCTGCGGCGATGAGCTCACCCTGCGCGTGCGACTGTCCGAGGACAAGTCCACCGTGGAGGACGTCTCCTATGAGGCCATCGGCTGCTCGATTAGCCAGGCCTCCACCTCGGTGATGGCAGAGGAGATCGTGGGCAAGTCCGTGGAGCAGGCCTTCGCGATTCTCGCCGAGTTCGAGAAGATGGTCACCTCCCGCGGCACCATCGAGGGCGATGACGAGATCATTGGCGATGGCATCGCCTTTGCCGGCGTCTCGAAATACCCAGCCCGCGTGAAGTGCGCTCTTCTGGGCTGGAAAGCCTTCGAGGCCGCCACGTATGATGCCGGCGCCGACCCCGCCGCCTAGAGCCACACCACCGCCAGCCCGAGCAGCTACCCACACCAAAGCGAGGACGCATGTCTGAAGAACACACCACGCCCGAGACCGAGGACACCACCATCGACGCGGCCGCCGAGCAGCCGCAACCACCCGCCGAGCGCACCCCTGAGCAGCTAGCGCTCGCCGGCAAAGTAGAGGAATACCTCATGGATGTGATCGACCCCGAGCTCGGCATCAACGTTGTTGATCTCGGCTTGGTCTATGACATCTGGATCGAAGGGGAGAGCACCGCCATGGTGAACATGACGCTGACCTCTCCCGCCTGCCCCCTGCAGGGGGTCATCGAAGAGCAGGCCAATACCGCCGTGCTCACGAACCTCGAGGGCGAAATCAGCGAACTCCAGATCAACTGGGTATGGATGCCCGCCTGGGGCCCGCAGATGATCAACGAGGAAGGCCGCGAGCAGCTACGCGCGCTCGGCTTCTCCGTCTAAGCGCGAGCCACCGTCGCCTACAGCCACGGCGCCGTCGTATCTCACCGCACACCCGCGGCGATACGGCGGCGCTTTGTGCTACTACGCAGCAGCGCGGGAAGCACAATCGCCCACGGCCGCCGCCACAGCGGGCGCAGAAAGGGGTGGCGCAGGCTGATGCGGCTCTGCAGCCGGACCATGGTGCGCGCTACCGCCCACGCATCCTCGCCGGTGACATACGCCAGCTGATCCGCCGCAGGCAAGGCGAAGAAACAGCCGAAGAAGTCCTGCAGCTGCGGGCCAGAGGCCTGGGTAATCAACTGGGCGCCGATATTGCGCAGCAGATGAGCCAGCCAGCGCCGTGGCTGCGGCATACGCAGAGCCGGAAAAACAGAGCGCTCGGCCGCGGCGAGCCGATCCAGCAGGGGATCGACGCTGCGTGCGGTGTCAGCCACCGAATAGCCAGTGGCGGGATTAATCGCCCCAGCTCGCGCCCCGCACGCCCAAGCACCGGACAGCGGCCGGCCATAGGTGCCCATCGGGATGAACACGATCTCCTCATCCTCCTGCGCGGCTGCGCCTGCGCCTGGATCCGCGAAATGGTCCGCTAGGCGGGTGTCGAGCCGCTCGCGGAGAAGAGCGAGGAGATGGCGTCGTGAAGCGGCATCAGTGCAATCGATATCGGTGGCGAGGATGGTTTCCTCCCACAGCCACTGCCCCTGCACCCGCTGGGTGTAGAGGAAACTCGGCGGCAGCTGCTGCTGGGTCGTGGGCTGCCGCCAATCCATGAATACCGGCGTATCCTGCGGCGGGGCCGCGGGCAGCAGCCGGCCGACGGCGACCTGCCAGAGCGCCCGCTGCGGGTTGGCGCCACGGCAATCGATGATCGCATCGGCGCTCACATCGGCGGCGCTATGAACAGCCTCGGGGTGAACTCGGAGCCGATCTGCCCGGCACAGCCGCTCTACGGCCTCGTGCACCGCGGCATTGTCCAGCATGCGATAGCAGAAGGGCAGCGGCTGCAATTGAGCGCTCCTGCCGCTGGCCTGCATGGGAGTCGGCGGCCCGAGTAGCGGCTCCAGCCAGGTGGGCAGCTGATGATCGATCAGGCCATAGGTGGCGTTCCACTGCCGCAGTCCGTTCGGGTCATAGGCGTCGATCTCCCAGCCGCGGGCTGCGGCGCGCAGCGCCACCATCGCCCCGGCCGGCCCTAGTCCGAGTATCGCTATGCGCACGCTTACCTTCCGGTTGTTGTCGGTGTTCGCCGCCGCCGATGGGTGGGAGCACGCAGGCTCGGTGATGGCCGTGGCCCCGAGTCATGTGCCACCCCGTGCCGTTCGCGCCGCCTCGCCGCATCGATGCCAAGGTGCACCTGCTATCTTGGCTGTTTGTGATTGTAACCAATGATCTTGAAGTCCGAGTTGGCGCCCGCACCCTGCTCAACGCACCGGGGCAGCAGCTGCGCGTGCAGCCCGGTGATCGTATCGGTTTGGTGGGGCGCAATGGCGCAGGAAAAACCACCACCATGCGCATCCTCGCGGGGGAGGGCGAGCCCTATGGCGGTAGCGTTACCCGCAGCGGCGAGATCGGTTATCTGCCCCAGGATTCCAAGGAGGGCGATATCGAGCAGACCGCCCGGGATCGCGTGCTGTCTGCTCGGGGGCTGGATCAGATCCGGCGCAGTATGGATAAGCAGCAAGAGATCATGGAATCCACGCTCTCTGATGCCAAGCGGGATGCCGCGATCGGCAAATATGCTCGGCTGGAGGAACGCTATCACTCTCTCGGCGGCTATGAGGCCGATAGCGAAGCTGCCCGCATCTGCCATGCGCTCGGCCTCGAGGAGCGCGTCTTAGAGCAGCAACTGAAAACGCTCTCCGGTGGGCAGCGTCGCCGTGTCGAGCTGGCGCAAATCCTTTTCGCGGCCACCGCCGGCTCGGGGCGCTCGGCGACCACGCTGCTGCTCGATGAGCCCACCAACCACCTCGACGCGGACTCGATTACCTGGCTGCGGGAGTTCCTCTCCAAGCACGAGGGTGGGCTGATCATGATTTCCCACGACGTCGAGCTCCTCGAGGCCGTGTGTAACAAGGTGTGGTTCTTGGACGCGGTGCGCGGCGAAGCCGATGTCTACAACATGGGCTGGAAGAAGTACCTAGACGCCCGTGCCACGGACGAGGCGCGCCGCCGGCGCGAGCACGCCAATGCGGAGAAGAAGGCCGCCGCCCTCAAACAGCAGGCGGCGAAGCTGGGCGCGAAGGCCACCAAGGCGAAGGCCGCCAAGCAGATGGCCGCCCGCGCGGAGAAAATGGTGGACTCCCTCGACGAGGTGCGCGTGAGCGACCGTGTGGCCTCCATTTCTTTCCCCACCCCAGCACCCTGCGGCAAGACACCGCTCAACGCGCAGGGCCTGACCAAAATGTATGGCTCCCTCGAGGTCTTCGCTGGGGTGGATCTGGCCATTGATAAGGGCTCGCGCGTAGTGGTGCTCGGGTTCAATGGTGCCGGCAAGACGACGCTGCTCAAACTGCTCGCCGGGGTGGAACGCACCGATGGCGAAGGCGGCATCGTCAGCGGTCATGGCCTAAAGATCGGCTATTTTGCCCAGGAGCACGACACCATCGATACCGAGGCGAGCGTATGGGAGAACGCCATCAACGCCTGCCCCGATGCCAATGAGCAGGACCTGCGTGGTCTTCTCGGTGCGTTCATGTTCTCCGGCGATCAGCTCGAGCAGCGCGCCGGCACCCTCTCTGGTGGTGAGAAAACCCGCCTGGCCTTGGCCACGCTGGTGAGTTCGCGCGCCAATGTGCTGCTGCTGGACGAGCCCACCAATAACCTCGACCCGCAATCCCGCGAGCAGGTGCTCGATGCTTTGCGCACCTACACCGGAGCGGTGGTGCTCGTCACCCACGATCCGGGCGCGGTGGAAGCCCTCGAGCCCGAGCGCGTGATCGTGCTACCCGATGGCACCGAGGATCTGTGGAACGAGTCCTATCTCGAGATTGTGGAGCTCGCCTAAGGCAACAGCGCAGCGTGCCGCCGCGAGGCGCCCCGCGGCGCCGGTGCCTAGTTGCGGAAACCGTGCACGGGCGCGGGGATGAAGCCGCCGCGGTCGATGAAGGCCTGATTGCCCACGGTATTCACGGGCATGACGGGCGCGTAGCCCAGAAGCCCGCCGAAGTCCACCTCATCGCCGACCTGCGCGCCCGGTACCGGGATCACGCGCACGGCGGTGGTCTTATGGTTCATCACGCCAATGGCCGCCTCGTCGGCGATGAGACCGGAGATGGTCGAGGCCGGGGTGTCGCCGGGAATGGCGATCATGTCGAAGCCCACCGAGCAGATGGCGGTCATGGCCTCCAGCTTGTCGATGCTGATCGCGCCCGAGCGCACCGCATCGATCATGCCCTTGTCCTCGGAGACGGGGATGAAGGAGCCAGATAGCCCGCCGACGCGGGAGCAGGCCATGAGCCCGCCCTTCTTCACGGCATCGTTGAGCAGGGCGAGCGCCGCGGTGGTGCCATGGGTGCCTACTTGGTCGAGGCCCATGTGCTCGAGAATGTGCGCCACCGAGTCGCCCAATTCGGCGGTGGGGGCGAGGGAGAGGTCCACGATGCCGAAGTCCACTCCGAGTCGCTCGGCGGCCATCACGCCCACCAGCTGGCCGGTGCGGGTGATTTTGAATGCGGCGCGCTTAATCTCTTCGGCCACCTGGTTCAGCGAGGCGCCGGCGAGGCTGCCGACGGCGCGATCGACCACTCCGGGGCCGGAGACGCCGACGTTGATCACCACGTCCTGCTCCTCGAGGCCGTGATAGGCCCCGGCCATGAAGGGGTTATCTGAGACCGAGTTGGCAAACACGACCAGCTTGGCGCAGGCGATGGCCGAGCGATCCGCGGTATTCTCCGCGCACTCCTTGATGATGTGGCCCAGCGTGGCCACGGCATCCATGTTGATTCCGGCGCGGGAGCTTGCCACATTCACCGAGCCACAGACCACATCGGTGGTGCTGAGCGCCTCGGGAAGGGAGGCGATGAGCCGTTTCTCTCCGGGGGTAGCGCCCTTATCTACCAGGGCGGAATAGCCGCCGATAAAGTTCACTCCCACTTCGGCGGCCGCCCGGTCGAGGGCGCGGGCGATCTCCACGGGGTTGCCGTCTACGGCAGAGGCCAATACGCCCACGGGGGTGATGGAGATGCGCTTATTCACGATTGGGATGCCGAGCTCGCGTTCGATCTCTTGGCACACCGGAACGAGATTCTCGGCGGCGGAGACCACGCGCTCATAGACCGCCTCGGCGGTGGCGCTCATGGTGGAACGAATGCATCCCATGAGGTTGATGCCCATTGTTACCGTCCGGATATCCAGGCGGTAGCGTTCGATCATCTCAATGGTTTCAAGAATGTCAAGGCTATTGCCCTGACGGTAGCGGGAATCCATGTGTCTTCTCTCTCGGATGTGGTATCGACTACTCGCGGAGGGGCTCCCGCTAAATGCTGTGCATGGCGGAGAAAATGGCCTCCGATTGGACGCGGATTTCCAGCTTCTCGGCGGCCTCCACTTCCTTCATGGCGTTCTGCACATCGGAGATGCCACGGACGGAATCGTCGAATTCGCAGTGCAGAATCATGGTGAAGTACTTATCCATGATGGTCTGAGAGACGTTGAGGATGTTCACATCCAGCTCTGCACACTTGGTGGAGACGGCAGCAATGATGCCGGTGTGGTCCAAACCGGTGACTGTCATGATTGCGATCATGGTCTTATTAGACCACACCACCCAGACACCCTCGGCTAGCGGATGCTTATCGACGCCACCTCGCCGCCCAGCACCGCGCCCGCGGCCAGCGCCTAGAGCGCGGGTGCGCGCAGCGCCGGCGACTGCGGAACATAGTCACGGGCGAAGGCGATGAAGTTGTGCACGATTGTGTGGGCGGGGCTGACATCGGCGGCATCGAGTTCCGCGCAGATGCGCTCATAATCGTCCTGGGCAAAGTAGCCGTCGTTCATATAGAAGCTCATGCGACGCTTCATGCCCGCGGCATTCATCTCGGGGTGGAACTGGGTGGCCCAGGAATGCTCGTGGGTGCGGAGCATGTGCGCGAACCCGCCGGGGCCCGTGGCGAGAACCGTGGAACCCGGTGCGGGCGTCACGACGTTTTCTTTATGGCCGGTCATGGCGCGGAAGGTCGTGGGCATCCCGGCGGTTAAGGGATCGCTGGCGGCGGCATCGCTCAGCGTCACCGTGGTCAGCCCAGCTACCTCGGGATGGGTATTTCCGACCTCGCCGCCACGGACGGCTTGGCTAAAGCCGGTACCGAAGCAGACGAAAAGGCTCGGCACGGGGGAGTGCAGGATGGCATCCAATTGCTCATGGACGGCCAATTGGTGCTCGCTGTAGTGCTCATTGGTCACGTTGAAGGGGCTGCCGCCGATGAACACCCCGGCGTAGCGGCGGAGATCCGGCAGCTGCGCTGTGGGGGAGTCGAGCATGTAGTGCTCCATCTCGGTGGCGTCGAGTCCTGCAGTGTTGAGGAAGTCGTCGAATTCTGCGCGGGCCACCGCATGGCCCAGACGAGGGGAAACCACCAAGAAAGTACGCATGGCAGACAGTGTACATACCGCTTGGTCTATTTTGTCAATACATGCTGTGTCCGAGCGTTCATTACGATGGATACTATGAGTTCTCGCACCCAACCCTCGGACGTTGACATTGCCCAGGCTCACACCCTTGAGCCCATCACTGATATCGCCCATCGCGCTGGATTCAGCGACGAAGAATTGATCCCCTATGGCACCCGCAAGGCCAAGGTGGATATCACCTCGAGCATCGAGAAGCCCGCCGACGCCAAGCTGGTGCTCGTCACCGCCATGTCGCCCACCCCCGCCGGGGAAGGAAAATCCACCGTGCTCATCGGCTTGGGCGATGCCTTGCGCACTGCCGGCCACAACACCATCGTGGCTATGCGCGAGCCCTCGCTCGGCCCCGTCATGGGTATCAAGGGCGGCGCCGCCGGCGGCGGCTATGCCCAGGTGGTGCCCATGGAAGACATCAACCTGCACTTCACCGGAGATTTCCACGCCATTTCCACCGCCACCAACACTTTGGCGGCAATGATCGACAATCACCTACACCAGGGCAATGAGCTCGGTATCGATCCCCGCAGCATCACCTGGAAACGCTGCCTCGATGTCAATGATCGGGCGCTGCGTACCGCCGTGATCGGCTTGGGTGGTCGCGCCCACGGCGTGCCGCGCGAGACCGGCTTCGATATCACTGCAGCCAGCGAGATCATGGCCATTCTCTGTCTCGCCAGCGATCTGGAGGATCTCAAGGCGCGCTTCGCCCGCATCGTGATTGGCTTCACCACCGACGGCGAGCCCGTGACCGCGGGCGATCTGCACGCTGAGGGCGCCATGACCGCCCTCATGGCCGATGCCATTCACCCCAACCTCGTGCAAACCTTGGGCGGCACCCCGGCTCTCGTGCACGGCGGCCCCTTCGCCAATATCGCCCATGGCTGCAACTCGCTCATCGCCACCACGACCGCCATGCGTCATGCTGATGTGGTGGTGACCGAGGCCGGATTCGGCTCCGATCTGGGCGCGGAAAAGTTCTTTGACATCAAGTGCCGCATGGGCGAGATCTCCGCCGATGCGGTGGTCGTGGTCGCCACCATCCGCTCCCTGAAGTACAACGGCGGGGTAGAGCGCGAGGCTCTCAATGAGGAGAATCTCGATGCCTTGCGAGCTGGTCTGGCGAATCTTGAGCGGCACTGCCGCACTATCGACACCATCGGAGCGCATCCCGTGGTGGCGCTCAACCGCTTCGTCTCCGATAGCGATGCGGAGCGGGCGGTGCTGCAGGAGTGGTCCGAGCGTACCGGCTTCGCCGTGGTGGATACCCAGGTATGGTCCGAGGGAGGCGCCGGTGCCGCCGAGCTGGCGGCCGCGGTGGCCGAGGAGATGAACTCTGGGCGCAATAACCCGGCTCCGCTCTATGACCCCGCCGAGGGCGTGGAGGCCTCCATCACCACCATTGCCACCACCGTCTACGGTGCGGCGGATGTGGAGTTCAGCAAGCAGGCCCGCAAGGATCTCCAGGTGCTGCGCGATCATGGCTGGGACACCCTGCCCGTGGTGATCTCCAAGACGCAATATTCCTTCTCCGATGATCCGAGCCAGCTGGGCGCGCCTGAGGGCCACACCCTGCATGTGCGGCAGCTGATTCCCAAGATTGGCGCTGGCTTCGTCGTCGCTCTCACCGGCGATGTGATGACCATGCCGGGGCTGCCGAAAATACCCGCCGCCAACGGCATTGATGTCGATGGCAGCGGGCGAATCTCGGGGCTGTTTTAACGGCCGCGGATGGTTTCCTCGATGAGGTTGAGAACCTGCTCCAAGTGGGCAGGTTCTTGGCCGCTCACGAGCTGAGAGATGAATCCATCCATAAAGGTCTCGAGGTAGACCATGAGCACATCCACTTCTACGTCATCGCGCATCCGACCGCGGCTGGCATTGTCGCTGAGGCGAGAGCGCACGGCCTCATCCAGCACCGCCTGATGCTGCTGCCAGAGCGAGCGGAAGTGGGGATCGGTGCGCAGCATGCGCGAGATCTCTAGCCGGGTGGAGAGCCAGTCATAGCGCTCAGGGTGGTGCAGCATATCGCGCATCACCTCCACTAGGCCTTCCCGGGCGGTCACTTCCGCCATGCGGGCAGCGTCTTCTCGGGCGAGTGCCAAGAAGAGGTGCTCTTTATCGTTGAAGTGGTGGAAGATCGCACCGCGGGATTTTCCCGTGGCTTCTTCCAGCCGGCGCACAGTGGCGCCTTCGTAGCCGTGCTGGGCAAAGCAGGCCCGCGCCGCGTCGAGAATGCCTTGGCGGCGCCGATTGAGGTCACTCGAACTGACTCGAGGCATAGTCCCGCACCTACTTTCTTCACGACAAAGGCGGGCAGGTGGCATTGGATGCTTCCTGCCCGCCTTGTCTCACGTCTGAGCTAGGACCTAGCTCTTGACCATGTTGCGCAGCACGTACTGCAGGATGCCGCCGTGGCGGTAGTACTGGGCCTCACCGGGGGTGTCGATACGCACAACGGCGTCGAACTCAGTGGTGGAGCCGTCTTCCGCGGTGGCGGTGACGTGCACGGTCTTCGGGATGGAGTCGTTGTTGAACTCCTCGATGCCCGTGATGTCGAAGGTCTCGTGGCCGGTCAGGCCCAGAGACTCGTGGGACTCGCCCTCTGGGAACTGCAGCGGCATGACGCCCATACCGATCAGGTTGGAGCGGTGAATACGCTCGAAGGACTCGGTGATCACGGCCTTCACACCCAGCAGCAGGGTGCCCTTAGCAGCCCAGTCACGGGAGGAACCGGTGCCGTACTCCTTGCCGGCGAGCACGACCAGCGGGGTGCCCTCGGCCTTGTAGTTCTCGCAGGCGTCGAAGATGAAGGACTGCGGAGCGTCATCCTTGGTGAAGTCCAAGGTGTAGCCGCCGGTCACATCCACCAGCTGGTTAGCCAGGCGGATGTTGGCGAAGGTACCGCGCATCATCACCTCGTGGTTACCACGGCGGGAGCCCAGGGAGTTGTAGTCCTGCTGCTCCACTCCGTTCTCGTCCAGGTACTGCGCGGCGGGGGTGCCGGGCTTAATGGAGGAGGCGGGGGAGATGTGGTCGGTGGTGACGGAGTCGCCGAGCTTCGCGAGCACGCGAGCACCGTGGATGTCCTCCACCGGAGCCGGCTCGGACTGCATGCCATCGAAGTAGGGAGCCTTGCGGATGTAGGTGGAATCATCATCCCATGCGAAAGTCTTGCCGGTGGGGATGTCCAAGGAGCGCCACTGCTCGTCGCCCTTGAACACATCGGCGTAGTCCTCGACGTACATGTCGCGAGAGATGGACTCGGCGATGACGTCCTCGATCTCCTGGGTGGAGGGCCAGATGTCCTTGAGGAAGACATCGTTGCCGTCCTGGTCCTGGCCGAGCGGCTGGGCCTCGAAATCGAAGTCCATGGTGCCGGCGATGGCGTAGGCGATCACCATGATCGGGGAGGCCAAGTAGTTCATCTTCACATCGGGGGAGATGCGGCCTTCGAAGTTACGGTTACCGGAGAGCACGGCGGTCGCAGTGAGGTCGTGCTCGTTGATGGCGTCCGAGATCTCCTGCGGCAGCGGGCCGGAGTTACCGATACAGGTGGTGCAGCCGAAGCCGGAAAGGTAGAAGCCCATGGCCTCCAGGTCCTTCCACAGATCAGCGCGCTTGTAGTAGCCGTCCACAACCTGGGAACCGGGGGCGCAAATGGTCTTCACCCATGGCTTTGCCTTCAGGCCCTTCGCCGCGGCCTTGCGGGCGATCAGGCCAGCGCCGAGCATCACGGAGGGGTTGGAGGTGTTGGTACAGGAGGTGATGGAGGCGATAGCCACCATGCCGTGGTCGATGGTGAACTCGCCACCGTGCGGGGACTGCACCACGACCGGGTTGGACTGGCGGCCCTCGGCGCCCACAGCGGCGGACTCGCCGTGGCCGGAGCGGGAGGCGTTGTAGTTGGACTCACCATCGGACTCGCCGGTCGGACCCTCGTGGTCCATACGCTTGGCGGGCTCGGAGGCGTCGACCGGCTCAGCAGAGCAGTAGTCCGGCAGATCCTTGCGGAACTGCTCCTTGGCCTCGGACTGCTTGATGCGGTCCTGCGGGCGCTTCGGGCCAGCGATGGAGGGCTCCACGGTGGAGAGGTCCAGCTCGAGGTACTCGGAGTACTTGGCCTCGGGGGCGTCCTGCTCCAGCCACATGCCCTGGGCCTTGGCGTAGGCCTCGACCAGAGCAACCTGCTCCTCGGGGCGGCCGGTCAGGCGCATGTACTTAGTGGTCTCCTCGTCGATCGGGAAGATCGCACAGGTGGAACCGAACTCGGGGGACATGTTGCCGATGGTGGCGCGGTTGGCCAGCGGCACCTGCTTCACGCCATTGCCGTAGAACTCGACGAACTTCTGCACCACGCCGTGCTGGCGGAGCATATCGGTAATGGTGAGCACCACGTCGGTGGCGGTCACGCCGGCGGGGATCTCGCCGGTGAGCTTGAAGCCCACGACGCGCGGGATCAGCATGGATACGGGCTGGCCGAGCATAGCGGCCTCTGCCTCAATACCGCCGACACCCCAGCCGAGGATGCCGAGGCCGTTTTCCATGGTGGTGTGGGAGTCGGTGCCGATGCAGGTATCGGGGTAGGCGAGACCCTCGTTGTCGAAGACGACGCGGGCCAGGTACTCGATGTTCACCTGGTGGACGATGCCGGTTCCCGGAGGCACCACGCGGAAGTTGGAGAAGTTCTCGGCGCCCCAGCGGAGGAACTTATAGCGCTCCTCATTGCGCTGGTACTCGATGTCCACGTTCCGCTCCAGGGCGTCGGAACGGCCGAAGGCCTCGACGATCACGGAGTGGTCAATAACCATCTCGGCCGGGTTCAGGGGGTTCACCTGATCAGGGTTGCCGCCCAGGCTGGACACGGCCTCACGCATGGTGGCCAAGTCCACCACACAGGGCACACCGGTGAAGTCCTGCATGAGCACGCGGGCCGGGGTGAACTGAATCTCGGTGTCCGGCTCCGCCTCCGGATCCCAGTTGGCGAGTGCCTTGATGTGGTCGGCGGTGGTGTTGAGCCCGTCCTCGGTACGCAGAAGGTTCTCGGCGAGAACCTTCAGAGAGTAGGGCAGCTTCTCCATGCCATCGACGGCATCGAGGGCAAAGTAGTCATAAGACTTATCGCCGACCTCGAGCGTCTTCTTCGCATCGAAGGAGTTATTGCTTTCAGTCACGTAAAGCTCCGTTTCCTAGAAAATATGAGTGAACTGCTGCGAGGGGCGGTTCGTCTTAGGCTGACTCCTCCCTCGCGGCGCCCCGAATCCGTGCCACTCACATGCATGGGCACTGGTATCCGGTGCGAACCCAAACCAGCATAACAGTACGCTCGTTATGTTTAATAAAGATTGGGCGGGCAACGCGGTGCAGCCAGCGCTTCCACCCCATCGCGGGGGTGAAAACGGCGGCGTGCGTCACGCCGCACCTATCTATCTATGGTAGCCGCAATGCCGTGGAGATGGAGGAGATTAGGGCACGTGTGGGCAAAGAATTGGGCAATATATATGTCCTCCGCGCGGCTGCTCGATCTGGGTGAGTGGTGCACTAGACTCAGGGGGCAATGATCCGCCCCCCTTAACGAGGGGTGTCCCGAGGGGCGGCGAGTGAGCGTCGATAAGCAAGAAAGCGATACAGCATCCATGGTTCCGAGCTCTATAGACATGGCCTCCATAATTGCCCAGCTGGAGGAGGACGGGGTGGCCTTTAGCTATGAGCATGAGGGCAATGCGGCGCTCAACGCCAAGCTCGTGGAGGTCGTGGAGATGGCCGCGGGCGAGGGGTATGAAAACCCCGGGATCATCGTGCTGGGTGCGACGCAGCCGGGGCCGGGGGATGAACGCGATATTGCACAGGCGGCCGCCGATGCCACGGACTCCAGCTTGATGATGGTGCGCACTCCCGGCAGTGCCGCGGTGGTCTCGAGCGAGCATGCCCGCGCCGATATCGAAAGTGTGCAGTATGAGCTCGCCACCACAAAGGATTATGTCCTCGGAGCGCGTGAGGTGGTCGAAGAGCTTCCCGAGTCAAGCGTAGGGGCTGTACCTCTAGTTATTGGAACGCTTGCCCTTGTGGCCGCCGCAACGGCCTTTAGTGTTCGCTGGAGCGCGAAGCTTCACCACAGGTAAAGCCCACAGGCTAGACAGTACTAAACCTAGCGTTCAGGCGTGTTCGAAAGTCGAACACTACCTTCACTCCTTTTCGCAGCGTGACACGCCGATATCTCCGCCCAAGTGACGAAACTCACATATAGTTTTGATAAAGCTAAGTCTGCAGGTGAGCCGCCCGCACAGTCATGGGGCAGGGCTTTACTCGTGTGACTCAAGTGGATTGTCTGGTTATTGGTGCCGATTGTGTCCTAATGTTTCCATTGTCAGCTTGTGAGTAGTGCTGGGTTCGAAAGACGAGAGTCTCTCAGCCCCTATCACCTTCAGACGCCACAGTTGTTCCACAGCGCCGCTTCACGCGGCGGGGTGATCCAGGACAACGCCCTCGCCTCTGGCGCCATGCCGGCGGCGGGATATCTTCATATCGAGTTCAGTGACTGCTGGTTTTTACCCGCATTCATCACAGACGCGTGGTCCGCAATCAAAGGTGCGGCCTGTGGCGCACTGCGATGGAGTATGGCCACACCGAAGAGCACGTGGGGAAGCTTGCTTTTAGCCGTGGTCGCAGGAGAGAACGAGAGCAGAACTCGAGAGGAAGACGCGGCGCTTAGATAGTGATAGCCGTGCGGTACTCACTGGCCGATAGATGGTGCGGCTGCCGCACGCCCGGTTCCCGCGGGCAAGGCTGCGGCCGCTGCATCCCTATCCTGATCTCGGCGTGTCTTAAAAAGGCGGCCGAGGCGGGAATAGGAGTAGTTCTGATCTAGTTTTCGATAGCGCCTAAGGAGAATTTGTGGCCACGTCTACCGAGCACCGAGGTCGTTTCCCTCGGCGGCGCGCACGCCGTGCACTGATGACGCTTGTTTCCTCCTCGCTTGTGTGCGTGCTGGCTTCGACGTCCGTCCACGCAGCGCCGAGTAATCCATCCGATGAGGCCATCCAGGACGCCATAAGTGCTGTGGATTCCTCCTCGCAGAGTGTCGCCCAATTGGCGAACACCGTCGCGGATGCCGCCGAGTCCATTGCTGCGATCGAAAACGAGATGGGTGCCCTCCGCGAAGCCGTGAATAAGGCCTTGGTGGATCTGCAGGATGCCCGTGCGGTGGCCGAGCTATCGCGCCAGCAAGCCCAGACGGCCCGCGAGGAGCTGGATGCGAGCCAGGCGGATATCGCCGAGGCCCAGGAACTGCTGAATGAGATCGCCCGTTCGGCCTATCGCCGCTCGGTATCTCCCTCCTCCCTCAATGATCTCGTCGGATCCTCCACGTCCGACGATGCGTTGGACCGCTTGACCTATCTGCGGCAGCGGGCGGAGGAGCAAAAGGACGCTATCCGGGATCTGGATTCACTGCGCACCGCTAAAGCCAATGCCGAGTCCTTGCTGCGCCAGGCCCGCCAGCAGGCCGATGAGCAGCTCAGCGCCGCCGAGGACGCGGAGCAAGACGCCCGCAACCAAATCGACGAGAGCTCCCGCCAACTGGAAGAGGCGGAAGCCCGTCGCTCCGAGCTCGTGCGCGAGCAGGCCGAGGCTCAGGCGCAGCTCGACGCCGCCCGTGGCCACGCCGATGAGCTGAACTCCCAGCGCAGCGAGTACGAGGAGTACCAGCGCGCGGAAGAAGAGCGCAAGCGCAAGGCTGAGGAAGAGCGAAAGGCCGCCGAGGAGCGTCGCGCCAAGCAGGAGCGGGAAGAACAGGCCCGCAAGGAAGCCGAAGCCGCTGCCAAGGCCGCCGAGGAAGCGGAGAAGGCTCGTGCCGCAGAGCGCGAGCAGGCCCGCAAGGAGGCCGAGGCGAAGCGCGCAGAGGCCGAAGCCGCCCAGCGCGAAGCGGAGAAGGCTGCCGAGGATGAGGAGAAGGCTCAGGCCGCCCGCGAAGAAGCCCAGCGTGCCTCCCAGGAAGCCGCCGAGGCCGTGGTCGCCGCCAATGAGCCGGACCACACTGCCTTGGACAATCCTTATCCCACCGATGAGGACGCCGAGGCAACCACGGTGGCAGCCGTGTCGGGGGAAAACACCACTGAGGCGACGGCGAACACCACCACCGATGAGGATGTGAGCGAGCAGGCCACCGAGGTGGTCTCTGGTACTCGCCAGCAAAAGATCGAGACCGTGATCGCCCGCGCCGAAAGCCAGCTGGGTGTGCCCTATGCCTGGGGCGGCGGCAATGCCTATGGCCCCACGAAGGGTATCCGCGATGGCGGCGTGGCTGACTCCTATGGCGACTACAACAAGGTCGGCTTCGACTGCTCCGGGCTGACGCTCTACGCCTTCGCTGGTGTGGGCATCTCCCTGCCGCACTATTCGGGCTATCAGTATCAGCGTGGTACCAAGGTGAGCCCCTCGCAGATGCAGCGCGGTGACCTCATCTTCTACGGCACCCACGCGCAGCACCACGTGACCATCTACTTGGGCAATGGGATGATGATCGAGGCACCGCAGTCCGGCTCCTATGTGAAGAAGTCCCCGGTCCGCTGGGCCGGCATGAGCCCCTATGTGGTTCGCCTGATCTAGTACCGGCACTCTGGCGCTTATCGACGTCGCCCTCCTGACTTTTCTCCCCGCGGGAAAAGAGCCACGGAGAGCGGCGTCGTTCTCGTCTCTCAGCCGCAGGTGACACACATCGGCGCCGCCGCGTGAAGGAGCTAGGGCTGAAGTTGGTAGTGTGTCTTTCTATGACATCGCCTCGTTCTGCTGATTCAACTCCCGTGGACTCGGTCCCGGAGGCAGATGCACTGCTCGTTCTTTCCTTCGGTGGCCCGGAAGGCCCCGATGATGTATTGCCCTTTTTGCGCAATGTCACCCGCGGTCGCGGTATCCCCGATGAGCGGCTCGTGGAGGTGGGTGAGCACTATGCCCATTTTGATGGTGTGAGCCCGCTCAACGAGCAAAACCGTGAGATCATTTCCGACCTGCAGCAGCGCCTGGCCGCCCATGGCTGGGATCTGCCGGTGTATTTCGGCAACCGCAACTGGCATCCCTTCGCCGAGGAGACGGTCGAGCGCATGGCCGCTGCTGGCGTGCGCTCTGCCTACGTTTTCGCCACCAGCGCCTGGGCGGGATATTCCGGCTGCAAGCAATACCACGAGGATATTGCTCGGATGCGCCGCCACCTTGCCGAGAAGGGGCTGCCGGAGATCGAATTCACCAAGTTGCGGCAGTTCTTCGATCACCCCACGTTCATTCAGGCCGCCGTGGACGAGGTGGCGCCACTTATCGCTGCGCACCCGCAGGCGCGCATGGTGTTTACGGCCCATTCCATCCCCACCGCGGCCGATGCTGCCTCCGGCCGCCCCGAGGACGGGGCGCTGTATTCCCACCAGATCGCCGAGGCGGCGCGTCTGGTCGCGGACAAGCTCGGAATCACCGACTGGGATGTGGTGTGGCAGTCCCGCTCCGGTGCTCCGCATATCCCGTGGTTGGAACCGGACATTGTGGACCATATGGAGGCCCTGGCTGATAAGGGAGTACGCGAGCTCATCGTGTTCCCCATTGGCTTTGTCTCGGACCATATCGAGGTGATTTGGGATCTCGATACCGAGCTGGTGGCTGCGGCCAACAAGCGCGATGTCTCCGTCTATCGCGCTGCCTCGGTAGGACACAACCCCCGTTTCGTGCAGATGATCATGGAGTTGATCCTCGAGGCCCGTGGGCTGGTGAGCCCGCAGCGCTTGGGCCATGAGCCCAGCTATGGCTGCGGGGTCAATGGATCACCCTGTTCTCCGGAATGCTGTCCTTCGGCACGGCCCACCCGGCCGGCTGCCCGACCCGCTACTGCAGAGGGCTGATATGTCGCGCTACTCATCTGATATTTTCTCCGGTCACGCCTCCCGCTCCGCGCCCCGCTACCCGCAGCTGGCGCTGCCCCCAGGCGAGGTGGTGGAGGTGCTGGCCACCGGGTTCGTCGGTGCCATCGTGGGCTATGAAAAGGCTGTCGAGGGCGATGTGGTGCGGCTAGAAGACCGCCGCGGTACCCGCCGCGTATTCGTGCTGCGCCCAGGCGCTTTCCTCGTGGAGGGCCAGCGGGTCACGCTGCAGCGCTATGTGGCACCGAGTGCCCCGCAACGCTCCAATTCCGGCTCCCGCAAGGTAGCCAATGTGCAGGCGAAGGTCGCCGCCCCCTCGCGCATTTGGGTAGAAGGTATCCATGATGCCGCGATCGTGGAAAAGGTGTGGGGCCACGATCTTCGCGTCGAAGGCGTGGTGGTGGAATATCTGGAGGGCTTGGATAATCTCGAGCAGCGACTGGCCGAGTTTCAGCCAGGGCCCGGCCGGCGTATCGGGGTGCTGGCCGATCACCTCGTGCGCGGCTCTAAAGAGACGCGCTTAACCGAGCGCCTCGGCCCCGATGTGTTCGTCACCGGTCACCCCTATGTGGATATCTGGGCGGCGGTCAAGCCCGAGCGCCTTGGTCTCACAGCATGGCCGGAGGTGCCCTATGGCGAAGACTGGAAGGAAGGGATCTGCCGCCGGGTGGGCTGGTCCGATCCGCGCGAGGGATGGAACCGGGTATATAACGCCGTGCACAGCTTCCGTGATCTCGATTCCACGCTCATCGGGGCAGTGGAAAGGCTCGTGGATTTTGTTACCGTTCCCGAGCTAACTAAGGAAGACCTCACTTAGTGCTTTTTCACGTATTCTGGACAGCGTGAGTGCACTAATTTGGTTCATTGCAGGCATAGCGCTCGTCGGTGCAGAAATGTTCGTCGGCGAGCTCACCTTTCTCATGCTCGGAACAGGGGCCCTCGCTGGGGCTGGTTCCGCGCTGCTCAGCGATTCCTTGTGGGTGCAGCTCATCGTGTTCGCAGTGGTATCAGTGAGCATGATCTTCTTCGTCAAACCGGTTCTTCGAAAGAAGATGCTCTCCTCTACCTCTGATCGAGGTAGCTCGCTTGCAGCCCTTGCTGGCCGCTCCGCCGTAGTGGTGGAGCCGGTAGATGAGCACCGCGGTTTGATTCGCCTCGATGGCGATCTGTGGTCGGCTCGTGCCGTTGATCCTGCCGAGTCCTATCAGCCGGACGATACCGTTCATGTCCTCAGAATTGACGGCGCTACCGCCGTCGTGTGGAAAGAGAGCTCATAACCCTAGCCATGGAATTTCTTCCTCTCGCATTATTTGCGTTAGTGATCGTGTTTGTCGCGGTCGCTATCGCACGCTCTATTGTGATCGTTCCCCAGGGCTCTGCCGCCGTGGTGGAGCGCCTGGGTAAATACACTCAGACGATCGCCCCCGGTATCGGCTTCCTCATCCCCTTCGTGGATAAGGTGCGCGCCAAGGTCGACACCCGTGAGCGGGTGGTGTCCTTCCCGCCGCAGGCCGTGATCACCCAAGACAACCTCACTGTCGCTATCGACACGGTGGTGACCTTCCAAATCAACGAACCCGATCGCGCCATCTATGGTGTGGACAACTACATCGTGGGCGTGGAACAGATCTCTGTGGCCACGCTGCGTGATGTGGTCGGTGGCATGACCTTGGAGGAAACCCTCACCAGCCGCGAGGTGATTAACCGTCGTCTCCGCGGTGAGCTGGATAATGCCACCACGAAGTGGGGGCTGCGCATCTCCCGTGTGGAGCTGAAGGCTATTGATCCGCCATCCTCCATTCAGGCTTCCATGGAGAAGCAGATGAAGGCCGAGCGGGAAAAGCGCGCCATGATCCTCACTGCTGAGGGCCAGCGCGAGGCGGACATCAAGACCGCCGAGGGTGAGAAGCAGGCTCGTATCCTCGGCGCTGAGGGTGAAAAGCACGCCTCGATTCTCGCCGCCGAAGCCGAGCGGCAGGCCATGATGCTCAAGGCTGAGGGTGAGCGCGCCGCTATCTATCTGCGCGCCCAGGGTGAGGCCCGCGCTATTCAGAAGGTGAATGCCGCAGTCAAGGCCTCCAAGCTCACCCCGGAGGTACTGGCCTATCAGTACCTAGAGAAGCTGCCGAAGATCGCCGAGGGCGAGGGCAACACCACCTGGATGATCCCATCCCAATTCGGTGACTCTTTGGAGCGCTTCGCCAAGTCCTTCGCCCAGAAGGACGAGGAGGGAGTGTTCCGCTACGAGCCCAGCGGCGTGGATGAGGAAACCAAGCGCGTCGCCGAGGTGGATGAGGACGAGGATTGGTTCAATACCGAATCCGCGCCCGAGATCGCCGCGGCGGTGGCCGCCGCTAATGCCGTGGCCAATAAGCCGGTGGATGAGTCCGATCCGGCCCGCTTGATCGAGGCCTCCGTACCGGATGGCACGGCTGCGCCGCAGCAGTCAGCGCTCGACACAGCACCCAGCCCGCTACCGGATACTCCGGCGGCACCCGCACCGCAGCAGCCCGCGGACTAAGGACTGCATACGCGGCCCCGCCCCACGCTTCTTCTGCTGGGGACGGGGCCGCATGCACGTCTGGGGCGGCGTATCGGGGCTAGGCGAGTGAATCGGCCCGCTGCAATAGGTGGACCGCCAACTGCCAGCCGGCGGATTCCGCCAGCCAGCCGGCTGCCTGCAGCCGCTGCGACATCGCTTGTTTCGAGATGCCGAGCTCCTCGGCGGCTTCATTCTGATTCAATCCCTGGCGCACCAAGGCGGTGGCCTCGCGTCCCTCGTGGGTGCGCTTGGAGAAGACATGATTGAGCAGGGCGAACACGGCAATAATGTCTTCGGTGATATCCGCGGTATCCACCCCGGGGGCGGAGATCTGGGCCTTGACCGTGCCCGCGCGCACGCGCTGCGGCATCGCGGCTGTGGCGATGGCCCGCACCCGCTCGGGGTCATTGGACAGGGGAGTCACCCCGATGGATACCGCCCACTCGCCGGCGCTCAGCAGTGCCATCGCGGTATCAGTGGTGGCACGGGCGGAGTCGATGGCCGCACAAATATCCTCCACGCCTAAGACATCGAAGGTCCCCACCCCGTCGAGGGTGGATAGCGCCTCGGCGGAGCGTGCCACCAGCTCGGCGCGGTGAGTGGAACGGCCCCGATAACGGGCGTGTACAGCAAACATCTAGATCCCTTTTTCACCTTGCACTCATAGGGAGGGGACGCCACCGGGCCTGGATAATGGCCGAGTGCGCGTCCCTTAAGTCAAGTCCTAAACGTAGACTATACCGAAGGCTGCGGCGGGTGTGTGGAGGCCGGGCGAAGCGGCAGGAGGGCGTCGATAAGCATCCCCATGCCGCCCACGATGAGCAGGGCGATAGTGATGAGCAGCAGGCGTGCATCGCCGCCGTGGCTCAATGCGGATCCCAGCACCACGGTGGCGATGGTGCCTGGTGCCGAGCCGATGAGGGTGGCGAGGGTGAACCAGCGACGCGGCACCTCTGAGATGGCGGCCACGTAGTTGAGAATGGAAAAGGGCACCCCGGCGATCATGCGCAGGCTAGTCACGGCCAGCCAGCCGCGACGGCGCAGATGGGCGTTGATGGTCCCCACCGCTGGGTGGGTGAGATGGGGGCGGATCCAGTCGCTGAGGAAGGCCCGCACCACGCTCAACGAGATCCATGCCGAGATAGTAGTGCAGCTCAGCGCCAGCACAATGCCGATCAGTGGCCCGAAAAGCACCCCGCTGGAGAGGGTGAAGACGGTGCGGGGAATAGGGAACTGGGTGGCCACGATGTAGATGAGGGCAAAGGTCAGCACGAACCCTGGGCCCAGAGCCTCGCTCCAGGCGCGCCACTGCTCCAAGCTGGGAATATCCACCAGTAGCGGCACCGCGATCACCGCCAGGACGCACCCCACGATAGCCACCTGGCGCAGCCGCGACTGGGCGCGGAAACCGCGGGCGATTCCACGCAGCGAGCGAGCTACGCGGCGCGCGGCGGCGGAGAGTCTGTGCATGGGCTCTGAGCATAGCGCCCCTGCCCGTATCCGCCCATATGCCCACGGACTGCGGACACACTCTGTGGACAAACCAACAGGGCGGTGTTGCTTTATTACCCACATTGGTGAGTATGAATCCATGCAGTTCTGCAGCTATGCGCGGGCAGGGCTGCTCGCGGCGGCGTCAATCTTCACATGAAGCAGGCGCTTGGCACTACACTGATGAGGTGAATGTGACCGTCTCCGGATACGGCGGCTCGGTGTGAGCACATCGCCTCGCGCCCGAGCGCTGCCGTGGCGGAAACGGAGCCCGCACTGCGACAGGGAACCGGTGCTCGACGCACCGCCCTGCGGGACCATTTCTGGCGCTGGAAAAGGTCACGATTCGAAGAGAATATTTCTGCGACAAATCAAGCTAGCGAGTCGGTCTCTACCTGGACTCGGGCGTCGTGCGGCCGCACCAGAAGGTGAGGCATGTGCTTTATGCGCGGCGCCTGCATACCAGGTAGGGGACGGCTCAATAAGGGAGAAGGTTCACTGTGACTGATACACAGTCCGGTACCCCCAACGCTGATCTTCCCGAGAACTACTCGGAGATGGAGAACGCGTGGCACAAGGCAGTAGCCAAAGTGTTCGCACGGGTACAGAAGAAAGATGTCGCCGACGTTCCACTCGATGTGTGGAAGAAGTTGGTGAAGGCCACCTATAACGATGTAGACATCAAGCCGCTCTACAACCGGGCCGATGAGCTCGCAGAGGCAGCTGCTCCCGGACACTTCCCGTACCTGCGCGGTGATAAGACTGCTCATGCTCGTGAGGGCTGGGGAGTGGCCGAGTCCTTCGAAGGCGAGACAGCGAATAAGGACATCCTGCACGCCCTGCGGGTGGGCACCACCCATCTCATCATCGATGGCACTGATCTGGAAAAGACCCTCGATGGCGTGCTGCTGGATCTCGCCCCGATCCGCCTCAACGCCGGTGCCAAGGTCTCTGCCGCGGCATCTGCGCTCTACCGGCTCATCGACGAGGCCGGCGAGGATGTGGCGCAGGGGGTGAACGTCGATCTCGGCGCCGCCCCGCTCACCGCCGTCTATGACGGCTCCGAGACCATCGAGCTCGACGAGGCCGTGGAGCTGGCCGTGGCTGCCGCCAAGCGCCCCGGCACGGTCCGCGCCATTCTCGTGGATACCGTGCCGCTGTCCAACCAGGGGGCGAGCGATATCCAGGAGATTGGCTACGGTATTGCCGCTGGTGTCGAGTACCTGCGGGCGCTTGTCGACGCCGGGCTCTCGCCCGAGGAGGCGCTCGGCCAGATCGCTTTCCGTGTGGCCGTCACCGATGAGCAATTCGCGCAGATCGCCAAGCTGCGTGCCCTGCGCACCCTGTGGGCCCGCGTTGCCGAGGTCATCGGTGTGCCCGAGGCCGGTTCGGCTGTGGTGCACGTGACGACCGCGCCGGTGATGTTCTCTCAGCGTGATCCGTGGGTGAACATGCTGCGCGTGACCGTAGCCGCCTTCGCCGGCGGTGTCGGCGGAGCCCAGGACATCGAGGTGCTGCCTTTCGACGCGGCTGTGCCCGGGGGCATGCCCACCGCCTCGCGTAACTTCACTCACCGCATCGCCCGCAATACCAACCTGCTGCTGCTGGAGGAGTCGCACCTGGGTCATGTGATCGACCCCGCCGGCGGTTCCTTCTACGTGGAGTCGCTGACCGCCCAGGTCGCCGACAACGCATGGGAGATCTTCACCTCCATCGAGGGCGAGGGCGGATTCACCTCCGCCACCGAGACAGTGCAGGCCGCACTGGATAAGCAGGCAGAGATCACCCGCGTGGACGTGGCTCACCGCCGCAAAAAGGTCACGGGCATCAACGAGTTCCCGAACCTCGCGGAAACCCCCTTGCCCCCAGAGAAGCGCGACGCCACCCCTGGCATTCGCCGCTGGGCTGCCGAGTTCGAGCGTCTGCGCGACCGCTCCGATGAATTCCTCGCCGACGAGGGTGAGCGCCCGCAGATCGGCTTGATTCCTTTGGGCCCGCTGGCCAAGCACAATGTGCGCACCGGCTTCACCACCAACCTGCTCGCCACCGGCGGTATCCAGGCCCTCAACCCGGGCCAGGTAGAGCCCGGCACCGAGGAGTTCACCGCCGCGGCACAGGCGTCGCCGATCGTGGTGATCTGCGGCACCGACCAGGAATACGCTGCCTCCGGCGAAGCGGCCGTTAAGGCCCTGCGCGAGGCCGGCGTGAAGGAAATCCTGCTGGCCGGCGCAGAGAAGTCCTTCGCCGATGCCGAGGAGAAGCCAGACGGCTACGTAAACATGACCATCGACGCGGCCGGCACCTTGTCCGAGCTGCTCGAGAAGCTGGGAGCGTGAGGAGACAATGACCACCATCCCGAATTTCGCTGATGTCGCTCGTACCCCCGAGGCGGCCACAGCGGCTAGCAACGTAGACGAGATCAAGGGCGAGGAGCAGGTCTGGGCCACCCCGGAGCGCATTGATGTCGCCCGCGTGTTCACCCGTGACAACCGCGATGAGGCCGTCAACGACACCCCCTCGCACCCGCTGGATTCCTTCCCCGGTATGCCCCCGTTCATGCGCGGGCCGTACCCGACGATGTACACCAACCAGCCGTGGACGATTCGCCAGTACGCCGGCTTCTCCACCGCGGCCGAGTCCAATGCCTTCTACCGCCGCAACCTTGCCGCCGGTCAGAAGGGCCTGTCTGTGGCCTTCGACCTCGCCACCCACCGCGGCTACGACTCCGATAATGAGCGCGTGCTGGGCGACGTCGGTATGGCCGGTGTGGCCATCGACTCCATCTTGGACATGCGCCAGCTTTTCGAGGGCATTGATCTCTCGAGCGTGTCGGTGTCGATGACCATGAACGGCGCCGTGCTGCCGATTCTGGCTCTCTACATCGTCGCTGCTGAGGAGCAGGGCGTGAAGCCGGAGCAGCTGGCCGGAACTATTCAGAACGACATTCTGAAGGAGTTCATGGTCCGTAACACCTACATCTATCCGCCGCAGCCCTCCATGCGCATCATCTCCAATATCTTCGAGTACACCTCGATGAAGATGCCGCGCTGGAACTCGATTTCCATCTCGGGCTATCACATCCAGGAAGCCGGTGCGACCGCCGACCTGGAGCTGGCCTATACCCTCGCCGATGGTGTGGAATACATCCGCGCCGGTAAGGCCGTGGGCCTGGACGTGGATAAGTTCGCCCCGCGTCTGTCCTTCTTCTGGGGCATTTCCATGAACACCTTCATGGAGATCGCGAAGCTGCGCGCCGGCCGCCTCCTCTGGAGCGAGCTCGTGGCCACCTTCGATCCGAAGAACCCGAAGTCGCAGTCGCTGCGTACCCACTCGCAGACCTCCGGTTGGTCGCTGACCGCCCAGGACGTGTACAACAACGTGCCGCGTACCTGCATCGAGGCAATGGCCGCGACCCAGGGCCACACCCAGTCGCTGCACACCAACGCCCTCGACGAGGCGCTGGCACTGCCCACCGACTTCTCCGCTCGTATTGCCCGTAACACCCAGCTGCTGCTGCAGCAGGAGTCCGGCACCGTGCGTCCGGTGGATCCGTGGGCTGGCTCCTACTACATCGAGTGGCTCACCAATGAGCTGGCCAACCGCGCCCGCAAGCACATCCAGGAGGTGGAGGACGCCGGCGGTATGGCTCAGGCCACCGCCGAGGGCATCCCGAAGCTGCGCATCGAGGAATCGGCTGCACGTACCCAGGCCCGCATCGACTCTGGCCGCCAGGCCCTCATCGGTGTGAACAAGTACGTGGTGGCCGAGGATGAGCAGATCGAGGTGCTCAAGGTTGAGAACTCGCGCGTGCGTCAGGAACAGCTGGACAAGTTGGAGCGCCTGCGCGCTGACCGCGATGAAGAGGCAGTAACCAAGGCCCTCGACGCCCTGACCTACGCCGCCGCCCACGAGGACGAGAAGGAAGCCGGGGATCTCTCCCTCAACCTGCTCAAGCTCTCGGTGGATGCGGCCCGCGCCAAGGCCACCGTGGGTGAGATCTCGATGGCTCTGGAGAAGGTCTTTGGCCGCCACGAGGCCGAGATCCGCACGCTCTCGGGCGTGTACAAGGATGAGGTCGGAAAGGAAGGCCAAGTGTCTAACGTGCAACGCGCCATCACGATGGCCGATGCCTTCGAGGCAGAGGAAGGTCGCCGCCCGCGTATCTTCATCGCCAAGATGGGCCAGGACGGCCACGACCGCGGCCAGAAGGTGGTGGCTTCCGCCTACGCCGATCTGGGCATGGACGTGGATGTGGGACCGCTGTTCCAGACCCCGGCCGAGGCTGCCCGCGCCGCCGTGGATGCCGACGTGCACGTGGTGGGCGTGTCCTCCTTGGCCGCCGGCCACCTCACCCTGGTGCCCGCGCTGAAGGAGGAGCTGAAGAAGCTGGGCCGCGAGGACATCATGATCGTCGTCGGCGGCGTGATTCCTCCCGGAGATTTCCAGGAGCTCTACGACGACGGCGCCGCCGCGATCTACCCGCCGGGTACCGTGATCGCGGACTCTGCCATCGATATGATGCAGAAGCTCGCTGCCGATCTCGGCTTTGATCTTCCGGATCCGAAGGAGGAGGCCGCAGCGGAGTAGCGCGTCATCGCCTCTGTCGCTGCCGGCTTAGCCGCACCGCCCCTTGCACAGCGCCACCTCGTGGTCTGTGCGAGGGGCGGTTATGCGTGTGGGGCAGAAGACACCTGCCGCGCTGCGGCCCGCACTGGGCTCGGCACACGATGGCTCTGGAGTGGTTAGGGTGATTCTTATTAACCCCCATCTGGGCTCACGCGCTGGGACACTCAGGCACAATGGGGAACGAAAGACTATTTATTGCAGAGAAAGGCTGGGAGCACCTAATCATGGAGGGCACACGCGAATATCTTGAGGAGAACCTCGGATCGCTGACTACCACGGCCGGAACCGATCTTGGCACTGCCACCGCCGTGGCCCCGGAGAAGGTGAAAAGGGCGCGCCGCCGCATTAATGTTGAGGAGCTTTTCGACGGCGTCCGCAAAGGTGAGCGCACCGCGATTGCCCGCGCGATTACGCTGCTGGAATCCAGTGCGGCAGCGCATCGAGTCTTAGCGCAGGAACTTCTGGTGAAGCTGCTGCCCTTTAGCGGCAACGCCTTACGCGTAGGTATCACCGGTGTACCCGGGGTGGGTAAGTCCACCACGATCGAAAGCCTCGGCATGAAGCTGGTGAATGAGGGCCACAAGGTGGCGGTGGTGGCCGTGGATCCCTCATCCACCAAGACCCGCGGTTCGATCTTGGGCGATAAGACCCGCATGGCCAAGCTCTCGGCGCAGGACAACGCTTTTATCCGCCCCTCACCCTCGGCAGGCACCCTCGGCGGCGTGGCGAAGGCAACCCGCGAATCCATGGTGGTCTTCGAGGCCGCGGGTTTCGACATCATCATCGTCGAAACCGTCGGCGTCGGCCAAAGCGAGGTGGCCGTGTCCAATATGGTGGACTGCTTCACCTTCCTCGCCCTGTCTGGGGCAGGCGATCAGCTCCAAGGCATTAAGAAGGGCGTGCTGGAGATGGCTGATCTGGTGGCCATCAACAAGGCCGATGGCTCGAATAAAAAGAACGCCAAGCGCGCCGCCCGAGAACTGGCCGCGGCGATGCGCATGGTGCGTTCCGAGGACGATGATTGGCACCCGCCAACAATCACCATGTCCGCCGTGGAGGACACCGGTATCTCCGAATTCTGGGAGATCGTGGAAAAGCACCACCAGTGCCAATTGGATACCGGCGCCTTCGAGCGGCTGCGCCGCGAACAGCAGGTGGGCTGGATGTGGCAGATGGTGCACGAAACCATTCTGCAGCGACTCAATACCAATGCCTCGGTGCAAGAGACCAAGCAATTGGTGGAATCGCAGCTCAAGCAGGGGCAGATCACCCCGACGCTCGCGGCGGAGCGCATCCTCGCCGCCTTCGATAATGCGGCGCAGCCAGCCCCGGCGCCGGGGCAGGGTGACGACGCCAACTAGGGCCGATATCCGCTCAGGACCGCTCTCAGGCCGGCCTTGATGAGAGCACGCAACTGCACCGCCAGCCCACGTCCACGGGGATGGCGGTGCAGCTATGTCTGCGCTGGTCTCTAGCCGCCCAGCATACGGTTGAGCTGCGCGACCAGCCACAGCAGCAGCACGAGCCCGATGAGGACCATGCCGCCAATAAGGAGCAGTTTCTGGGTGGGAGCGAAGCTCTCGCCCTTCGCTGGGGGCATGTAGTACACGATCAGCGCGGCGAGGATAAGCCCAATGACATTGCCAGTACAAAGCTGGTGGACCACGCTAAACATGGCGTAGATGCGCAGCGTGCGCAGGTTTTCGGCCTCGGCGACACGGAGGAGGGCGGCCATAATAATCACCGAACAGCTGGCGACGAACGCGAGCGCCACGCCGGGATCAGTAATGACCTCCTCGAAGCTCATCCCCGTCTGGGCGCTGACTGCGGTCTGGTAGAGCAGATAGGCCACGGCGCTGAGCAGCCAATACCAAAAGAGAATCGTAGTGGTACGGCGATAGTCCTTGAACATCGCGAAGAATGTGCTCACGAGCGCCTGCTTTCTAGTTGCTGTTCGTTGTAGACAATAAGGCTGCGGGCCACATAGTCCAGCAGCACGTTCAGTCCCACGAAGGAATGGTGCAGCCCGGTGTTGATGCTGGTCATCGTCGGGGTTGAGGTGTAGGTGAGGGTGCGATCGGCATGCTGGGCGATATAGCCATCGCTGCGTGCCGCGATCAGCAGTATCCTGATCCCGCGCAGCTCCATCTCGTGCAGAATCTCCTCGAGGCCATCGGTCGCTCCCGATAGAGAGACGATGACCACCATGTCTTCTGGCCCCATGACCGCGGTGGAGGCGCGGAACTCGTTGATGGTCGGCAACACCACGGTAAAGCGCCGGCTCGAAATCACTGACTTGGCGAATTCCTCGGTGGCAAGCTGTTGCGCATAGCCGGTGGCGAAGCAGTACAGCGTGCGCGCGCCGGCGATCCAGCGCAGGATCTCGGAGAGATCGGTGCCCTCCATGGTCGTGAGAGTGGCCTCCACATCCGAGCGCAGCACCCCAACCAGATCCTCTGAGGGAGTCGGGCTGTGGGCGAGGGAGTTTTTGATAAAGAACTTGAGTTCGCCGAAGCCTGTGAAGCCGAGCTTCTGGGTCAAGCGGATCACGCTCGAGGTGGAAGTGAAGGCCCGGTGTGCCACAGCGCTGAGCGTGGCATCGGCTACGAATTCTTGCTCGGCCAAAATGAAGGCCAAGACATCACGTTCTGTGGCACTGAGCCGAAGCTCAATCTTTTTTACATGATCCGCCAGATTCATGGCTCATAGTCTATCCCTAGAGTTAGCGCATCTGCTGCACCTCGTGGGACCTGCCCGCAGACACGGCACGAGGTGCAGCGCGAGGCACTACGCAGGAGAGTCGCTGGTGACCATCGCTTCGAAGGCGTCGCGGACTTGGGGAACATCCATGCCGACGATCACCTGGAAGGCGCGGCCCTTACGGACGATGCCCATCGCACCCGCGTCCTTGAAATCGGCGTCATTATCGGAGACCAGCGCGGCATCATCCACCGATACCCGCAGCCGGGTGGCGCAGTTATTCACATCGGTGATGTTGGCCGCTCCGCCGAGCAGGGCGAGGAAGTCCCGGGCACGTTGGCTATAGGGATCATCGGCCACCGCCTCAGCGCCGGTGTCCGTGCTGCCTTTCTTCTCCGCCTTCTTCGCCGCCTGCATCTCGCGGTATTCCTTCTTGGAGTAGAGCTTCACATCGGCTCCATCGGCCTCACGGCCGGGAGTCTTCAGGTCGAGCTTGAGAATGAGGAAGCGGAAGAGCAGGAAGTAGATGGCGGTGAAGCTGAGGCCGATGAGGATCTGAGCGATATAGGTGGCGTGGTGGTTGGCCCACAGCGGCACCCAGTTCTGGAACACGAAGTCGATCAGGCCACCGCCCATATTGCCGACCACGCCGAAGGAGTACATGACCGCGGCCATCGTCGCGGCCAGCAGGGCGTGGACGACGAAGAGAATCGGGGCGGCAAAGAGGAAGGTAAACTCCAGCGGCTCGGTGATGCCAATGAGAATGGCGGTCAAGCACACCGGCACCAGCAGGGTCAGGGTTTCCTTGCGCCGCTCGGGGCGAGCTGTCGTATAAAACGCGGCCGCGATACCGATGGGGGCGAATACCTTGGAGTTGCCGTGCAGCGAGAAACCGCCCGAGGGGAAGAGGTCCTTCAAGGATTCGGTGGAGGCGGCATACTCATTCAGGTGCGCCACCCAGTACTTGGTAATGCCATCAGGCACCACTGCGGGGCCAAAGACGAAGGGGGTGTAGATGAAGTGGTGCAGACCTGTGGGGATGAGGATGCGCTCCATAAACGTGTACAGCCACACGCCAAAGACGCCGGAGGAGATAAAGAATCCCTGCATGCTGGCGATGCCGCTCTGGATACTCGGCCAGATAAACGCGGTGAGGAGTGCCACCGGAATCATGAGGAAAAACCCGAGGGCATAGACATATTGGGTGCCCTGGAAGATGCCGAGGAAGTCCGGCAGTTTCGTGTTGAAGTAGCGGTTGTGCAACCACACCACAATCGCGGAGATAATGATCGCGCCGAAAATACCGGTGTCGAGGGTTTTGATGCCGGCGATCTCTTTCAAACCGGAGGTGCCGCCAACCTCAGCGCTGAAGTCCACGCCGAGCTTATCGCCGAAGTGCTCCAAGATAGAGCTGAGGAAGTACTGGAAGGTCAGATACACCATTGCGGCTTCCAGCACGGCGCGAGCATTGGCTGTTTTTGCCAGGGCGATAGGCAGGCCCAGCACGAATAGCAGCTCCATCTGATTGAAGACTGTCCAGGCGCCGGATTGCCACACGGTCCAGAAGGACCACCACCAACTTCCCTCGGCGGCAATTCCGCCCACGAGGTCTTCGTTGAGCGCGATGATTGACAGGCCCACCGCGAGGCCAGCGAAAGCGAAGATGAGGACCGGGGCCAGCATGGCCGAGCCGAACCTCTGGACTTTCTCCATCATGGTGTCTCGTCCCTTTCCACTTCAGGGGCGCAGCTAGGGTGCAGGTGTTGTGAGCTGCGTGTGTATTGGCTTTGTCTCTATTCATAGTTCTTCGCTTCAGTGCTGAGAAGCACTTTTGCGCCGGCTGGAGAACACTCCAGATTTTGGAGCATCGTGGCCTTCTGTGGCGCCGCCGCGCCTTCATACACTGGGGGAGACCGCTATTGTTGCGCCCCGTGAGCTAGGAAGGCCTATGAAGGTTCTCACCCTCAACACCCACAGCTGGATGGAAGAGATGCAGATTCCCAAGCTGTACACCCTCGCGCGCATGCTTGTCGACGAGAGCATCGACATTATCGCGCTGCAGGAAGTCAATCAGTCCCGCTGTATGCCGCCGGCCGCGGATCTCGAGGGCTGGATTCCCGCCCAGGATGCCCTGGAGTCCATTGCCGTGCACGGGGACAACTACGCACTACTGCTGGTGCAGGCCCTGCGTCAGCTCGACCCCCACAGCGAGTGGAGCTGGACATGGATTCCGGTGCACCGCGGCTTCGGTGTCTTCGATGAAGGCGCGGCGATCGTCTCCCGCCACGGTATCGAGGAGGCCCGCCAGCTCAGCCATGGTGGTGACTTCGACTATGACGACGTGCGCCGCCGCGCCTCGCTCGCGGTGCGTAGCGCTGGCCTGTGGTGGGTCTCCTCCCACTTCTCGTGGTGGCGAGGCGATAACGATACCTTCTTTGCCCGCGAATGGCGCCACATAAGTCCGCAGCTCGACCAGCTGCGCCGCCAAGCGCCGGTGGTGCTCTGCGGCGACTTTAATGTTCCTGCCGGAGACACCGACGGCGGCTACGACTACGTGATGCGCTCGGGTCAGTGGGCCGATAGCTTCTACCAGGCGGCCGAGGTGCACGGCGAGGCGACCGTGCACACAACAATTCACGGCTGGGACGACAACACCCAGGATTTGCGCATTGATTATGTGTTCACCAGCAGCGGGGTGCGCGCCCGCCGCCACACCGTGGTCTTTGCCGACAACAGCTCCGAGGCGGTGTCCGACCACTCCGGCATTGTGGTCTCCCTGGACACCACACATGCTGACAACCCACAACTCTAAGGAGTACCGAATGACCAGCCCACGCCGCAGCGTGCTCGACAACGCGGTGGTCTATCAGATTTATCCACGCAGCTTTAAAGATTCCGATGGCGATGGCATCGGCGATATCCGCGGCATATGCGAGAAACTCGATTATCTGGAGCAGCTCGGCGTCGACGTGCTGTGGCTGTCTCCTATTTTCGCCTCGCCCAATGACGATAACGGCTATGACATCTCCGATTATCGCGCCATTATGAAGGAATTCGGCACCATGGCCGATGTGGAGGAACTCATTGCGCAGGCGCGCCAGCGTGGGATGAGGATTCTGCTGGATCTGGTGGTCAATCACACCTCGGATGAACACGAGTGGTTTCGCCAGTCCTGTTCCTCGAAAGACAATCCCTATCGCGACTACTACATCTGGCGCGACCCAGCCGGATATAGCGAGGACGGCACGCCGCTGCCGCCGAATAATTGGATCTCCGCTTTTAGCCCCTCGGCTTGGGAATTCGATGAGACCACCGGGCAGTTTTATTTGCACATGTTCTCTCCCAAACAACCCGACCTGAATTGGGAGAACCCAGAGGTTCGTCGCGAAGTCTATGATCTCATGCGTTTCTGGCTTGATAAGGGCGTGGGCGGTTTCCGCATGGATGTGATCAACCTGATTTCCAAGCCGCAGGAGCTTATCGACGCACCCCTGGCGGTTAATGATCCCGCAGTCGCAGGCGGAAGCCGCGAATCCTCGCTCGCTATGAGCGCCAATGGGCCACGAGTCCACGAGTTTCTCCAAGAGATGCGCCGGGAGGTTCTCGACGACTATGACACGCTGACAGTGGGGGAGACCCCGATCACCACGGTGGAGGACGGCATTCTCTATGCCGGATTCGAGCGCGGGGAACTCGACATGATCTTCACGTTCGAGCATGTGTCCCTCGACTTTTCTGAGCAGGGATGGGGTAAATGGTCGGATCGTCGAACCAGTCTGAGCGCCCTCACTGCCACGCTGGAGCACTGGCAAAAGGGACTAGAAGATCGCGCCTGGAACTCGCTGTACTGGAATAACCACGACCAACCGCGGGCCGTATCTCGCTTTGGCAATGACAGCCCCGAGTACCGCGTGGTGTCCGCCTGCATGCTGGGCACCGTGCTGCACATGATATGCGGCACCCCGTATATCTACCAGGGCGAAGAGATAGGGATGACCAATGTCAGCTTCCCTGAGATCGATGACTATGACGATCTCGAAACCCACGACGCTTATGACACCTATGTGCGCAGCGGAATCATCTCCCATGAGCAGATGATGCGCTATATCGCGGCGAAGAGCCGCGATAACGCCCGCACCCCTATGCAGTGGGATGAGAGTGAGCACGCTGGATTCACCACGGGTACTCCGTGGCTGCCGCTGAACCCGAATTATCCCGAAATCAACGCCCGTGCCGCCGTGGCAGATCCGCACAGCGTCTATCACCACTACCGGCGTCTTATTGCCCTACGTCGCGAGCATCCAGTGATTCGCCGGGGGAGTTTCCACTTGCTCGAGCCAGGTAACGAGACCATCCTCAGCTACGCCCGCGCCACCGCGGAGGACAGGCTAGTGGTGGTGGCCAACTTCAGCGCCACCACGGTGGAGTGTGACTACGCAGCTGCATCTCCCGCGGCGTTGCAGCGCCGCGGCGTCGAGGGCGCTGGGTGGCAGCTGATCTCGTCGAACTACGCAGACGATGCGGGTAGCGTTCTGCGCCCCTATGAGGCGAAGGTGTATCTGGGCCACGCCCCGCAGTCCTAGCCCGCGAGCTGAAAGCGAGGGGAGACGTCCCGGCACGTATAGCGTGAACCGGGCTCTCCGCTCGCTTCTTTGTGGACGCGGCAGTGGGGTAGAGCCCGGTATCGGGGGCTACCCGCCGCCGTGGTTGCCGTGCGCCCCGCGCACCGAGACATGAAAAAATCCCGCGCTCATCCGAAGATGAACACGGGATTCGTAGAGTGCCCGAGGGGGGACTTGAACCCCCACGTCCGTTAATAGGACACTAGCACCTCAAGCTAGCGCGTCTGCCATTCCGCCACCCGGGCTTGGGTTTTGTTTGCAGCCTCTCGGCTGGGCACTCGCATACTGTAGCCCGAACGCGGCAATATAATCAAATCCCCTGCACAAGCGCCCATTTCCGCACCTATGGACGAAGCGAATCTCAGCGGTGAAAGTTCCGCCTTGCGGCGCGACTGTGAGTTTTTCGGTAAAAACGGGGAGTATGAGCAACTACAACGATGCACGATTCCCCGGACCCGACCCCTATGCCCCGTTGAAGGATCTTCCGAGCTTCCCGCTCTCCTCCAGTGACTTCGAGGACGGCGGCACCTTCAAGGAGGAGCAGCTCGGCGGCCAGGATGTCTCCCCGCAGCTGGCCTGGTCTGATCTTCCCGAGGGCACGAAGTCTCTCGCTATCACCTGCTTCGACCCAGATGCCCCTACGGCCTCTGGTTTCTGGCACTGGGCTGTGTTCAATATCCCCGCCGATATCACTGAACTCGCCACCGGCGCCGCCAATGATGGCACCCTGGAGTCTCTGGGCGATGTTGTCTCGCTGCGCGGCGATTCTGGCTCCCGCGGTTACTTCGGGCCGCAGCCGCCGGAAGGCCACGGCCCCCACCGCTATCTCTTCGCGGTGCACGCCGTCGATACCGAGAAGCTCGACATCGATCCGGACGCCACCCCCACGGTGCTCGGCTTCAATCTCTACTTCCACTCGCTCGGCCGTGCGATCACGTGGGGCTGGCACGAGAACTCCTAATCTCGCCGCCCTCTGCCAAGGCCAGCGCCCCCGCATTCGGTGCGGGGGCGTGCATATAACCCCAGCGTGGGGTAGTGTTTTGAATCACTATGGGAAAAAAGAAGCGTTCTCGGCCCCGCACTACTCCGGCATCCTCCGCGCAGCGTGCCCGCACACCGCGGGCGCAGGCTGAGGCTCCCGTGGTCGTCGTCCCTCCATTTTTGCGCGTGGGCGGCGCCTTTTTGGCCCTAGCCATAGTCTTGGCGCTGTTTACGCTCATCAGCCTGATCACTGGCGGTCTGACCGGTTTCTTTCCCGTGACGTGGGGGTTTCTGCTGATCATCGTCTCGGCCATGCTCTTGGGAGCCTTCGGCACCACTCACCGCAATGAGGAACGCACCACCCGCCATATCGTGGTGCTGGTGGTTGCTGTGGGCCTCGTCGTGTTTAGCCGCTTCATCACCACCGAGCCGATTTATATCTTGGAATCGTGGTGGCTGCCGGTCTACGCCACCATGGCTCTTATCTGTGCGCTGGTGATCCGCCGCACCGTGGCATAGCCGCTCAGGGGAGTCGAAGCACGGCAGAAAAATAAGGGCGCGCCCAGCGAGGGCCGCCCTTTTTCCTATGGTGTGCTGGTTCTAATCCACCCACGCCTTGCCGCAGCCGACGGCCTCGCTGAGCGAGGAGAAGCCGTGGGCACGAACCTGGTGGGCGATACCCTTATGGATATCGCGGATCCAGTCGGGGCCGCCATAGATCAGGCCGGTGTAGCCCTGCAATAGGCTGGCGCCGGCAGCGATGCGCTCCCAGGCTTGTTCGGGGGTCTCGATACCGCCGGCACTCACCAGCACCAGCTGATCGCCCACGTGCTCCCGCAGGAGTCGGAGCACCTCGAGGGAACGGGCGGCCACCGGCGGGCCGGAGATGCCGCCAGCTCCCATGGCCTCAACCTCGGCTGCGTTGGTGCGCAGCCCCGCACGGGAGATGGTGGTATTGGTGGCCACGATGCCGGCGAGCTTGAGCTCGAGGGCGAGATCGGCCACGGCCAGCACATCCTCGTCCGAGAGATCGGGGGCGATCTTCACCAACACCGGGGTGGTGGTGGATTCAAGGACGGCCTCCAAGATGGGGCGCAAGGAGTCCACCGCCTGCAGATCGCGCAGGCCAGGGGTATTCGGCGAGGAGACGTTCACCGTGACGTAATCGGCCAGATTGCCCAAGAGGGTCGCGGAGCGCCGATAGTCGCTGGCGGCGTGGGCGGCGTCCACTACCTTCGTCTTGCCGATGTTGATGCCGATGACATCGTCCGAGTTGCGGCGCTTGAGGTTTTTGGCCACCGCTGCGGCGCCATCGTTGTTAAAGCCCATGCGGTTGAGAATGGCGCGGTCTTCCGGCAGGCGGAATAGCCGCGGGGTGGGATTCCCGGGCTGCGGGGAGGCCGTGACGGTGCCGAGCTCGGCGTAGCCGAAACCAATCGGGGTCCAGGCATCCGGGGAGTTGCCGTTTTTATCGAAGCCTGCCGCCAGCCCCAGGGGGCGGGGGAAACGCACGCCGAAGATGTCTTGGGCCAGGATTTCGTCGTGCACCGGCAGGATCTTCTCCAGGCCGCGGTTGAGGGGCCCGGTGGTCTGCAGTACGGAGAGGCCGTTATTGATGATCCCGTGGATGCGTTCAGGACGCAGGGTGAACATCGCCTTCAAGGCCTTGTTGTAGAGGGTGGAACGGAACGAAGATGAGGCCATACAGGGGTGTCCTTAAACGATGAGTATCAACGGTGAATCAGGGGAAAGTCCGCCGGCGCCGACGACAATAGCCGCTGCTAGGAGTCGAGGAACTGAATGCCATCGCCGCTAGCCGAGGCAAGAACCTTGGTGCCATTATCCATCACAGCCAAGCTCGTGGCATCGGCCACGGTGGAGTAGCGCTGCTGCTCGAGCGGCTCGCCGGTGGACAGGTCATATCCCACCAGGCTATTGGTGCCGGTGGATGCCACCCAGGCCAGCTGCTGGGAGGAGTCCCAGGCCACCGCCCACGGGCTGCGGTCAACGGGCATTGATTGATGCAGGCGCACCACATCGAAGCGGGTATACACCAAGAGCTGGTCACCCTCGGTGTCGGCGGCGAGGAACACACCCTGCTCGCCGGGGGCGACCGTGCCGACACCGGCGCCGGCACGCAAACGCCCGCCCTCACGCCGCTGCTCCCTGTCGAGGCCTTGGATAGTGGTGAACTTGCGGTTGATTACCACGACCGGGTCGAGGTGATCGGCATAGGTGGTAGACACCAGCTGATCTACCGTGTCGGTCATCGAGATCTCGGTGGTGGCCGTGGGATCGTCATGCGGGAAAGTAATGATGCGTGAGGAATCTGCGGCGGCAGCCACCACATCGCCGGTGCTGGTTTGGGTGGCGGTGGTGAAGTTCTCCTCGGCGGTGCGCGTATTCTCCAGTGTCGGCGCAGCGGGGTCGATGAGATACACCACGCCGCCTTCTTCCGTGCTGTCTACTGCCTGCGGGCAGGCGAGCACAAAGTCGGTAGCGCCAGCGCTGAGTTCTCCACAGTCCTCTGCGATATCGATAACGCTGAAGTCCTTGTCCTCGAATTCTTCCCGCGTTCCGATACCGAGCCGATCGCCGGAGCGCACAGCAATATGATCGCCGAGAACGGCCAGCCCGTCGATCGTGCTGAACTCGCCGCCGAGCGTGAACACCTCACCGTCCACGTTCTCCGCGGCGGGGGAGCGTTGCGCCTCTGCCGATCCCACCGGACGAGCCTGTTTTCCGGGATCGTCTCCACTGGATCCGCAGGCGCCCAACACCAGAGCGGAGGAGGTCACAAGTGCTGCTAGAACTAGATTCCGACGCTTCTTCACAACGCTTAAGGCTACCAGAGCGCTCTTAGAGCGAAATGTCGTCTAAGGCCTCAATGATCGCCTTGGGCAGCTGCACCTCGGTCGCGGCGAAGGCCTCCTCGCACTGCTCCGGTGTGCGCGCCCCCACCAGGGTGGCGTCGACCCCGGGTTGGGCCAAGACCCAGGCGATGGCCGCCGTGGTGGCAGAGATATTCAATCCCAGAGCCGCCGTAGTCAGTGCTTCGACGATGGCGCGATCGCGTGCCTCGGAATAGGCGTGGGCCTCCGCGCTGCGCCCCTGAGCGGAGGCATTCTGCTCGCGATACTTGCCGGTCAGGACCCCATGAGCCAGCGGCGCACCGGCTATAAAGCCCACTTGGTGGTGGTGCGCCGAGGGCAAAAGCTCCTGCTCGGGTAGGCGATTGAGCAGGTTGTATTCGCCACTGGCGGCCACCACCCCTCGGGCGGCCACAGGCGCGGCGGCACGCAGCACGGCGAGTTGCCAGCCGCTGAGCCCACGCGCGCCGACATAGCGCACCCTGCCCGTGCGCACCGCATAGTCGAGGGCGTCGGCAACCTCCTCCACGGGGGTGAGCTCGTCCCAGTAGTCGATGGAAAAGAGATCGAGATGATCCGTTCCGAGCAGCCGCAGATAGCTATCGAGCTGGTTGAGCAATCCGCGGCGGGAGCAGTCGACGCGGCGGCCTACCGGCTGATCCGGCAGCGTGCCCGCGGCGGCGGAGATGATGAGATCCTCCCGAGAGATCTCAGACCCCAGAAATGTACCGAGGTACTCTAATGCGGCCGTGCCGGTGGTGTGCTGCGGGGTGACGTCGATAAGCGACGCGCCGGCGCTGGTGAACAGGCGCAGAATCTCGCTCGCCGACTCCCGATCGGTGCCTGCACCCCATGTCAGGGTGCCTAGTCCTAAGCGCGGGATGCGCAGTCCGCTCCGTCCTACATTGGTTTGTTCCACGCCTTAAGAGTAGTAGCCTCTAACGGGTGAACGACGTAATCGCTGCACAGGCCCCCGAAACGATGTCATGGACGCAAACCATTGTGCTCTCCATCGTGCAAGGCCTCACCGAGTTTCTTCCCGTGTCCTCCTCTGGGCATTTGCGCATCGTCTCCAGCTTGTTCTGGGGCGCCGATGCCGGTGCCTCCTTTACCGCCGTGGTCCAGCTCGGCACCGAGCTCGCGGTGCTGGTGTACTTCGCCAAAGACATCTGGCGCATCCTCACCGGCTGGTTCGCCGGCGTAGTCGATAAAAACAAGCGTGGCTTCGACTACCGCATGGGCTGGATGGTCATCGTCGGCTCCATCCCCGTGGGCGTGCTGGGGCTGCTGCTCAAGGACCTCATCCGCGACAACTTCCGCAATATGTGGATCACCGCCACCGTGCTGATTCTGTTCTCCTTCGTCTTCATTTGGGCGGAGCGCGTGGGCAAAAAACAGCGCAGCTATGACGAGCTGACCATGAAGGATGCGCTGACCATGGGCTTTGCGCAATGCTTGGCCCTTATTCCCGGCGTCTCCCGCTCGGGCGGCACCATCTCCGCCGGCCTGCTCGTCGGCCTGGATAGGGAAGTGGCCACCCGCTTCAGCTTCCTGCTCGCTATTCCCGCCGTGCTCGCATCGGGGCTGTTTTCGCTTCCCGACGCTTTCGCGCCGGACGCTGGCCAAGCCGCCAGCGGCCTGCAGCTGCTGGTCGGTACCTCCATCGCCTTCGTGCTGGGCTATGTCTCCATTGCCTGGTTGCTCCGCTTCGTGGCCAATAACTCCTTCGCGTGGTTCGCGGCCTACCGCATCCCCTTCGGCCTGCTCGTGATGGCGCTGCTCGGATTCGGAGTGCTGCAGGCCTAGAGAGTTATCTGCGCCTGTGCCCGTGGCTATCGCCCCGCTCTTTGATCCACTCTGCGATGGATTAGAGTGGGGCGCATGCATTCTTGGCCTCAACCTGATGTTCCTGCCCTGAGCGGGGACTGCGTAGAACTTCAGCTATACGACACCGCAGATCAGTGCGTGCGCCCCGTCCACCCCGCAGCAACCGCCGGGATGTACGTGTGCGGAATCACCCCTTATGACTCGACGCATCTAGGCCACGCGGCAACCTATGTCGCCTTCGATCTCATCTACCGCCAGCTCCTGGATAACGGCCACAAGGTGGTCTACGTCCAAAACGTTACCGACGTCGACGACCCCCTATTTGAGCGCGCCGCCCGCGATAATGTGGACTGGCGCGAGCTTGGCGACGACCAAACCACGCTCTTCCGCTCGGATATGACTGCGCTGAAGGTGATCCCGCCGCGCGATTTCGTCTCGGTGTCCGAGGCCGTCGGCGAGGTGATTACGGTGGTGCAGCAGCTGCTGGACAAGGGCGCCGCCTATGTGGTGGACGATCCGGAGCATCCTGATATCTACGCGCCGATCGACGCCACCGAGCACTTCGGCTATATCTCCGGCTATACCGCCGAGCAGATGCGGGACGTCTTCGCCGACCGCGGCGGCGATCCCGATCGCCCCGGCAAGCGCCACCCCTTGGATGCGCTGATTTGGCGCGCCGCCCGCGAGGGCGAGCCGAGCTGGGACGCCCCCTTTGGTGCGGGCCGGCCTGGCTGGCATATCGAGTGTTCCGCGATCGCCAATAACCGCCTGCAGGATATCTTCGATATTCAAGGCGGCGGCTCCGACCTGGCGTTCCCGCACCACGAATTCTCGGCCGCCCACTATGAATCGCTCACCGATTCCCAGCGCATGGCTGGGCACTATGTGCACGCCGGAATGATCGCCCTCGATGGAGTGAAGATGAGCAAGTCCCTGGGCAATCTCGTCTTCGTGCATAAGCTCACCGCTGCCGGTCACGAGCCGGCCGCTATTCGCCTCGGCATCTACTCCTCGCACTATCGCGGGGACCGTGACTGGTCCGATGCCGTCTTGGCCCGCGCGGAAGAGCGCCTCGCCGCCTACCGTGCCGCGATGGCCGCCACCACCGATGAGGCTGCCGCGCAGCACCTGGTGCAGCAGCTGCGCGAACACTTGGCTGCGGATCTCGACACCCCTGGGGCGCTAGAGGCCGCAGATGCCTGGGCCGCAGCGCAGGATACGGAGGGTACGGAAGCAGCGTCCCGGCAGGAGCAGCTCTCGGCCGCAGGCGAATATGTGCGCACCGCCTTCGACGCCCTGCTTGGCGTGGAACTCTAACTAGCTCTGCAGACACCGCGACCCAGCCTGGGGTGGGGCTGGCCGCGGTCTCCGAGGCTGCGCGGCGGCGGGTGCTCAGGCAGAATACTCATCATGAGCCAGACCACGCCCACACCGCGCAGCCATTTCGATTCCCAGATCAGCACGCTATGTGCTGATCTCAGTGACTTCGCCACCGGCGCTTATCTCTCCGACGGTGATACCGACTACTGGGAGGAGCCCTATCCACCGGCCATCGTGCCACTGGTGGAATCCGTGCTGCGGGGCTTTCTCGATCGCGCCTATCGCTGCGCCGAGGAGACCGGCACCGCCAGCGAGACGGCGCTGCACCGCGAGGTGGATGCCGCCATCGCCGAACTCGAACGCATTGATCGCAGCGTCGATTATGCCCTCCTCGATACCGAGGAATCGGCTGAGTTCAGCGATTTTTTCCGCGCGGTATGCCGCAGCCTCGGCGCGCCGCTGGAGCAGGAGTGGGAACTCGGCGAGTCCGCGAACGACACCGAGTAGACGCTGCTGAGCTGCGCCTTCCGGGCACCTTCGCGCTGGCCGATAAGCACCGGCGGGGGTAGGGAGAGCGCAGCTCAGGCGGTGATTAGACCGCTCGGTTTCTTGCGAGCAGGGCCATTGGCTTGGATCACGCACTAGTTGCGTACTAAGCTGTCTATTTCATGAGCCAGATTGACGCTATTTCGCAGATCACCACCCCGCCTCTCGCCGAGGTTCTCGGCACCCGCGTGCTCGTCGGCGATGGGGCCATGGGTACCCAGCTGCAAAACTTTGATCTGGACTTAGATAGCGACTTTCTCAATCTCGAGGGCTGCAACGAGATTCTCAACGTCACCCGCCCCGATGTGCTCCGCGAGATCCATCGCGGCTTCCTCGATGCCGGTGCCGAGCTGGTGGAGACCAATACCTTCGGCTGCAACCTGCCGAACCTGGCCGATTATGACATCGCCGATCGCTGCGAGGAGCTGGCCTACGCGGGCGCGCAGATCGCTCGCGAATTATGCGATGAATACTCCGCTGCTGACGAGGCCACGCCGCGCTATGTGCTCGGCAGTCTCGGGCCAGGCACGAAGCTGCCTTCCTTGGGTCACGCCCAGTTCGGCGATCTCAAGCAGTACTACTATCTGGCCGCCAAGGGCCTGCTCCGCGGCGGGGTCGACGCCTTCCTAGTGGAGACCGCCCAGGATTTGCTGCAGGTCAAGGCCGCTATCCACGGCATCCATCAGGCCGAGGCAGAGCTGCAGGCCAGTCGGCCGATTATCTGCCACGTCACCGTGGAAACCACCGGCACAATGTTGCTCGGCTCCGAGATCGGCGCCGCCCTCACCGCTCTGGAGCGGCTCGGCATCTCCATGATCGGCCTCAACTGCGCCACCGGCCCGCACGAGATGAGCGAGCACCTGCGCTATCTGGCCACCCACGCCTCGGTGCCGGTGTCCGTGATGCCCAATGCTGGCTTGCCGGTACTCGGGCCCAATGGCGCCGAATATCCCCTCACGCCCGTAGAACTCGGCGATGCGCTGGCCCGCTTCGTCGATGACTATGGGTTGGCCATGGTGGGCGGCTGCTGTGGTACGACGCCTGAGCACATCCGAGTTGTCGTCGACAAGCTCGAGGGCAAAAGGGATAACCCGACCGCACGGCCCCAAGAAGAGCCGGAGGATACTGTGTCCTCGCTCTATACGGCGGTGCCTCTCACCCAGGACACCGGTATCACCATGATCGGCGAGCGCACCAACGCCAATGGTTCCAAGGCCTTTCGTGAGGCGATGCTGGCTGGGGACATGGAGACCTGCCTCGATATCGCCAAGACCCAAACCCGCGATGGCGCGCACATGCTCGATGTGTGTATTGACTATGTGGGCCGCGATGGCCGCGAGGACATGGCACGCTTTGCGGAGCTGCTGGCCACCTCCTCCACGCTGCCGATCATGATCGACTCCACCGAGCCCGCCGTGATCGAGGCGGGGCTGGAAAAACTCGGCGGGCGCTGCGCGGTGAACTCGGTGAACTTCGAAGATGGAGACGGCCCCGATTCCCGCTATCGCCGCATCATGGAGCTGGTGCAGGCGCATGGCACGGCGGTAGTGGCCCTGACCATCGATGAGGAGGGCCAAGCCCGCACCGCAGAGAAGAAGGTGGAGATCGCCACCCGCCTCATCGAGGACATCACGGGCACCTACGGGCTGCGACATGAGGACATCATCGTCGACTGCCTCACCTTCCCGATCTCGACGGGACAGGAGGAGACCCGCCGCGATGGCATCGAAACGATCGAGGCCATCAAAGCACTCAAGGCGAAGTATCCACGGGTGCACACCACGCTGGGTCTGTCCAATATCTCCTTCGGGCTCAATCCGGCAGCCCGGCAGGTGCTCAACTCGGTGTTTCTCTCCGAATGCATCAACGCGGGCCTCGATACCGCGATCGCGCACTCCTCCAAGATCATCCCCTTCAACCGCATCGATGAGCGCCAGCGCGAGGTGGCGCTGGATATGGTGTACAACCGGCGCAGCGAGGACTATGACCCTTTGCAGGTGTTCATGGAGCTTTTCGACGGCGTCTCCGCGGCCTCTGCCCAGGATGCCCGCCAAGAAGCCCTCGCCGCTCTGCCGCTGCTCGACCGGCTGGCCCAGCGCATTATCGATGGCGAGAAAAACGGCATGCAGGAGGATCTTGACGCCGCGATGGCGGAAAAGAGCCCAATTGCCATCATCAATGAGGACCTGCTGCGGGGCATGAAGACGGTCGGTGATCTCTTCGGTTCCGGAGAGATGCAGCTGCCCTTCGTGCTGCAGTCCGCCGAAACCATGAAATCGGCGGTGGGCTATCTCGAAAGCTTCATGGAGGCCTCCGATAACACCGGGTCTAAGGGCACCATCGTGCTGGCCACGGTGAAGGGTGATGTGCACGATATCGGCAAGAACCTGGTGGATATCATCCTCTCCAATAATGGCTACACCGTGGTGAACCTCGGCATTAAACAGCCGATCGCCACCATCGCCTCCGCGGCGAAGGAACACGGCGCCGATGTGATCGGCATGTCGGGGCTGCTCGTGAAATCCACCGTAGTGATGAAGGACAACCTGCTCGAGCTCAACGAGCTCGCGGAGCGCGAAGAAGCGGATCGTTATCCCGTGCTTCTCGGTGGGGCGGCGCTGACGCGCACCTATGTGGAAGACGATCTCGATGCGCTCTATCACGGCGATGTGTTCTACGCCCGCGATGCCTTCGAGGGGCTGCGGCTGATGAACGAGGTCATGCAGGATGCGCGCGGCGACAAGGGCCAACTCAGCGAGGCCGAGGCAGCCGAGAAAGCGAAGCGCGAGGAGAAGAAGAAGGCGCGCCGTGAGCGCCGCGAACGCTCCAAGCGTATTGCCGCCGAGCGCAAGGCCGCCCAGGAACCAGTGGAGGTTCCCAGCCGCTCCGCAGTAAGTATTCCCGAAGAGGTCGCCACCCCGCCGTTCTGGGGCACCCGCGTGGTCAAGGGTATTGCCTTGAAGGAGTATATGACCTGTTTGGATGAGCGGGCCCTTTTCCTCGGGCAGTGGGGATTGCGCGGCAGCCGTGGCGACGGCGGACCGAGCTATGAAGAACTCGTGGAGAGCGAAGGCCGGCCGCGCCTGCGCGCGTGGATTGATCGGCTCAAGCCCGAGAGGATCCTCGATCATGCCGCCGTGGTCTATGGCTACTTCCCGGCCGTATCGGAGGGCGATGATGTGGTGGTCCTCTCCGAGCCCCGCCCGGATGCCCCAGAGCGGATGCGTTTTAGCTTCCCCCGGCAGCAGCGCGGCAAGTTCCTGTGTATCGCTGATTTCATCCTGCCTTGGGAGGAGGCGCGTGCCCGCGGCACGGTGGATGTGTGGCCGATGCAGCTGGTGACCATGGGCCAGCCCATCGCTGACTTTGCCAATGAGCTCTTTGCCAAGGACAACTACCGCGACTACCTCGAGATCCACGGCATCAGCGTTCAACTCACCGAGGCCCTCGCCGAGTATTGGCACGGGCGCGTCCGCGCCGAGCTGGCCTTCGCGGATGGCTCCGATGCGGCCAAGGCTGATCCCACCGACGTCAGCGGCTTCTTTGATCTCGAGTATCTCGGGGCGCGCTTTTCCTTCGGCTATGGTTCCTGTCCGAACCTCGAAGATCGAGCAGCACTCGTGGAACTGCTCGAGCCCGAGCGTATCGGCGTGGGCCTCTCGGAGGAGCTGCAGCTCCACCCCGAGCAATCCACCGATGCCTTCGTGCTCTATCACCCCGAGGCGAAGTACTTCAACGTCTAGCGCCGGCCGAAAACGGGGCGTGCGGTATCCTCGAACGCATGCTCACTGCCCCGAAACGGACCTTTGAAGACGAGCGCAGCGCCGTGTTCTGCCACTCTCCCCACGCTGTGTTCGCCACGCTGGAGCGTATCGGTGGCGAGAATGGCTGGTTCTCCCTGGCCCTGCCGTGGGCCATCCGCGGTCGCGTGGACGAGCTGCTCGGCGGGCCGGGAATGCGCCGACCCAGGCGGCATCCGCGCACCCTGCGCGAAGGCGATGCGGTGGGCTTCTTCGTGGTCTCCGAGATCGAGCGCCCCGAGCGGCTGGTACTGAAGGTCGCCGCACGTCTTCCCGGCAAGGCCACGCTCGCCTGGGAGATTCATGGCCACACCCTGACTCAACGGGCGCGCTTTCATAGCACCTCCGTGGCCGGCAATCTCTACTGGTACGCGCTTTTGCCCATCCACCTCTTCATTCTTTCTTCCATGCTCAAAGGGATTATTCGTAGTGCTTAAAGCTATTTTCTGGGATATGGACGGCACCCTTGTCGATTCCGAACCGCTCTGGGGGGTGGCCACCTATGAACTCGCCGAACAGATAGGGCGCCGACTCACCCCAGAGCTGCGGGAAAAGACGGTGGGCGGCAATTTCGATAACACGCTGGCTATCTGCGCCGCCCACGCCGGGGTAGAGGTGGCCGATCTCGACTATGAGGGCTTGCGCCAGCGGATGTATGCCCGTGTGACCGAGCTCTTTGATAATCAGCTGCAGCCGGTACCGGGAATGCGCGCGCTCTTGGGCGAATTCTCTCGCCGCGGCATCCCCATGGCGATCACCACCAACACCCCGCGCGCCTTGGCTCATCACGCAGTCTCTGCGGTGGGGGAGCACTTCTTTGACACTGCCTTCTTTGGCGATGAGGTGCCCCGGGCCAAACCGGCGCCGGATATGTACCTTCTCGCCGCCCAGCGATACGGCCTCGACCCCCATGACTGCCTGGTCTTCGAGGACTCGGCCACGGGCATGCAGGCTGCTGCCGCAGCTGGCTGCCGTGTAATCGGCGTAGTGGCGGATGCCACGACACCCACGCCTGAGCGGGTGCGTACCCTCGCCGAACTCCATGGCTCCATCGACTTCTCCACGATCACCGCCGATATGGTCGAGCAGTGGTTCGAGCAGCTGCCCTAGCCCTACGCAGCTGCCCTCGCTGTAGGGGAAAACACCGCCTCAGCGCACGCCCGCGGCGGCTCTGTGAAAGAATGATCGATTGTGAAAGATTTTGAATCGCTGTATGAAGAGCTCCTCGACCGCAAGAAGAATCGGCCCGCCGATTCGGGCACTGTAGCCGCCCTTGATGCCGGGGTCCATTCCCTGGGCAAAAAGGTTATTGAGGAAGCCGGCGAGGTGTGGCTCGCTGCGGAGTATCAGTCGGATGAGGAACTCGCCGAGGAACTCTCGCAGCTCATCTACTGGTCTCAGGTAATTATGGTGGCTCGTGGCATCCGCCCCGAGGACGTGTACAAGTACCTCTAAGCACGATCCACGGCGCCCCACAACGGGCGCTCCTTTTCTCAAGTGCAGCGCAGCATGCACCCCACAGCGCTCCAGCGGCACTAACCAGCGCCCAGTGCGACCCAGCGTAGAAAGCGAGCTAGATCATGTTGAAAGTGGCTGTCCCCAACAAGGGTTCCTTATCCGAGAAGGCCATGTCCATCCTCACTGAGGCCGGATATCCCTCCCGCGGTGATTCCAAAGCGCTGACCGTGATGGACACGCGCAATGACGTCGAGTTCTTCTTCCTTCGCCCCAAGGACATCGCCATCTATGTGGCCAGTGGCCAATTAGATCTCGGCATCACCGGCCGCGATTTGGCCGCGGATTGCCGCGAGGAGACCGAGGAGGTGCTCGCCCTCGGCTTCGGCGATTCCACCTTCCGCTTTGCCGCGCCCAAGGACGAGCAGTGGAGCATCCCGGATCTGGAAGGCGCCCGCATCGCCACCTCCTATCCCAACCTCGTGCGCTCCTTCTTGCAGGAACACGAGATCGATGCCAGCGTCATCCGCCTCGAGGGCGCGGTGGAGATCTCCATCAAATTGGGCGTGGCCAATGTGATCGCCGATGTGGTCTCTACCGGCCGCACCCTGCGCAAGCAGGGCCTCGCTCCCTTCGGTGATCCGATCATCACCTCCGAAGCGGTGGTTGTGGGCCGCAAGGGCCACCAAGTCACCCAGGAGCAGCGCGTGCTGCTGCGCCGTATCGAGGGCATTTTGCACGCCCACAACTTCCTGATGCTCGACTACAACGTCGAGGCCGACAAACTCGAGGAATGCGTGGCCATTACTCCCGGCCTATCCGGTCCCACCGTCTCGCCGCTGGCGCTGGAGAATTGGCGGGCTGTGCGCGCCATGGTGCCGCGGGAGGACGCCAATACCGTCATGGATCAGCTGGCCGCCGTTGGCGCCAAGGCCATCCTCGCCTCCGAGATCGCCATCGCCCGCATCTAGCAGCGGCCGCGCTCAACGGTCGCTGCGGCCGAGGAACTCTAGGCTCCGCCACTACCCGCATAGATACGGGTTGGCGGCGCCATAGCCAGCCCACTTCCCCCCCCGAAATAGGTGGAGGTGGGCGTTCTGTGTTTCTGGGAAAGCGGCCGCCGGAGCTGCAAGGCTCGCTTCTGAAACCGCAACGTGTTCTCAGCTCGGGAGCGCAGACGATGGGGGGATACTCAGCACGGATATTGATCCAGTACAACCGTTATACAAAAACTCTTCATTTCCTCTTATATTCGCCCCGATCTCTTTTCTGCCGCGACCCTTCCGGCCCGATTCGCCGCGCCAGAAGCGGCGTTACCATTGGGGTGGATAGACAAAGAATCGAGTGAATTGAAAGGGTTCGCATGGCTTCGACCTCCGCTTTTCGTACTGAAGAAGACCTGCTTGGAGAAATGCAGGTTCCGCAGGACGCTTATTATGGCGTGCATACCCTGCGGGCGATGCAGAACTTCCAGATTTCCGGCACCACCATTAATGATGTCCCCGAATTTATTAGGGGAATGGTGATGGTGAAAAAGGCGACGGCTATGGCCAATCATCGGCTCGGGGTGCTGGCAAAGGATAAGGCGGATGCCATTGTGTGGGCCTGCGATCAGATTCTGGACCATGGGGTAGCCATGGACCAGTTCCCGATCGACGTCTTCCAAGGCGGGGCAGGCACCTCGGTGAATATGAACACCAATGAGGTGGTGGCCAATCTCGCGCTCGAGCACATCGGGAAGAACAAGGGCGAATACGTCTTTATCAATCCCAATGACGATGTGAATATGAGCCAGTCCACCAATGACGCCTATCCTTCCGGTTTCCGGCTCGGCGTCTATGCGGCCGTGCAGGACGTGGTGGCCAAGATCGACGCCCTCTGCGAGGCCTTCGCGGCCAAGGGCGAGGAATTTTCTGGCGTCATCAAGATGGGGCGCACCCAGCTCCAAGACGCCGTTCCGATGACCTTGGGTGATGAGTTCACCGGCTTCTCGGTCAATCTTGGCGAGGAGCACGAGGTAATCCAGCACGCCGCCCACCGGCTGCTCTCTCTGAACTTGGGCGCTACTGCCATTGGCACGGGGCTCAATACCCCCGAGCGCTATCAAGACACCATCATCGAGGCGATGCGGGAGGTCACGGGGCTCGATATCTCCGCCTCCGAGAACCTCATCGAGGCCACCAGCGACTGCGGCGCCTATGTGCTGCTGCACGGCGCCTTGAAGCGCGCCGCCATGAAGCTGTCCAAGATCTCTAATGACCTGCGCCTGCTCTCCTCGGGCCCGCGCGCCGGCCTCAATGAGATCAACCTGCCGGAGATGCAGGCGGGGTCCTCGATCATGCCGGCAAAGGTGAATCCGGTGATCCCCGAGGTCGTGAACCAAGTGTGCTTCAAGATCTTCGGCAATGACAGCGTGGTCACCTGGGCCTCCGAGGCCGGCCAGCTGCAGCTGAACGTGATGGAGCCGGCCATCGGCCAAGCGATCTTCGAGAGCATCTCGCTTCTGGGCAATGCCTGCGACACTCTGCGTGAGAAGTGCGTGAATGGCATCACCGCCAACGAGCAGGTGTGCCGCGACTACGTGGATAACTCCATTGGAGTGATCACCTATCTCAACCCCTTCATTGGCCACCACAATGGCGATCTCATCGGCAAGGAGGCGGCCCGTACCGGCCGCAGCGTGCGGGAGCTCGTCTTAGAGCGTGGCTTGCTCGATGAGGAGACACTGGACGAGGTGCTGAGTGTGGACAATCTCATGCACCCGAAGTTCAAGGCCGCGCACCAGCAGCAGGAGCAGCAGTAGCTCTACCTGCTGGGCGCTAGGGGAGCAGTACCTTCACCCAGACACCCCCATACGTGAGGTAGGATGTCTCGGGCATGGGGATGAGCCGCGCTATCACTGGCTCATCTACTGCCCCTTTATTGGCATGCCTCGAAGCTATTTTCCATGCGCGCTGCGGCGTTGACTCGCCCGCTGCGCATCTCCCTCGCACTGGCTCTAGGCATGCGGTGTCCGCCTGTGCGCTCATGCCTTCCACACGAGACGTGAAGGCCCCTGCCGCAGCGCAGACGGCACGTGTACGTACCTGTTGTAGTGCTGAGGGCTTCTCTGAGGCCCTCAGGTGTGGGATGCGCTAGGCGGTGTCTGCAGCCGCGGGCGCGGTTGTGCTCACCGCAGCGCAGCATCCCAAAGATGTGAGGAGCCCTTCGTGCTTGTTGCCCTACAGATCCTTATTGTTCTCGCGGCGATCGTCCTCGGTGCCCGGCTCGGCTCGATCGCCATTGGTTTTGCCGGCGGCTTGGGGGTGTTGCTGCTGGGAGCCACGGGCGTGCCCGTGAGCCGAGAGGACATCCCCTTCGATGTCATCGGCATCATCATGGCCGTGATTGCCGCTATTGCCGCGATGCAGCGCGCCGGAGGTATGGACTATCTGGTGCACTGGGCAGAAAAGGTCCTGCGATCCAATCCGAAGCGGGTGACCTACTACGCACCGGTGGTCACCTATCTCATGACGCTGCTCGCCGGCACCGGCCATACTGCTTTTTCCACCCTGCCGGTAATCGCGGAGGTGGCCAAGGAAGGCAAAGTCCGCCCCTCGCGTCCTCTCTCGGTGGCGGTCGTGGCCTCGCAGATGGCCATCACGGCGTCCCCGATCTCCGCAGCGGTGGTGTTTATGGCCTCGATCATGGAGCCACTCGGGGTGGGGTATCTGCAGCTGCTCGCGGTGGTGATCCCCGCGACATTCCTCGCGATCTTCCCCACAGCCTTTCTCGCCAATCGCTCGGGCAAAGAACTCGAGGACGATCCCGTCTACCAGTCCCGCCTGAAACAAGGGCTGGTCTCCCCGCCACAGGGCGCACGGGACTATACCGCTCCCGCTGGGGCGCGTGCCTCGGTGCTGATCTTTCTCGCGGCTATCGCGCTGGTGATGGTCTATGCCACCCTGATCTCCGAGCAAGTGGGGCTGATCAGTGATCCGAGCCTGCCGCGCAATGAGGCGATTATGACGATCATGCTCAGCACCGCCGCCATCATCGTGATGGTGTGCAAGATTCCGGCGGCAGAGATTGTGGGCACCCAGGTGTTCAAGGCCGGTATGAGCGCCTGCGTCTGCGTCATGGGCGTGGCCTGGCTGGGCACCACCATTATCAATAACTACCTAGAGCAGATCACGGCCTTCTCGGCGGACTTCCTCACCGATTACCCCTGGACTCTGGCGGTGATTCTCTTCTTCGCCGCAGCCCTGCTGTACTCCCAGGCCGCCACCACCAAGGCGCTCATGCCGGCCGCCCTAGCCGTGGGCGTTGCCCCGCTCACGGCCGTGGCCTCCTTCGCCGCGGTGTCCTCGCTCTTTATCCTGCCCACCTATCCCACGCTGCTGGCCGCAGTGGAAATGGACGATACCGGCTCCACCCGCATCGGCAAGGCCGTGTTTAACCATCCCTTCCTCGTACCGGGCACCGTGTGCATCGCCCTTGCCGTGGGGCTGGGCTTTCTCATCGGTGGCGTCGTCCTCTAGCTGGATGCGCCTTTACGATGCTGGTGCGCAGCGACGATGCTGCGCACCGAACCATAGGCGGCGACGAGCCAGTGGAAGACGAGTAGCAGCAAAAAGGCGTGGCTCAGCGCCGCGAACAGTGGCATGTGCATACCCAAAAAGTGGGTGCCGAGCGCGAGTGTTCCCACCGGGAAGGTCAGCGCCCACCAGCCGGGATGTACCGGCATCGCGCTCAAGAAACCGCTATAGCTGAGATAGAAGGCGGCCAGCAGCATCGGAATGCCGAGCAGCATCATCACCAGCCCATACACGTCGGCGATATGCAGGATATGGCTGGCAGGCTCCGGTTGCGCGAAGGATGCTGCCTGGCGCGCGATCACCTGCGCCGCCGCGCTCGACTGGCCAATAATGCCCAGCGGAATCCACGCCGAGGTCAGCGCCGCCGGCGGCAGGGGAGAGCGTCGCCACGCATGCACATAGGACAGCATAAAGACGATCGAGGCCAGCACGAGGGCGATGAAGAAACAGGCGGTCGACGCCATAAGCAGCCACACCTTGGCGCCTGTCGACGCCAGCTGCGGTACCTGCGAGGCGCCCGTGGTCGCCGCCACCATCGGCGCGACGATCGGCAGTCCCCATACTGGGCGCGGCTCGGCGAGGCGGTTCCTGATGATCACATAGCCCATGCCGAAGGCGCCGATAATGCCGATCGTGGTGCCGATCAGCCACATCAGCATGTCCACGCTCCAGGCGGCATCCATCACCCCTGCTGGGGCCTCCCAGGCCCCCAAGACCACGGGAGTGGCCGCGCCCACCGAGAGATAGCCCATGGCCACCATGCCCCAGCCGGTGCACTGGCCGGTATCGGTAATCGAGGCAAAAAGCACGGCCCGATCACGCCGCGAACGGCGGAAAAACGCGGCGGTGATACCCACCAGCATCAGCCAGCCCAGCACGAGCATGACTGTGCCGAGCAGGCGCAAACCACCGACGGTGATGAACAGATTAGAAAGGATGCCGGTACCCATCACCGCACCGAACCAGGCGGGGCCGGGTCCGGGAACGAGGAGGGGACGCTGCCTACCCAGAACGCGGGCGTGCGGCAGGGAAGGGCGAGCCTGAGAGGTGGTTGTTTCTTGAGTCACGTCTACCACTGTGCCAGCACCGTGATGTGGAGAGTAGACCGCCTCTTCCGATGTGGTCACAAGCGCTGCCTGTGAGGGTTACTATCAAGGCATGTCGCTTAGTGATCTTCCTGATCTTCGCGCCCTCCAGATCCTGGTGGATAGTGCCCGCTTAGGCTCTTTTGGGGCTGCGGCCCGTGCCCATGGCTTGAGCCAACAGGCCGTCTCCGAGCGGATGCGGAGACTCGAAGGCGAACTCGGTGTCACCTTGTTTCATCGCGGCCCCACGGGCACCCGACTCACCGCCGCCGGGGAGAAGGTGCAGGCCACCGCCCAGGAGATTGTGGGGGCCTCGGCTGCTTTAGGCGATGCGCTTGAGCTCGAACGCCATCCCGCTGCGCCGAAGGTGAGCGTCTACGTCTCACGGACGGTGAGCGAGTACTACCTGCCGCGTTGGTTTGCCGCGCTACGCCACAGCCATCCGCAGGCCCAACTGGAGATGGTCGCCGTCAATTCCGATCAGGTGGCTACCGCCGTGGCGCAGGGCCACACCAGTCTTGGATTTATTGAGTCGGTGAATGTTCCCGTCCCCGACTCTCTCGGCGGCCACCGGGTGTTCAGCACCTCCGTCGTGTGCGAGGATCGGCTCTGTCTCGTCGTGCGCCCTGATCACCCGTGGGCGACAGCGGTCTCGGTGCGCAGCGCCGAGCTGACACGCACCCCGCTGATCCTGCGCGAGCATGGCTCCGGCACGCGGGAGGTGCTCGACATTGCCGTTGGGGTGCCGTGGGCTCCTCCCGTTGCGGAGGCGAGCAGCCCCATGGCGGTGATCAATCTCGCGCTCAGCACCGGCGCTCCGGCCGTGGTGCCGGCAATCAGCGTCGCCGAGCATTGTGCCAGCGGGGCGCTGGTGGAGGTGGATATCGCCGATGCCACGCTGCGCCGCCCCATTCGGGCGCTGTGGCGCACCGGATCGCGCCCGCGCGGAGCCGCAGCACTGATGCTGCGGGCGGCTCGCGAGGTGAGCGCACGCGAGGCACCGCCGCGCATACGACGAGACTAGCGATTCGGCCGCGCTCTACTTAGCGTCCTGGCCGGTGTCCTGCGCGGACTGCGCGGACTGCGCGGCGCTGACCTCGTGCAGGGGCAGCGTGTCCTGCGGCCCCGGCCAGCCGGGATACTCCGGCGGGGTGCCACCGAAGGCGGGGCAGAGGGACTGATGCGCGCACCAGCCGCAGAGCTTCGAGGTGCGGGGCCGGAAGGTGCCGCTGCGGCCATCGGCGAGGATCTTCTCCCAGAGCTCGCCGAGATCCCGCTCGAAATACTCCAGCTCTTCCTTGGAGGGGGTGAGAAACATCGAGTCGATCACCTTGAGATACATCAGCCGCAGCTGGTGCGGGATCACCCCATAAAGCCGCCAGTACACGAGGGCATAAAAGCGCATCTGGAACGTGGCGTCGTGGGAATAGCGGGGTAGTGGCTTTTTGCCGGTCTTATAGTCCACCACGCGCACTTCCCCCGTGGGGGCGACGTCTACTCGGTCGATGAAGCCGCGCACCGGCACCCCATTGGGCAGGGTGGTGTTCACATACATCTCGCATTGCTTGGCGTCGAAGCCCTGCGGATTTTCCATCTCGAAATAGCCCCGCAGCAGGGCGCGGCACTCGACGAGGAAATCATAGAGATCCTCCTCGGGCACCAGCTCCAGCAGCTCTGGGTCTTTCTCCACCATCTGCGCCCATAGTGGCTTCAGCTTTTTCACGGCCCGGGGAAAGTCGCGGCTGGAGCGCTGCTCTTTGTGCATCTCCTCGAGCACTGCGTGCACGAGAGTGCCCTTGATCTGGGGCAGGGTCGTGGGCTCGGGGATTTTATCGATGGCGCGGAGGCGGTAGAGCAGCGGGCAGCGCTGGTAGTCCGAGGCGCGGGAGGGAGAAAGTGCTAGCTGTGCCATAGTGACTATGTAGTCTAAGCCTCCCCGCGCAAGCGTGGGGAGTAGGCGGCACTATCCTTAAGTGCCATGACCTCATTCCGCGACTTTCTGCTCTCCTCGCCCAGTTCCTTTCACGCCGCCCGCAGCGGCGCCGAGCTGCTCGCCGAAGCGGGTTTCCGCCCCTATGACCGCAGCCAGCCCTTCGACGCTCAGCCCGGCGGCCACTATCTTCTGCGCGGCGGGGCGCTGCTCGCGTGGTGGGTGCCGGCGAAGGCCAGCGCCACCTCGCCGCTGCGCATTATCGGCAGCCATACCGATTCGCCAGGCTTCAAGCTCAAGCCCCACGCCGATAGCTACCAGCATGGATGGAACCAAGTAGAAGTAGAGGTCTATGGCGGCCCGATCTTCGCCTCGTGGTTGGATCGGGATCTCGCACTCGCCGGCGAGCTGGTGCTTCACGACGCCACCACGCGGCTCGTTCATACCCCGGCGATCGCCCGTATCCCGCACCTCGCTATCCACTTAAGCCGCGACAACGATATCTCCCTGAATAAGCAAACCCAGCTGCATCCCATCGCCGGATTCGGCCGCCCCGACCGCGCGGTGATTCTCGAAGAACTCGCCCGCTGTGCCGAGGTGAAGGTAGAGGATATTGCCAGCTTCGACGTCATCACCGTCGATGCCCAGCCCCCGGCGCTGCTGGGCGCCGAGCAGTCCATGCTGGCCGCTGGGCGGCTGGATAATCTCTCCAGCCTTTATCCCTCGCTGCTGGCCCTGCGCCAGGCTGCCGCAGCAGAACCGGACTCGATCATGGTGCTCGCCTCCTTTGACCACGAGGAAGTGGGCTCCCAATCGCCCACCGGCGCCGGCGGGCCGCTGCTGGAGGAGGTCCTGAGCCGGCTCTCCGCCGCCCTCGGTGGCGGCCGGGAGGAGTATCACCAGATGCTGGCGCAGGCCAGCTGCCTATCTGCCGATGCCGCACATGCGGTGCACCCCAACTACGCAGACAAGCACGCCCCCGAGCATCTGCCGCAGCTCGGCCAGGGGCCGGTGACGAAGATCAACGCTAATCAGCGCTATGCCACCACCGCCCACACCTGGGCGCTCTGGGAGCGGGCCTGCCGTGACGCCGGGGTTCAATGCCAGCAGTTCGTGGGCCGCAACGATGTTCCTTGTGGCTCGACGATCGGCCCGATCAGCGCCACGCGTCTGGGCATCGACACAGTGGATGTGGGCATCCCCATGCTGTCTATGCACTCCGCCCGCGAGCTGGCCGCACCGGAGGATGTGGATAACTTCGCCACCGCGATGCAGGCCTATCTGCTGTCCTAGAACCCTCTTTCGCCTCTCATACCCTTAAATAAAGGAGCACAATCGCCATGGCCTATTCCGGCCCCTTTCAGCCCGGTGACCGGGTGCAATTGACGGATCCCAAGCGCCGTCACCACACCATCAAGCTCACCCCGGGTGAGAGCATGTTCACCCACAAGGGCCAGATCAAACACGATGACATCATCGGCCTCGACGAAGGCTCGGTGGTAACCACCCCGCAGGGCGGGCAATATCTCTGTTTCCGCCACCTGCTGGTAGATCACGTGCTCTCCATGCCGCGCGGCGCGGCGGTGATCTACCCCAAGGACTCCGCGCAGATTCTCATCGAGGGCGATATTTTCCCCGGTGCCCGCGTGCTGGAGGCCGGGGCCGGCTCGGGAGCGCTGACCATGCAGCTGCTCCGCTTTGTCGGAGACGAAGGCGAGGTGATCTCCTATGAGATCCGAGAAGATCACCTTGAGGTCGCCCAGAACAATGTGAGCGAATACTTCGGCGGCACCGCTCCGAAGAACTGGTCGCTGCGGCTGGGAGATATGACGCAGGTGGGCCCCGAGGACACCGACGGGCCGGTCGATCGCATCATCCTCGACATGCTCGAGCCCTGGGAGTGTATCGACAATGTCGCTGAGCTGCTCATGCCGGGCGGAGTGTTTATGACCTATGTGGCCACGGTGCCGCAGCTAATGAAGATCATGGAGGCCATTCGAGACAAGAAGTGCTTCACCGAGCCGCGCGCTTGGGAGTCCTTGGTGCGCGAATGGAAGGTGGAAGGCTTGGCCACTCGACCCGAGCACCGGATGAATGCCCACACCGCGTTTTTGGTGTGGACCCGCAAATTGGCCGATGGAGTGACCCCTCCTCGTCCACAGCGCCGCGCCCGCAAGTAAGCTATGCCTTAAAAGTACGACACACTGTTAGAGGAGATGCGTCTATTTTGACCACCGACGCTCAGGAGACGACCTTTGAGGTCCGCCACCTCCAGCGCATCAACCGCGAGCTGGCCGGCAGAAACACCAAGCTCGTGGAGTTGTTAAAGTCCTCGCGCGATAAACTCGCCCTGCTCAACGAGCAGATGGAATCCATGGCCCAGCCTCCCAGTACCTACGGGGTCGTGCTTGACGCCGGCTATCAGGATTCTAGCGCGGACGTCTTTACCGGCGGACGCCGAATGCGGCTGATGGTCAGCCCCGAGGTCGCTGCCTCCGAGCTGGTGCCCGGCGCCTTGGTGCGGCTAGGGGAGAGCTCCGCGGTGGTCGAGGTATGCGGCACCCAAACCACCGGGCAATTAGCTACTGTGTCGGAAATACTGGATGGCTCTCGCATCCTGATTAGCACCACCACCAGCGATAATGCGGTACTCACCGTGTCTCAGGCGCTGCGCGAGCCCGGCGCGGTTAAACCGGGTGACACGGTGCTCTATGATTCCCGTGCACTGATGGCGCTGGAGGTGGTGGCGCACACGGAGATCAACCGTTTGGCGCTGGAGGAGATCCCAGATGTCACCTACACCGATATCGGTGGCCTGGATGAGCAGATCGAGATGATCCACGATGCCGTGGAGCTTCCTTTTACCCACCCCGAGCTCTATAAGCACTTTGATCTGCACCCACCCAAGGGGGTGCTGCTATATGGCCCGCCTGGCTGTGGCAAGACCCTTATTGCCAAGGCCGTGGCGAACTCGCTCTCGGCGCGTATTGGGGAGGTCGGCTCGTCCTATTTCATCAACGTCAAGGGCCCCGAGCTGCTGAATAAGTTTGTCGGCGAGACCGAGCGCATGATTCGTTTGATCTTCGAGCGCGCCCGGGAATTGGCCAGCGAGGGCCGCCCCGTGATCGTGTTCTTCGACGAGATGGAATCTATTTTCCGCACCCGTGGCTCGGGGCGTAGCTCGGATATGGAAACCACCGTGGTGCCGCAGCTGCTGGCGGAACTCGACGGTGTGGAGTCGGTGGCCAATGTCATCGTGATTGGTGCCACCAACCGCGAGGAGCTCATTGATCCGGCGATCCTGCGTCCTGGCCGTCTAGATGTGAAGATCAAGGTATCGCGGCCGAATAGGGAACAGGCCCATGAGATCTTTAGCCGCTATATCACCGACACGATTCCTTTGGCGTGCGAGCGCGAGGAGCTCATTCACCTCGCCACAGAGGAGCTCTTTACCCCGCGCCCCTATGTGGTGCTGACGCTGTCGAATGGCTGCAAGGAGACTCTCTACACCAATGATTTCGTCTCCGGCGCCATGATCGCCAATATCGTGGACCGCGCTAAGAAGCTGGCCATCAAGCAGCATTTGGCGGATCCGCAGGACACAGTGTGTGGCGTTTCTGCCGAGCACCTCCGCGAGGCCGTGCGGGTGGAGATGAAAGAAAACGAGGACCTACCCAATACCTCCAACCCCGATGAGTGGGCGCGGATTACCGGCCGGCACGGTGCGCGCGTCGTGGAGGCCCAGGTGGTGCTCTCATGATCTTCATTGGCACCGAAACCGAGTACGGTATTTCCACCCCGAGCGCACCGCTGCTGAGCCCGATTATCTCCTCCACCCACGCGGTGGTGGGATATGCCACCTCGCGGGGTGCACGGCGGGGCACGCAATGGGACTTCGGACCAGAGACCCCGCTGCGCGATGCCCGCGGTTTTGATCTGCGCCGCTATCACACCGCACCGACAATCGACCCGCATGCGCTCGGAGTGGCCAATCTCGTGCTCGGCAATGGCGGCCGCTTCTATGTGGATCACGCCCATCCCGAGGTGTCCTCGCCAGAGACCGCGGATCCCTTCTACGCTATGGTGCTCGACCAGGCGGGGGATAGGGTGGCGCTCGACGCCATCGCCGCAGTGGCGGAACTGAGTGAGGCTGGGATCAGCGCGCTGGATAAGCACGAGCCCTGCCCGCCGCTGAAGTTGTATAAAAACAATGTGGACGGCAAGGGCGCCTCCTATGGCTCCCACGAGAACTATCGCTATTCCCGCGCCGTGCCTTTCGATGAGCTCGCGGCCGCGCTCATCCCCTTCTTCGTCACCCGCCAGGTCGTGACCGGCGCCGGCCGAGTGGGGCTGGGCCCCCATGGAGACAAGCCGGGCTTTCAGATCAGCCAACGCGCCGACTATATCGAGCAAGAGATCTCCCTGGAGACGACGCTCAACCGCGGCATCATCAACACCCGCGACGAGTCTCATACCGACGATGAGCATTATGGCCGACTGCACGTGATCATCGGCGATGCTTCTATGTCGCAGATCTCGAGCTTCCTCAAGCTCGGTATGACCTCCCTTGTCATCGCCGCCATTCAGCGCGGCGAACGCTTCAGCGATCTGGCCCTAGCGCATCCCGTGGCCGAGGTCTCGGCCGTATCCCGGGATCTGACGTTGAGCCACCGCCTCGAGCTCGCCGATGGCCGGCGCCTCACGGCGCTGGAGATCCTCGGCGAATACCGCCGGCGTGCGGCTGCGGCGGTGGGAGATGGCGTCGATAAGCGCCTGCTTTCGGAGTGGGATGAGGCCGCGGACTTACTTGCCACCAACCCACTTGCGGCAGCGGACCGGCTGGACTGGGTCGCCAAATACGCGCTCATGAAGGGCTTCGTGGCACGCGGGGCCAGCTGGGATCATCCCAAGATTGCGCTGGTGGATCTGCAATATAGCGATATCGATCCGCGTACCTCGCTCTATCACGCCCTGGTGCGCAAACAACGCATGCGCACTCTCGTGGATGAAGAGACCATCCGGCGCGCCGCCTATGAGCCGCCCACGGACTCGCGCGCCTATACCCGCGGGATGTTTATGACGCGCTACCCCGATGAGGTCGTGGGCGCCAACTGGGACCGCGTGGTGGTGGCCGAGGGCGAGTCGATGCTCACTGTGCCTATGGTGGCCGTCGATGGATATACCCGCGCCGATACCGCGGCCGCCTTCGAGCAGCCCACAGCCGCCGCCGCGGCACGAATGATCAACCCCGAATAACTCAAGGAGACAGCGACGATGGCACAAGAACAGATCACCACCCCCGGTGGCGGGCCAGAGGAGAATAACCAGGACAGCGGTTTCGGCCAGCTGAACATCACCACCGAGGGCACCGACGAGCTGCTCGACGAGATCGATGATCTACTCGAGGACAACGCCGAAGAATTCGTGCGCGCCTATGTGCAAAAGGGCGGACAGTAGGCCAGCACGATGACACACGGGGATAGCACGCCAGCAGCTCAGAACACAGCAGCTCAGAACGCAGCTGCGGAATCAGCCGAGTCCGCGATTCTGCGGCGCATCATGGGAATTGAAACCGAATACGGTGTGAGTTTCCGCTGCGCCCCAGGACAGCGCTGCCGCGAGATCACCCCGGACGAGGTGGCCCGCCACCTCTATCGGCCGATCCGCGAGCGTTTTTCCTCCACGAATATCTTCACCCGCAATGCCGGCCGGCTCTATCTGGATGTGGGCGATCACCCCGAATACGCCTCTGCGGAATGCGACTCCATCGAGCAGCTCATCAACTATCACATCGCCGGTGATCGGCTGGTCAATCAGCTGGCCGAGCAGGCCCAAGCGAGCCTGGAGACCATGGGCTATCCCGGCTCGATTTATCTCTTCAAAAACAACGTGGACTCGCGCGGGAACTCCTATGGCGCCCACGAGAACTACCTTGTTTCTCGCGAGACCTCGCTGAAGGTGCTCTCGCGCACCTTGCTGCCCTTTTTGATTACCCGCCAGCTCATCTGCGGCGCCGGAATGATTCATCACCCACGGCTGCCGCAGGCGGATGATTTCTCCCTCGGCTATTGCTTGTCCCAGCGCGCCGACCACGTGTGGGAGGGGGTGTCCTCGGCCACCACCCGCACCCGGCCGATTATCAACACCCGCGATGAGCCGCATGCCGATTCCAAGCGCTACCGGCGGCTGCACGTGATCGTCGGCGACGCCAATATGGCCGAGCCCACCATCGCCCTCAAGCTCGGCTCCACCCTGCTGGTGCTTGAGCTCATCGAGGCAGGCATGCCGCTACCCGATGTGGAGCTGGAATCCTCGGTGGGCGCGATTCGCGAGATCTCCCGCGATCTCAGCGGGGCGGCCGCCGTGCCGCTGCGTAATGGCTCCACGTTGCCGGCGCTCGAAATTCAGCGCATCTATCTCCACGCCGCCCAGCAGTGGCTGCAGCAGCGACCCGAGCCGAACGCCGAACTCGAGCGGGTCGTCAAGCTGTGGGAGCGGGTGATTACCTGCTTCGACACCGGAGACTTCACCCCCGTCTCGCGGGATATCGACTGGGTGATTAAGCGCTCGCTGCTGCAGCGCTATCAAACGCGTCTCGGCTGTGGACTGGATCATCCCCGCTTGGCGCAGGTGGATCTGACCTATCATGACATCGCCCCCGATCGCGGGCTGGCGCTGCTGCTGCAGCGCAAAGGCCTGATCAATCGCTGGACGAGCGACGAGGCCATTGACGCCGCGATGTACCACGCGCCGACGACCACCCGCGCCCATCTGCGGGGCCGTTTCCTCGATGCGGCCTATAGCCGCGCGGCGCCGGTGGCGGTGGATTGGATGCGGATGAAGGTCTCACGACCGGAGCCGCAGCTGGTGGAGCTCGGCGATCCTTTCGCCACCGCCGATCCGGACGTGGACGCGCTCATCGCCTATATGGAGAAGCATTTTCCTTTGTGCGAAGGCGCACACTGCTGCCGCCAACGCGATAACCTGAGGCTATGAGTTCCTCCAGTACGCGCACGCCGAGCGAAGAGGCTCTGGAACGAGCCATCAACCTCACCTTCGCCCTGCTCAATGCCCCGGCCCAGGGCCGCGGGCTGAGCAAGGAATGGATCCGCGCCCATGTGTCCGGATACCAGAACAAAAGCGATGCCGCCTTTGACAAGATGTTCCAGCGCGACCGCGCGGTCTTGCGTGCGGTGGGCGTGCCCATCGTCTCTGAGGAAGATATCTTCAACACCAAGCGCTTCCGCCTCGTGGAGTCGCGCTACTCCCTGCCGGAGATGACCTTCACCCCCGAGGAAGCGAGTGTGCTGGCGCTCGCGGGGGAGCAGGGCATGAGCGGCGAGCTCGCCACCTTCGCCCGCTCCGGCTGGACCAAGATCGCCGCCGGCGGGGCGCAGCGCGGGGAGCTCAGCCCGGCAGGGGAGTACACCAGTGTGAGTGATCTCTCCACGCTGAGTACCACCACCTTCGAGCGTTTAGTGCGGGTGTGCCATCGCCGGTTGTCCATCACCTTCGATTACTACCGTCATGTCGGCGCCGACCCGCAGCGACGCGCCATGGATCCCTGGGCGCTCGCCCCGGTCGGCGGCCGCATCTACCTGCTCGGTTTCGATCTCGACCGCGCGGCCCCACGCGCGTTTCGTATCAGCCGTATCGATAACATCGCCGCTAACGGCCCGCGCACCCACGAACCACCCGCCGATACCACGCCCGCGGAGATCATCACCGAGCTGTTGTCTTTTCGCCAGCCGCTTGTCGACGCCCACCTCGTGCTACAGCAATCTCCCAGTTTCAGCTCCGAACTCTTGCGTGCCGCGGAGGAAACAGAGCCTGGGCACTATAGCCTCAGCGGTGTGGACTTCAACTGGCTGGTCACCACCGCGGTAGGTGAGGCGCCAGAGGTGCTGGTCACCTCGCCGCCGGAGGCCGTCGAGGCCATCACACATCGCTTGCGTGGATTCATAGCCACCCAGGAGTCCCTCGACCCGGACACCGCGAAAGGACACTGATCTCATGGCCCGTGCACACACCGGCGAGCGGGTCAATGATCTCGTTCGCCTGCTCAATCTCATTCCCTATTTCCAGGCGCATCCCGACACCACCATCGCTGAAGCCGCCGCCGATCTGGGCCGCTCGCCCGGTGAGATCGCCGCCGATTTGCGCCGGTTGTGGTGCTGTGGAACCCCGGGGTTGATGCCCGATAACTTGGTGGATTTCGAAACGGATTTTAAGTCCGTGACCATCACCAATAGCCAGGGCATGGACAAAGCGCTCAACCTCACAGCCAGTGAGGCGGGCACGCTGCTGCTCGCCCTCGAAGCCCTAGAATCGCGCGGCTCGGTGGCCGATGTGGACTCCATCACCTCAGCTGCGGAGAAACTACGCACCGCGCTCGGCGCCGCCGGGGCGCCGGTGATGGATGTGGAGCAGAGCCTTTCCGCTGCGGAACGAGATTTTCTCGCCACGGTGCGCCACGCCGTGGCCGTGGATAAGCGGCTGCGCTTCAGCTACTCCGGGGCGCTCGACGCCGAGCCCCAGCTGCGCACCATCAGCCCCGTCGCCATCTTCGATCACGATGGCCACTCCTATGTGCGTGGCTGGGACCACGACCGCGCTGCGGAGCGCACCTTTCGCGCCGACCGCGCCCACAGCGCGAGCGTGCTTGATCTGCCGCGGGAGGTCCCCAGCATCGTCACCCTGGACGCCGATGATCCCTTCGATCTCACGAGTTCGGGGGAAGACGTACACATCCAGTTAAAAGAAGAAGCGCTATGGGTGGCAGAATACTATCCTGTACAGCTTCAGCTGGAGCCTATCGACGGATGGTATCCAGCCACAGTGCGCATGCTGCATCCGCACTGGCTCTATTGCTTCGTGGCATCGCTGGGGGAGAATGTGAGAATCTCCTCGCCGGCGGTGGCACAAGAAGCGAGCCTCGTGCGCGCCCATGCTGCACTCGACGCGTATGATCAGTTCATAAACGACCACACGTCAGCGACAGCTACTGAGAGGTAACTATGCCAACTCTAGGCTTCTGGGAAATTGCCCTTATCGTCTTCGTCATCCTTGTCCTCTTTGGTGCGAAGCGTTTGCCGGATGCGGCCCGATCCTTGGGCCGTTCCATGCGCATCTTCAAGTCCGAGGTCAAGGAGATGAGCAACGACGATAACCCCCAGCCCGCCCAGCCCCAGCAACAGCAGCTGCCACAGCAGGGCCAGCAGCCGGTTAATGGTGCCTATATGCAGCAGCCGCAGGGCGTCCAACAGCCCCAGCCGGTGCAGCAGCCGCAGGGCGTCCAACAGCCCCAGCCGGTGCAGCAGCCGCAGCCCGATCCTGCCGCTCAGCAGTACCCGAACCAGCAGCAGTACCCGAACCAGCAGGGCTAGTTAACCGCCGCCGCGCGCGACCGCCACCAGTAGCTGTGGTGGTGGTGCGCGCGGTTGTTCATTATCTGGGTTGAAGAGGAATTCTATCCATATGAGCAGCTCCACTCCCGGCTCTCCGCGGCGCGCGGTGAGTACTGCCGGCCGCAGCAAGCCGAAGCGCCGGAAACCACCGAAGTCTCCCGATGGCACGATGTCGCTGTCGGATCACATCCGCGAGCTCCGCACGCGCGTGATCATCTCGCTGATCGCGTTCAGCATCGGCACGGTGGTGGGCTTCGCCTGGTTCCAAGTGAGTGTGGGGCCGATCCAGTCTCTCGGCGAGATTCTGCGCGGCCCCTACTGCAGCGTGGACCCAGACTTGCGGGCGGACTTTACGATGAGAGACGAGTGCCGCTTGTTGGTGACCTCGCCTTTCGAGATGTTCCTGCTGCGCATGAAGGTCGGCGCGTTGGCGGGGGCGGTGTTGGCCTCCCCGGTCTGGCTCTATCAGCTATGGGCTTTTGTTACCCCCGGGCTGAAGAAGAACGAGCGCAAGTGGACGGTCACCTTTGTCGTGCTGGCCGTGACCCTATTCATCGTGGGTGCCTGCTTGGCGTATTTCATCGTGGACATCGGGCTTGAATTCCTCATCACCATGGCCTCCGATGTGGCGGTGGCGGGCCTGAACGCCCACTCGTATTTCCGCTTCCTGTTGGCGCTGGTGCTGATCTTCGGAATCAGCTTCGAGGTGCCTCTCATCCTGGGCCTGCTCAACATCATGGGCGTGGTCTCCTATGATCAGCTCAAAGATAAGCGCCGCATCATCATCGTGCTGCTCTTCATTTTCGCGGCTGTGATGACCCCCGGCCAGGATCCCTTCTCCATGGTGGTTCTCGCCCTGAGCCTCATCCTGCTCGTCGAGGGAGCGCTGCAGTTCACCCGCTTCAATGACAAGCGTCGGAAAAAGCAGCGCCCCGACTGGATGGATGTGGACGATGAACACGCCTCGACGTTGTCCACCCAGCCTGGTGGGGTGGATGCCCCGCAGCCGATCGCGGATCCCTCCGCCACCGCGCAGGTGCGCCCCACAGCGCCGACAGCGCCGGTGAACTCTGCCGGGTCTATCTCGCAGCCAGGTGGCGTCAGCCAGCCGAATCCGGTCGCCCAACCGGGACAGGTCACTCCCAGCCAGCCGGGAGACCAGAAACCCTCCTCCAGTTATGGCAGTGCGCCCTCCTCGCACTTCGATGACGTCCTCTAGTTCCGCTAGGCACTGGGTGCCCGCGGCTGGTGTCGCGGGCATGCCTTAAAGTGGGGTGCATGGCGCTAAAGATTGATCCTTTATCTCATCTGGGAGTGTTCACCGCGGAACTCGGATTCGAGCTCGATGATTTCCAGATCGAGGGCTGCCAAGCAGTCGAGGCCGGACGTGGCGTGCTGGTCTGTGCGCCCACCGGCGCGGGCAAAACGATCGTGGGGGAGTTCGCCGTCTCTCTCGCCTTGGCTCGCGGCACCAAATGCTTTTACACCACTCCCATCAAGGCCCTGAGTAATCAAAAGTTCCACGATCTCGTCGCCATTCATGGCGAAGAAGAGGTGGGGCTACTCACTGGCGATGTCTCTATTAACGGCTCCGCAGACATCCTCGTGATGACGACCGAGGTGCTGCGCAATATGCTCTACGCCGACTCCCCAGCACTGGACCGGCTGGGCTATGTGGTGATGGATGAGATCCACTTCCTCGCCGATCGCTCCCGCGGCGCGGTGTGGGAGGAAGTGATCCTCAACCTCGCCGAGTGGGTGAGCGTGATCGGGCTATCTGCCACCGTGTCCAACTCGGAAGAGTTTGGCGAATGGATGCGCACCGTGCGCGGCGATACCGATGTGATCGTCACCGATTCCCGCCCGGTGCCGCTGGATCAGTGGATGCTCGTGGGCCGACGGCTGTTTCCGCTCTTCGAAAAAGGCGATGGCGCGGAGGATCCCGAGGTCAATCGCGGCTTGGTAGAAAAAATCACCAAGCTCGAATCCCGCGCCGATACCCCGGCCGCGCCGCGCTCCGGCTCCTTCCGGAATCGGGCGAGCTCCCGCGGTGCGCCCGCCCGTTCGGCCCGCCGCTCGGGCCAGACGCGCTCCCAGGACGCCTATCGCCCCCTCGCTCGCCCCGAGGTGCTGCGGGTGCTGCAGGATCACGACATGCTGCCCGCGATCACCTTTATCTTCTCTCGTGCCGGCTGCGATGGCGCCCTCTACCAGTGCCTGCGCTCCAAGCTGGTGCTCACCGATGAGGAGGAGGCACAGGCCATCGCCACGGCCGTGGACGCTGGGGTGGCGGATATTCCCGCCGACGATCTCGAAGTCCTGCAGTTTCGCCGCTGGAAGCAGGCGCTTATGCGGGGCTTTGCCGCGCACCATGCCGGCATGCTGCCCGCGTTCCGGCACATCGTGGAAGATCTCTTCTCGCGGGGGCTGCTCAAAGCCATCTTCGCCACAGAGACCCTGGCGCTTGGCATCAATATGCCGGCACGAACCGTCGTGCTGGAAAAGCTGGTGAAATTCGACGGCGAAGGACATGTGGATCTCACCCCTGGCCAATACACTCAGCTCACCGGCCGCGCCGGTCGCCGCGGGATCGACACGGTGGGCAATGCGGTGGTACTGTGGCAGCCCGCGATGGATCCGCACCGCGTGGCGGGTCTGGCCTCCACCCGCACCTATCCGCTCAACTCCACCTTCGAACCCGGCTACAACATGAGCGTGAACCTCTTGGCCACCCAAGGCTATGAGGCCGCGCTCACCCTCATCGAGCAGTCCTTTGCCCAGTTCCAGGCCGATGGGACCGTGGTGGAGGAGGTTCGCTCGCTACAGCGGGCAGAAAAACGCCTCGAGGAGGCGCGCACCACCCTCGAACGCAGTCTCGAGGATGTCGAGCTCGATATTCCCGCGGCCGAGGCCGCCCAGCAGCTCAGCGACTATGCCGCCCTGCGGCAGCGGCTCAGCGAAGAGGAAAAACAGGCCAAACGTGCCTCGCTGCTCGATCGTTTTCAGGAGGCAGACGCCACGCTGCGGCGGCTCGAGGTGGGCGAAGTCATCGCCGTGCCAGGCCAAAAGAAGCCCTTGCTCGCAGTGGTGATTGAAAAGGCCCGCTTCGCTAATAACCCGGCCCCGCTAGTGCTGCTCGAAAGCGGCTGGATGGGTCGCATCGACTCGGAGGCGGTGGGCATGGCACCCGAGCGGCTGGGCACTATGCGGCTGCCGCGGGCGATAGTCCACGGCAAAGCCTCGAAGAAGCAGCGCAGCCAGCTGACTGGCCAGCTGCGCCACGGCGGTTTTGCCCGGCCCAAGCGCATGCGGGTGCGCACGCGCCCGAATAAGAAGGTGAATGCTCTCCGCGCGGCGCTGACTGAACATCCCGCGCATCGCTATCCGGAGCGCGAGCACCTGGTGGCGATCGCCATGGAGTCAGCGAAGGCGCAGCGTCGCGTCGATAAGCTGCGCACGCGCATCGATACCGCCACCGATAGCCTCGGCAAAAAGTTTGACCGGATTCTCGGGCTGCTCACCGAGCTGGACTATGTCGAACTCGATCCCGAGACTCGGGAGCCCGTGGTGGCCGAGGAAGGCGAGAAGCTCGCGCATATCCACAGCGAATCCGATCTGCTTGTGGCCCAGTGTCTGCGGCGCGGAATCTGGGATGGCCTCGACCCCGCTGAGCTGGCGGGGGCAGCGAGCTGCGCCAGCTTCGAAAACCGCAAGCCGGGCCAGGGCAGTCCGCAAGCGCCGACCGATGCGCTCGCGGCCGCTATCGACGGCACGATGCGGGTGTGGGATGAGCTGGTGGTGGATGAAAAGCGCCATCAGCTCGACCAGACGGCGGTACCGGATGCGGCCTTTGCCTTGGCGATCCATCAGTGGAGCGCCGGCGCGCCCCTGGATTATTGCCTCGCCGCGGCCAATGAGTGCGGCGCCGAGCTGACCCCCGGCGATTTCGTGCGTCAGGTGCGCCAGGTCGCGGATCTGCTCGAGCAGGTGCGCAAGACCGGCTATAACGAGGAGACCAAGCGGGCTGCACGGCAGGCCATCGACGCCATGCGGCGCGGCGTGGTGGCGGTGGGCACCTAGCACGCTTGTCGACGCCGCCCGCCTAATGTAGTGGGCAGGCAGCACCGCACAGTATCCCCGTGCCCATGAAGAAGAAGGTGAAGGCTGTAGTGAGTATCGATTATTCAGCACGTATTGCACGCGCCCAGGCGCTCATCGCGGAGAAGGGTTATGCCGCGCTGGTGGCCAGCCCGGGGCGAGAGTTTCGTTTCTTCACCGGCCTCGGGTTCGATACCCACGAGCGGCTCACCGCGCTGGTGATTCCCGCCCACGGCGAGCCCGTGGTGGTGATCCCCGAAGTGGACGCCCACGAGGCACCCGCCTCCGTCACCGTCCGCGGGTGGCGCGATGGGCAGGACCCCTATGGCATGGTTCGCGCGGTATTCGACGATGCCGCCAGCGACGCCCCGCTGGCGTTGAGTGAGCAGATGCCCCTCGCGCATGCAGCGCACTTTATGGACCGGCCGATCCGTGGGGTCGATAGCGCCTTTCCGGAGTTGAGCGTGGTCAAAGAAGACATCGAGATCGAGTGGCTCGCCGAGGCCGCAGCCGCCATCGACGCGGTGCACGCCCAGGTTCCCGCGCTGCTTCAGGAGGGCGTGAGTGAGCGCGCTATCGCCGAGCAGCTGCACACGCTCATCCTCCGCGCAGGGCATAGCACCGTGGACTTCGTCATCGTCGGCTCTGGGCCTAATGGCGCGAATCCGCACCACAGCTTCTCCGATCGCCGGCTGCAGGCCGGCGACATCGTGGTCGTGGATATCGGCGGCACTATGCCCAGCGGCTATCACTCCGACTGCACCCGCACCTACGCGGTAGGCGAGATCGACGCCGACGTCGCGGAGATGTACTCCGTGCTGGATCGGGCGCAGCGCACCGCCATCGCCGCCATTGCGCCTGGGGTGCGCGCGGCAGACATCGACGCCGCCGCGCGGGACATCATCGAGGCCGCGGGCTATGGCGACGCCTTTTTCCACCGCACCGGCCACGGCATCGGGCTCGAGGTACACGAGCAGCCCTTCATCATCGCGGGCAATGATCTCGTGCTGCAGCCGGGTATGTGCTTCTCTGTGGAACCGGGCATCTACCTGCGCGGGCGCTTCGGCGCCCGCATCGAAGACATCGTGGCGGTAGACGATGACGGGGTGCGCGTGCTCAACACACGCCCCCGGAATCTCTATCCCGATAGCTCCGGCGCGCACCCCGAGGATCACTGATGTCAGAGACCCTTCTGCTGCTTGGCGGCACCTCTGATATCGGCGGCGAGATGGCGTCCCGGCTCTGCCGCGGACGGCCCGTTGTGCTGGCCGGGCGATCCCCGGAAAGAATGCAACCGGTGGCCGAGCGGCTCCGCCGACTGGGAGCCGCCAGCGTGCAAATCATCGAGTGGGATGCCACAGAGCTGGACTCGCACCGCCGCCTCGTTGAACAGGCAGGGGGAGCGGCGATCACCGATGCCATCGTCGCCTTCGGCATTCTCGGCGAACAAGAACGCGCAGAGCACGAGGAACAGCACGCCGCCGAGATCGCCCACATCGACTACGTGGCGCAGGTATCTATGCTCACCGTGCTGGCCGATGTGATGCGCTCGGGCACCATCTACGCTTTTTCCTCTATCGCCGGCTGGCGGGCCCGACGCGCCAACTACGTCTACGGTTCCACCAAGGCCGGCCTGGACGCCTTCTGCCAAGGACTCACTGATCGGCTGCATGGCACGGAGGTGCATCTGCTCACTGCCCGCCCTGGGTTTGTGATCGGGTCCATGACCACCGGCATGTCGCCGGCGCCGCTGTCATCCACCCCCGATCAGGTTGCCGAGGCGGTGCTGGCTGCCCGCGGCCGCAGCGCCACGGTATGGGTGCCGCGTCGGCTGCGGCTGCTGGCGTGGATCATGTCTCTGGTTCCGCGCCCGGTGTGGCGGCGGATGCCGCGTTAAGAAAGGTCAGCTTCTGTGATCATTGATGTCATCGGAATCGGCGCCGAGGGGCTGTCCTCGCTCAGCCCCGCCGCCCGTGCCGCCCTCGACTCCGCCGAGATTGTGCTGGGCTCGACGCGCCAGCTCGCGCTGGTCGATGCGCCCGCCACCCGCGCCTGGCCCTCACCGCTCGTGCCCGCCCTACCGGGCATGATCGCCGAGCTGCAGCAGCAGCGCGTCGCTGTGCTCGCCAGCGGTGATCCGCTCTTCCACGGCATTGCCAGCACGCTGCAGCGGGAGGTGCCGGAGGCGCAGCTGCGCATCTATCCGGCGGTGTCCTCCTTCGCTATGGCCTGTGCGCGTCTTGGCTGGGCGCAGCAGCACACTCCGCACACTTCGCTGGTGACCGGCGATGTCGCGAGCATTGGAGTGCTGGTGGATCAGGCCCGGCCCTTCCTCGTGCTCGGGCGCGATCGCTCCTCCGCGGCCACGATATGCGACTATCTTCGCGAACGCGGCCTCGAGGACACGGCCGTGACGGTGCTCGCTGATCTCGGGGCGGCACACGAGTGCATCACCACCGGTACTGCCGCCGCGCCACCGGAACAAGACAGCGGCCTTGCCGTTATCGCGGTCGAACCGCCGGCACGGGCGGCGCGTACCCTCGCCCCTGGGCTGCCCGATGACAGCTACGACCATGACGGACAGCTGACCAAACAAGATATTCGTGCGTTCACCGTGTGCGCGCTGGCGCCCCGAGCAGGGGAGCTGCTGTGGGACATTGGCGGCGGTTCGGGATCAATCAGCATCGAATGGCTGCGACTCGATCCCCGTAACCGCGCCCGCATCTTCGAAAGCCATCCGCAGCGTGCCGAGCGCATCGCGGCCAACGCCCGCGCCCTCGGCGTGCCCCAGCTGGACATCAGCGGCGCCGCCCCCGATGCTCTACTGCGTAGTGACTCTCCCGACTGCATCTTCATCGGCGGCGGGCTGACCGCCGAGGGAGTCTGGGAGGCGGCGTGGGCGGCCCTGCGCCCAGGTGGGCGCCTGGTGGCCAATGCGGTGACGGCAGAAAGCGTCGACAAGCTCTGGCAGCTGAAACGAGACTACGGCGGCACGCTGCGGCGCATCGCGATTGAAAACGAAACCTCGATCGGTTCCTTCACCGCCTATAAGCCGGCCTATCCTGTATGGCAGTGGCGTGTAAGCAAATAGAAAGACAACCCCTATGACTGTGTACTTCATTGGCGCTGGCCCCGGTGCCGCCGATCTTTTAACGCTGCGGGCCGATGCCCTCATTCGGCGTTGCCCCGTGTGCCTCTACGCCGGCAGTATCGTGCCGGAGGAGGTACTGGAGCACACCCCAGACGGCGCGGAGGTGATTAATACCGCCCGCATGCCGCTCGACGCGATCATGGAGGTGATCGAGCGCGCCCACAAGGAGGGCAAGGACGTGGCCCGGCTGCAGTCGGGGGATCCCAGCGTCTATTCGGCGCTAGCGGAACAGGCGCGGCGTGTGAGCGCGCTCGGGATCGACTACGAGATCGTGCCAGGGGTGCCCTCCTTCGCCGCTGCGGCCGCCAGCCTCGGCCATGAGCTGACGGTGCCCACCGTGGGCCAGTCCGTAGTGCTCACCCGCATCAATGGTCGCGCCAGCCAGATGCCCGAAGGGGAGGAGCTGGAGAACTTCGCCCGCACCGGCACCACCCTGTGCATTCATCTCGCCGCTCACGCAATTGACGAGGTCGTGGCCACTCTCGAGCCCTACTATGGCGACTGCCCAGTGGCCGTGGTGGCCTATGCCTCCCGCCCCGAGGAGCAGATCGTGCGCGGGCGCTTATCGACGATCGCTGCCGCCATCCGCGACGCAGGAATTACCCGCACTGCCATGATTATCGTCGGCAAGGTCCTCGCCGCCGAGCAGTTCCCGGATTCCTTCCTCTACTCGGATGACCGGCCCCGCGATGAACACGGAAGGACGATTCCATGCGTGCACTAATTTTGGGCGGCACCTCGGAGGGACGCGACCTCGCTAAGCGCATGCTCGCCGAGAACTGGGAGGTCACGACCTCGCTGGCGGGCCGGGTAGCGAATCCACGCCTGCCTGTGGGCATGGTGCGTATCGGCGGCTTCGGCGGACCGGCGGGGCTGGCGCAGTGGATCGTGAGCAACGATATCGACGTGCTCATCGATGCCACCCACCCCTTCGCCGAGGTCATCAGCGAATCCGCCGCCGAGGCGAGCCGCGCCACCGGCCGCCCGCTCATCGCTCTTCACCGCCCCGCTTGGACCCCGCAGCCGCGGGATCGCTGGCACTCCGTGCACAGTGTGGACGAGGCAGCGCGCGTGGTGGCCCGCGACTACTCGCATATTTTCCTCACCATCGGGCGGCAAAAGCTCGCGCCCTTCGCCGCCGATACCCATAATCTCTACGTCATCCGCTGCGTCGATCCGCCAGAGGTAGCGCTGCCGCCGCGCAATCGCGTTCTCCTCGATCGTGGCCCCTTCGACGTCGCAGCGGAGAAGAAACTCATGATCGGCAACCAGATTGACGTTGTCGTCACCAAAAACTCCGGCGGCAACTACACCCGGGCCAAGCTCGACGCTGCCCGGGAGCTCGGCATCGACGTAGTCATGGTCGAACGACCCCCGCTACCGGGTGGCTCCAACGTGATCGTGGTGGACAACGCCTCTGACGCTATGCGCGAAGCTCGGCTGGTCTAGCCGACAGGCTCCTATCCCCACCCCGAGGCCCGAGGCTCCGAGACCGGATACCTCTCCGACCCCTCTCCATCCCTTCTGCATAACAGCGGCAGGGGAGAGGGGTCTTTGTTCTGCCTTCAATCGGCTATTACCCCCTAAAAGGGCCAAGGGAACCTCGCGGCCCCGTGGATACGTCTACTCCCTGTGAGCGCATGAGTGCGCGCGGTGTCCCACCCATGACACCACGGCGCGAACCATGAGCTCGCAACCACACTGTATTGCAGCGCTGTGGCCGAGTGAACGTACCAATATCTGAGTCTAAGGGGGAAGCAGCACACATGGTTTGTGGTGCTACTACGCAGCTGAGTGATGCGGCGGCGCTTCGCCGTTCGCTTCGCTTTGGTGCGGCTCTGATGTGGGAACGGAACTCGAAAGATACTGCCTCTCACCGCAGCGTGCGCCCATGGAGAAAGCCTCACGCCGGCGATCCCGGCGAGGGGTGCCTCTCCGAGAAGGCGCGTGCTCGCCACCGCACACCCAGCGGCGGAATCCGCTTCCAGCGGCGACCGTATTGTGGCGACGCACACCCCGGCAGCATCGGCTGCGTGCTCAAACATAGGGGTTGTTTGAGCAGCGCGCCCCGTCGCCGCCATATCCACTGGCAATGGCGGCGACATTGGCGAAGTGGTGCAGAGATGGCCTCGGGGGATGTCGTCTCTGCACCCACTTCGCTACCCCTTAAAAGGGCACCCGCAGTGAGTTGTACTGCACGATTGTCCATCCTCATTCACTCTTATTTTTACCCACCTAATGAAAGGACCCCATGAGGAACCTCCGACACTCCGCAGTACAACGCCGCCGCACCCTCGGCACCGTCCTAGCCCTAGCGCTGGTCACAACCAGCGGCTGCGCAACAGTGACTGGGCAAGCAGAAACTGAGGAGGCAACAAGCAACACCACCAAGGAAGATTCGACGACCACTGAGGAATCAGGCACTGAATTATCCGACTGGTTCGAAGCCACCTCAGAGAACTTCGACTACCAGGCGCCGGGATTTGATTATTTCAATACCTGCGAAGTAATTTCGCCGGCAGACATGGAAAAGCTCGGACTAAAGAAACGTAAATTTGTTCCGCATATTTTCAACGATGGAATTGATTCATGCGTGTACCATACTGAACTGTCGGACTCGACGTCTTATTTAACGATGACGGACCCAAACACCCTCGAGAGCCTAGAAGCCAGGGTGCGAATCCACCCGAAAGGGAAGTTTATTACAGATGAGAAGGTTCACACTTTTGAGCTTCCAGATTCGGTAGTAACGCATTGTGGAGCCGGAAGTTTCACCCCAGAAGGACGGGTGTCGGTTATTTCCACAACACATTTTTTTAAGCACACACAACACGATGCATGCAACCTCGCATATAACGTACTAAAACATATATCGGAAAAGACGAAGGGGTAATCACGATGGACGTCTGCACTGGAAATCTTGGCTTCAACGGGGATCGAATAAGTTCATGCCTAGAACGGATGGACTTCATGCATTTTTATATAGCCAATGGCTCCGTAATAAAAACTTTCACCGAAGTCTCCGGGCTAGACCAGCTGGGCATGCAGCATGGGAATGTTCTTCTGTCCACTCCAGGCAGCTTGACACAAGTCGCCTCGCTTTTTGTGAAGCACGTTCACTGGCTCAGCGACGCCACGCATGCAACAAATGGCGGGTTCCAGTTTCAGGATGAGGCTATGCGTGAAAGCCTTTACGGAACATCCTCTGCGGAAGTCTTGGGAACGTTTCCACCGAAACCGAGCATCTTCTACAGTGATTTCCCCTTCGCGCCAGCGGTGGTTAATCCAGCCACCTCCTTGCAAGCGCTCCAGGCGGCCTTCGCCGCGACACGGCTCAACATTGTTGGTGCTACGGCCGACCTTTGGCGATGGATTTCTACTGAATCGGCCGCCATCTCCGCTGATCTGCACCACATAGCTGCAGATATCGCCGGCACCAATGAGGGCGAAGCGGTCGAAACCTCTGCAGCCACCATCCGAGAAGCTGCGCAACAAGCCCAGAATTTCTCCGTCAATGCCGAGGCGATGGGCATGACGGTGCAGAACCTGCACACCATCCATAGCTACGGCCACTCCCTCGTTAACGAGGCGGCGGCGCGTACCGCCCACATCACCGATCCGGCCCTCAAGGCTCAGGCCGAGGACGCCTTCGTTAAAACTTTCACCACCACACTCTTTCCGCCCACACTGCACATGGGTGTACCGGTTCTCCGCAATCTCATGGCCACTCCACCACAAGGCGGCTACGCCCATCTCATTCCCACGGGCATGGATCACGCCGTTGACGCCGCGGGAGCCAACGTCCCTAAAACACTTCGAACCCTCGACGCCATCACCCACAACAGCACCAGCAACCAGCCGGGTTCTATGGCGCGTGCCCACGCCGCCCTCAACGAACTCTCCAGTATCGCCGCGCCCTCCACCGAGACCGCCGGCACCACCACGGCACCCAGCACCTCAGCGGCCGCACCACAGCTGTCGCAGAACCCGCTCCATCCTTCTTCACCGCAGGCATCCCCGCTCGCCGGCACGGTGGGCGGCGCGAGAAGCCCACAGACGTTCACCAATGCGCTCACCACGCCCACCACGTTGGGCTCGCCATCCCCAGCATCTGCCGGCCGCCACACCGCAACCAGTCCAGTGCATCCACTTGGAGCGATCCCACGCGCCACCGGCTCAGCCCGCGGGGTGACATCCACTACGCCGCGGCACGCCGGGCTTTCCGCACCAGGTGCGTCCCTGCGTAGTAGCAGTGGGGCAGGGGCTACCCCCTTGGCACGCTCTGCTCAGCCGCTGATCCCGCCCGCGGCTACTTCTACTCCGAATCACTCCCCGAACCCGACGGCGTCGCCACGCGGTGCCGCCACGGCACCGCCGGCGGTGCTGGGGCAGAATACGAGCAACAGCAAGCCCAGCCCTGGTCGTGGCCCCATGGCGGCGTTCGGCCCCACTGCGGGCCGCAGCCCTAAGACACAGGGGAAGGGGCCTGTCATCTCCGTCCTCGCGCCGGAGGAAAAGGATGCAAATAAACGCGCTTTGCTGGGCAAACAAACGCCGCGTGTGGCCGGTCCCATCGGCACGTGGGCTCGCCAAAGCCCAGACAAGCGCCAGGAATCGAAGAAAAACTAGGCTCTTATTGCTTCGCTACACAGCACAGCCGGCTGCAGCACCCTAAGAGGTGCGCAGCCGGCTTCATCATTGCTGATTCAGACCCTAAAACAGGTTCAACGGGTCCTGGGTGTCATAGCGGCGAGAGGTAAACACCCTCGTGGCCTTCTCCGGCCCGCCGCGATACACGGTGGTGGTGGAGGCGCCGATAATCACCATGGTGCGCATGTCCACGATCTCCGGGTCGAAGTCGCGGAGCGTGGTCACCTGCACCCGTTCTTGCTCGGAGCCCACGGCGCGGGCGACGATCACCGGCAGCTCGGGCGACTGGTACTCGCCGACGATCTCGGCGAGTTTCGCCACCTGCTCGCGGCGGGTCTTCGATGCCGGGTTGTACACCGCGAAGGCCATGTCGGCGGAGGCAAGTGCACGGATCCGCTTCTCGATAACCTCCCAAGGCTTCAGCCGGTCGGACAAGGAGATCATGCCGAAGTCATGCCCCAAAGGGGCACCGACGCGCGATGCCACAGCCTGCGCTGCGGTCATTCCCGGCACGACCCGCACCGATACATCGGCCCATTGCGGATCTTGGGCCACATCGAGCACCGCTGAGGCCATGGCGAATACTCCCGGATCACCGGAGCTGACCACGGCCACACGCTTGCCTTCTTTCGCCAAGTCGAGGGCCATGGCGGCGCGCTCGGCTTCCACCTTGTTGTCCGAGAGATGCTGGCGCTGTCCGGCCCGCTGCGGCACCCGCCGCACATAGGTGGAATAGCCCACCACATCGGTGGCTCTGGCGAGCTCCCAAGAGGTCTCGGGGGTGGTCCATGCAGAGTTGCCTGGGCCGAGTCCCAGCACCACCACCTCACCATGGGAGGGCTGTTGATCCTCAAGTACAAAGCCTTGACGCTGGCTGGGCACCACAACGCAGGAGAAGTAGGGAATATTCTCCGGATCGGCCTCGCGGACAGGCACGATGCGCTGGCCGTCCATGCTGGCGCGGGAGACGATATAAGAATCCTCCAGTCGGCCGGTGGCCTCCAAGGCGTCTCGGACGGCGGTGAAGGTGCGGCCCAGCTTCATGATCACGGCCGTATCGGCGGTGCTCAGTGCGCGCTTGAGGTTTTCCACGCCCACGGTGGCGGGCAGCACAGCGAGTATGTCCTCGGCCTCGGCGAGGGGAAGCCCCAAGGCATCAGCGGAGGCGGTAATAGACGGGATACCGGGAATGATTTTTGCCTCAAAGTCGCTTGCCAATAGCCGGTGCAGGTGCTGATACGAGGAGTAGAGCATGGGATCGCCCAGGCTGAGCACCACCACGGTCTTGCCGGCGGCGAGATGCGCGCTGAGTCTTTCGGCGGCCTCGCTATAGAACTCGGCCATGGCCCCGGCGTAGCCGCCGGGGTGGTTGGTAATCCCAGTGGTCACAGGGTAGGCGAGCAGTTCCTCTTCGCAGTCGGCGGGCAGGTAGTCGGCGGCGATGGATCGCGCGGTCGAGCTGCGCTTCGGGCCGGCGTGATAGACCACCACATCGGCCTGCTTCAACGTGGCGACGGCCTTGAGGGTGAGTAGTTCGGGATCACCGGGTCCGACCCCGATGCCGATGAGTGTTCCGGAAGCCACGGTTAGATGATCTCCTTCTCGGTGGCTAGGGCGTTCAGGGCGGCGCAGGTGATGGCAGAGCCGCCGCGGCGGCCATGAACGGTGAGGAACTCGATTCCGAGATCGGCAGCGGACTCCGCTAGGGCCACCTTGGATTCGGCGGCGCCGACGAAACCGACGGGAATGCCGAGCACGGCTGCTGGGCGAGGTCGCTGCGGATCCTCGGCGAGCCAGTTGAGCAGGTGGAATAGCGCGGTGGGGGCGTTACCAATGGCCACCACGGCGCCTTCGAGGATCGGCTCCCAGCGTTCCACGGCTGCGGCAGAGCGCGTGGTTCCTCTGCTGCGGGCCAGCTCGACGGTCTCCTCATCGCGCAACATGCAGACAACATCGTTGTCCGCGGGCAACCGGGTGCGCGTCACGCCTGAGCGCACCATATTCACATCGCTAATGATGGGAGCTCCGCTGCGTAGTGCCTCTCGCGCGGCGGGGACAAGTCCAGCAGAGAACTCGATATCGGCTGCGAGGTCGGTGGCGCCGGCGGCGTGGATCATGCGCACAGCCACCTGGGACTGCTCTTTATCGAAGGGGGAGAGATCGGATTCCTCGCGGATCATGGCGAAGGACTGCCGGTAAATCTCGTTGCCGTCTGTTTCGTAGGTGTACACCTGACAGGGTTTCCTCTCGGGGTTAGAAGGTGCGCGCGGTAGCGGGAGTGCCGCTGGCGACGGTGACGTCGTAGTCGCCATCGCTTTCGGCCACATAGTCCCAGTAATTGTGCAAGGGGTGCCCACAACGGCGTTCGCAGCCGGAGAAGTGCACCGCGTCGGCGGTGGAGGGATCGGGCAGGGCCTGGGTGCGGATCGCGCTCAGGGCATCGCCGCGCACATCGCTGCGGGATTTGGTGCAGCCGGGAAGCCCAGTGCAGGCGCTGACGCGCAGCCACGGGGAGTGGCGGTCAAATACCAGCCCTTGGGGCGCAAGCACCTTGGCCACGGCCTCGGCTTCGTCTTCGTCGAGATCGCACACCACCACGCCGGCCCACGGCGTAATACGAACGGGTTTGTCGCTGGCGGCCAGCATCTGCGCCACTCGGGCGCTGAGGACGCCAAAAGGCAAGGAGGCGCCGAGATCCACCCGGCCATCGCTGCGCTCCAGCCAGCCGATGGGGGCGTCCTCGGCTTTGGCTCGCTTCGTCAGCTGCACGGTCTCGCAGGTGGGGCTGCACTCGGGCAGCTCCGCCAGATAGTCGAGCAGCTGGGCGCGCCGCTCGGGGCTTTCCTGCACGCGCCAGCACTCACCACGGATTCGTTGCCACTGTTCAGCGGCGTGGATGAGGACCTGCGGGGCGGCGTCGATAAGCACCGAGAGGGCAGTGGGGAGACCACCGAGGATCACGATGGCCTCGCGCTGCGAGATCAATTGGATGCCGAAGTCGGGGTGCTGGGCGGTGATGCCGCCGTCGCCGCCGTCGAGGCCGAAGAGGGTGCGCCCGGATAAGCCGGTGACTTCCTCGCTGGCCAGCAGCCCGCGATCGAGGTCGGCGACGAGCGCGTCGAGGTCGCGGGAGAGGGGAGAGGCGATGATATTGCGGATCTTGTCGTGGGCGATGCTCGGTAAGAGGCCGAGCTCGCACACCGCCGAGGAAAACGCCTCGCGCTGGCGGATGCCGCGGATTTGGACGTTGCCGCGGGTGGTGACGTGAATATCGCCATCGCCATGCTCCTCGGCAAGGTGGGCGAGCGCGGCAAGATGCTCCGAGCTGGCGCGACCACCGGCGATGCGGATGCGGCCGATGAACCCATCGGCGGCCTCATGCATCTTCAACGCGCCAGGGCAGCCATCACCGCGTTGGCGATTGCCAAGACCGAGCGTGTCGGCGACAGAGGGGACGTGATCGAACTTCTCCATAGCTTTAAAGATAGTCCCGTGCCGAGCCCAGAGCCCATGCCAGCCCCGGCGCGGCGTCGAGCGGCTCCTCGGGAGCGGTGCCGAATACGGCCATTTTCACCCAGGACCCAGGAAAGAGCAGCTGCTCGTGGTCGGCGCGGGCGAGGCAGTAGGTGAAGGTGATCTCGCCGGGGATTTTCGGCGGTGCCCACACCAGCGCCCACTCCCACTGCCCGGTGGCCACGAGGGCCTGGCCGAGCAGCATGGTCACATACTCCGCCTCCTCGGGAACGGGCAGCCCCAAGGCGCCGAGAACCTTATCTGCGTAGTCGCTCTCGAGACCATAGGCGCGCAGCAGAATCTGGTCGAGCTCCGTGAGCGCGGCATCGCTGAAGTCTTGGTCCCAGGACTCCAGCAGGGACTGTGCGCTGCGTTCATAGCTATCGAGGGTGTCGCCGAAAAGCTCCCTTCCGAGAGCAATGTTCTGGTCAAATTCAGACATGGGTTTATCCTATCTGGCATGGATGATCCTCAGTCTCCTCCTAGCGAGCCGCGGCGGCGCAGCATGCCTACGGGTCGGGGAGTGGCCGCGCAGCTGCGGGTGGTGGCCGGTCTGGTTGGCCATGCGCTCCGGCGGCCGCCCGCGGCCCCTGCGGTCGAGGTGCGCACCCAGCCGCACCCGGATGCGCGAGGACTCCTCATCGATGCCCAGCCCACCTCCACTGTCGGGGTGGGTGGGCGTGCCATCCCGGCGCGCAGCTGGCGTTTTAGCTATACCACCGACGATTCGACCGGCCGGGTCATTCCCGCCACCGGCTTGTATATCCGCCCGTTGCGCCCGTGGACGGGGCCTGGGCCGCGCCCGGTGGTGGCGTTCGCTCCCTCCACCCAGGGCATGGGGGCTTCTTCTGATCCCTCGCAGTCGGCGCCGATCGGCTGGGCGGTGCGGCGCCGCGGCCGCCGTATCGAGGATGTGATCTTCGCCTATGAGCTGCCGGTGATCAATCACTTTGTCTCCCGCGGCATGGGGGTGGTGGTCATCGATTATCCCCGCGATCCACGCACCGGCATTCAGCTCTACGCCAACAACATCGCCTGCGGTTATGCGCTTATCGACGCCGTCCGCGCCTGCAGTAGCCATTTCTTTCCCGCAGCCGCCCCGGTGGGGTGGTGGGGATTTTCTCAGGGCGGGGGAGCCGTGGGCAAGGCCTGCGAACTGGCCGCTACGGCTGAGCCCCGGCCCCGAGCAGCGGTGGTGGGGGCACCGCCCTCAGACCTGGTGAAGGTATTGCGCTTTGTGGATCACCACACCCTCACCGGCATTGTTTCCTTTGCCGTGCTCGGTTTTTATACCTCCCATCCGGAGACGGTGCGTGCGGCGTTGGCGAATGTCAGTGACTACGGGCTAGAGCAGATCCGGGCCACAGCGCTGCTCTCGGCCTTCGGCGCGGCGCTGCGCGGCGGCTGGCGGGGCAGTAGGCACTGGACTACGAATGACCAGCGTCTTAGCGCCAGTCTTGATGAGTCTGCGGCGCTTACCGCCGAGTTAGAGCGGCATCGTTTAGGCACCCAGCCGCTGCATCACCCCACGTTATTGTGGGGCAACCGCTATGACGATGTGATCCCTTTCCCACAGGTAGAGGAAGTGGCGCACGGCTGGGCCAGGCTCAGCCCGGAGTATCTGGATTATCGGGTATATGCCTTTTTGCCCACCGTCTTTCACTTCACTGTGGGCCACTTTGGCACCTATGCCTTAACGATGCGTCGTCATGCGCAGTGGCTGTGCGATCATCTCTATGACGCAGAGAGATAAAAACTTGCGGTAGATCGACCGGCTAGTGCCCTTGAGACACATCACATATGTGTAGGGTTAGGTCACAGTCAGTGTCTTGGGAAACCGGTGCAACTCCGGTCGCGGTCGCGCCACTGTGATAGCCAGACCTCAAGGCCGCTGCCGATGTTGTACCCCCATTGTTCGCGTGGGCGCGCACACCCACACACGATGAAAGCGAGTCATCTGCTCCATGATTCTGTTGCTCTCCACGTCTGATACGGACTTGCTCTCCGCTAAGGCCGCCAATGCCGAGGACAATGTTCATTTTCGCTATGCCAATCCCACCGGATTGAGCTCTGAACGCATCGATGAGCTGGTGGGCGACGCCGAGATCATCGTCGCTCGGCTGCTGGGTGGCTACCGCTGGTGGGAAGATCTCATCACCACCGTGCTGGCGCATAACAAGCCCACCGTGTTTGTCTCGGGCGAGTTGGCCGTCGACGCCGAGCTCACCCGCACCTCCACCACACCGGCGGGTGTGACCACCGAGGCCCACACCTATCTCGCCGAGGGCGGGGCGAAGAACCTGGTGCAGCTGCACCACTTCCTCTCCGATACCGTGCTGCTCACCGGCTTTGGCTTCCAGCCGCCGGAGCGTATGCCCATGTGGGGCCATCTCGACGAGGCAGTGCCCGACGCGAGCGCGGCGCACGCGGCGCCGCGGGTGGGCATTATCTACTACCGCGCCCAGCACCTCGCCGGCAATACCGACTACATTGCGGAGCTCGCGCGCGCCATCCAGGCCGCGGGGGCGGTGCCCGTGCCGCTCTTTGCCGCGTCTTTGCGCCAGGCCTCCGAGGAATTGCTCGATGAGCTCTCCACCATGGATGCCATCATCACCACCGTGCTGGCCGCCGGCGGCAAGGCTCCCGCGAGCGCACAGGCCGGCGGCGACGATGACTCTTGGGATGTGAAGGCACTCGCCGCCTTGGATGTGCCGATTATTCAGGGCATCGCCACCACCTCGCCGCGCAGCCAGTGGGTGGATAATGACGACGGCCTCACCCCGCTCGATGTCACCAACTCGGTGGCCGTGCCCGAGTTCGATGGCCGCATCATCACCGTTCCCTTCTCCTTCAAGGAATATGACGATGATGGCCTGATCTCCTATGTGGCCGATAAGGAGCGCTGCGCTCGGCTGGCGTCGATCAGCGTCAACCATGCCAAGCTGCGCTCGATTCCCAATGAGCAGAAGAAGATCGTGCTCATGCTCTCCGCTTATCCCACCAAGCACGCCCGCATCGGCAACGCGGTGGGCCTGGATACCCCTGCCTCCACGCTGCGGGTGCTGCACGCCCTGGACGAGGCAGGCTACGATCTCGGCGATACCACCCAGATCCCCGGTTTCACCGATGGCAACTCCGATGCGCTCATGCACGCCGTGATCGACGCCGGTGGCCACGACCCCGAGTGGCTCACCGAGGAAGTGCTGCGCACCAACCCGCTCAAGCTCTCTAAGGAAGACTACTGCTCGTTCTTCTCCACGCTGCCGCAGGCAATGCAGGAAGAAATGATCGAGCACTGGGGCCAGGCACCCGGCGAGCACTACGTGCATCCCGACACCGGCGAGCTCTATATCGCCGGCCTGAAGTTCGGCAATGTCATGCTGATGGTGCAGCCGCCGCGCGGCTTCGGGGAAAACCCTGTGGGCATCTACCATGACCCTGATCTTCCCGCGAACCACCACTATCTGGGCGTGTACTACTGGCTGCGAGAGATCTTCGGCGCCCACGCCATTGTGCACATGGGCAAGCACGGCAACATGGAATGGCTCCCCGGTAAAACCGTGGGCCTGTCCAATGAGTGCTATCCGGATCAAGCCATCGCCGATGTGCCCTTGATCTACCCCTTCTTGGTCAATGACCCCGGCGAGGGCACCCAGGCCAAGCGCCGCGCCCACGCCCTCTTGGTCGATCACATGATCCCGCCCATGGCCCGCGCCGAATCCTATGGCGATATCACCCGCCTCGAGCAGCTTCTCGACGAGCACCAGAACATCTCCGCCATGGACCCGGCCAAACTTCCGGCCATTCGCCAAGAGATCTGGACGCTTTTGCAAGCCGCCAAGATGGACCAAGACCTCGGCTGGGAGTCTCGCCCCGACGAGGAGGTCTTCGATGACATGCTCATGCACGTCGATGGCTGGCTCTGCGAGATCAAAGACGTTGCTATCCGCGGCGGCCTGCACGTGCTCGGCCAGCGCAGCAAGGACGAGGAGCTCGTGGAGCTGGTGGCCGCGATGCTGCGTTCCCGCCAGCTATGGGGCGGCTCCAGCGCGGTGGAGGGCCTGCGCGAAAGCCTCGGGCTCTCCGAATCGGGCGATGAAAGCCGCACCCGCGTCGATAACATCGAGGAGCTGGCTGTCGCGCTGATCCGCTCCCTCTCCGACCACAACTGGGACCCAGACGCCGTAGACGAGGTGCTGCGCAGCGTGGAGCTGCCGGAGACCGCCAAGCCGGAGCAGTTGGCACACCTGCTGCGCTTCGCCGCCGAGGAAGTGGTGCCGCGACTGGCGGCCACGCCGCGCGAGATCACCCAGATCCTGCGCGCCCTCGACGGCCGCTTCATCGAGGCCGGGCCCTCCGGATCGCCGATGCGCGGTTTGATCAATGTGCTGCCCACCGGCCGCAACTTCTACGCCGTGGATCCCAAAGCCATCCCCTCGCGGCTCGCGTGGGAGACCGGCCAGCTGCTGGCCGATTCACTTATCGAGCGCTACCAGTCGGATCACGACGGCGCCTATCCCGAGTCGGTGGGGCTTTCGGTATGGGGTACCTCCGCCATGCGCACCTCCGGCGATGACATCGCCGAGGTATTCGCCCTGCTGGGTGTGCGCCCCGTGTGGGACGAGGCCTCGCGACGCGTCGTGGATCTGCACGTGATCCCGCTGGAGGAACTCGGCCGCCCGCGCATCGATGTCACCGTGCGCATCTCCGGCTTCTTCCGCGATGCATTCCCGCACGTCATTACGCTTATCGACGATGCCGTCCAGCTCGTCGCCGGCCTGGACGAGCCCCACGAGCAGAACTATGTGGCCGCCCACGCCCAGGCCGATGTGGACTCCGGGCTCACCCCGCGCCGTATCTTCGGCTCCAAGCCCGGCACCTATGGCGCCGGGATGCTCGAGCTCATCGAATCCGGCAACTGGCGCGATGATCAAGACCTCGCGGCCGTCTACACCTCCTGGGGTGGCTATGCCTATGGCCGTGACCTCCCCGGTGTGAAGGCCGATGAGGAGATGAAGGCCGCCTACCGCCGCATCAAGGTCGCAGCGAAGAACATCGACTCCGCCGAGCACGATATCGCCGACTCGGATGACTACTTCCAGTATCACGGCGGCATGGTGGCCACGATTCGCGCTCTGACAGGGGAGAATCCCGACGCCGTCATCGGCGATTCCACCCGCCAGGAAACGGTGAAGACCCGCAGCCTGCACGAGGAATCGCGGCGCGTCTTCCGTGCCCGCGTCGTCAATCCGCGCTGGATCGAGGCGATGCGCCGCCACGGATATAAGGGCGCATTCGAGATGACCGCCACCGTGGACTATCTCTTCGGCTATGACGCCACCACCGGCCTCATGGACGATTGGATGTATGAGACTCTCACAGACACCTATGTGAAAGACGAGACCAACCGCGAGTTCTTCCAAGAGTCCAATCCGTGGGCGCTGAAGGATATCGCAGAACGTCTACTCGAAGCCGCCGACCGCAACCTCTGGGAGGAGCCGGACCAAGAGCGTCTGGATCTGCTCCGCGATACCTTCCTAGAGATGGAAGGCGATATCGAGGCCCGCGGCGACTCTCAGAGCTAGCCACGGCCACAGCGCCCTCCCGAGTATCTGCCCGCGCAGTGCTTCGGAAGGGCGCTTGTCGTCTCTTCTAGCCGGCAGGTGCCACGAGGGTAGGGGCGGGCGCTTGGCTTCACCCGTGTGCCCTTAGGCTCAGGTAGACTCGACCACCGTGCGTTTAGGACTACTTTTTCCCCTGTACATCGTCGGCGAGATCCTCGCCTTCTACCTCGTCGGTAGGTGGATTGGCTTCGGCTGGGCGATCCTACTGCTTGGCCTGCTGTTCATCCTCGGCTTTGTGTTCGCCAACTATGAGATGCGCGCGATCGTGCGCCGCGCCGCCAGCAACCCCACGGCGGCCCGACCCGGTCAGGTAGTAGGGGATTATGGCCTGCTCTTCGCCGGTTTGGTGGGCGTCGCTCTGCCCGGATACATCACCTCCATCACCGGTTTGCTCTGCATTCTGCCGCCCACCCGCGCGGTGATCCGGCGGGTCATGGCGCGCACCACCATGGCGCGCCTGGATAAGCTGAGCGTTAAGACCTTCACGATGACCCAAAAGCGCGGCACCTATGGCTCTTTCGCGCCGGTGATCGATGAAGAAGAAATCAAGAAGTGGACAGAAAGCGTCAATCCGGACGATTTCGACACCCCGCATAACGGCCAGAACAAGGGCCGCAGCAACGGCCCGAGCAACGATAGCGATAGCCCCGAATCTCAGTAATGCCGCTGCTTCTCCACCTCGCCTGCGCAGCCCTCTCAGGGCTGCTCTTGTATTTTTCCTTCGAACCCCACGGCTATTGGTTCGCCGGGGTGCTGAGCTTCGCGCTGCTGTATATCGCGCTGCACCCCTGGCGCCGCTGGCTGGCGCGCCCGATCACCTGGCGCAGCGGACTACTCATTGGCGCCACCCACGCCCTATGCGCCTACCTGCCGCTTTTGCCGTGGGTAGGCGAGTTCGTCGGCGCCCCGCCCTATATTGCCCTCGCTATCGTCAATACCCTCTATATCCTGCTCTTTTCCGCTATCGCACCGCGCCTCGGGCCGCTGGCCTTCACGCTGTTTTATGTGGCCGTGGAGTGGCTGCACTCCACATGGCCCTTCGGTGGCTTCGCCTGGGTGCGGGTGGCCTGGGGACAAATCACTGGGCCCCTCAGCGCCCTAGCCCCGGTGGGCGGACCGGCGCTGGTGACCGCCGCCACCGTCGGCATCGGCGCCGGACTCGCCGGCCTGCTCCTGCGCGCGCGGCTATCGTCACTGCTCACGCTCGCATCCGTCGCCGTGATACTGCTCGGCGGCACGCTATATGGCTCCTCGCTGGAGCAGCGCCCCTCTTCAGGCGAGGTGACGGTCGCCGCCGTGCAGGGCAATGTGCCGCGCATGGGCTTGGACTTCAACGCCCAGCGCGAGGCAGTGCTGAACAACCATAGTGCCGAAACCGAACGCATTGACCGCCCAGTCGATCTGGTGGTCTGGCCGGAAAACGCCGCCGATGTCAATCCTTTTGCCCACGCTTCTGCCCGGGCGCGCATCGCGGAGGCGGTGGCGCACGTGAACGCGCCACTCTTGGTAGGCACGGTCACCCGCGATGAGGTGGGCGCGCGCAACACGATGGTGGTGTTCAATGCCGATGGCACAGTGGGCGAGCACCATTACAAGAAGTATCTGCAGCCCTTCGGCGAGTACATGCCCTACCGAGATTTCTTTCGGCACTTCTCCGACTACGTTGATCTCGCCGGGGATTTCAGGCCCGGCGAGGGCTCGGGCGTGGTGCATATGAACGACATCGCGGTGGGTGTATCCACCTGCTACGAGGTGGCCTTCGACCGCGCCGGCCGCGATGCCGTGCTGGCCGGCGCGCAGATCCTGACCACGCCCACCAACAATGCCACCTTCGGTTTCACAGACATGACCTATCAACAGTTGGCGATGAGCAGATTCCGCGCCAAGGAGTTGGATAGGGCAGTTGTGGTGGCCGCCACCTCTGGGGTCTCCGCACTGGTCAGCCCGAGTGGAAAGGTGCTGGAACAGACCGATATTTTCACCGCGGATCACCTGGTGGACACGCTACCGCTGCGGTCCACGCGCACGATCGCAGCCATCCATGGTGGTCAGATCGAGGCCGGACTCACTATTATTGGAGTGTTAGCCGCTGCGGCCGGTATAGTGCGTGGTCGCAAAGCCTGAAGTCAGCCCCTAGTGGCGCTTTCTCACCGTGCTGGTGCGGATGCGTCCCGTAGCAATGGAAAGTAGCGACATCTGTGACGAAGCCGAGTGAGAAGACACTGGTCATTATCCCGACCTACAATGAGCGCGAAAACACCCCGCTGATCACCGCTCGTATCCGCCAGGCCGCGCCGAGTGTGGACATCCTCATTGTGGACGACAACAGCCCCGACGGCACCGGCGACGTCGCCGATGAGCTTGCCGCCAAGGACGATCAGATCCATGTGTGCCACCGGAAGGTTAAGGAAGGTCTGCTCGGAGCCTATATCGAGGGCTTTAACTGGGGCTTGGAGCGCGACTACAGCGTGCTCTGCGAAATGGATGCAGACGGTTCCCATGCCCCGGAGCAGCTTCAGCAGCTGCTGAACGCGGTGGATGAGGGCGCCGACCTGGTCATCGGCTCGCGCTATATTCCGGGCGCCCGCGTGGTCAATTGGCCCAAGAAGCGCTATGTGCTGTCCAAGGGCGGCAATATCTACATCTCGCTCGCCCTCGGCGCAGGCCTGAGTGATATGACCGCAGGCTATCGCGCTTATCGACGCGAGGTCCTCGAAGCAATCGACTTCTCGGAGCTGTCCAACGCCGGCTATATTTTCCAGGTGGATCTCGCCTTCCGCGCCGTCCAAGCGGGCTTCGATGTCCAGGAAGTCCCGATCACGTTCACCGAACGCGAAATCGGCGAATCCAAGCTGGACGGCAGCTTCGTCACCAGCTCGCTATCCCAGGTCACGCTCTGGGGTCTCAAGCACCGCGCCCAGCAGCTCCGCGATCTCTACAACGAGACCAGCAAACAGGTGCAGTACGAAATCAAGCGCCACAAGACCCGCCCCAAGTTCAACCACTAATTACCTGCACCCCGCCACGAGCACCGCAGCTCGCGGTGGGGGCAGGAACTAGGGGAGTAGCTTATAAGGACAAAGACCACGACCCGAGAACCGCTGCGTGTTGGTTCTCGGGTCGTGGTCTATCTGTGCACGGCGCTGGGCTTATTTGCCAGCCTCCTGCTTAGCGCGCTCTTCTTCTTCCTTCTGCTGCTTGAGCAGCTTAGCGGCGTTGCGGCGGCGCTTACGCAGATACTCGATGCGCTCATCGAGCAGCTCATCGAGTTCTTCCATGCTGCGGCGCTCGCAGAGCATGTCCCAGTGGGTGCGCGGCGGCTTCACCGGCTTACCCTCAACACCCTCGCCTTCCATGAGGGTGCCCATCTGGCCGTTCTTGCACAGCCACTCCTCGGGGAGTTCGGCATCGTCGGCGAAGGGAACCTCGAAGATCTCTCCCGAGTCCGTCTTGTACTTGACCATGCGCCGAGGTGCGAGATCATGATCTCGATCGGTTTCGTAACTCACAGCACCCATGCGGCTGCCGCGCAGTACGCGATCTGCCATGTTTGAATCCGTCCTTTTCTTTGCGGCTGTATTGCTTTAGGTACAACGCACATGCCGTGTATTTAGTTCCACCACGGAGCACTGCGGTTGTAGCTCATCAGACATATTTTAGCCACGCGGATCCTCCCGCACTCACACAGGGCGGGGTGCGCTAATATATACAGCCGTGACTAGACGCGATTCTGTGACCCACACCTGCCAGTGGTGCGGAAAGGAATTCGCCACTAGCGGCAGGGGGCGACCAAAGAAGTACTGCAGCGCCTCGTGTCGGCAACGTGCTTATGAGCACCGGCAACTGGCGGAGAGTCGACAGCTTCCTAGCGACGCAGTGGTAATCACCCCCGAACAACGGGCCCAGTTCACGGACTCGCTCTATGAGCTGCGTTGCGCCGCCGAGGATATCGCCACCGCGGTGGCCGAGGATGCCGAGCCCGAGGACATCGACGAGTTGTGCGAGGAGCTGCAGCGCATGGCTCGGGCCATTGAACATTTCCGTTTCTAGAATTGGGTTAGGATGCAAGACATGAATACTGGGGCTTCCAAAGGGGCTAATAAAGCCGTTGTCGTCGGTGCCGTTGTAGTCATCGTCGTACTCACGCTGCTTGCCGTGGCTCCCGTGGTGTATAAGGCCGTGATGAACTCCGGAGTGCAGACCGGGGGTATCTCTACCGAGCAGGCCAACGCGGCCAGCACGGACGTCAATGGCGAGTGGACTGTCGTTCCCAGCGCCGAGGGAAACACCACCTCGGTGGGCTATACCTTCGAGGAAATCCTGCCTGGAGAGCGCCGCAGCACCTCTGGCTCCACGCGAGCTGTCACCGGCTCGGCGACGGTCAGTGATAATTCCGTCCAGGCCGGCGCAGAAATGGTGGCCGACCTCACACAGGTCGAGACCGATCAGAAGCGCCGCGATGTGAACGTGCGCCGCAAGCTCTTGGAGACGGAGCTCTATCCCGAGGCCCGCTTCGTGCTCACCGAGCCTGCGGATCTCTCGCAAGTGCCCGATGATGGCACTCCGGCCACCGTGCAGCTCGATGGCGAGTTCACCATCAAGGGCGTGACCAACCCGGTGAGTGCCGAGTTCGAGGTGCTGCGCAGCGGCGAATCCATCATTCTGGCGGGCACCATTCCTTTTAATCGCGAGGACTTTGGAGTCAAGACTCCAGACTTCATTGCCGCGAAGATCTCCGAGGACGGCGAGCTTAATATCCGCATCAGCATGCAGAAAGACAGCTAGGAAAACGCCATGGTGAATAAGCTGATTCCCGCCATGTGGGTGCGCCTCGTCGTACTCATTATCTTCGGCATCTTCATGTACACCGAAGGCCTACCGTGGCTGGCCGGTTTCTCCGTACTGCTGATCGCATTAACCATCTGGCAGTTGGTTACGGCTTATAAACAGCGATAGCCGCTTCATCCAATAGCCTAGGAATGCCACTTATTTCGTCACTGTGACGTAATAGGTGGCATATCTGCATAGGGCAGAGGTACGCGCCGAGGGCCGCCTGGGCGGGGCTACTACGCAGTGGCGCATTCTCTCGCGTCGTTAGCGGGAGCGATGGCGGGATGAGCGCCTCGCACTCAGTGGCGCGTGAGCGTGTGGGCGTGGGCGGCAAGGCCGCACGAAGGCCGCACAGCGCAGATGAGCACATGGACAACCGAGCCGCCGAGAACGGCTGAGCACGAAGCGCGCGCCACGGACGCCGCAGGCGCTGCGACTGAACCTCACACAGTGAGCGAAGATCCAAAGGGCGACGCCGCACCAGGCGTGCACAGAGCCGCAGACAGCGGCGCGGGAGGACAATAGTCTCAACCACGGGCAGACGGCGGAAACCATAACGGCAGCATGCGCCCACCAGCATCCGTATTTGTCCGATAATATACATTATGTCACTTTAGCGATGCCCCCCATTCCCCGCTCAGCGTTGGCGGCGCATCGCGCTCCACACTCCAGCGAGGCCTAGCGGTCTCACCCGCTTCCGCATCCGGCCCCTAGATTCCCCATTCCGCCATCGCTGGGGCCACGTCCACGTCTCGCGCTCTGTTCTCAGTGGCCACCGCACGCCTCACGCCACACTCAGGCCCAGACACAGCGCCCCATACGAGTCACAGCACGCACTTAGTGGACTGTGTACAAGTGCTCAGAATGGCGGCACATAACCCCCGACCGACATCGGACATCACCCCCAGATTAGCCTACCCTGAATCGGTCGCTATGGCCCCTTGTTAAGCGATAGACATCGACATTTACGCGTCCCCACATACGCTGGCGAGCGACGCTGTGCAGTGCATCCTTTGCTGAGGTGGCCACAAGTCTGTACACATCCCACCACCCCCGCGCCCCACACACGGCCGGCTGGCGCCTCATGTCGCCATAGGGTTAATCAATAAATCTGGCCATGGACGAGGTGCGCCTTACTCCCCTAACCTACGGACAAGTAGGGATTATCACTGCTCAACACCCAGCACCCTTGCTGCACTCACTACCGCGCCGATGTCCGTCATCAGACCACATACGCCCGTTATTCCATAGGTTTTAATAGAAAAGCTCTTCCAGTAGCACATCATTTTGTTGCACTATTCAACAAGTCTTAAGCATTCCGAATAATGATGTAAATTGAGCCGCTCAATCATTCTCAGAATCGCTATATTCAGCTTTTTCTTAGCTTCTTGTCAGGAGCGTAAGTTGGCTCATTTTTCGAGGTGCTAGCGGTTTTCTTCTGCGTCCGTTAGTGTTCATCGTAACGAGCTGGTGAGACGTTACAGAGAGTTACTTCACACCTAGCGAGTTACGTGTACAAGGCGCGTTATGTGCCACATTCTGAAGAATCTCGTGAAATCGAGATCCAACTCATAAGGAGTTTGTTTCATGGACAATGCAGTAGTTGAGAACGACGTGATTGACGAGACCACCACCGTGACCGAAACCCCCGTGGCTGACGCTCCTGAGACCGAGGCTCCCGTCGTGGACGCCCCCGAGACCGAGGTTCCCGAGGTGGACACCCCTGCCGTTGACGCCCCCGCTGGCGATCTTCCGGTAGACGAGGTTCCGGGCGCCGGCGAGACCACCGGTGTTGCCGACACCTCCAGCCTGGATGCCTTCTCCTCCGAGATCAGCGTGGACAACGTCGACAGCTTCTTCTCCAACGCCGTCGACCTGACCGTCGCCATCCTGGGCCTCGTGGGCAAGCTGGCCTAAGACTCCGTAGTGCTGGGTCATGCCCAGCACCTCCGAAGCACTTTCAGCCGAAAGGATTACATCATGGGTGCAGATCACGACCCCAATGCAGGCATTCCGCTCGACCCGCCCAGCGACCCCATGCCGGTGGTCCACTGGTTCCAAGAGGTTGGACCTGCACTAGTTGATGCCACCAAGGCGATGCTCGGCTTCGCCGCTGGCGTCGTGTAGTACACAGGCACCGTTCTCAGTGCTTAGCGGCGGGCCGAACCTTCCCGGCTCGCCGCTTTTTCTCCCCACTTATAACCTCTACCGAGAGAATATTATGCGTTCATTGACTAAAGGTATTAGCGCGTGCGTCATCGCCGTGAGCACTCTCTGTGCCGGCGTTGGTACGGCCAACGCTGTTCAGGATCGCCCATGGTGGGATCCCACGCAGGTGATCGAGTCTCCCGTCAACCCGAACCGTGCTGAAGGTGCGGTGGAGGGCGTCTCCTTTACCGCTTCTGATTCCGCTGCGAAGGAAGTCAGCCCGAGCGACTGGGCTCGCGTCACCTTCACCGGCACCGGTTTTACCCCCGGCTTGTACTACACGGTGCGCGTCACCCTCCGTGAGCCGGGCACCGGCCGCGACTGGGGCGTCTACACCTGGCTGACCTATCGCGCCACCGCAGAGGGCAAGATCCACTCCAACCTGCGCGTGTTCATCCCGAGCCGTGCGGTACCTGGGGAAAAGGTCATCGCCGTTCCCACCGTGTACAACGCCGAGGATGTTCGCCGCGATGGTCGCCCGGAAAAGGCCGATCCGAGCTGCGTTCTGCAATGTGAGCGCGTGGCCCCGCTGGCCGCGTACACCAATCTCACTGATCCCGGCGCCACCATCACCATCCGCTAGTACCCCCTTCCCATCACGTTTTTTCACACAGTAAGGACATAGCTATGCCTACCGGACCCGCACCCCACCCCGGCTACTTTGACCAGGATGCACTCGACTTCTCTGTCGCCATCGTCGAGACGATCCTCGGCGGCGCCGGACAGATCTTCGGCGCTATCTAAATAGCGAGCATCAACTCACACACACGCCCCGGCCAGATACTGGTCAGGGGCGTGTGCTTCGTCGTGCCCTGATGCGTTCTCGGGGCACTAGACAGTACTAGCTGCGCCGGCTGGCCCGACTACGCGAGGTCAGCCGCAGCTGCAGCGCATCGAGGTGGTTCTCCTCCAGCAGCGCTTGTTGCAGCGCAAGGTGGAAACGCCACAACCGCCGGAAGGTGATATCGAAGCCGGCGGCGGCAGCGTCACGCGAGTTGGCGTCGAAAAGCTCGCCCTGGATCGCCGCAACCTGTGCGTAGTGCGAAGCGAAGTGGGTCTCGCCGATGATGCGCAAGGAGGTATCGCGGTCGACCGTCTTGTGCAGCTCCTCGATGCTCGGATAGTCCATGGCCGGCCAGATATAGGCCCGCTCCACGGCGAGCGCTTGGCGCGTGACTGCAGAAAAGTTGCTGCCTTCGCTGAGGGTCTGGATCGCGGCGACGCCGCCTACCGACAACATGCGGTCGATAGCGCGGAAGAACTCCCGCTGCCCATCGGCGCCCATGGGCACGAGCTTGTCCAGGCTGACGATGGATTCATAGCGCGAACGCCAGTCCTCGCGGGTGGCGATGGGATGCTCGATGGTGTGAATGAACACCGAATCGGCCACTCCGGCGAGCTGCACGCTCTCATCCACGGCCGCCACAAACTCCGCATCGGGGCTGAGCGCATCCACACTGGCCCCGCGCTGGGCGGCACGAATCGCCAGGGCGCCACGGGAGAGCGGATATTCCAGCACATCGCGGCCGCCACCAACCTGCGCGGCATCGAGAAGAGAGTCGATAGCGCGGTTCTGCGCATCGGCGAGATCCGCCCGGCCCACCTCGGCCGGCGGGGAGATGCGCGTGTCATCCACAAAGTGGTGCGAGGACTCGGCTTTCGGCCGCGAACTGTGGGTATAGCTTTTGCGGGTAATTCTTTCGGTCGTGGCCACCCCGGAGGCGAACATGCCGCCGCCGTCATGAATGCTGTCAGTGGAGGTGAACTCGCTGAGCGCCGGCGGCAGTTCACCGCCCTCATAGCGGCCGCGCTGCGGCAAGCGGCGGGCCGTACCGAAGGTGGTGCCCAGCAGTGCCTTCACCACAGCACCGAGATCGCGGGCATGCCACTCCCCTGCCATATAGCTTTCGGCCAAGCCGAGCCAGCCGCCATCGGAGAGGCGGTAGAACAGCTCCTCGTGCTCCACCACCACGTCGGAATCTTCGAGCGAAATGCCCACGCTGAGCCCAGCGTCGGCGAGAGCGCGAGCGAAGTGAGCCTCCACGCGCCGCAGCCGCCACGAAGCAATCCGATCGCCCCAGGCGACCGGCACCGTGGCCACTCCCGGCCACCGCTGCGCATCCACATGCGCCAGGTGGCTGGCCTTATAACGGGGCATAGATTCTTCCGGCTCCCTTTCCACATCCGAGATAACGCGCAATCTGAACATGACGCGCGTGGTGCGCTCCCCTCCTCAGCGCCTGAGCACGGCCGACGCCGCAGCGGCGAGGAGTGGGAGGATGGCCGCAACGACGCCTCGTTGCTCCATCACCATTGATGAATTCATGGTAGAACTCTCGCTACCCTCGCTCGGGGAGGCGGGGCCGCAGACGGCACCCACCGCGGCAAATACCATAAGGGATAATGGCGCACCTCAACATGGCTGTGTTTTCTATCACCACGGCGGAGGTATAAACTGAGCATCTATGCGCGCCCTGCCTTGCACTCGCGCCGCTTTCCGCGGCTGCCGAGCACAGGGCCCTTATATATGTCATGCTGGGCGCGCGAGAATCTGTTCTTTGTTTCGAGGAGTTTATCTTTATGTCTGACCAGCCCTTCCGCCCAGAGAGCGGCCGCCACCACGTGGTGATTATTGGCTCCGGCTTCGGCGGCATCTTCGCTGCTCAGCGCCTTAAGGAGGCCGATGTTGATATCACCATCATCGACCGCACCAACCACCACCTTTTCCAGCCGCTGCTGTACCAGGTGGCTACCGGCCTGCTCTCCTCAGGGGAGATCGCTCCAGCAAACCGCCAGGTGCTGAAGAACCAGGACAATATCAATATTGTCAAGGGCGAGGTCACCGACATTAACGCCGAGGAGCAGACGGTCACCGCCGAGCTCGGCGAAATCAAGCGCGTATATAGCTATGACTCGCTCATCGCCGCCGCCGGCGCCGGCCAGTCCTATTTCGGTAATGAGCACTTCGCCGAGTTCGCGCCGGGCATGAAGTCCATTGACGACGCCCTCGAAATTCGCGCCCGCATCATCGGCGCCTTCGAGCGCGCTGAGCTGGCCACCGACCCGGCCGAGCGCGAGCGCTATCTCACCTTCGTCGTCGTCGGCGCCGGCCCCACCGGTGTGGAGCTGGCCGGGCAGCTGGCCGAGATGGCCCACCGCACCCTTGCCGGCCGCTACACCAATATCAATCCGGCCAATGCCCGCATTTTGCTTCTCGACGGCGCCCCGCAGGTGCTGCCGCCCTTCGGCAAGCGTTTGGGCCGCAAGGCACAGCGTCAGCTGGAGAAGCTCGGTGTCTCGGTTCGCCTCAACTCGATGGTGACCAATGTGGACGCCGAGTCTGTCACCTACAAGAACATGCAGGATGACACCGAGACCACCATCCCCTCCTACTGCAAGATCTGGTCCGCCGGTGTGCAGGCATCTCCGCTGGGCAAGCTCATCGCCGCACAGACCGGTGCCGAGGTCGATCGCGCCGGCCGTCTGCTGGTGAACGAGGATCTCACCGCGGGCGACAGCAGCAACATCTTCGTTGTCGGCGACATGATGAACTGCAATAACCTCCCGGGCGTGGCCCAGGTGGCGATCCAGGCCGGCGAGTACGCCGCCGATGTCATTGCCGCCGAGCAGGGCACCGTCGCCGCCCGCGAGCCCTTCGAGTACTTCGATAAGGGCTCCATGGCCACCGTCTCCCGCTTCTCCGCTGTGGTGAAGATGGGGCGCATCGAGGTCACCGGCTTTATTGGCTGGGTGCTGTGGCTGGCCGTGCACGTGATGTTCCTGGTCGGCTTCCGCAACCGTTTTGTGGCTGCCATGTCCTGGGGCCTCAACGTGCTCTCGCGGGCCCGCTGGCAAATCACCACCACCCGCCAGCAGCTGCATGGCCGCAATGGCCTGAACAAGCTCGCCCAGCTCAGCGCCGAGCAGGGCCAGCCGGTAGAGGCGGCGGAAACCCGCCAATACGCGCTGGATGAGCAGACCCAGAAGCAGCTGAACAAGGACAACTAAACGCCTCGTTTTCAGCGACGGAGAGCACCCGCGGCCACACCCCTAATCGGGGGATTGTGGCCGCGTTGCTTATATCACACTCAGCAACCCCCAACTCCCCGCTACCCCCGTTTCCCACACAAGTAAATTGTCTGGCATCTGAGAAAAACACCTGTGCCAGCGCCTTTGTTGAGGTAACCCCATTCGTGTCTACTTGACATCCCACCACCGAGCGGAACCGTTACTGGTGTGCATCTATATGTTCTCACGGGCTATCTACACCGGCGTAGTATTCGACATGGACATATACCCACTAACGAAGGTCGGGATCCCACTAAGGTGTGCAGTGGCCTCCCGGCACGTTGAACACAACATAGTGAAGGGCTAGGTGAACGCGTGTCTCAGGACACCCTGAACCCCGACAACATTGGCTGGGACGGTTTCGCCGCCGGTGCGTGGCAGACCGAGATCAACCTGCGTGACTTCATCCAAAACAACTACACCCCCTATGACGGGGACGATAGCTTCCTCGCAGGTCCCACCGATAAAACCATGCGCGTGTGGAATCACTTGGAGAAGAACTATCTCTCCGAGGAGCGCAAGCGTCGCGTCTACGATGTAGACACCGAAACCCCGGCAGATGTGGATGCCTTCCCTGCCGGCTATATCAGCGAGGACGACGATGTGATCGTCGGCCTGCAAACGGATGTGCCGCTCAAGCGCGCCATGATGCCCAATGGCGGCTGGCGCATGGTGGAAACCGCCATTAAGGAAGCCGGCAAAGAGGTTAATGAGGACGTGAAGAAGATCTTCACCTCCTACCGCAAGACCCATAATGATGCCGTCTTCGATATCTACACTCCCCGCATCCGCGCGGCCCGTAGCTCCCACATCGTCACCGGCCTGCCTGATGCCTATGGCCGCGGCCGCATTATCGGCGACTATCGCCGCGTGGCCCTCTACGGTGTCGATGCCCTGATCGCCGAGAAGCAGCGGGCGAAGGATGCTCACGCCAATGAGCCTTTCTCTGAGCACTGGGCGCGCTACCGCGAGGAGCATTCCGAGCAGATCAAGGCGCTGAAGAAGCTGAAGAATATGGCTGCCGCCTATGGCTTCGATATTTCTCAGCCGGCCACCACCGCCCAAGAGGCCGTGCAGTGGACCTACTTCGCCTACTTGGGCTCGGTGAAGTCCCAGGATGGCGCCGCGATGTCCATCGGTCGCCTCTCTGCCTTCCTCGATATCTACTTCGAGCGCGATCTCGCCGCCGGCCGCATCACCGAAGAGGATGCCCAGGAAATCATGGATGCGCTCGTGATCAAGCTGCGCATCGTGCGTTTCTTGCGCACCATCGACTATGACCAGATCTTCTCCGGCGATCCCTACTGGGCAACCTGGTCCGATGCTGGTTTCGCCACCGATGGCCGCTCGCTGGTGACCAAGACCTCCTTCCGTCTGCTGCAGACCCTGCGCAACCTTGGTCCTGCACCGGAGCCGAATATCACCATCTTCTGGGATCCGGCACTGCCGAAGGGCTATAAGGACTTCTGCGCCGCCATCTCCATCGAGACCTCCTCTATTCAGTACGAGTCCGATGAGCAGATCCGCGATCAATGGGGCGACGACGCCGCCATCGCCTGTTGCGTCTCCCCCATGGCCGTGGGCAAGCAGATGCAGTTCTTCGGCGCCCGCGTCAATGCCGCCAAGTCCTTGCTCTACGCCATGAACGGTGGCCGCGACGAGGTCAGCGGCAAGCAGATCACCGAAGAAGGCCTGTTCACTCCGATCGAGGGCGATGGCCCGCTGGACTTCGATGAGGTCTGGCAGAAGTACGAGGAGATGCTCGACTGGGTGGTAGGCACCTACGTGGAGGCCCTCAACATCATCCACTACTGCCACGATCGTTATGCCTATGAAGCTATCGAGATGGCACTGCACGACTCCGACATCATCCGCACCATGGGCTGCGGTATCGCCGGACTCTCGATCGTCGCCGATTCGCTGTCTGCGATTAAGTACGCCAGCGTCACGCCGGTCCGCGATGAGACCGGACTGATCGTGGACTATGTCACCGAGGGCGAGTTCCCGCGCTATGGCAATGACGATGACCGCGCCGACGATATCGCCGCCACGATCGTCCACACCGTCATGGACAAAATCAAGTCCATCCCGATGTATCGCGATGCCATCCCGACGCAGTCGGTGCTCACCATCACCTCGAACGTGGTCTACGGCAAGGCCACCGGCTCCTTCCCCTCCGGGCACCAGGCCGGTACGCCGTTTAGCCCCGGCGCCAACCCGGAAAATGGCGCCGATACCCACGGCATGGTCGCCTCCATGCTTTCGGTGGGCAAGCTGGACTACCAGGACGCGCTCGATGGCATCTCGTTGACGAACACCATCACCCCCTCCGGTTTGGGCCGCGATAAGTCCGAACAGGTGGGCAACCTGGTGGGCATTCTCGACGCCGGCTTCATCATCGACGACACCACCTGCCCCGCCTAATACCCTCCCGCCTCGCCTCGGAACCCCGGGGCGAGGCCCCAAGACTTCACCTTTCACCACCCACTATCCAAGGAGTATCACCATGTCCACCAAGACTTTCGACGAGCGCATGGCTGCTATGAAGGCTGCCCGTTCCCAGCACAATGCCGGCTCTGGGCTCTACCACGCCAATATCAACGTGCTCGATCACAAGACCCTGCAAGATGCCATGGACAATCCGGAGAACTACCCCAACCTCACCGTGCGTGTGTCCGGCTACGCCGTGAACTTCGTCAAGCTCACCCGTGAGCAGCAGCTCGACGTGATGGCTCGTACCTTCCACCACAACGCCTAAGCGCGCCTGACACCACGATCCAGCACTCAAGGAGCTTCCACCCCATGGCCGACGGCCTCAACTCGGCAGTAACTCTCTCCCCTCAGCAGGGCCCCCGCCACCGCGGAAGCGCCCACGGCTTGGGCATGCCCGGGCTCGATGGTGAGGAGCGCAGCGAGTTGCTCGAGGCGCGCCGCACCGGCAATGCCGGGCTGGTGCACTCCTGGGAGCTGGTCACCGCCGTGGACGGCCCCGGCACTCGGATGACGATGTTTCTTTCCGGGTGCCCGCTGCGCTGCGTGTACTGCCACAACCCCGACACCATGGGGATGAAGGAAGGCACCATGCACACGGTGGAGCAGATCGTCTCTAAGGTGCGCCGCTACAAGGCCGTGTTTCGCGCCTCCGGCGGCGGATTGACGATCTCCGGCGGGGAGCCGCTCTTTCAGATCGAGTTCACCCGCAAGGTGCTGCGTGCCGTGCACGACTCCGGCATCCACACCGCCATCGACACCTCCGGGTATCTGGGGGCCCGACTCAGCGATGAGGACCTCGACAATATCGACCTCGTGCTGCTCGATGTGAAATCCGGTGACCCGGATACCTATAGGGCTGTGACCGGTGGCCGCGAGCTCCAGCCCACCATTGACTTCGGTGACCGTCTCAGCGCGAAGGGCGTGGCCATCTGGGTCCGCTTCGTGCTCGTACCCGGCTGGAGCGACGATCCTGACAATGTCGCGAAAGTAGCCGATATCGTCTCCCGTTGGTCCTCCAGCGTCGAGCGCGTCGAGGTCCTGCCCTTTCACAACATGGGCCAAGACAAGTGGGAGAAACTGGGCCTGCCCTATGAGCTCTCCGGGGTCAAGCCGCCCTCCGCGGCGGCCGTGGAGGAGGTTCGCGAGGTCTTTCGTTCCCGCGGCCTGACGGTGTACTAGCACCGCCACTCCCAGCGGGTGTAGACATAACTACCGCCACCGCAACCGACATCGTCTCGGTTGCGGTGGCGGTGTTTGTTATGGGCTATAAGCTGCGTCGATGCGCCTGTCTTCCGTTGCCATTGCTCACCGTCAATCAAGTCTTAATGCCAAGACACAACGACCCCATTTTCATGGCCTACGCAACAGTAGGGTTGCTAGCGTGAAGGGTATAACAATTGGGCTGAACCCAGCTGTGTGAGTGTTCGGCCCACGATCCTATCGCCAAGGCCTCGCGAGGCCTTTTCCAGAAGGGATATGTGAGTATGACCGCTCCCACCACTGTGTCGGCGCCCGACAGCGCCACAAAGGCCCGCAGCATCAACAACAGCTGGGCACTGAGCCTCTTTGGTACCGCTGTAGGCGCCGGCATCCTGTTTCTTCCCATCAACGCCGGTGCCGCCGGCATCTGGCCGCTGCTCATCGTCACCCTGCTCATCGGGCCGATGACCTATTTCTCCCACCGAGCGCTCGCCCGCTTCGTCTGTAAATCTCCTCGCCAGGGCGAGGACATCACCGTGGTCGCCACCGATTATTTCGGCACGGCGTGGGGCTGGGCAATCACCATCCTCTATTTCTTCGCCATCTACCCCATCGTGCTCATCTACGGGGTATCGATCACCAACTCCGTCGATAGCCTCATCCAGAATCAGCTCGGCGGCCCCGCCATTGATCGCTGGATCCTCGCCGGGGCGCTGGTGGCCGCGATGATGGTGCCCATGGTGGTGGGGCAAAAGCTCATGTTGGCTGTCACGCAATTTTTGGTCTACCCGCTGATCATCGCCTTGCTGGGTATTTCGCTCTATCTGATTCCCACCTGGAAGCTGGATGGTCTCACCGCGATGCCTGGCGCCGGAGACTTCCTCGTCTCCGTATGGCTGATCATCCCCGTGCTGGTCTTTGCCTTCAACCACTCCCCTGCGATCTCGCAGTTCTCGCTGGCCATGCAGCGCACCCACGGCCCACGCAGCGCCGAGAACGCCTCCATCGTCTTGCGTCGCACCGCCATGCTGCTCACGGTATTCACCATGCTCTTCGTGTGGTCGTGTGTGCTGTCTTTGGGCACGGACGGCCTCGCCGCCGCCCGCGAGGAAAACCTGCCGGTGCTGTCCTATCTCGGCAATGTGCACGACGCCCCGGTCATCACCTATTTGGCCCCGGCGATCGCCATCGTGGCCATCGTCTCTTCCTTCTTCGGCCACACTCTTGGTGCCGCCGAGGGGGCCGCCGGCATTGTGCGCCATGCCCGTCCAGAGATGGTCGATCGCCTCGGCGAGCGCACGCTCATGATCGCGGTGAACGTCTTTATCGCCCTAACCGCCTGGATCGCCGGCGTGCTCAACCCTTCCATTTTGGAGGTTATCGAGACGCTTTCCGGCCCGGTCATCGCCTCGATCCTGTACCTCATGCCGATGGTGGCCATCTATAAGGTCGACGCCCTCGCCCCCTTTAGAAAGTACGCCTCGAACTGGTTCGTGATTGTCACCGGCATCATCGCGATCTCGGCCGTGATCTACAAAATTATCGGCCTGTTTTAGCTACTACGCACCACGCTTATCGACGCCCACCTCCCGCCACACACCGCGGGAGTGGGCGTCGCCTTTCTGCGCACCCCACAAAAAATAGACTATGCTGTCTACATGTCTACTTTTCCTGAACTATGGACCCTAGCCCGCTCACTGCGCCAGGACTATCGCTGGGTGGATCTCACCCACAGTTTCCATGCCGGCCAGCCCCACTTCGGGGCGCTACCCGATGAGACTCGCGAGCGCCTCTACACCGTGGAGGAGCATGGCTTCGAAATCGACCGCTACAGCATTGTGGGCCAATGGGGCACGCACGTGGATCCGCCGGTGCACTTTGTTACTGGGGCTCGCCCCTTAGATGAGATCCCCGTCGAGCAAATGGTATTGCCGCTCGTGGTGATCGACGTCCATGAGCAGGCCGCCGCGGACGCCGATTACAGCCCCACAGTCGAGGACATCCTGGAGTGGGAGAAGCGCCACCGGCCCATCCCCGAGGGCAGCTTCGTGGCACTACGCACTGACTGGTCGCAGCGGTGGCCCGATGCAACGGCAATGAATAACGCCGATGAGGAGGGCATCAACCACTATCCCGCGTGGAACCCGACGGTCGTGGAGTGGCTCATCACCGAGCGGAATATCACCGCGCTCGGGCATGAAACCACCGATACCGATCTCGGGGCACGGGTGAGCCGCGGTGAGCTGCCTAGCGAATTGCTGCTGCTGCAGCATGACCGGTGGCAGATCGAGATGCTGTGCAACCTGAATCAGGTACCTGAGGTGGGTGCGCTCATCGTGGCCTCGTGGCCGAAGCCGCTGCACGGCACGGGCTTTCCTGCCCGCGCCTTCGCTATTGTTCCGGAGCCGGCAGCCCGCTAGCCGCCGAATCCCGGCAGCAGCATACGCGGGCTGAGCACGGCCACCAGAAAGGACGAGGTGGAGCGCAAGGGCTTGAGATCCCAGCTTTCGAGCTTAAGGGAGTCCACGAAGCCTGCGGCGTGGGCATCGGCGAAAAAGTCGTCGAATTCATAGCCGCGGCCCGCCCCAAAACCAATCACGGCGCGACCGTGCGGGCCCAAAACGCCATGCAGCGCTTCGAGTGCTGGGAGGCGGCCCTCGGGCGGCAGGAACCCCATCACATTGCCGGCACAGACGATGAGATCGAAGGGGCCAGCGGGTACCTCGCCGGCGGTAAGATCCCCGACATGCCACTCGGCGTCGGGATAATCCTTGCGGGCGTAATCGATCAGCACCGGATCGAGGTCCACGCCCACGACGGTGTGGCCGCGCTCCGCGAGATAGCCGCCGACGCGGCCGGTGCCGCAGCCGGCGTCGAGAATGCGCGAACCACGCTCGGCCATCGCGTCGATGGTGCGTGCCTCGCCCACGATATCGCGGCCCTCTGCAGCGAAGGCGCGCCAGCGGGCGGCGTAGTTCTCGGAATGGTCAGGGTTGGAGGCGAGCATCTCGTGCCAGGTGGGCATAGCGTCCTTTACTCAATGGGCGGCGGCCACGAGAGGGTTATCCCTCGAGGCGGATCGTGCGCAGGGTGGTACGGGCAACAAGCCGATCGCGCTGGAAGCATTCCACGCTGATCAGCTGGGTGGTCGCGCCGTTATGCAGCGGGGCAGCAATCACCGTCACCACTCCAGCCTTGACGGAAGAGATCATATCGGTGGTGTTATTCACCCCAGCCACGGGCTGGCCATCGGCAAGAATCATAGCGAGAAGAGAGCCGGTGGACTCGGCGAGGGAGCAGAACACACCCCCGTTGACCAGACCGAAGGGCTGCAGATGCCCCTCGGCGACAGAAATCTGGGCGCGCACCTGCTTGCGGGAGACCACGGTGTAGTTCACCCCGAGGGTGGCATCAAGACCCGTGTTGATCTCATTGAGTTCGCTGAGTTCGGCATCGGTGAGCGGACGGGAGATAGCGGTATTCAACAACTCTGCGACAGACATACGACCAGTCTATACGCCACACGTCCTACCCCGTGAAGTCATCGTTGCGCGTGCCGATGCGGTCGATATGACTCTCCCGTAGCGTGACGTCTACGATTGAGCACATGTCGAATGCAGAAAAACTCGCCCCCATTGGTGTCGTTGGCCTCGCAGTAATGGGGTCCAACCTCGCCCGCAACTTCGCTCACAAGGGTCACACCGTTGCGGTGTACAACCGCAGCTACAACAAGACCGAGGCCCTCATCGCCGACCACGGCGATGAAGGAGACTTTCTGCCCGCCGCCACCATCGAGGAATTCGTGGCCTCGCTGGAGCGTCCCCGTCGCGCCATCATCATGGTGCAGGCCGGTAAGGCCACCGATGCCGTGATCGAGCAGCTGGCCGACGCCATGGATGAAGGCGACATCATCATCGATGGTGGCAATGCGCTCTACACCGATACCATCCGTCGTGAAGCGGAGCTCAGCGCCCGCAACCTGCACTTCGTTGGTGCCGGCATCTCCGGCGGCGAAGAAGGCGCTCTCAATGGGCCGGCCATCATGCCCGGCGGCTCCGCCGAGTCCTATGAATCGCTCGGGCCGCTGCTGGAGTCCATTTCGGCTCAGGTGGACGGGGTGCCCTGCTGCACCCATATCGGCCCCAATGGTGCCGGCCACTTCGTGAAGATGGTGCACAATGGCATCGAGTACGCGGATATGCAGGTCATCGGCGAGGCCTATCACCTGCTGCGCTATGCGGCGGGCATGACTCCCCAGGAGATCTCCGAGGTGTTCTCTGAGTGGAACAACGGCGATCTGGATTCCTATCTCGTAGAGATCACCGCCGAGGTGCTCAAGCAGGTGGATGCCGAGACCGGCACCCCCTTGGTCGACATCGTGGTGGATGCCGCCGGGCAAAAGGGCACGGGCCGCTGGACCGTCAAGGCCGCCCTCGATCTCGGTATCCCCGTGACCGGTATTGGCGAGGCCGTCTTCGCCCGCGCCCTCTCCGGCGATCGCGCGATGCGTGCCGCTACCTCCGGTGAGCTCGCCTCCGGTTCCCTGCGCACCCTCAAGGACCTCGGCGTGACGCGTGAGGACTTCATCAACGATGTCCGCGCCGCTCTCTACGCCTCCAAGCTGGTGGCCTACTCGCAGGGATTCGACGAGATCAAGGCCGGCTCCGCTGAGCACGGCTGGGATGTTGATCCCCGCGATCTCGCCACCATTTGGCGCGATGGCTGCATCATTCGCGCGAAGTTCCTGGATCGTATCCGCGAGGCCTATGACTCCACTCCGGAGCTGACCTCGCTGCTGCTCGATCCCTACTTCCGTGCGGAGATGGAGCAGAGCATGGATGCCTGGCGTCGCGTGGTGGTTATCGCCACCCAGCTGGGTCTGCCCATTCCGGTCTTCGGTTCCTCGCTGTCCTACTACGATTCTTTGCGCTCCTCGCGCCTGCCCGCCGCGCTCATTCAGGCGCAGCGTGACTACTTTGGCGCCCACACCTATGAGCGCATCGACCGTCCGGGCAGCTTCCACACCCTCTGGAGCGGTGACCGCACCGAGGTCGAAGCCTAGGAGCACTGTGCGCACCTTCAGGGATCTCGCTTTACCCGATCAGCTCGTTCACGAGCTCACCCGCCGTGAGCTCACCCACCCGACAGCGATCCAGGAGGCGACGATCCCTGATGCGCTATCGGGGGCCTCGGTTATCGGCCGCAGCCATACCGGTTCGGGGAAAACCTATGCCTTTGCCCTGCCGCTGATTACGCGGCTCGCCACCGATGAGCGGCTCTCTCGCACCTCCGCGCCCGGCCAGCCGCGCTCACTCATTCTCGCCCCCACCCGCGAATTAGCGCAGCAGATCACCGATCGTATCGAGGATCTTGCTGCCGCGGTGGGGCTGCGCACCCTTGTGCTCAGCGGCGGGGTACCCGTCGCCACCCACCGCACCCAGCTGGCCGCCCCGGTGGATATCGCCGTGGCCACTCCCGCGCGGCTGCTCGATCTGCGCCGACGGAAGTTGTTGAGCTTGGACGCGGTGGAGATCTTCGTCGTCGATGAGGCCGATCACCTCACCGAGGTGGGCTTTGCCCCGCAGCTCGATGCCATCGCGGCCCGGATACCCGAGAGCGCCCAGAGGCTGGTGTTTTCCGCCACGGTGGATCAGAGCACCCGGCGACTGGCGCCGCATGCCCGCGTCCACGAGCTCTCTGATGGCGCCGCCACCGCCGCGGTCGAGGGTTTGAGCCAGTGGCTGGTGATGGTGCGCACGAAGGAGCAACGCGACGCGCTCATTCATCGCCTCGCCCGCCGGCGCGCGAGCACGATCATCTTCTGCTCTACGAAGGAAGACGTCGATCGCTACGCCCGCGATACCGGCGCCTGCTCGGTGCACTCCGATCGCACCCAGGCCCAGCGCACCGCGGCCGTGGAGCGCTTCTCCTCCGGCGAGGAGCCCGTGCTGATCTGCACCGATATCGCCGCCCGCGGCATCGACATCGCCAATATTGACCTGGTGGTGCACCTCGGTCTGGCCTTCGACCCGAAGTCCTTTGTGCACCGCTCCGGCCGTACCGCTCGCTCCGGTGCGACAGGCAATAGCCTGAGCATTATCGACGCCAACCGCCAGCACCGCGCCGAGGAACAATTTCGCAGCGCCGGGGTGACTCCCCGCCAGCTGGAACTCGATTCCGCCGAGCTCGACTCGCTGATCGGCCCGCTGCGCCAGCCTCGTTCCACCCAGGGGGAATCTGCACGTACCCAATCAGGCGGGCGCACGGGCAAGAAGTCGAGTTCTGGCTCCCGCCGCTCTGCTGCGGGCTCACGCGGCGGCACCGCGCAGCAACCCGCGCAGGGTGGGCGCCGCGGGTTTCGGCCGAAGAAGAAGAAAAAGGGCGGCGCCTGGGGCAAAGGCTCTGTGACGACACGCCGACATATTCCCACGTAGGATAGATAGTTCGGTATTGTTTTAGCCGATCAACAATTATGGATATACTTTTCAGCATTCTGGCTCTCCTCGGCTTTGTGGCATTGACCGCCGGCACGGGACTATTCGTGGCAATCGAGTTCGCTCTCACCGGGCTCGAGCGCTCCACCATCGATAACCACGTCGCACGCAAAAAAGACGCTGTCTCTCAGCGCGTTCGCGATGCCCACGAGAATCTCTCTTTCGAACTCTCCGGTGCCCAATTGGGCATCACCATCACCACCCTGGCAACGGGCTATTTAGCGGGGCCGGTACTGGCCCGCTTCTTCACCCCGCTGCTGGAATTAGTGGGCCTTTCGGAGCGTGCGGCCTCGCCCATCGCTTTGATCCTCGCCCTGATCGTGGCCACCTTCTTGTCCATGATCTATGGCGAGCTGCTGCCTAAGAACATGGCGATCACCGATCCGTGGGCCACCGCCCGCGTGGTGGTCACCCCAGTGCAGTGGTTTAACAAGGCACTCAAGTGGTTTATCACCGCGTTGAACTCCTCGGCCAACTTTATTGTGCGCAAGCTCGGTATCGAGCCCGCCGATGAGCTGGCCAGCGCCCGCTCCGCCCAAGAGTTGGGCGCTTTGGTGCGTAACTCCGCCCAAGTGGGCACCTTCGATGTGTCCAAGGCGCGCATGATTGATCGGGCGCTGAAGTTCGGCGAAGCCACTGCCGAGGAGTTTATGACTCCTCGCTCTACTATTTTGTTCCTGCACAGCACGGACTCGGTGGAGGATTTGGTCCAGCTGGCACTGGAGTCCGGTCATTCCCGCTTCCCCGTGGTAGACGACGATCTCGACGACACCATCGGCGTCGTGCACATCAAAAACGCGTTCTCCATCCCCAGGCACCGGCGCCCCGAGGTGCCGGTGGCGCAGCTGGCCCGCGAAGTCAATACCGTGCCCGATTCCCTCGATGGAGATGCCGTGCTCAATGCGGTACGCTCCGCCGGCTCCCAGATGGTGCTGGTCGCCGATGAGTATGGCGGCACCGCCGGTATCGTCACGATCGAGGACGTGGTCGAGGAACTGCTCGGCGAGGTCTATGACGAACACGACGATGCCGAGGCGGAAAAGGACTTCCGCCGCGTCGGCGATTCTTGGGAGGTTGCCGGGCTGGTTCGCGTCGACGAGCTCGCTGAAGCCATTGGTTATGCCGCCCCCGATGATCACCGCTATGAAACTGTCGGCGGGCTGATCATGACGTGTTTGGGCCGCATCCCCCAGCCGGGCGATGTTGTCCTGCTCCCGCTCACGGAACACGATATGCGCGATGAATTCGAAACCGGCATGACCGGGCGCTGGATCGCCTCGGTCGCAGCCATGGACGATCGCCGCGTCGAACGCGCATTCTTTACCTCTATCAGCAACGAAGAAGCAGCGGAGTACGCCTCATGAGTGGAATCCAAGCAATCATCTTCGCCATTGTCCTTTTGGCTCTCAACGGCTTCTTTGTCGCCGCCGAATTCTCGCTCATCTCCTCGCGCAAGGACCGCATCGACGCGCTCATTGCCCAAGGAAAAACGCGGGCAAAGAAGGTGGAATACGCCACGGAGCATCTCTCCATCATGCTCGCCGGTGCGCAGCTGGGCATCACCATCGCCTCGCTGCTGCTCGGTAAAGTTGGCGAGCCAGCAATCGCGCACCTTTTGGAACGCCCCTTCGGCGCCCTCGGGGTGCCCGAATCCTTATTGCACGCGATCTCCTTCGCGATCGCCCTAGCAGTCATCACCTTCTTGCACATTCTCGTTGGCGAGATGGTGCCGAAGAATATCGCCCTCGCCGGCCCCGAAACCCTGGCCATGATCTTGGTTCCGGCCCACATTCTCTTTGTGAAGATGATGCTGCCCATCCTGAACTTCATGAACTGGGTGGCACGGCATACCCTGCGGCTCTTCGGCATCGAGCAAAAAGACGAGCTGGATTCCGCAGTGGACACCGAGCAGCTGGCCATTATGGTCTCTGAGTCCCGCTCCGAGGGGCTTCTCGACGCCGAGGAGCATGCCCGCCTCGCCAAGGCCCTGCGCACCGATAAGCGCTCGGTGCGCGAGGTGCTCATCCGCAAGGAAGATGTCCACGCCATTCCCTTCGGCGAGCGCGGCCCCACCGTGCAGCAGCTGGAAGAAGCCGTCAATGAGACCGGCTATTCCCGCTTCCCCATCACTGGGGCCACTGGCAACTATCTCGGCTATGTCCACATCAAGGACGTGCTTGATCGCCTCGCCTCCTCCAGCTCCTCGGAGCAGGACGTGATTCCGCGCTCCCAGATCCGCCAGCTGATCAATATCGACGCCTCCGGCGTGCTGGATCAGACTCTGCGCCGGATGCGTAGTAGCTCCGCCCATATGGCGCAGGTGCGCGATCGCGGCCAGCTCATCGGCGTGATCACCCTCGAGGATCTCATCGAGGAGTATGTGGGCAACGTCCGCGACTGGACCCACGAGGACACCGCAGATGCCTGATCTGCTGGCCCCTGCCGAGTGGCAGCGGCGACGCGGGGAGCATGAGCGTCGCGTCGACGCGCTCACCGAGCAGCACCTGCGCCGTCGCTCACGGCAAGAAAAGCACCCGGTGTGGGACTTCATGTTCGACTACTATCCCTTCTCCCCCGGCAAGATGCGCCGGTGGCATCCGGGGATGGACTGCACGCTGATAGGCGATGCCCCGCACGCCCAGTGGTCCTTCTATCGCTCCACCGGCGCCGGGGATGAGGCTCGCACCGGCGTGGATCTGTCTGCCCTCGCACCCAAAAGGGTCCGCCTCTGGCGCTTCCTCGCCGAGCTACTGCAGCGCGAGGAGAGCAACCCCGCTCGTTTCGATTGCTTCGGCATGCACGAATGGGCCATGGTTTACCGCACCGATGAGGCCCGCCACGCGCTGCCGCTTCGCTTGGGCGCTGCCGGCACGGATGCGGTGGTCGAGGCCCATGGCCCGCTGAAGTGCACCCACTACGATGCCTTCCGCTTCTACACCCCGCCCGCACGCCCGCTGAATATCCGGCCCTTACAGCGCGAGGATCAACTCAGCTGCGAACAGCGCGGCTGTCTGCACGCCACCATGGACCTATATAAGTGGTCCTTTAAGATGCTGCCGGTAGTCCCCAGCGAGCTTGTTATCGACGCCTTCGAGCTGGCCTGCGAGGCACGCACCCTCGACATGGAGGCCTCCCCCTATGATTGCCGCGGCCTCGGCTTCGGCAGCGTGGCCGTGGAAACCGCCGCGGGCAAAGCCGAGTATGTGGCCCGCCAGCGCGCGCTGTCTCGCGCCGCCGAGCCGATCCGACACCGTCTGCGTTACTACGTCGAGCGTGCTCTTGCCACTACACTTAATGAGTGAGTCTTGAACCACAGCTAAAGGTTCACACTAATCACAATGTGAGGAAGAGGTGCACCCGTGGCCCGTCACGCATCCGGAGAATCTAATTACCGGCTATCGAAGGAGCTCATCACCGCAGGCGTGGTGGTGATTGCACTGGTCATAGCCCTCGTCGTGTGGCTTGCGGTGCGCTCATCCGCCGATAGCGCTGATAGCACCTTCGCCAAAGAATGCATCGAGGGCGATCTGCCGGTGCCCGTAGCGGTCAGCTCCTCCACCCCCGATGCGGTGGTCTCTTCGCTTGTCGACGAATACTCGCAGAGCTCCCCCGTGGTCAAAGATCATTGCGTGAACCTGAACACCGTCGATGATCCCGCCAGCGCAGCCGTTCTGATCTCCACCGGAACCCGCGGCGAGGTACAACGCCAACTGGATGCTGCACAGCTTTCTCCCGCCAGCGATACCTGGGCTATCGCCGCGAGCACCCCGGTTGGTTTGGCCTTTAAGCCCGATTCCCCGGCCCCGGATCAGGACTGGGACGCACAGCCCGCCGAGCGCGTGTTCTACCCCGAGCCGACCCAGAACCCGGCCGCCGCGTTAGTCGCCGCCGCTGTGTCCAAAGACAACCCCGATACCGGTGCACAGCTGCTCAAGGCCAATACCCTGCCCTCTTTCGAACCCGCAGCCGAGAGCCAGCTTCTCGCCGTGACCGAGTCCGAGACTCCCGAGGGCATGGACTTCTTCGCCCCCGATGACACCCAGGTTCCCACCTTCGTGGTGCCGCTTGTGACCCATGACGTCATTTCGGAGGAACAGTCCCGCGCTGGGGCGCATTTCGCCAAGTTCGTCACCGCCCATAACGAGGGCGCCGAGGACAAGTCCGTCACCTGGGCCACCACCGCCGATATTCTCAACGAGCGTTATGCCCAGGTTCCGGAAGAATCCACTGGCTCCACCACGCAGCCGATCAACCACACCCTGCTGCTGCTCGATACCTCCGAGGCGATGAATGCCTCGCCCTCCGGGCACTCCCTCTATGCCGAGACTGCCCGCATCGCCGATCCCCTAGTGGTCTCCGCGATCCGCGGCGGCGGCACGGTGGCCTTGTGGAACTACTCGTCCCCGCTCAACCCCGGTGTGACCAAGGGGTGGCGCAATAACATCGCCTTCAGCAGCGATAGCACCGCCATCGTCGACGCCATGAAGCGCTTCGGCACTGGTGGGCAGCCCCAGACCCGCGAGGCCCTGGCCGCCGCCTTGCCGGTCGCAGCCGACTACGCCGCGAGCACCGGCGAGGCCGTCCAGATTGTGCTCGTGACCTCCGGCACCGTCGATCCGATGAACGATGAGCAGCTGCGCACGATCCTGCAGCGCTACGCCGATGCCAATGTGCAGCTGGACGTGCTCACCGTCGGCGGCGGCGCAGAGGACACAGTGGTCACCGACTTCGCCCGCAGCACCGGCGGTTATGTCGGCACCGCCACCGATACCCCCGAGATCGCCGAGGGGCTGCAGCAGTCCTTCGGTATCGAGCGCCCCTAAGCCACAGCCACATAAGGGCTACTACGCAGCAGAGTTTCTCTGCTGCGTAGTAGCTTTTGGGATAAGCGGACATGCCACAGCCCAGGGATAGAATCCACCAACTATCCCTGGGCTGTTGACGTAACAGGTGTTTAGGAGCTGCGACGGCGACGTCGAATAGCGAGCTCGTCTTCCACCTCGAGCACGGCATCGCCATCGATGCGCTCGGAGGGGAATGCGGAGATGGTGCCGGTGAGCTCCTTCATGATGCCCGGCACGGCGATACCGAAGACGCCCTGACCGTCGGCGAGAAGGTCGATGACCTCCTCCGAGGAGCGGCACTCGTAGACGGTGGTGCCATCGGAGACGAGAGTAATGGTGGCGAGATCGTCCACGCCAAGATCGCGGAGTTTATCCACCGCGAGGCGGATGTTCTGCAGGGAGATACCTGTATCCAGCAGCCCCTTGACGATCTTCAGCACGAGAATGTCTTTGAAGGAGTACAGACGCTGCGAGCCGGAGCCACGGGCGCTGCGGATCGACGGGGTCACGAGCTTGGTGCGCGCCCAGTAATCCAGCTGCCGGTAGGTGATATTCGCTACCTGGCACGCGATGGGAACGCGGTAGCCAACCTCTTCATCGGGCCCCATGGTGAAGAGGGATTCTTGCACGCCGTGGGTGGTGGATTCAGACATGTGTAATTTCTCCCTTGTTATTTTTCTCTCAGGATACGTGTCCCATAGTGCCGAGGTACAGTCCTCGTTCATTTCGAGACACACGTTTCGCTCTTATGCCTCCGGATCAGGAGTGCTTACTCAGAATACTGAGAGCACCGTGAGCCACAGTGGAGACACGCCGAAACTCTAAACCTTTAGTTTAAGCTTAGGGTGCCTGAATCACTTTGTCACCTTTTGTCACACTAGCGGTCAGTTTTATCGTCCTCGCTGCTATCGCCGCGCAGGTCGGATTCTTCCACTCCCATCGAGCGCAGCAGGGATTCAAAGTCCGCATCTGCCTGGGCATCACCGGAGGCCGAGGAGAATTCATCCGCGGTATCACTGACATCCTCGCAGTCGATACCGAAACCGCGAGAGAGATCATCGGCGGAGACGAACACGCCGGTGCGGCGCAGCACGTCCTCGGCCACGGAGATCGGGAGCTGTTCTTCTCGCGCCAACAAGATCGCATCCGAGGGACGCATATCCAGCACGGTGCCATCGCCGCAGACCAGGCTGGCGGTGAAGCGACCGCGTACATAGCCGTCGATGCGCACCTCCATCGCGGAGCCGGCGTGCGAATCAGCGAGCTGTAAGAGCACATCATGGGCACGCGGGCGCACCGGTGCTCTCCCCTGCTCGCGCGCTGCGATGGCGGCCGCAGCATCCTCGCCGATCCAGATCGGAAGAATGCGGGTGGTGCCGACGACGCGGAGGAATATGACGTTATAGTCCTCGGGCGGAATCACGAACACACCGTGATAAACGAGATCAATAAAACTGCGATCATTCATGGGAGTAGCGTCCTTATACTCACTGCTAAAAAAGAGCCACGATGTAGCGGCGCTACCCCGTGACTCTCATGGTGGTGTTACTCGGTGCGGCTAGGAGCGAAGATCGTTTTTCACCAGGCTCGCATGCAGCGACACCACCAAGGCGGTGAGCTGCTCGGAAATCTCTTGGGCCTTGTGCTTGGCCACGTCCGAGCCCGACTGCGCCACCGGGGTGGTCACCTGGGAAATAAGATCCGCTTGGCGGCGCGCCGAATGACGCACCGACTTCAGATGGCGAACATCGAAACCGAATTCCGTGAGCGCCCGCGCGGTCGAGGCCACACGCACGTCATCGGCGGTGAAGAAACCAGCGGGATCGGCGCTAATCAAGCCTGCGCCAGCGAGCTCGCGGACGAATTCCTTGTCCACGTCGGCCTGCGCCGCGACGTCATCGTCGGTCAGCCGGGTAATGGCCGGGGCCCGAAACTCCTCCGGGCTGATGATCGGCTCCACCTTCGTGGCGCTGAGCAGCGCGGTCACCTCGCCGGAGTCCATGGCCTCGAGCTGCTGGCGGATGACCTTCAGCGGCGTGTAGTTATCGCGCTGTGTGACGAGGATGTAGCGGAGACGCTCCACATCCTTGTCCGTGAAGCGGCGATAGCCGGAGGGAGTGCGGGAAGGTGTGATGAGGCCCTCGGATTCGAGGAAGCGAATCTTAGACACCGTCACATCAGGGAACTCGCCCCGCAGGCGCTCCAGCACCACGCCGATAGACATGGTCTGCTGGCGCGCATGACGCAGTGGCTTCACGCTGCCGTCTTTAGAATCCCGTAGTGCGCTCACGTTGTTTTTACCCTTAGGTTTCTTCTTTTGATCTTTCGGTTCACGCGGTGCCGCTTGGCGCGTCTGCGCCGGCGACACGACCCGTATGCATCCTTTGTAGCCTAGCCGAGGGCTGGGGCGCTACTACTTCTTTGGACCGGCAAGGAAAACGAGGCGGAACTTGCCGATCTGCACCTCATCGCCGGTGTGCAGTGCCTCAGCATTCTTCGGCTCGCGGTTGACGTAGGTGCCGTTCAGGCTTCCCACGTCTACTACCTCAAACTGGCCCTCGCCATCGCGACGGAACTCGGCGTGGCGACGAGACACGGTGACGTCGTCAAGGAAAATATCGCTCTCTGGGTGGCGCCCCGCGGTGGTGGTCTCCTGGTCGAGCAGAAAACGCGAACCGGCGTTCGGGCCCCGCTTCACCACCAGCAATGCTGCCCCCTCGGGCAGGTTGCCCGCGCCAGCATTCGCCGGTGCAGCCTGAGCCCCAGACTCCATTTCCTTAAGCAGATCAGCGCGGAAAACAGATGTTGTCTCCACCTGAGTCTGGGAAACGTCAGTGTTGTCACTCATTGAGAAAAACCTCCGGTTGCTCGAGCACAGTGTGTCTTCGTCCCTCACCGCGGGTGCGGTGGCCGCCGTAGCGCTGGGTGAACAAAATCGTCTGCCCTACGGAATCTATCAAGCACAGCTCGTCGCTGCAGGGTCGTAATGTCTACATCATACGTGGCGTAGTAGCTCTTGGGTGTTTAAGCCCAGTGCCTGAGCCCGTTACGATTGCGTAACAAAACCTTAGCGCGCTGGGCAGCCTCCCCTACGGCCGACATAGCCTATGAGCTTCATCACACGCCGGTGATGAGGGGATTTATCGGAACATTCCTGATATCCCGCCCATCACCGAGTTACCGCTGCCGGACAAGGGGTTGTCATTGACCATGTAGGTCCATGTGGCCGAGGGGCGCACGAGCCCCTCATCGCCGAGGTGCGCGCCCTCGTTATCGATCAGCACATCCTCGAAGCTCTGCACGGCATCATCCACGGCCTGCTGCACGAGCTGCTTGAACTCGGAGACAGCAATGCGGTGGAACTCGTCGATGGGCGTTTCTTTCGCAATCGCCCGCAGGTGAATGGACTCGCGGACATCGTCGAGAAGCGCGAGATGCTCACTCCAGCCATAGTCCAAGTGATAGAGCATGATCTCGCGGGCAGCCTGCACCAGCGTCTCGTGCTCGACTGTCTCCTCCAGCTCAGCGGCGCGCTGGGGGCTGCGCTGCCGGAACTCCTCGAGTGCCTGCTCGGAATGCAGCAGGCGCTGGCGCCGCTCATCGATGATCACGCGCTGATCTGCCAGCAGCTTATTGTATTTCCAGGTCTGGGCGTGGATCTCCAGCAGCTGGCCTTCGGTGACGCGCTGACAGTGCTCGATAAAGTCGCGCACCTTCTTCGAATCAATAGCTCCGGCAGCATCTGGGCGGGCGTGGATCTGCGTTCCTCCGCCGCCGGCATGCACCACATCATCGTCGAGGGCAACAAAAAACACCGAGCTACCGGGATCGCCCTGGCGTCCGGCGCGCCCGCGCAGCTGATTATCGAGCCGGGCGGTGCGATGCCGCGCGGTACCGATCACGGCCAGTCCACCGCGCTCCACCACGGCGTCGTGATCGGCCTCATCGGCGCCGCCGAGCCGGATATCGGTGCCGCGGCCGGCCATCTGGGTGGACACAGTCACCCGCCCGAGATCACCGGCCTCAGCGACGATCGTGGCCTCCTCGGCATCGTTTTTCGCATTGAGCACGCTGACCGGAATGTCGCGCTCTGCAAGGGCTGCGGCCAGCTCCTCGGATTCGGCCACGTCGTGGGTGCCCACCAGCACCGGCTGATTCCGGCGATGCAGCTTGTCGATCTCCTCCACAATTGCCTTGTTCTTCTCAGCGATGGTGGCATAGATGCGGTCTTGTTCATCGAAGCGCTGCAGCGGCGTATCCCGCTCGATCACCGATACCCGCAGGTCATAGAATTGGCGCAGCTGATCGGTGGCCTCCACCGCGGTGCCGGTCATGCCGCAGACCAGCGGATAGCGCTTCATCAGCGCTTGCAGCGTAATGGTGTCGAGGATGCGCCCGCCATCAGAGACCACCAGGCCTTCCTTTGCCTCCACTGCGGCTTGCAGCCCATCGGGCCATCGTTGCAGGTCGGCGACGCGCCCGCGGGAGGCGTCGATAAGCGACACCTTGCCCTCGCGCACGATATAGTGCACATCCCGAATCAGCAGTGCTTGGGCGTGCAGCGCGAGATTGACGTGCACCAAGGTAGTGCCGATGTGCTCCTCGTCGTAGAGGGTGTCAATGCCCAGGACTTCCTCGACATAGTGCGCGCCGGCGTCATTGAGAAATACATTGCGCCGCTCATCATCAACATCGAAGTGTTCGCCCTCTTTGAGCCGACGCACGATTTCGGTGATCCGCCCGGTCGGCGCCGTGGACTGATCCGTGCCCGCCAGCACCAGCGGCACCAGAGCCTGATCCACCAGCACCGAATCGGCCTCGTCGACGATCGCCACATCCGCACCCGATTGCACCGCATCCTCGGCGCGGGTGATGAGCTGATCCCGCAAGACATCGAATCCGATCTCATTGACCGAGCTATACACCACGTCCGCGGCATAGGCGTGACGACGCTGCGCCGCCGTCATTTTCTCCGAGATGAAGGACACGCTCACCCCAAAGGGGCGGAACACGCTCTCCATCCGGGTGGCATCGCGCTGCGCGAGATAGTCATTGACGGTAATAACATGCACCCGCTGACCCTGCAGGGCAAAGCCCACCGCCGCCATGGCCCCAGCTAGGGTCTTTCCCTCACCGGTGGCCATCTGGATCACATCGCCGGCCAGCAGCCGCTGCGCGGCCTGGTACTGCGAGATAAACGGCTCCTCGTCATGGGCGGCGGCACTGCAGGCGCCAATGGCGGCGAGAAGCCGTGGCATATCGCTAATCGTGGTGCCCGCGGCACGGGGGCTGCCGGCTAAACACTCCGCCGCCACGTCTGCGGCATGGTCGCCGCCAAGAGCGGAGCCCTCGCTGCGCAGAATCTGCTGCGCCTGCTCGGCTATACCCAAGCTCTTCTTCTCGTGCTTGGTCTCCTTCGCTCCGAGCGCCTTCCAAAACCACTTCATGCCAGCCACCGTTTTTGGCCATCCTCCTCGAACAGCTCCCAGATCGGGCGTGGGCCCACCCCAGAAGTCATCGCGTGCTATCGGTGTTCCAGCTTAGCGCTCGCCCCAGACACTCTCGGCAGCCTCCCACACGCACTCATCCCACCTCTCCGAGAAATCCGGCACCACTCAGCCGCCCATTGCCTACCTAAACGCCCAGCTCGGAAGGCCTTTATAGAGAGGCGCTGAGGCGTCGGTGAAGCCGCGGCGAACACTGATTAGACTGGGCAGCATGCACTCAGTCTCAGTGAAACTACCGTCCTCCACCGGCTCGCTCATGGCAGGAACCCTCGACCTTCCCGATGGCACTCCCAAAGCCTTCTCCATGTTTGTCCACTGCTTCACTGGCTCCCGCTTCACCCCAGCGGCCTCTCGCGTGTCCAAGACACTCGCCGATGAGGGCATCGCCTGCCTGCGCTTCGATTTCCCCGGCCTGGGACAATCGGAGGGCGAATTTTCCCGCACCTCCTTTAGCTCGAATGTCGCCGATATCCGCGCCGCCTACGAGTGGCTCGAGAGCAACTACGAGGCGCCGCAATTACTGGTGGGGCACTCCCTCGGCGGGGCGGCCGCACTGCGGGCTGTATCCGCCAGCACGATCGAGCGCATGCGCGGAATCCGCGCGGTGGCCACTATTGGCGCCCCCTTCGACCCCGCGCACGCCGTGCTGCACTTCGCCGACCGTATCGGCGATGTGGATGAGCATGGCGCAGTGACGCTGAAGCTCGGCGGGCGCGATATCACCATTTCCCGCGAATTCCTCGAGGATCTCGCCGAAGTCAATCCGGAAAGCTACCTGCACCGGCTCAAGGTGCCCCTGCTGTTGCTGCACTCCCCCGTGGACCAGACGGTGGGCATTGATAATGCCCAGAAGATCTTCCTCTGCGCCCGCTACCCGAAGTCACTGGTGGCGCTGGATAAGGTCGATCACTTGGCCACCCGGCCTGGGGCCGCGCAGCGCGCCGCGCACCTCATCGCCACGTGGGTAAGCCCTTATCTGCAATCGACGGCCGACTCCGACGCCGAGGATGTCCTGCCCGAGGGCGTGGCCCAAGCGCAGTCCATTCCCGCCGGCGCATTCACGGACTTGGTCCACACTGGCTCACGCAGCTTCACTACCGACCGCGAAAAGGAACTCGGCGGCAAAAACCTCGGTATCGCGCCCAGCTCCTTGCTCATTGCTGCGCTCGCCGCGGCCACCTCCGAGGAAATCCGCGCCGCCGCCCGCGAGTCGCGCATTCGCGAGCTGGAGGACGTCCGGGTCTCCGTGACCACGGTGGTCGGCACCGACTCCGACCAGCCGGTACTGCGCCGCAATATCTCCTTGATCGGCAATCTCAGCGATGAGCAGCGCGCGGAACTGCTCGCCGCGCGCGACAACTCCCCTGTCGCCGCCATGCTCTCCCATGTCCGGATCGAGGATATCGATGACTAATATGCCGGGTCACATCCTCGATGGGGACACCCGCTGCCCCTGCTGCTCTGGACAAAGCTACGGCGAGTGCTGCGGTATCTACCACGGAATCAGCTGCTCCTGGGACGTCACCTGTGCGCCGCCGGCCCCCACGGCCGAGGCCACCATGCGCGCCCGCTACACCGCCTTCGCTGTGGGCCACGGCGACTATCTACTCGCCACCTGGGCACCAGAGGATTCGCCGGCGCGTTTATCGCTTAACGGTGAATCAATGAAGCTCTACCGGCTCGACATTCTCGAAACCACCCAGGGCGGCCCCATGGACGATGTAGGAACAGTCAGTTTTGCCGCCTACCATCGCGGCCCGAACGGCCCCTTCATTCAACGGGAACGATCTCTGTTCCGCCGCCGCGCCGGGCTCTGGTTGTACACCAAAAAAATTCCCCTGACCTGCTGATTGGACTCGCCGGCCAACACTGCTGTAATCTACTCGCTGTTGGAACACGCCGCCCCCGTGGCGCGGGTGAACAACATCGGACTGTGGCGCAGCTTGGTAGCGCACTACACTGGGGGTGTAGGGGTCGCAGGTTCAAATCCTGTCAGTCCGACTCTTCAGAGGCCGCAGGCCGGACATCGTCCGGTCTGCGGTTTTTCCTTGCCACCACCCCGCCAACTGAGCCCGCAGGGCATGCAGCGCTCTTCGCGGCGGACAGGTGCTTGGTAGATATTGGCGTATCCCACTACCCTTGAGACGATGGCTTCGAGCCTACTGACAGCGATGTGCCGCCGATAGAGCCGCGGCGCGTGCGGAAAGGACAGATGATGACCGACGATCGCCACCGGGACTCGTGGAAGGACTACGACGACGAGCCCACTCGCTTCATTCCGCGCGATACCTCGCCCCAGGGGCGCGGGGATTCCTATGGCCACTACGACGATGCCGAGGACTTCGCCACGAGCGAGTATCGTGGCGCGCCGGATGAACCGCCGCGCACCGAGCAGACACAATATCTCGGCCCGCAGGGCAGCCAGCAGCAGCCTGCTGGGGAGCGCCCGCGCCAGTACTACGCACCGCTGGAGGAGGAGCCTGGCTATTCCCAGGGCCAGCCGCAGGGACAACCCCCAGCCCAGCCGCAGGCAGCCGCCTATCCTCCGCCGAATTATGTGCCGCCGCAGGAGGAGAAAAAGTCCTCCTCCCTGCCGTGGGTGATCGCGGTGCTCGCCTTGGTCGTGCTGGCCGTGGTGTTGGGCATGTTTGCCTTCGGCGGCGATAAGGACTCCGCAACCGAGTCCACTACCCCGCCGCCGCCAGAGACCGTGACCGAGACCGTCGAACCGGAGGCCCCCGCCCCCACTGAGGACCCCGAGGTGCAGCAGCGCTTGGAGGAAGAAACCGACCGCCTGCGCGAATCCGTCGAATCGCTCACCTCTGAAGTGCAGGCCCCTGCCGCCGAAATTCCGGATGTTCTCGACGATAACGGCGTGGTGGCTGTGGCTCAGCTCAAGGCGCGCGGCTTCTCCGATGTCCGCACCGTCGATGCCAACGGCGCCGAGATCAGCGGCACGGATCTGCTCACCGGCACGGTCACTCGGGTGGATCCGCCCGTCGCCACCGAGACGGATAAGGCCACACCGATCACCTTGGTCATCGAGTAGCTCCTGCTCGTTCGCAGCAGAAGACAACGATGCCCCTCAACCATCAGAGGTTGAGGGGCATTGTTGCGTCGATAAGCGTGCGATTAACGCTTCCGCTTTTCGCGCACGCGCACGGCGATGCGCACCGGCGAGCCCTCGAAACCGAAGGACTCGCGGAACTTGCGCTCCAGGTAGCGGCGATAGCCGGCATCGAGGAATCCGGTGGTAAACAGCACGATCACGGGCGGACGGGTGGATGCCTGGGTGGCGAAGAGCACGCGCGGCAGCCGGCCAGCCTTCATCGGCGGCGGGTTCTGGGCAATGGTTTCTCGCACCCAGTTATTCAGCTTGCCTGTAGAAATACGCGTATCCCAGCTCTCCAGCGCCTCGATGAGCATGGGCTCGATCTTTTGCAGGGCACGCCCCGTTTTCGCGGAGATATTCACGCGCCGCGCCCACGGCACATGCGCGAGCTTCTCCTCGATATCCCGCTCCAGCAGATCCCGCTGGTCCTCGTCCATCAGATCCCACTTGTTATAGGCGATCACCAGGGCCTTACCGGACTCGATCACCATGCCGAGCACGCGCTGATCCTGCTCCGTGATCGGCTGGGAGGAATCGACCAAAAGCACGCACACCTCGGCGGAGTCGATCGCGTTTTTGGTGCGCAAGGAGGCGTAGAACTCGTGGCCGCGGGCATGCTTGACCTTCTTGCGCAAACCCGCGGTATCCACGAACTTCCACAACTGGTTATCCAGCTGCACCAAGGAATCCACCGGGTCCACAGTGGTGCCCGCAACATTGTCCACCACCGCGCGGTCCTCGCCGGTGAGCTTGTTCAGCAGCGAGGATTTACCCACATTCGGCTTGCCCACCAGCGCCACGCGACGCGGGCCGGAGGTGATAGAGGCCGCCTTAGGCGTATCGGGGAATAGCCGCACGACCTCGTCGAGCACATCGGCGCCGCCGCGACCATGCAGAGCGGATACCGGGTAGGGATCCCCGAGGCCGAGCGCATAGAATTCCGCCATTTCGGCGTATTGGCCATCCGATTCAAACTTATTGGCCACCACCAGCACCGGCACATCGGCGCGGTGCAGCTTGCGGGCCATCACCGCGTCCGCATCGGTGATACCCACCGTGGTATCGACCACGAATAGGATGATGTCGGCCTCGGCCATGGCATTCTCTGCCTGGCGGGCGATGGCGGCATGCATGCCCTTGGCGTCGGGGTCCCAGCCACCGGTATCTTGCACCCAGTAGCGGCGACCATTCCATTCCGCGAGATAGCTGACGCGATCGCGGGTCACACCAGGAAAGTCCTCCACCACGGCGGCACGGCGACCCAAAAAGCGGTTCGTCAGCGTGGACTTGCCCACATTGGGCCGGCCCACGATCGCCACGGTGCACAGCTGTTCTTCCACGATCTCCGGGGAGGTGATCCCCAACGCGGCCTCGAGCTCCGCCCACTCTTCCTCGGTGCGGGGGCCATCAGGGCCAAAGCGGGGGTCATTTTCATCCACGGGGCCCTCGACCTCGAGATCCTCCAGGTCCTCGGTGCCATAGCCTGATGCGTAGTAGACCTCGCCGAAGTCGGCTTCGTCGAAATCGTCTTCATCAAAGTCGGAGGCGCCATAGCCCTCGCCTGGGGCGAGCACATCCTCTTCGGTGAAGGCCTCATCGGCGGGCAGTTCGCCGCCATCAGCTACGGCGTAGACGAACTCGGTGTCGCGATCGAGATCCTCGTGGTTCTCGCTGTCTCCAGCGCTGTGAGTGGTGCTCATGATCGCCTCCTCTCGGTGGTGGTATCGGTGGTGCTTGTCGACGCCGTCTCCGTGCCCGCAGACGCAGAGTCGGTGTCAGTGGCGATGGCGGATTCTTCGACCAAGGCCATCAGGGCGTCGAGGACCTCCTCGAAGCTCATGTCCGAGGTATCGATGATGTGCGCGTCCTCGGCCGGCTTCAGCGGCGAGGCGGCGCGAGAAGAATCGGCCTGGTCGCGGCGTTTCACATCGGCCAGCACGTCCTCGAAATAGCCACCGCGGCCCTCCTTGCGGTTTTGCTTATGGCGCCTTTCGGCACGCACCTCGGGGCTGGCGGTCAAATAGGCCTTCACGGGGGCGTCGGGAAGCACCACGGTACCGATATCGCGGCCTTCTACTACGCAGCGCCCTGCGGAGGCAGCCAAGGTGCGCTGCAGGCGCACGAGGTTCTCGCGCACCTGCGGGATCGCGGACACCGCAGAGACAGCCTTGGTCACCTCGGGCCCACGGATCTCCTGCGAGACATCCTTGCCATTGAGCAGTACCTCGGTGGACTCAGGATCGTCATTGACGGCCAGCGGCAGGTGCACGGTCGCCTCAACAACGGCGGCGGTGTCCTCGGGTTTGATGGAACGCCGCAACACGTGCAAGGTGGCAACGCGATACATCGCGCCGGTATCGAGATACTTGGCGCACAGCCGGGTGGCCAGGGCGCGGGAGGCACTGGATTTGCCGGTGCCAGAGGGGCCATCGATGGCCACGATCAAGCCGCCTGCGGGCTTATTAGCAATGCTGCATTTCATAGTTGATCACACGCCCCTTGATCTAGAGCTCCACAGCCTTGTAGAGGCTGCGCAGCTCGGAGTCGTTCAACGCCCGCAGCGAGCCCGGCGTCTGCTCGCCCAGCTGCACGGTGTGCAGCTTGGTGCGCACCAGTCGCTGGACGGGATAGCCGGCCTCTTTGAGCATGCGGCGCACAATGTGCTTACGGCCCTCGTGCAGGTCCAGGCGCACCAGGGAGCGACCTTGGTTGGCATCAATGATGCTCACCTTGTCTGCCTTCGCGATGCCATCCTCGAGCTCGATGCCCTCGCGCAGCTGCCGGATGAGCTTCCGGTCGGCCTCGCCGAGCACGTTGGCCACATAGGTCTTCGATACCTCATAGCGCGGGTGCATGAGCCGGTTCGCCAGCTCGCCGTCATTGGTCAGCAGCAGCAGACCCTCGGTATCGGCGTCGAGGCGACCGACGTGGAAGAGCCGCTGTCCGGCGGAGAGCTTCTCCCCCACGATATCGCCCACGCAGGGCCGACCCATGTCATCGCTCATGGTGGACTGCATGCCGCGGGGCTTATTGAGTACGAAGTACTGCAGGTTCTCATCGATGCGCACGCGCACCCCATCGACGCGCACCACCGAGTTATTCGGATCGATGCGCACCCCCTGGGTGGTGATGATACGGCCATTGACCTCGACGCGCCCCTCATCAATGAGACGCTCGGACATGCGCCGCGAGGCCACGCCGGCCTGGGCAAGCACCTTTTGCAAACGCACGCCCTCGCCCTTGTCGTGGGAGGGGTTGGCGGTGATGTCCTCGGGACTGACGTGCTGGTGTCGCGCCGGCTTCGCCTGCGAGACGTAGATGGAGCTGCCGCGCTGGGCGCGCTGTTCGGGCTGCTCGGTGGAATTCGGTTGAGCCGACTCGGCACTATGAGACGAACGCGAGCGGAAGCCCTTGTTGTCCGGTGTGCCATCTCGGCGAGCGGAAGATGTCATGTATGCTCCTAAAACTTGCGGTGCAATTATCGACCGCCCAGTGTATCACCGCAGCCGGTCAGAGTAGCTATCAGAGCGCGCGCGGCAGTCTCATCGGCCAGCCGCGCCTGCCCCTGCGGCACACTCGCCACATAGGGCGTGGACGTGACCACACTAAATTCCTCAAGATTGAGCCGGGTCGCGAGATCTGGCTCCGGCGGCACACTGCCGCCGATCAATCCCGCCACCGTGATCCCGCGGGCCCGGGCCGCTTCCACACTGAGCTCTGCCAGGTTGAGCGATCCCAACCCCACCGAGGTGACCACCACGAGCGGCGCCTCCAGACGGGCGGCCACATCGGCAATGGTCCACTCGTCGGCAATCCGCACCAGCAGCCCGCCGGCGCCTTCGACGAGCACCAACCGGCCCGGGCCATCGAGTTCCGCGATCTGCTGCACGGTGGGTTCCAGCTCCAGCTGTTCCATGCCGGCGCGCCGGGCCGAGATATTCGGTGCAAGCGGCTCGGGATAACGGGCATATTCCACCACCCGCTCCACCGCTGGGCACAGTGCCTGCACGGTGGCGAGATCCCCCTGCCCCTCCGGTTCCCCGGTCTGGGCGGGTTTCACCACGGTGACTTCTAGGCCCATATCGCTGGCGACGGCCGCCAACGCGGCGGTGGCATAGGTTTTTCCCACATCAGTATTGGTTCCGGTGATCACAACAATGGCCATGGTGGGCGGCTCCTTCGCGGACGTGCGGCAGGCTGTGCCGCAAGAGTGGATACAATGCTCGACGGCGCGGGCGCGGCTAAGGGCGCGGCTGTTTTAGTGCTGCAACGCCGCTGCGGCCGCGCTACGCAGCGCTCGGGTAATGCTGGCGATGTGCTCGCTGCTGGAAATAAAGGGCGGCATGGCATAGATGAGCCGGCCGAAGGGCCGCAGCCACACGCCCTCGGCCAGAGCGGCGGCGGTGGTGGCCTCCATATCTACTGCCTTCTCCATTTCCACCACGGCAATAGCGCCGAGCACCCGCACATCCGCCACGCCGGGTTGATCGGCAAGCCCCTCGAGACCCGCCGTGAGTTCAGCTTCGATCCGCGGCACGCTCTCTCGCCAATAGCCCGAGGCGATCAACTCCACACTGGCCCCGGCCACGGCGCAGGCCAGCGGGTTGCCCATGAAGGTGGGGCCATGCATGAGGGCGCCGCCGCCAGCAGGACTGGAAATAGCCTCCGCCACCTCCGCGGTGGTCAGAGCGGCAGCGAGCGTCATAAACCCGCCGCTCAGGGCCTTGCCCACGCACATAATATCGGGAGTGATACCGGCGCCGCTGGTGGCGAAGAGCTCGCCGGTACGGCCAAAACCGGTGGCGATCTCATCGGCAATAAGCACCAGATCATGACGATCACACAGCCGGCGAATCCCGGCCACCAGGGCGGGATCATGAAAGCGCATGCCGCCGGCGCCTTGGACCACGGGCTCGATGATGATCGCGGCCGTGGTGGCGTCGATATGCTCCTCCATCTGGCGCAGATAGCGTTCGCTCTCGGCCGGATCGCAACCGCGCACTGGCGGCGGGGGCGCGAAGCGCTGGGTAGCAAGCACGCCCTGCCACAGCGAATGCATCCCGCCCTCGGGATCGCACACGCTCATCGCGCCGAAGGTATCGCCGTGATAGCCGGAGCGCCAGGTGAGCAGACCGGTGCGCTCGGGGTGGCCCTGACCGCGCTGATACTGCAGCGCCATTTTGATCGCGACCTCCACCGAGACCGAGCCGGAATCCGCGAAAAACACCTTGTCGAGACCCGCCGGGGTGAGATCCACGAGCTGCTCGGCCAGCTCGATTGCTGGGGCGTGCGTGAGGCCGCCGAACATCACATGCGGCATGGTGTCGATCTGCCGTTGGGCGGCGGCCACTAAGGCTGGGTGGCGGTGCCCATGGCAGGCCGCCCACCAGGAACTCATGCCGTCAATCACTCGGCTGCCGCCATCGAGCTCGAGGTAGACACCCTCGGCGGCGCTGACGAGTCGGCTCTGCATGGCCGCGGGCATGGGGCCATAGGGATGCCAGACATGGCGGCGATCGAAGTCGAGAAGATCCGTGCTACTACGCAGTCGACTCTGTGCCGCGGCGGGCTGATGCGTAGTATCCGGGGCTGCGGATGGGACGCTGGTGTTATGCAACTGGTGAACCACGCCCTTTAGGCTACACCCCTTCACCATGGACTTTGGCCATTACCGGCGGGCTTTCCCAGCAGCACTTGGACGTTGTTTAATTCCGCCCATTACACCGCATTTGAACGGCGTTTAGCTTTCTCTTCTCAGAACTGTTCCTCGATGGATTCCACGTCCGGAAGCAGCGGCGCCAAGGAGGGCAAGGCCCCGAGATCCTCGATTCCGAGAGTCTCGAGGAAGAGCTGCGTGGTCTCATAGCGGTGCGCGCCCGTGCTCGGCTCGGGCGGATCGACCTCGCGGATTAAGCCCCGCTGCGCCAAGGTGCGCATCACGCCATCCACATTCACCCCGCGCACCGCGGCCACCTGGGCGCGGGTCACCGGCTGGCGATAGGCCACCACAGCCAACGTCTCCAAGGCGGCGCGGGTTAGCTTCGTTTTCTCCCCATCGAGCACGAAGCGCTCCACGCTATCGGCGTACTCGGATCGGGTATACAGCCGCCAGCCGTCCTCGCTCTCGCGCAGATCGAAGCCACTGCCGCGGGCATCGAATTCGGCGGCCATGGCGCGCAGCTCCTGCTCCACCAGCGCTGGGGTGGTCTCCAGCACGCGGGCGAGCTGCGCCGTGGACACGGGCGCATCGATTACCAACACGATGGCCTCAAGACGCGCCCGCATCCCGCTAACGGGTGCTGGGTGGGTGGTGTCCTGCTCTGTCACTAGGGCGCTACCGGCTTGTTATTGGCGGGATTCCCCCACTCGGACCAGGAACCGTCATAGACCTTGACATTCTCCGCGCCCGCCTCGGTGGCGGCCAGTGCCAGCACACAGGCAGTCACACCCGAGCCGCAGCTCATGATGAGCTCCTCATCGGCGGCAGGCTCACCGAAGCGCTCCTTGAGTACCACGGCGTCGCGCAGCTGCTGGTTATCGTCGAGAAGCGAGCTAAAGGGAATATTGACAGAGCCTGGCATGTGGCCGGAGGCCAGCCCCTCCCGCGGTTCGGGCTCGGTGCCGTCGAAGCGACCGGCGCTGCGGGCATCGAACACGGGTCGGCCGGCGGCGAGGGCGGCCTCCACCTCGTCCATGTCCACGAGCAGGTTCCGCTCAGTAGTGTCGAGCTCGCCCGCCTCGGCACTGGTCCACTCCAGCGCCTGCTCGCGCGAGATCTCCTCGGTGCTGAATCCAGCGGCAGTCCATGCCGGGAGACCTCCATCGAGAACCTTCACATTGTCGATGCCTGCCTGGCGGGCCAGCCACCAGATACGCGGAGCCACCATGATGCCGTGCCGGTCATAGACCACAACCGTGGTATCGGCGCGCACCCCAGCTTGGGCGAACACGCGCGCCAGATCGGCGGGGGCGGTATGCGGCCGCGGATCACTGGTATCAGAAAACTCGGTCTCAATATCGGCCAGCTTGGAGCCAGGAATCACGGTATAGCTATCGCGCGGGCGTCCCATCGCCGCGAGAAGCACCACGATGCTTTCTGGATTCTCATTCAGGCGTTCGGCCAACCACGTCGGAGATACTACTGCGTTCATGTCACCCAACTATAGGCATCGCAGCGGACACCGGTGCCGGCGAGTGCCCCCGCGGCATAACCGCAGGCGCGCTGGAGCGGGATTAGGACCAGTTGGCGGAGGCCACCACAGCGGGGTCCACATCTTTGCCGGTCCACGCCACTCGCAGCTCTCCCAGCGCCTCTTCTTGCTCCACCTGCACCGCATGGGCCTTATAGAGCTCCAGGAGGGCAAGGAAACGGCCGACGATCTCCATACTCACCCCGCAGTCCTTGGTGAGCGCGGCAAAGCTGGCCCATTGGGATGCGCCCATGAATTTCAGCAGGCCCAGCAGTTTACCGGCCTGCTCCGGCACGGATACCGGCTGGAAGTGCAGATGCGAGGTCGAAACCTCCTCGGGCGGGCGGGGGCGAAAAACGCCCGCGGCGAGCTGCGCGAAACCCTGGGCGCCCATGCCCAGGTGCACCGGCGGCAGCAGCTCGGCGAAGCGCTCCTCTAAGGCCACGGCCCGGGGATAGCGGCGCTGGGCGCTGCGCTGCCATTCGGCAAAAAGATCGGCCACCTTCTTATAGGCGCGGTATTGCAGCAGGCGAGCAAAGAGCAGATCGCGCATCTCGAGAACCTCGGCGTCCTCGATGTCCTCGTCTCCTGATTGGGGCAGCAAGCGCGCGGCCTTCAAGCTCAGCAAGGTGGAGGCGATGAGCACAAACTCGGTGGTTTCATCGAGCCGGTCGTGCATCTCGCCGAGCTGCTTGGTGTAGGAGATGAATTCGTCGGTGACCTCGCTGAGGGCGATCTCGGTGATCTCCAGGGTCCGGCGATTGATCAGATGCAGCAGCAGATCGAAAGGCCCGGTGAAATTGTGCAGGCTGAGCTGAAAGCCGGGGATCTCCGGCTGCGAGGACGCCTCGATCGCCTCCTGGGATTGCCGCAGGGTTGCGCTGCCTGCGGCACGGGAGGTGGAGCTGGTGGCGCTAGATTTCGCTGCGCTCAATGACTTCCTTCGCCAGCTCACGATATTGCTGCGAGCCTTGGGAGCTGGGCGCCCACATAATGATGGGCTCGCCCGCCACCGAGGTTTCGGGGAAACGCACCGTGCGGGTAATGACGGTGTCAAAGACTTGATCCTCGAAAACCTCGATCACCCGTGACATCACCTCGCGGGCATGCGAGGTACGGCGGTCGAACATGGTCACCAAAATGCCGGTGATCTCCAGATCGAAGTTCAGGCGGTCGCGCACCTTCTCCACGGTGTCCGTGAGCAGCGCCAGTCCGCGCAGCGAGAAGTACTCGCATTCCATGGGAATAATCACCCCATGCGAGGCCGCCAAAGCGTTCACCGTGAGCAAGCCCAAGGACGGCTGGCAGTCCAGAATGATGAAGTCATAATCCTTGCGCACCGGCCGCAGCGCGCGGCCCAAGGTGTGCTCGCGCCCCACCTCATTCACCAGCTGAATTTCGGCCGCCGAGAGGTCGATATTGGCGGGCACCAGATCCAGCCCGGGCATGGCGGTGCTATGAATCGCGTTCAGGATCGACGAGCGGGAGTCCAGCATGACGTCATAAATGGTCAGATCCAGCTCATCATGCGCGATACCCAGCCCTGCGGTCAGCGCGCCCTGCGGATCGAGATCCACCAGCAGCACCTTGCGCCCCAGCTCCGCGAGGCAGGCGCCGAGGTTAATCGTGGAGGTGGTCTTGCCCACTCCGCCCTTCTGGTTCACCATCGAAATGATGTGCGCCGGACCATGACGATCCACCGGCGCCGGTTCGGGCAGCGTGCGCAGGGGCCGGCCCGTCAAGCCGTACTCGTCCTCTGGCTTGTCGAACAATCCCTGCTCTCCCACGATCAACCCTTCTTCCTTGACTATCTCGCCCGCTGGTTCGCGGCGCGCCCCACACGCGCGAGATCACTCGAATCACATCAGTGTTCTTTACCCATAGATTACACGGGCGGCAGCGCTTCACCCTACGCTTATCGACGGCGCGTTGCACAGCACCCTTAAGTCAAGGTTTTATGCTTTACTTTTCCCGCGCGCGGGGATGTGCCGCCGCCCAGGACTCGCGCAGAGCATCCGCCGAAATATGAGTATAAATCTGAGTGGTCGTCACAGACGAGTGCCCCAGCAGCTCTTGCACCACGCGCACATCAGCGCCGCCCTCGATCAAGTGGGTGGCATAGCTATGCCGCAGCGTATGCGGGGAGATCGACTCCGTGATACCGGCCCGCGCCGCAGCCCGCTTCACCAGCGCCCACGCGGACTGTCGCGACAAGGGCCCGCCTCGCAGGTTGAGAAAGAGGTGATGATCGCCCTTGGTGTTCAACGCCGGCCGCGCCCGCACCATATAGGCCTCCACTGCCCTATGGGCAGCACCGCCCACCGGCACCACGCGGTGTTTATCCCCCTTGCCTTTGAGTAGGAGGGCGCCGTCCTCGATCCCGGAGATGTCGTCGACACGCAAAGACACCACCTCAGAAATACGCGCGCCGGTGCCATAGAGCAGCTCGAGCACCGCCAGATCGCGCAGATCCACCGCCGAGGCGTGCTCCCCCTGCGGCACCGCATCGAGCATGGCCGTTACCTGCGCCACGCTGAGCGTATCCGGCAGGTGCTGCGGTGGACTCGGCGGCGTGACCTCCTTGGCCACATTCGCCGCCACCGCGTTCTCCTCGAGGGCGAAGGCGTGCATCCCGCGCACCACCGAGAGCGCCCGCGCCGCCGAGCGCACCGACAACCCGCCGCGGCGAATATCGCTTAAGAATGTTTCCACCATGACTGCATCCACGGCGGCGAGATCCCGCACCCCCTGCACGTCCAGCCAGGAAAGATAACGCTGGACATCGCGGCGATAGTTCGAGAGCGTATTGGCGCTGAGACCGCGTTCCACGCGCAGGTGCACGAGCCAGCGCTCGGCAAGAGATTCGGGAGTCACAACCAGCTACACCCGCTTCAGGTCTCCATCGCCCCACTGCGCGGCACGCCGGGACGCCAAGCGGGTCGGGCGCAGCTCAAAGGGGGTGTCCACGCTACGCAGCACGCCCTCATGCTCTGCTGCGTAGTAGGCAGCCATAATCCCAGAGATGGCGATGGAATTAACGATCTCCCCGCGCAGCACCGCGGCGGCGGCCTTCTCCACTGGCACCCACTCGAGGATCATATCTGCTTCCTCATCCACCGCCTCCGGCCGCGGCACCTCCGTGAGATCGCGCGCCAAGAAGATGCGGATGGCCTCTTCGCAAAAGCCCGGCGAGGAGACGACATCGCACAGCAGATGCCAGCGTGCGGCGCTCAAGCCCGCCTCCTCCTGGAGTTCCCGCTGGGCGCAGCGCAGGGCCGGCTCCTCGGCCATATCGAGCAGCCCGGCCGGCAGCTCCCACAGCCGCTGCTGCACCGAATGACGGTATTGGCGCACCATCGCGATCTCGCCGGAGTCGCGCTGCGCCACCACCGCCACAGCACCGAAGTGCTCGATGATCTCCCGCTTCGCCGAGCTGCCCCCAGGCATCGTGACCGTGTCGCGACGCAGCGCCAGAATGGGCGACTCGTTGAGAATTTCGGAATCTTCGACGATGAATTCGTGGCTCATGGTGAGGGTTCTTTCTGGGTGGGGCCAAATACGTGTGGCGGGCTGAATGCTACTACGCATCAGCCCGCCAGTTCTCAATTCTGCCGCGACCGGGCCTATTCGGCGCTGTCCTCGGCGTTGTCCTCAGCGGCGTCGCCGGTGGCGTCGACAACCTCGTCATCGACGGGCGTATTGCTGCTCGGCGGATGTGCAGCCTCGGCGTTCGGGGCGGCACCATAGGCGCCGCTGCCGCCGTCAAGTTGCTGCTTCACCGCCAGCACCACGCTCATGCGGGCATAGGCGCGGTTGATGGAATCCACGGTACTCACGCCCTCCGCGGCCTCGGGGTTGGCACGCACGATGCCCAAGGGGCCATTCTCGGCCGCCGCGGAGTAGCGCCCGGCCAACACGGTGGGGCTATCGCGGCCATCCATGGCCTCCGCAAAATCAGCGAGATTCTTCGCGGTCTTGGCCACGTCACCGGCGTTGTCACTATCGCCGGTGTTCTCATAATCGCCGCTGAGGATCACCACGGCCGCGGCCGGGGAGAGACTTCCCTCTTCATAGTCGAGGTAGCCGGCCTCCTTTAGTGCTCCGAGCAGGGCATCGCGGTCCGCATCCGAGGCCCGGCCTTCCTCACTATCGGGCTTGCGAAGCAGCGCCTGGGCAAGGGCCTCGCCGGCGTGATAACCGGAATCGAGGCGCTCCTCGGAGAGCTGGGCCCCTGCCGGCAAGGTGGCGGTGACGATCGACTTCAGCTTGTCCGCGCCAGCGGGGCTGAAGAAGCTCTCGTCGAGCGTGATCGAGCCGGCACTGCTGGCACCGGCCTTATTCAAGAGGTCGTTAATGACGTCGAAGTCTTCGCCCACCGTGTCGTGGGTACGCAGCACCAACACGGGGGTGTCGTTGAGGGTGCCCTGGACCACGGCCTCGGCAACATTGCGGGCCACGGAGTCCGCGGCATCCGCCTGGGCGGCGGCGATCTCAGACTGGGATTCCAGCGCCTCGAGCTTCTTCGAGCTCTCGCTCTTGAGCACGCCGACGCTGTCTCCCGGCAAGTTCGGAGCCAAGGCATAAGTACCAAAGAGCACGCCAGCTGCCACACCGAAGGCGGCGCCAGCAATGGCAATGGAGGCTGATCCGGATGTTGTACCCATCTAGTTAAACCATCCCTTCACAAGATCCTGCACAGCGAGAGCGAAGCTATTCCAGGTGTCCACGAGGTTCTGGGTGAAACTAGCATCGCCGCTGGTGCCGGCGATAACCACGATCACGGCGAGAGCAACAAGGATACCCAGCAACGCCCACATCCATCCGAGCGAGGCACTGGAACGCACGGTGTAGAGATCGGCCACAGCGTGGCCATCGACGAGCTTATTGCCCACCTTGGCGCGGGTAAGCAGGCCCGAGGGGGTGGCTGTCTCGGCGTTGGCGAACATGTGCTGTAAGTCGAAGACGGCGCCGACGTTCACGATCAGCGAGGCGCCGTGATAATCGGCGAGCAGCAGCGCAAGATCCGTCGCGGACTCGGTAGCTGCCGGGAAGGTCATCGCGCCCACCCCGAGGTCCTGGATTCGCTCCAAACCGGCGGCATAGCCATCGGGGTCGGCCGGCAGAATCACCAGCGCCCCGGAGCGCAGGGCGTCCGCGCCGATCGTGGTGGGGTTACCGACGATGATATCGGGGGTATAGCCATCCTCGACGAGAGTATCCGCGGCAGCATTAACGCCGATGAGCACGGGGCTGTATTCCCGAATGAAGTTGCGCAGGCGCTTCAGCTCTTCGCGATGGCCTCGACCCGGGCTAAGCACCACAACCTTGCGGTCTTTGAGGTCGGAATCGATATCGGGGATGCCGATACCATCGATGAGCAGCGGCGACTCGGAGCGAATGAACTCGGTGGTATTGCCAAAATAGGCTTCCATATTATCCACCAGGGTCTGCTGCGCTTCACCGAAGCGGCTCAATGCTTCTTCTGCGGTGAGCACATCGCCAGAGCCGATAAGGCTGCTGCCGTGGAAGAACTCGCCCTCCTCGGTGAGGCGGGCTTTTTTGCCGTTCTTCAGCGTCGACCACGCCTCGGCGCCGAGTCCTTCGACCAGCATGATGCCCTCGTCCGCCATTAGCTGCGGCCCAAAGTTAGGCATAGCACCGGTGGAGAACTGGGCGATATTCACCACGGCCGCCGGGCGGGCGTCGATAAGCCGTTGCGCCTGCGCACGGGTGATATCCGGGGCGTCGACGACGGCAATATCGCCTTCCGATAGTTTCTTCCATCCGCGACCCCGTGCCGTGCAGTCGCGGGCAGTGGCGTGCACACCTGGGAGGTCATCGCTCTTCGAGAACAGACTCATGCCCGCCATTGTGCAAGTTCTCGGCGCTGAAGTGGGTGAGGCGCGCGGACGCGCTGCACAAATCCCCTCCGCTGCGATATTTTCTTAGCCGCGAACAAAGCCCTCTTTGTCCCGCGCCGCGGTGGCGAGTAGCTCCGTGGCGTGGGCCTTACCGGTTTCGGTGTCATCCAATCCGGCCAACATGCGCGCCAGCTCCTCGACGCGGCGCTCCCCCGTGAGATCCTCCACGGCCGAGGTCACAGAAGAATCGGAGACATCCTTCGATACGTGCAGGTGTTGATCCGCATAGGCGGCCACCTGCGGCAGGTGCGTCACCACAATCACCTGATTGCGCTGGGCGAGTCGCGCCAGCCGGCGCCCGATCTCCACGGCGGCGCGCCCGCCTACCCCGGCATCCACCTCGTCGAATACTAAGGTGGTAGAGCTTTGAGATTGGGCCACCACCACTTCGAGGGCGAGCATCACACGGGAGAGCTCACCGCCGGATGCCGCGTTCGCGATGGGTTGGGGGCTGGCACCTGGGTGGGCGGCGAGGCGAAATTCCACGGTCTCTGCGCCGTGGGGTGTCGGTGTGCACGCCTCAAGCGAGACCACAAACTCCGCCTTGGGCATGGCAAGTCCGCGGATCTCCGCGGTCACGTCCTGTTCCAAGGCGGTGGCGGCGCGGGCACGGGCGGCACTGAGCTTCTTCGCGGCCGCGGTGAGTTTCTTCTCCGCGCGCGCGACCTTCTTTTTCAGCTCTTCCAGCGCCTCCGGCGAGGTATCGATGCTGGCCAACTTGGCTTCGGCTTTGGTTTTCCACGCCAGCACCCCGGCAATATCGGGGGCGTATTTGCGAGTGAGGGATTTCAGATCCTGCTGCCGCTGCAGGGACTCCTCCAGCGCCTGCGGGTCCGAGGGCAGGGTGGAAAGAAACATGCCGAGCTCGCCGCTGATCTCGCCCAGCTGGCTGGTGAGCTCCTCGAGACGCTCGGCCAGCTGGGAAAGATCCGGGTCCTCGGATCCGGCGAGCGCGCCGCTGGCTTCCCCAAGCAGATCGGATGCCGAGGCCTGCTCGTCGAAGCCGCCATCGCCTAGTGCCTCCATGCCGTCGAGGGCAACCAGGGCGTTCTGCGCCTGCTCCCGCAGGGTGTCTACGTCTTGCAGCCGGCGGATCATGGCCTGCAGCTCGGTATCTTCCCCGGGCTGGGGATCTACTGTGCTGATCTCGTTAATGGCGAACTGAAGGCGATCGACTTCTTGGGCCATCTCACGGCGTGAGGCGGTGCGCTGGGCAAGATCGCGCGCCAGGTTGCGCCAGGTGGTGTAGCACTCGGTGTAGGTAGCGAGCAGGGGCGCGATGGCCTCGTCGCTGCGATCCAGGGCGGCGCGCTGGTGCTCGGGGCTGACCAGGCGCAGCTGATCGTTTTGGCCGTGAATGGCCAGCATCTCCCCCGCAAAGTGTTTCAGGGTCGCGGCCGGCACCGAACGTCCGCCCAGATGCGCCCGCGAGCGACCGGTGGACTTGATCACGCGGGTGGCGATGAACTCCTCATTTTCATCACGCGCTCCCCCTGCCTCGCTCACGATCTCTTCCACCGTGGCGCACTGGGTGCTGGCCATACCGGCGGTGGAAAAACGCCCCTCCACGGCGGCTTCACTGGCACCACTGCGCACCCTGGAGGCATCGGCGCGATCGCCGGCAAGCATGCGCAGACCAAAGACCACCATCGTCTTACCCGCGCCGGTTTCGCCGGTGAGCACGCTTAATCCCCCCGAGAATTCGACACTCTCCGAGGGGATCACGCCTACGTTGTTGATCGCCAGTTCAGCAAGCATGCCTTAAAGCGTAGCGGAAGCGGGGTGCAGCTGTGCGTTGAGGATGCGCCCGCGAGCACCAGTTGGCAGGCAGACGGCGTCGTCACGCTGTAGCGTGCGGATTATTCGCGGCCGAGGGGCCGCGCCAGCCCTCCACGGGAAGCCGGAATTTGGTCACGAGCCGATCGGCGAAGGGCTTGCGGTCGAGCCGCACCCAGCGCACCGGAGTGGCGGCCTTGTTGATCTCGATGCGCGACCCCGGCGGCATGGCTACTTGGCGGAAACCATCCATCACTGCCTGGGCGGGGAAGGTCGTGGACACCGATTCCACCGCCACCTGCGAATCCGGGCTGACCACTAGCGGTTTCGCGAAGAGCGCATGGGCGTTATTGGGCACCACCAGGATTGCATCGAGTTCCGGCCACAGCACTGGGCCTCCCGCAGAAAAGGCATAGGCGGTAGAGCCGGTGGGGGTGGACACGAGCACACCATCGCAGCCGAAGGAGCTTACGGGACGGCCATCCACTTCGAGGATCGCATCCAGCACTCCCCGACTGTTGAGGCTTTCCACGCTCACTTCATTCAGCGCCCAGCTCCGCCCGGCCACCTCATTATTCGGCCCCCGCACCACCGCTTCGATGGTCATGCGGTCTTCCACCTCATAATCACGGGCCACCACCCGCTCGATAGCTAGGTCGAGCGAATCGGAGTCCCATTCGGCGAGGAAGCCCACATGGCCGAGGTTGATGCCGAGCACCGGCAGGTCCGCGGAATAGGCGAGGTCGGCGCCGCGGAGGAAGGTGCCATCGCCGCCGAGCACGAGCACCATCTCCACGCCCTCGGTGGCCGAAACATCGTGCCCGAATTGCTTGAGCCGAGAAAAAATGGGGTGGCTGTCCAGGGGCGCTGCCTGCGGATCGACAGATACCCGTACCTCGATGCCGGCGTCGAGAAGCAATTCTGCGGCGCGCGCGGCGGCCTCCACATTCGAGCTACGTCCGGTGTGTGGCACCAACAACACGCTGCGCGTGGTGTCGTCCTGGGCCGCGACGAAGTGCGCGGGGGTCTCAGGTGCCGTGTTGCTCATTGGGGTCCCTCCTCGATGGCGCGATGAACCATCGCGTCAATGCGTGCGGCGGCAGGCTGGCTCGCGCCGCCATCCTTGATCAACCACAGGAAATACTCTACGTTGCCGGCGGGGCCGGGCAGGCCACTGGCCACAACTCCGCGCACACTGAGCCCCAAGTCCGCGGCGGCGTCGATGATATCGCGCACCACCTCCTGGCGCAGCTGCGCTGAGCGCACCACCCCGCCGGCGCCGATACGATCTTTGCCCACCTCGAATTGGGGCTTGACCATGGGCAGCAGCTCCGCCCCATCGCGCAGGCAGGAGACGATAGCCGGCAGCACCAGCTTTAAGGAGATGAAAGAAAGATCGCCCACCATCATGTCGGCCTGCCCGCCGAGCATCTCTGGGGTGAGATGCCGAATATTGGTGCGGTCGAGCACATGCACCCGCGCATCGTTTTGCAGCCGCCACACCAGCTGGCCATAGCCGACATCCACGGCGTGGACCTGCGCCGCCCCCTGCTGGAGGCACACATCGGTGAACCCGCCGGTCGAGGCGCCGGCATCAATGATCTGCTTGTGGGTGAGGCTGAGGCCCTCCTCGCGGAAGGCATCGAGCGCGCTGAGCAGCTTGTGTGCCCCGCGGGAGGCCCACTGATCGGAGTCAGCCTGCTGCACCTTGATGGAGATATCCCCAGTCACTTGGGTAGCTGGCTTGGTGGCCAGCATGCCCGCCACCATCACCCTGTTCTCGCGGATCATCTGCTGGGCTTGCTCCCGCGACCGGGCGATCTTGCGCTTCACCAGCTCCTGATCGAGCCGTCTGCGTCCACTCACTAGGATCCTTCTACTTTTCTTTCCAAGGCCTGATGCACCAATTCATGGGCCTGCGCCAGCACGCGCGCCTCCTCCGCCGCATCGGCGGTCGGCTGCTCTAAGAGCGCAGTCACCTCTTCTTTGAGCTTATCGACGTCGCCCTCTCCCCTGCCGCTCTGGGCGGCATAGAGATCACCGGGGGTGGGCATGGACTGTGGCGCCACGGTCTACCACCACTGGGCGACGGCGCGCTCGGCCGCATCGGAGGTGGTGCGCACCGCGGCGGCGGTGAGTTCATGAGCGTCCTCGCTGTCACTCCACACGGCACCGAGTGCGGCGCGGAGTGCCTCAAAGCCGGCATCGTCGTCATCGATGGCTGTGCCGCCGATACTCAGCTCGCCGCGGGCGGGATCAAAGGTGGCGGTGAAATTGCCGTGGCTATCGCTGTGGAAGGGATCCACGGCGTCGGCGGCAAGATCCAGCGCCCTTAAGTCTGCGGCCACATAGGTGGCGCGTTCTGCGACCGGGGCGTTGAGCACGTCCCAGCAGCCGCTGACGCCGGTGAGCACATGCAGGCTCGGCATTCCTGCAGCCACGCTTCCAGCGATATCGGTGTTCAGGCGATCGCCGATAGACAGCGGGCGGCGGGCGCCGGCGCGGTGCGCTGCCGCGAGGAACATCGTGGGTCCTGGTTTGCCCGCGGACTGCGGGGTAACGCCGGTGGCCGTGGCCACGGCCGCCACCATAGAGCCATTGCCCACGTGCAGGCCGCGTTCCATGGGCAGGGTGGTATCCAGGTTCGAGGCGAAATAGCGTGCCCCGCGCCCAATGGCGAGGGCGGCCTCCGAGAGCTCCGCCCACCCAGTGGCGGGGCTGTGGCCGTGCAGCACTGCGGCCGGGCGATCATCGGCGGAGTCGACCACCTCGAAGCCGGCATCGCGGGTGAGTTCTTTGAAGGAGTCCGCGCCGAGCACATACACCCGTGCCCCGGCCTCGACTTCTTGGGCGAGCATCGCCACGGCGGCTTGGGCAGAGGTGAGGACATCGCCAGGGCTCACCGTCAAGCCGAGGGAGCTGAGCTGCTGGGCGACGACTTCGGGGGCGCGAGAGGCATTATTGGTCACGTATTGGCAGTTCATATCTGCCGCTGTGATGGATTCCACGGCGTGCTCGATAGGGTCGCCGCCGGCGTAGACCGTTCCATCGAGATCGAAGATCAGCAGGTCAAAATTCTTGCTCAGGCACATGGCACATCATTCTACCCACCACGCAGCGCGGCACCGAGAGCCCCTGCATACCGCAGCCACCACCCACGATGCTGCGGGTGGTGGCGGGTGCGGGGATCTGGGGTATACGGCCTCGTTTAGCCAAGCTCGGCGAGGCGGGAACGGGCGTCGAGAAGCTCCTCGTGGTCTTCGGAGATGGCCTTTTCGAACCACTTCTTTGCCTCGCTGCTGCGGCCAGCATCGATGAGGGCATCGGCATAGGCGTAGTGCAGGCGGGCGGCGCTCAAGTCCGGCTCGATATCTTCCAGGCCGAAGCGTTCCAGCTCGAGCACGGCGGCGTCGAATTGCTGCAAATCGCGGCGAGCGCCGGCGATCACGATTGCGAGTTCGGCTTTGTCGGCCTTGCTCATACCGGAGGTGGATTCTTCCCGGGCGATCTCGATGGCCTTTTCTGGGCGGCCGAGGCCGCGTTCGCAGTCCGCCATCACTGCGAGAAGCCCCGGTCCACCGCTCATGCGGCGCGCAGCGCGCAGCTCGGAGAGGGCTTCCTTCCACTCGCCGGCGTGATAGGCGGCGATACCTGCGGTTTCGCGCACCACAGCGACGCGGCCGCCGCGGTCCTTGGCGGCACGGGCGTGAGCGAGGGCCTTCGCGGGGTCCTCGGCCATGAAGGCGGCGGCAGCAACCATGTGGGCGCCGACGCGTTCCGCGTTGTCCTTTGACAGGCTCCGCAGGTCCTGACGAACGGAGGGATCGAGATCCTTCCAGTTGATATCTTCAGGAATGGCCGGCTCGTTCTGGCGGGCGCGTTCTTTTTCATTGCGGAAGTTGGCCCGGGTGCCGCCGCTGCGATAGCCGGGACTGCGGTTACGGCCGCCGCGCTGTGCGTGGCCGCGAGAACCACCCCGCGGGCCGTCGTTGCGGCGATCGCGACGGTCAGAGTCGCGGCCCTGCCCGCCTCGGCGTTCGCCGCCGCGGTAGCCACGATCATCGCGGTCGCGGCGCTGTCCGTTATGGCGGCGATCTTCGTTATCGCCACGCTCATAGCGCTCTCGCCTATCACCGCCGCGGTAGCCGCGGTCATCGCGGTCGCGGTGGTCACGACGATCACGGCGGTCGTCGCGCTGGCGGCGATCTCCTCGTTCCTCCCAGCGGCGACCGTCCCGGTCTTTGTAGCCGCGGTGCTCACGGTCACCCCGCGAGCGTCCCTGGGATCCGCGGTTGCCGCCGCCGTGCTTATGGCCGTGCTCGCGGCGTGGGGAGTGGGAGGAGTTATCGCGGCGGCGTCCGTCGTTGTCTGCCATGGGAGGTTGTGACACCCTTTCTTGGGCTCTGTGGTCGTGCTCTATGGGCTCTAGATTAGAGCAGTTCTGGTTCGGGCATGCAAAAAAGGATGTGATAGGTAAGCAGAGAATACTCTGTTCTTACCTATCACATCCTTTATATGTTGCACTGTGAAGTTTTAGGTCGGCGGTGACTTACTCTCCCACACCCTCCCGGGTGCAGTACCATCAGCGCTGTCGGGCTTAGCTTCCGGGTTCGGAATGGGACCGGGCGTGTCCCCGATGCTATAACCACCGACACA